>JADIYN010000046.1 GCA_016705335.1 Draconibacterium sp. | reverse complement strand
ATTCTAATCGAAGAAACCAGGTTGTTAATCACTGAAGTAGTACCTTCAACTAAAATGTTCTTAACAATTGTATCATTGCAAAATCCGCTGTTATCAGTAAGTTTAATTTCATAATTCCCCGGCGAATTGAAAACATAATCAAATTCATTTTCATTATTAATAAATATACTATCACGTATTTGCCACAAAAATTCTCCACCGTTATTTGAAAGATTGCTAATTTTTAATTTTTCACTCTTACTTAAATCAATAATTGAATCAGAAACAACAAAATCAAGAATATTCCCGGGATTCAGGGTAATGGTGTCTATATATTGGCAACCTCCGGTGTTCATAAAAGGTGATTCGTAATAATAAGTAACATAATATGTGCCTGCCTCAAGAATATCGAAGTATAATTCATTTAAATTATTATACTTTGAATCAAATGTTATGTCTAAACCATTATATTTCAATGAAGAAACAACAATTACATTTGAATCAAATCTAATAATCCCGTCAGTTGAATTTGAACAAGTTGGATTGATAACTTTTACCAATGAATCTTTGGTTATTTTGCGAATATTTAGTTTAACTCTGTCCTGAAAGTTTAAATTATTAAAATTTGCTTCTGCAGCAAGCTCAATTTCTTCAGCTTCGGTATCTAAATAAATAGAAATTTTTTCATCGTTTTTTAAAGCCAGAACATCGTTTTTATACCAATCAATTTTTGAATTACCTGTACAACCGTTTTTATTATAAAGCACTTCAACTTCAAGATCTTGAGTTTCACAAAATTCAAAATCCGTTTGCGATAAAGAATTCGTGCTGTAATCATAAAATACTTCGATATCGCCCACTTTCATTGCGTCAAAATCAAAACTATATATATCCCCGATTGTAAATTTAATTATTAACTCAGAGATGTTACCATAAATGTCTTCTGCATATATTGTTTGAATGACCGAACCATATCCTGTTTCAAATCCATTAATAGTATCACGTATAACTTTATTCACACCGATATTGCTTATTAAAACTTCCGAGTCATCTTCAATATTCACGTTATATAGTCCGTACTCTCCTGGAAATGAATAAAGACATGAAAACCTAATTTCTAAAGTATCTTTACCTTTACCGGAAGAAATATAATTATCAAAAAAATCTCCCCCCTTCCTATTAACATATATTGTAATTGTGGGAGGAATTGTGTCCAACACAGGAATATTACCTTCCACTAAAATATTTTTGTAAATCACATCATTGCAAATACTGCTGTTGTCGGTAAGTTTAATTTCATAGTTTCCGGAAGATTTGAAATAATAATCAAATTTAATTGAATTGTTAATGAAGGAACTATCTCCAATTTGCCAAAAATAATCTCCGGCAGTAGTTGAAATATTGTTAATAGTAATGAAGTCTTTTTGATTTAAATCAATGATTGTGTCAGAAACAGTAAAATCAAGAATATTCTCGGGTACTAATGTGATCGTGTCGTGAAATTTACACACATTAAACTGATTATCAGAATAATAAGTAACATAATAGGTACCTGCTACAAGAGAATCCAAATATGTTGCATTTGAATTACTATGTCCCCATTCCGCAAACTGTATTATTCCCGGATCTAATTTTATACTTCCATTTGCAGAATTTGAACAGGTTGGGTTTTGTATTTCTGTAAAAGTTACTGTTTTTTGAATATCGATACCTATTCTATCACTCAGATTCGTATTGCTAAAATTAGCCTCGGCTTCAACCTTAATATGATCTTTTTGCTTACTTAAATCTATAGAAATCCGGTTTGTATCTGACGATACCAGCTCATCGTTTATATACCAATCAATTTTTGTGTAACCTGTACATTCATTTGATAAATACAATGCTGCTATTTCAATAATTTCATCTTTGCAAAATTCAAAATCTGTATATTTCAAAGTATTGGCTACTTCATCATAGTTATCTGGAATACCACCAACGTCAAAACCTATTAAAACATAATTAGGTATACCTCCAATTGTCGATTTAATTACAAATTTTGAACTATTTCCAGCAATGTCCTCAGCAATTATTGTTTGAAATACTGTGCCGTATCCATAATCATCATATATAATATCATCCAAAATTATAGTATCGCTAAAGACTCCTGAATTGTCTTCGATTATCGCATTCTCAAGCTGAAAATAGTAGTCTTGGGGAAATGAATAACTACATGAAAGTCTAATTTCTAATGTATCGTTACTTAAATAATATCTTTTATCATTGTGCGGATTATTATTCATTTCATCAAACCATGACGAATCAAAAGTTATGGTTGGAGGAATTGTGTCTTGTCCGGCAACACTAAGTCCGAAGCTAAAAGCAAAAAAATAAATTAAAGTTGGAATTAGTAGTTTTGAAAACATGATCTAAGGTTTTAGGATTGTGAAAAATGCTTGTTTATTTTGGTTCCCCGAAACATCCAGTTTACTACCGAGAATTCTCAGCAAGCCAGAATTTCCAACAAGCTCAAAATATAGTCCTTCATATCCCTTATTTTGAATAATATATAAGGAATCATTGAGTTTAGAGTTGAGATTAAAATTAATTTCGTAAAGACTGGAATTTGGTCCATGAGATATAAACAGGTCTTCTCTTTTAGTTCCAATGCATCTGATAGTTCCATCTTCATCAATAAAAGAATGAAAGGTTAATTCATAACTGTTATTTGCACCACTTAACAACGTATCTGTAATACTATTTTTAGTGGTGTTATATTTTATAAGAAACGCATCGAAATTACCACCAACGATCAGATTATCTTCTTTGTTGGCATGACCCGTAAAAATTACCTCTTCACTATTTAAATGCAACATATTTGTAAATATTGGCAGCCTGGCCTGAATATCACTGGCCAGAATTATGGAGGTCTGTTTTAATTCCAATGTATTGGAATCAAATTGATGAATGGTTGCTCCGGAACCCACTGCAAGTGATGTAAGCAAATTTCCGTTAGGAAGAGATTCAATCATATAATTCCATATCTCAGGGTGGCTTTCCTGCATCGGCAAGCTTTCCTTTAACACAGAACCGGCTTCATCGAGAGCAATAAGCTTATAGTACCATTTAAAGCTTTTAACCGACTGATAATTTACTACAAGAAATAACTTATTATTACTAAAAGTTCCTAAAGCATATCCGTTTTCAGAAATAAAGAAATACACCTTGATAATTTGATCCTTTTCATAAAGTTCATAATCAAAATCATCAGTTATAACAATTTTAACTGGGTTAGGCCAAATGTTTTGCCCATTCTCATTTACTTTAAACACGTAAATTTGAAAGGTGCTGTCCTTCAGAATTTCTGCTCCTATTATAAAAATTTGGTTATTTGACCCGGCAACTACATCAGTGAACTTAAAATATATTGTTTCTTTCTTTTTATAAACACTATTACTGATGTCAAACGCTTTGTCACCATCTTCATTCAAAAACAATATTGCTGAAGTGTCTATCAACGCAAAAAGATTGTGTATTTTCTTTACTCTTTGAACATCAAAATCATAAATCTTTAAGCTGTTAAAAGATGAAACATCATTTGAAAACTCATCATTGTTGCATCCTGCAAAACAAATAACAACCAATAATATTATAAATGCTTGTTTCATTAATGAATTTTATAATTTGCGTTATAATTAAACCGTAATCCCAAACCTATCATAGCCATATTTATCACATCATCGGTGTAATATGAATCCGAAATAAAATCAATATCCGACAGTCTGTTTTCCTTTGATATAAAAGAATTCAAGCCCATTTGAGCATTTAAACTCAGGGATAAATACCATAAAGTTTTATCTTTAGATGGATATATTTTCCTGTCTATTCCAAAACCCAGATAGGCAAGATTCCTGTTTCTGATTTTTTGTAAATCATCCAAAGAATATACTTGCTGGATTTTCACACCGGAATGATAAACTTTGGCATTTGACTGAATAAGGTTATCCTTATGTTCCATTTGTTAAACGCAATTATATATCTGACAGGAAGATCAATAAACTGCAATCTCTCATTATATTGCACTGAATATTTATCACTACTGCTCATACTTTTGATGGTTCTCGAATAATTGGCTGTTGCATAACCGATTCCTGCTTCTATTCCGTTTCGGTTTTTAAAAAGTAAGCCAGATTAACATTTAAATTCGAACCCATCTCTGAAAAAGAATAGTTGTCAGATTCGACACATTCAGCGCAGATATAAGGCTCTTTATTTATTACGGGAATCATTAAATCTCTTGACACATGCACATTAAGAACCCAATTAGGGTAAACATCGATCGTAAATAAACGACTTTCCATTCTGCTTGAAATCTCTAAATTGTACTTTTCCTTGCTGAAAAGAGGATCAATTAATAGTATGGAATCCAGATTATTTAAAATCACTTCTTCCGGACGACTTAATTCAATATAGTTTTCAGCTAAAAGCCATCGCCTTTTAACTTCTAAATAATCATCTGTTAACTCAAAATCTGAAATGGATTTCAAATAGTCCAAACTTCTTTCATAATTGCCTTTTTCATATTCTTTTTGGGCATTTTCCAGAATGATTTTGTTATCATCTTGTCCAAGAACAGAAAGAGAAAGTAAAATACCTAAACAACATATGTAACATCTTTGAATAATCATAATCTACTGATTTGCTATTCTTTCCGGTTGTAACTGTGATAGAATGCTCTGGGCTGGCCAATAAACCAATCTGTTTCTGTCGTATAAAACGTAAACAAGTCCATTTTTTCCCAGGCAAATATCATTTATCCTTTTTCCAATTGTTTCCTGATAAATTTTTGTGAATCCCCATTCCATTTTATAAAACATTGCAACCTGGTTGGCTCCCACTTGAACAATTAATATTTGATTTTTTTGATCGAATAAAATTTTGTTAATTCTATCTTTCATCGAAGCAATTGTGTATTCCTGATTCTTTTCGAAAAGCTTGCGCTCTTTAACTTCACCGGCAGAGTTTCCCCAGAATAAACTGCCATTGTAATCATCTGTTCCGTAGGCGCTGACTTTTATTTTTGTGGTATCCGCATTCGATGCAATTCTCAATTCTCCATCGTAATAGTTTATGTTATAAATTTTCCCACGTTCATTTGTAATTAATTTTGATTTATTGCTTACAAGTTGAGGAAAGTATGTTTTCTGATTTTCTTTGAATTGAATTTCATAGGTTGCTCCTTTTTTTGAATTCAGTATTAGTGTGTTGCTATTTTCATTAAATGCCCTTGTTATAACATCCTTCTCCATCAATTTTGGAATTTCAATCTGATAAGATTTTTCTTTATTCATGTCTAACAGATTGATATTCTTATTGTAGTCTGAAAATAAAATGAGATTTGTGCCGAAAACAGGAGTAGCTTCTACAAAATTTTTGATAGAATAATTAACACGTTTTTTACTCTCTATATCAAACACCTGACCGTTCAAATTAAATACAACAGTTTTATCTTCAGGAGTTTGATAAATCATGTCAAACAAAGTGTCTAACTTAAATTTGCTTTGGGAAGAAAATATAAAAGATTTTATACTTGAAGTGTATAATGGTTCAAGTTTGTTTCGATGAACCTCTTTTTGAATTCCATCATATTTATTAAATAAAGTAAATGCTTTACTGATACTATCGCTATAATTCCTTGCTGATGAATCTATTTCTGTGGAACTGTTTCTAACCAATGTGTCATCCAATGACTTGAAAAAATCCAACGATTTCAATGCTAAATTTTCTGCTTCTATCAATTTATTGATTGTATCGGTTTTTGCTTTTTCGGTGATAGCTATAGTTTCCTGTCTTTTTGCCTCATTAGCGTTATTAATTGCAATACTTTTTGCTTCTGGGCTTCTTCTTCGTTTTCAACTGCAATGTTTTTTTTTGTTTTTTTGCTTCAGTTTCGTTTACAACTGCAATTTTTTCTTGCCTTTTTGCTTCTTCTGCATTTTCAACTGCTTTTAATTCTTGTCTTTTTGCTTCATCTGCATTTTCAACCGCAATATTTTTTTGTTTTTTAGCTTCAGTTTCGTTTTCAACCGCAATTTGCTCTTGCCTTTTTGCCTCCTTTTCATTTTCAACTGCTTTTTCTTTTTGAATTAAGGCAAAAACTGAAAGAACTGAAATAAATACCAATATTATGGCGATAAACCCAATGGCATACCTTTGTAACCTTATAATTTGATTTTGTATTTCACTTGGCTTTTTATACAGCAGTTTTGCAACAATTGCAATAATCGTATCTCTAAAAACCTGATTTTTAAGACTCTTTGTTGCTAATTTATCATGCAGGGGTCTTAAATCGGCATAAATTGGTTCATGTTTAAAAATATTTCGAAGGCTTTGGGGAAGAACATTTGTTATATTGAAATCCCATTGGTTCTTAGCCCTGTCCCACTCGATATCTCCTTTTGTAACTACTAAAATAATAAAATCTGCAGGGTCATCACCACGTTCTATACAACTTTTGATAAAATTTTCTGCTTCAATATTTACCCAACTAAAGTCAGGACGGGAAAACTTTTCCTGCACCAGGATAATTAAAAACTCTGAATTGTTTAATGCGCTTTCAATTTTATGTGGTAAACTTTTATCAGGAACCAAACCCGTAATATCCCGAAAAATAAACAGCTTTTGTTTTCCCATGCGATGCCAGTTAATTCCAAATCGCTCAATTTTATCCTCAAGCATTTTTGCAATTGGCTTGTCCGGATCCCGGGCATATGAAATAAAAGCTTTATATGCATATTTGTTTTGATTCACTTTTTAAGTTATTCATGGTTTAAATGCACCGTTTATACTCTGTAGAAATCGTATTTAAATTACCTCAGAACATCAAAACCCTTTTTTATTTGAATTCTCAATTCTGATATAAAATCTACTAAGAAATTACGATTATCATATTGTCACGTTTGGTTTTAGAATTAAATGAAAATCAATAACAGCAGGATATTTTTGAATCTTTACAGATAAAGATTTAAATATCCGAATTAATTTAATTCAAGTCAAGTGAAATTGAATAAATAATTTTCCAAATCTATTTATCTGTAATTCAAATACTAATAAATAAACCGGTTTAGTGCAAATTGAAATATTTTACAAGGGATATAAAGTAAGATTTAAAACAAAAGCTTGATTTTTGAATTCAAAAATCATTCTCCCTGCTCATTTCCACAAGTTTTCGAACGGTGTTGAGATTGCGGGCAGTTCCCTGTTCCTGCATTTTGGGAAGTTTGAGTTTTGATTGTCCCATTCCGTTTGGATAGTGAATATATATTTCGCGACCGGAAACCACAATTTCCTCAGATCCGGGATTAACAAAATCTTTTAAATAATTTTCCGAAACCAATTGAGTAAAAAATGAGATGCCTACCTGTGCCGGATTTGAATCTGAAAATGGATTTTTAGAAATAACTGTTTCAATTTCTTTTGCTGAACGAATAACTACTGAAATATGTTTCCCAACCTGGGTTTCCAGGGACTTTTCCAATCTGGCAATAAGTTCTTGTTCAGAAAAATCGCTCCTGAACAATATGTTGCCACTTTGAATGTATGTACGTACTTCAGCAAAACCTAATTCAATGCACATTTCCCTGAGTTTTGACATGGGTATTATATTATTTCCCCCAACGTTTATTCCGCGCAACAATGCAATGTAAAATCTCATATTAAGTTCTAAAATTATATGCTGGACAAAGTTACAGCTAACTTATTATTCATTATCATCCTGTTTTATTAAAGCATGGATGCATTCAACCAGTCACTTACTACTTTCTGCAATATGTTTTTACTGTTTTCAATTTCATCAAAACTTTTAAATGAAACAACTGCCCTGTCATTTTCTTTCCAGTTTAAAAAATTTGTCTCATCGTTAATTAGCCTGTTTTGTGGTTGCTGCAGTTTTTTTGCTCCTCTGTGGAAAATAACTTGAATTTGTTTTGGTGGCTGAATCCGCATTGTAATTCTATCCTGGTCGCACCAACTGTAGTTTGGCCCGTTCCATTTAATATTCTCTTGTAGTAAATTATTCGAGCTCAAAATTAAATTGCGCAAAGCCTCAATTTCTTTTCTGAGTGGATGATTTAAACTGTCTAAAAAAATTGTTACTTCCTTATTTAATTCTGTTTCCGGCTTCACTATTAGATACTTTTTTAATTAGTTTCGGTGTATCTTTTAAAATTGTTAAGAATTGCCTGCCAACCATTTCTTTGCAGTTCTTCTGAGTTTTCGGTTTCAGCATCAAAAGTAACGATTACCCTCGTTTTATCACCATTGTTTTCAAAATCAACGGTAACTTTTCTTCCATCTGCCATTGTGTAAATGAAGTTTTGATATTCGACAACAGCATCATAAATTGCTTCAAAATCAAAACCCCAGCTTCCGTCTTTGGCCTCCATTCTGGCACTGTACTTGCCGCCGACCCTGATATCGTTCTCTGCTTTTGGGCAATGCCAATCAGACGAAGCAAAGTTCCATTTTGTAATGTGTTCGGGCAGCATGTAATAGTCCCAAACCTTTTTTGTATCAGCAGAAATATCTGCCTGAATGGTAATTTTTTTTGTTTCCATTTTTGACAAATTATATATTGCTGTTAGAATTGTGGATTAAAATTTATCATCCAGCTAATACCAAATTTGTCAATGAAACTCCCAAAGTAATCGCCCCAAAACTGGTCTGCCATTGGCATTTCGATTTTGCCACCTGCCGAAAGTCTGTTGAATATTCGATCCGCTTCTGCTTTGCTGTCGGGATGAAGAGAAATATAGTTATTGTTCCCTTTAATAAGTTTCTGTCCCATTGAAGGCATTATGTCAGAGGCCATTAAAAGGATATTTTCACTAATTGGCAACGATATGTGCATTACACGGTTTTGTTCGTCTTTCGGGAGTTTATCTCCATCCGGGGCATCTTTCATTTTCATGTTTCCTGTAAATTCGCCACCAAAAACAGACTTGTAAAAAATAAACGCTTCTTCAGCCTGGCCGTCGAAATTCAGATAAGGATTTACTTTCATGATTTTTAAATTTTATGTTTATTCAATACTAAAATAGTAATTTTCAAAATAAAACAGACATAATTATCTTTTATTGTTTGTTTTAGCAAAACAATTCAACTAAATCAATGGTTCAGTTTCAGATTTAATCAGGCAATCTGAATTTCTATACTCAATTGACATGTTTTTATATTCGATAGAATTTCACCTATTTTGTACCTTAAATTTGTATCTTGAAATAAGAAAAATAAAGATAAACACTATGATTTTTTAATACACGTGTTTTATTGCCAAAATTCCAATTAGTAATATGAATCAATTAAAAAAACTTCCCGCCGAATGGGAAAAACAGTCATTTCTTCAACTTACTTTCCCGCATCCAAAAAGCGACTGGTATTATTTGTTGAATGAAGTTTCATCATGTTTTGCTGAAATAATCGAAACTGCTGCCCGATTTCAGGATGTGCTGCTTGTTTGCGATGATATTAAGCGGGTTAAATCGTACTTCAAAACAACACAAAATATATTTTTTACCGATACTGAATCAAATGATACATGGACACGCGATCATGGCGGAATTACCGTTCTGGAAAATAACAAAGCCGTAATTCATGATTACATTTTCAATGGTTGGGGAAACAAATTTGATGCGCAACTGGATAATCAAATTACAAAAAAGCTCTTCAAAAAAAGAGTTTTTAAAAACGCTGACTTAATATCTTCAGATTTTGTTTTGGAAGGTGGCTCTATTGAGAGTGATGGGAAAGGTACTGTTTTAACAACAACAGCTTGTTTATTATCGAAATACCGAAACGAACATTTATCAAAATCACAAATTGAACAGGTATTTAAAACCGATTTTGGCTGCGAAAGAATTTTATGGCTCGAAAATGGCTATCTCGCCGGAGATGATACGGATTCGCATATTGACACGCTGGCAAGGTTTTGCGATGAAAATACAATTGCTTACGCTGGTTGTAACAATCAAAATGACGAGCATTTTGAGGCACTTCAGAAAATGAAAGTGGAACTCGGGAATTTTAAGAATTTCAACGGCTCTCCTTACAAATTGGTTGAACTACCATTCCCTGATGATTGTTATGATTATGACGGGAATCGTTTGCCGGCAACTTATGCAAATTTTACGATAATTAATGAAGCAGTTTTGGTTCCGATATACGGACTACCGCAGGATAAGCCTTCATTGGAAATTCTGCAGGGTTGTTTTCCCGGAAAAGAAATAATTGGTATAAATTGCAGAGTTTTGATAGAACAACATGGTTCGCTGCATTGCGTAACTATGCAATTTCCCGATCAGGTAAAATTGAATAAAGAAATTCTTACTAAAAATGAATAATATAAAAGCAGGATTGATTCAAATGGCTTGTGTTTCGGATAAAACTGCAAACATTGAAAAAAGCATTATTAATATCAGGAAATGTGCGGCTGCGGGCGCAGAACTTGTAATACTTCAGGAATTACACAGCAGCCTTTATTTTTGTCAAACCGAAAATACTGAAATGTTCGATTTGGCAGAAACAATTCCTGGCCCCGCAACCGAAATATTTTCGCAGGTAGCAAATGAAACCGGTGTTGTTCTTGTAACTTCACTTTTCGAGAAACGGACAGCCGGACTGTATCACAACACTGCAGTTGTTTTTGAAAAAGATGGTACAATTGCCGGAAAGTACCGTAAAATGCATATTCCGGATGATCCGGCATATTATGAAAAATTTTATTTCACGCCCGGCGATTTGGGATTCAATCCAATAAAAACTTCTGTCGGAAAACTTGGTGTTCTTGTTTGCTGGGACCAGTGGTATCCGGAAGCCGCACGATTAATGGCACTGGCAGGTGCTGACTTATTGATTTATCCAACGGCAATTGGTTGGGAAAGCACAGATAGTACTGAAGAAAAAGAACGACAGTTAAATGCCTGGATGATTTCGCAACGCGCACATGCTGTTGCAAACGGATTGCCTGTTATCAGTGTAAACCGTACGGGTTTTGAAGCTGATCCTTCAGGTGTTACAAACGGAATTACTTTCTGGGGAAGCTCTTTTGTGGCAGGACCTCAAGGTGAAATAATTCAACAGTTTTCAGCAGAAAAAGAACAAAATGAAATTGTTACAATAAATCTTTCACGTTCTGAACATGTTCGCAGGATCTGGCCATTTCTTCGCGATCGCCGAATAGATGAATATGATGAACTGTTAAAACGGTTCAGAGATTAAGTTGCTTAAAATCGTACAAATTATTTCAATTGAACAAGATTAAAATATCCCCTACTCTGCCAATCCAATAATTGCTGAAGTTTCATGGGTTTCGCCCGGAGCAAGTTTTATCATATTGTTGAATGCGTTCACTGCTTCAATGCAAACAAATGTGTGGTATGAATCATCAGCCAAATCATCAATTTTTCTGCAGGTTTCTTCCCACGGATTCCAGACTGTTGTTATTTTGCTGCCCGATTTGTCAACACTTATTCTCCTGTTAAATACAGGATCGTTGATTATGCATGCTGTTTCAGTATCGTAATAATGTCTTGTTTCGGCTTTATGTATTTCGAGTTTCTCAGTTTCCTGAATAAAATCGCCTGGTTCAAGCTGGTTGTAATATTTTGTGTCTTGTAAACCTTCAATGCTGATTTCTTCTATTGAGGATAAACTAAAATAGGAATGAAGTGCGCATGAATACTCGAAATCTGTTGATGAAGTATTTGATACTTTTAATGTTACATTAAGTGTTTTACCAACAATTACGATCAATTCGGCACAAAAATCATGATCCCAGTATTTTTTTGTTTCTGGTGAAGAACAAAGCTGCAACTTAACAGAAGTTTCACCGGATTTCAGAGAAGAAGATTCAGTAACATCCCAAATCATTAAACGACCAAAACCGTGTTGCGGCTTTGAAGAATCGCTTTTACGCGGGCCAAACCATGGAAAACAAACCGGAATACCACCCCGAATCGGACTACCTTCGATAAATTTACTTTCCGGGCTCATCCATAATATTTCCATTGTATTATAGGGTTTGAAATTAGTTATATGCGCACCATACAAACAAATATCCATATCTGCAAACTTGTTCGATACTATTATAAAAACCAGGTCTTCTTCCAATTCGGCAAAACCCACTTCCCCTTCAATACTGAATTTTTCTTCTAATTCGTCAATGTCAAACTTCATACTCTATTTTCTAATTTTTGATGAATATTATCAAAATTTGATTCAAACTGATTAACGAAAAATCAATAAAACCATTTAGCACGCAAGTTAATAATCATTTTTATGAACTAAAACCAAAAAGAACTAACGCAAACAAAGAGGGATCAAAGTTCGAATGACCCATCAATTGCATTTATATTCAGCTTTTTACCTCTTATATATCAGGTGATACACGATTTTACTGTTCAAAACTACAAAATCTCAAACTAAACAAAACCCATTGAAAAATGTTATTTTTAGCGTTTAAATGACACAAAAGTCGGAAATAGTAAAGCATGTCGTTAGTAAAAACAGAATCGATTTCAACTACAATAATTTCTGCTAAAGAAGCCCTTGAAGATTATTACATAGTTTGTTTGAGCCGCCAGTTAAGTTTGCTCGGCCGACGGGAAGTACATAATGGCAGGGCACATTTTGGTATTTTTGGCGATGGTAAGGAAGTTGCTCAGGTAGCATATGCCAAGTCATTCCAAAAAGGCGACTGGCGTTCGGGCTACTACCGTGACCAGACTTTTATGCTTGCCTTGGGTTTACTCCGGCCCGAAGAGTTTTTTTCGATGATTTACGGCGAAACGAATGACGAACTTAACCCATCAACAGTTGGGCGTAACTTCAATAACCATTTCAGCACGCAGAATATTGATGAAAATGGTGAAATTAAAGACCTTTTAACCAAATACAATTCAGCTTCCGATATTTCATCAACCGGAGGACAAATGCCTCGTTTACTGGGTCTTGCACAGGCATCAAAAATTGTTCGAAATAAACCGGATCTAAAAAAATATTTGAAGAACAATGTCACAGGTAACGAAGTGGCGTTTGGAATGATTGGTGATGCAAGTACTTCAGAAGGTGTTTTTTGGGAAACCATAAATGCTGCAGGAGTTATGCAGGTACCGGTTGTAGTCGCAGTTTATGATGATGGATTTGGTATTAGCGTGCCGGTTGAAATGCAAACTACAAAATCAAGCATTTCAGAATCGCTTAAAGGATTTCAGAAAGAAATAAATACTAACGGAATTGATATATATACAGGCAAGGGTTGGGATTACCTGGGATTGGTAAAACTTTTTAAAAAAGGGATTGAGAAAACAAGAAAAACACATATCCCGGCAGTTTTTCATATTCAGGAAGTTACGCAACAACTTGGTCATTCAACTTCGGGATCGCACGAACGTTATAAAACACGGGAAAGACTAAATTGGGAAGTTGATTTTGATTGCAATAACCTTATGAAAAAATGGTTGCTCGAAAGCGGTTTTGCTGATGGACAATTACTTTCAGAAATTGAGAAAAAGGCAAAAAAAAGGGCGAAGGATGCACGGGAAAAAGCCTGGTCAGACTTTGTTGGCGGGTACAAAAAAGAACAGGATGAACTGAGGCAAATCGTTACTAAAGTCGAAAACAAAACTACACTTCAAAGTTACCGTTTAATAGATTTTGATAAAATTACTCAAAAAACATTTCTTACCCGGCGTTCTCATTTGAGCTTTGCTAAAGGACTTTCACTCAAAATTCATCTTAGAAAAGAAGTTCAGAATGAACGCTTTGAATTAAAAGATTGGATAAAACGGTTTGAAGAAAAAAGTGCCGTAGCATATAATAATCAACTTTACAGATCCGGTGCAGATTCAACCTTAAAAGTGGCTGGAATCGCAGTGGAATATAGCAATGACGCACTTTGATGTAAATGGCTCGGAAATCATAAGTAAGAATTTTGACAAACTATTTGAGAAATATCCAACTCTTGTAACTTTTGGCCAGGATACAGGAAAACTGGGAGATGTGAACCAGGGAATGAAAGGTATTCAGAAAAAATATGGTATTGACAGAGTTTCAGATGCAGGAATCCGCGAGGCAACAATTATTGGTCAGGGAATTGGATTGTCATTGCGCGGTTTTCGTCCAATTGCCGAAATTCAATATTTAGATTATGTAATTTACGCACTTTCGCAGTTGAGTGATGATGTTTCAACTTTACAATACCGAACCAAAGGAAAACAGGCTGCACCCATTATTGTTCGCACGCGAGGACACCAATTACAGGGTATTTGGCATGCGGGTTCGCCTATGCAAATGTTACTTGGATCGATTCGTGGAATGTACTTATGTGTACCACGAAATATGACACAGGCAGCAGGATTTTACAATACATTGCTGGAAGGCAATGATCCGGCATTGGTAAACGAACCTTTGAAAGGATACAATGTAAAGGAAAAAATGCCATTAAATATAGGCGAATACAGAATTCCGCTTGGTGTACCTGAAGTTCTTCGCGAAGGAAACGACGTAACAATTGTTACCTATGGCTGGAATTCGCATCACGCAATAAAAGCCGCCCGTTTGCTTGCAAGGTTTAAAAATATTTCTGTCGAGGTTATCGATGTTCAAACACTTTTGCCTTTCGATATCAATCATACCATTTTAGAATCTGTTAAAAAAACAGGGAAAGTAATTTTTATGGATGAAGATGTTCCGGGCGGAGCCACCGCTTATATGATGCAAAAAGTTATTGACGAACAAAAAGCTTTCAACTACCTCGATACTGCACCACGTGCCCTTTCGGCAATGGAACACCGTCCTGCTTATGGAATTGATGGCGAATATTTTTCGAAACCTAATGTTGAGAGGCTTTTCAGAAATGTTTATGAAATGATGCGGGAAGTTGATGAAAAGAATTTTCCGGAGATGTA
Organism: Draconibacterium sp.; assembly: GCA_016705335.1. GTDB lineage: Bacteria > Bacteroidota > Bacteroidia > Bacteroidales > Prolixibacteraceae > Draconibacterium. The sequence goes on along the minus strand of JADIYN010000046.1, from coordinate 31,322 downwards.
GAGGTACAAATTTTTAAAACTATTATTGACTTATAGAATATGAGCTTTAGGTTTTTAAAAGCATAAATCCAGCTTCGTCAAAAAAGAAAAGGCTTGCAAAATGCAAGCCTCAACTTAATCAAACTAAACTACTATACCGTAAACTAAACCTATCTGTTTCCACCGCCCTGTTGTCTGGCAGCACGTCTTTCTTCCAAATATTTTTCGTATTTGACATACTGATCAGCGGTTAATATTTTTTTCATTTCCTTGTTTTGATCTTCACGCATTTTTGCCATTTTATCACGCATGCCATCTCTGTCACCGCCTTGCATTTCTTCGCGCATTTTTGCCATTTTTTTGCTTGATTCAAGCTGCAGGTCATACACCTTTTTTTCCTGAGCTTTATCCAGACCACATTTTTCTTTTATCTGATCTGTCTGGCGTTTTGCCATTTCTTCAGGGGTTGAGTTTTGCCAGTTTTGAGCAGTGCCAACCAATGTTCCCATAATAAGGGCAATTAAAAGGAATCCGATTTTTTCATTTCTATTAATTTTTAAAATTTAATTTTTCAAAAGATTTACGAACCTTTGGACACGTTGAATTTCAAAAGGTTTAAAGTTAAAATGAAAAGATTTTTTTATAGTTGGAAACCCATATTTAATCCAATAATATCGGATGTGCCCCAGTTTTCGAATAACTTATACTTTTCGAGGGCGTAATATAATTTTAGTTTGAAATGTTGTTGTTGAACAATTGATAATCCTTCGTAAAACCTGATCAGGTGGAATCCAACTTCATTCAATTTAATAAATGATTCTTCGGAGGTATAAAAATTCATCCCCCAATTTGTTAAAGCAGGGTTAATGCATTTAGTTTTGGCGAGTAATGGATATTTTCAGCAACATTAAAAGAAATGTTTTTCCAGGGTTGAATTATGACTTCGTTTTTATTCCATATTAAAAATCTTCTTTCAGTTTGCCCGAATGTTGTAAAGGCAAAAAAGCTGTAAATTAATATGACACAAAATTTAATCATATAAACAAAAAAAAGGATTACAAATTTTGTAATCCTAATCTATAAGTGTTTAAATACTATTTTTTCTTGGCCGGCAATTTTGCCCCTCTCTGTTTTGCCAAATCTTCCAACCGTTTTTGGAAATTCGATTTCTGTACCGGTTTCTTTTTATTAGCCTGCAACTGTAAATGTATTTTATCTTCATCAACAAAATACCTGATTAAATAAGTTTGACCGATTGTTATTACGTTTGCAAGGAAATAATAATAACTCAAACCCGATGAATAACTATTCAGTATAAACAGGAACATAACAGGCATCAAATACATCATTGTTTTCATTCCCGGCATCGAACTGCTGCTCATTGCCTGCTGGTTCATACTTGTTGAAATAATGGTGGTTATTGTCATTAAAAGACAGAATAAACTTACGTGTGCGCCGTAATAGGGTATCCTGAAAGGCAGTTCTAGTATTGAATCGTAAGTCGATAAGTCGGTTGCCCAAAGGAAACTTTCCTGCCGCAACTCAATTGAAGTTGGGAAGAAAAAGAACATGGCAATCAAAATCGGGAATTGCAACAACATTGGCAAACAACCGCCCATTGGGTTTACCCCGGCTTTTTTGTACAAAGCCATTGTTGCCTGTTGTTTTTCCATCATTTTATCAGGGCCGTATTTTGCGCTTAACTCATCAATTTCAGGCTTTAAAACACGCATTTTTGCCTGTGACATGTATGACTTGTAAGTAAATGGAAATAACACGGTTTTGATGAAGATTGTAAGCAACAAAATTATGATCCCAAAATTATCAATATATTTTCGCAGGAAATTGAAAATAGGGATAATTACAAATCTGTTGACTTCCCGAACAACCGGATAACCCAAATAAACAAGGCTTTCCAAACTGATATCATACTGCTTTAAAGTTTGATAATGATTCGGCCCAAAATAGAATTGCATTCCAACTGTTTCGTTGGGTTTTCCTTCATACGGAAGTGAAATATCAGCAGAGAAATTGGCCAGATATCTGGGATCATCCTCTGTCTTATTTTGACGGATTTGTGCATTTGCAAAGGATTCATCTGAAATAATCGTAGAATTAAAAAATAACTGTTTAAACCCGATCCATTTTATTTTTGTTGTCAGATTTTCTTCATCTGATTTATTTTTTGCCAGGTTATCAACTTCATCTTCAAAAAATTTGTACGTGATATTTGTGTAAGAATCTTCCCCAAATTGTGATTTCCGTTCCTGGCGCGGAACATCATACGACTAAACTAAAATTAAGGTACGATTGATTTGTAGCAACATATTGGTTCATCCCTTTCATTTGCACGTCGAAATCGACAAGAAAGGAGTTGTATTCAAGCGTGTAATCGTATTCGATAAAACTACCGGGCGCAACTTCCAATCGAAACGAAACAGTTTCTTTTCCACCCGGATTTTCTTTATTGAATTTGATTTTACCTTCATTACCTATTTTTACTTCCGGACCGCTTACAACAGTTGCTTTTCTATCCACAACCGGCGAAAAATAAAGTTCCTGAGTTTTTATACTTCTGTTTTGGGCAAAGAAATTCAATCCAAACTGAGTTTTCGGGCCATCGAATAAAATAAGTGGCAGTGAATCGTTTGTTTGGTAATTTTTTAATTCTACTGAATAAATCCTTCCTCCTTTGTTAGAGAAAGTAATCTTCATTAAATTGTTTTCGAGTGTATAAAAATCCTCATTACCAAGTGCTGCAGATCCAAAAACACCAAATTGATCTGTGTTTTTTTAACTGGTTTTCAGTGTTTATTGAATCGGATTCAAATGTAGAATCTTTTATTCCGGCTTGCTGTTCAATTTGTTGTTGCAACAACAATTCCTTTTGTTTTTCTACCAATGCCAAAGAATCTCTCCGGTGCTTGGTGGCTTCAATTTCTTCTTTCGAAGGTTGATTAATTATCGAGAAAACAACCAAAATCGCGAAAATAAGGACAATTCCAATTATCGATTTTTTATCCATTTTAATTTATTGAACTAACGAATTTTTAATAAAATCTACAAACACAGGGTGAGGATTTAAAACTGTACTGCGGTATTCGGGATGAAACTGGACACCAACAAACCATTTGTGTTCAGGTATTTCAATGATTTCAACCAAATCAGTTTCGGGATTTACGCCAACCGGAATCATTCCGGCAGCGATATATTTTTCACGGAATGAATCGTTAAACTCGTAACGATTCCTGTGCCGTTCGTGAATAGTATGTTTATTGTACGCTTTAAAAACTTTCGAGTTGGTGTCAATAATCCGGCATTCGTAAGAGCCAAGGCGCATTGTACCTCCATAATCGGTAATACCTTTTTGCTGCTCCATTAAATCAATCACCGGATAGGGAGTTTTTGGCGACATTTCAGTTGAATCGGCATCTTCCAGATTTAACACGTTCCTGGCAAACTCGATAACCGCAACCTGCATTCCAAGGCAAATCCCAAGATAAGGAACATTATTCTCGCGTGCGAATCTTGCGGCTAGAATTTTTCCTTTCATTCCACGGTGACCAAATCCGGGTGCAACAATTATTCCGTTTAAATTCGACAGTTTTTCAATATAATTGCTGCTACTAATGTCTTCAGAATGGATCCAATTAATGTTTACTTTGCAGCTGTTTTCAGCTCCGGCATGTACAATTGATTCAGCAATAGATTTATATGCATCATGCAATTCCACATATTTTCCAACAAGTCCGATTTCAATGGTTTGAGTTGGATTTTTAAGTCTTGTAAGGAAATCATTCCATAAAGAAAGATCTATTTCATCATTTATCGGAAGACCAAGTTTCTTTAAAACAGTCAAATCAAGTTTTTCTTCAAGCATTTTTAAGGGAACCTCGTAAATTGTGCAACATTAATCGATTGTACCACAGCTTCAATTGCCACATTACAAAAAATGCAACTTTTTCTCGAACTGATAAATCGATATCATATTCGGTACGCAAAACCAAAATATCAGGCTGAACTCCCTCTTCAAGTAATTGTTTTACAGAATGTTGGGTAGGTTTGGTTTTTAATTCACCTGTTGCTGCAAGATACGGTACCAAGGTTAAATGAATAACCATTGCTTTTGAGCCAAGTTCCCATTTCAGCTGACGAACAGATTCAATATATGGTAATGACTCAATATCACCAACCGTACCACCAATTTCAGTAATTACAATGTCGTAATTTCCTTTGGAACCAAGAATTTTTATCCGACGTTTTATTTCATCGGTAATGTGTGGAATTATTTGAACTGTTTTCCCCAAGTAATCGCCTTTTCTTTCTTTACTTATTACCGATTGGTAAATCCGGCCAGTTGTAACATTGTTGGCCTGCGAAGTAGCTTCATTCAGAAACCTTTCATAATGGCCTAAATCAAGATCAGTTTCAGCTCCATCTTCCGTAACAAAACATTCGCCATGTTCATACGGATTTAATGTACCGGGATCTATATTTATGTAGGGATCCAGTTTTTGGATTGTTACATTAAAACCCCGTGATTGTAATAATTTGGCCAAAGAAGACGCTAAAATTCCTTTCCCAAGCGATGAAGTAACTCCACCGGTAACGAATATGTATCTTGTTTCCGACAATTTTCTCAATTTTTTTTGATTTTAAGGCACAAAATTAATCAATAAAACTTATCTGAAAACTAAACATTGCTTTAATTGACCGATAATATCGAATAAATAATAACCAGTCATTGTTAATTTTGATTGCCATTAGAAAATATACGCTAATTAGAATTTGAACTAAAAAGGCAAAGCTATTTTCCTTGCCATATTTTCAACAAAATTTTTTAAATCTGAAAATATTGAATTTTCAACAAACTGTGATTGATTTGGTAGAATTATATAAACCTTTAAATATTCACGACAATATGGCAGTTACAAATGTGTTGCAATAAACAAATCTGATTACATATGTGTATTTAATTGTTTATCAACAGTTTGTGGTAAAATAAATTATTCTTTTGTTTTAGGTAATCGAAATTGTATATGAATATTTCTTGCCCATTTCTTTCTGATTTGTTTCTTTTGATTGACTTACCAACTGATAATTTATTTTATTTTCAGTTGGTAGTTGAAATTTTATTCTGAATTGTTTTATAGTTTTCAACCGAATTCCCTTGTTATTTGCTGTACCAAACCTAACACCGTTTATTAACCGGATTGCTTCTTCGTTACACCCACCACCCAGTCCATGCAGTATTTCAACATGAATTACATTGCCGTTATCATCTATTTCTGCAACTAAATGAACGATACCTTCTATTCGTTTTTCTTTAGCTTCAGAAGGATAAACCAAATTTTCCTCGATATACATTTTAAATACTTTGCTCCCTCCTAAAATTTGAGGTACCTTAAGAAATGCTTTTTTCCGGTTTTTCATCTGCTTTAAACTTTTACAATCCAAATTTAACAAAGAAGTAGAAACAAGAAAGGTTGCCCCAAGCAGGAGCAACCTTTCTTTAAAAAATAAATTAAACAGTAAATTACTTTATTTCCTTTTTTAATTGGGCAACCCATTTCGTAACCCTTTCATTTGTAAGTCTTCCCTGATTTTCCTGATCAAGTGGCAAACCCACAAAAATATCACCTCTTTGCGCCTTCGAAGATTCGAAAGTGTAACCTTCAGCAGGTATTTTACCTATGATTTTTGCCCCGCAATTTTCAAGTATTCCGACCAAAATCCCAATGGCATCACAAAAATTTTCTGGATACCCCTTTTGATCGCCAAGTCCGAAAACGGCGAAAGTTTTGTTCTTGAGATCCATTTCTTCCAGTTCAGGAACAAATTCGTCCCAGTAATTGGGTAATTCTCCATCAAACCAAGTTGGAGCACTAAGTATGAAATTGCTATTTTCTTCGAAATCCTTTGCAGTAAGTTCTTCCGCATTAATTGCCGTTATATCATCTTTACCAAAAACTTCAATTACTTTTTCAGCAACCTTTTTTGATTTTTGTGTGTGAAAACTATAAATAATAACTGTTTTGCTCATTTCGGTTTTGTTTATTTAATATTCCAATAATTCTTTTGCTGTTGTATAAATCCGCTCTGCGTTTGGTAAAATCGCCCTTTCCAATATACGGTTAAATCCAACCGGGGTGAAAGGCGAACCAACTCTTTTATAGGTGCATCAAGCCATTTGAAAGCCTTTTCAGTGATAATAGCACTTAATTCGCCGCCAAAACCACCAAAAACTTTATCTTCATGTACAATTAATACTTTGTTTGTTTTTTGAATCGATTTAAGAATGGTTTCTTCATCCAATGGAATTAAGCTCCTTAAATCAATCACTTCAACACTTGCACCTTCTTTTTCGAGCCGATTGGCGGCTTCAATACTTAAATGAGTTGTGTTTCCGTATGTAAGCAATGTTAAATCGCTGCCTTCCTTTTCTGATTCTTGCTTTTCCGAACGGTACTTCAAAATCATCAGGAATAACAGTTGCCGCTTTCGGATCCTGGTACAAAGCTTTTGGTTCCATAAACATTGGTCAATCCCTTGAACGAATTGCAGTACGCAATAATCCAGCTGCATCGTCGGCAAATGAGGGGTAAACAATTCGAACCCCCGGGATGGCAGCTAATGAACCTTCGATATTTTGAGAATGGTACATCCCTCCTCCAATATATCCACCCGAAGCTAATCGAATTACAATATTTGGAGAGAATTTACCATTTGAGCGCCAGTAATCATGGCTTGTATCTACATATTGTTCCATTGCCGGCCAAAAATAATCGGCAAACTCAGCCCCTTCAACTACAACGCGTATTTTATCGTTGTATCTCGACATCCCGTTAGCAGTTCCCATGATAAAATCTTCAGCAATTGGTGCATTGAACACCCGCTTTTTTCCAAATTCCTGCTGCAATCCTTTTGACACGTTGAATATCCCACCTTTATCTTTGTTGGCCATATCCTGTCCCCAAATAAAAGTATCTGGATTATAGCGGAATTCGGCTTTCAGTGTTTCATTTAGTCCGGTAATCAATTTTTTCTTTTCACCTTCTTCATTGTGCAATCCTTCAGGGTATTTTTCAGATCGATAAGCTTCGGGGATTACAAAATCGTAGATTGATTCAGGATCAGGATCAGGGGCACTTAAAGCGGCTTTGTGAGCTGTTTTTAATTCAGCTTTTGCGCTGTTTTCAATTTCAAGTAATTCTTCTTCAGTAAATCGGTCATATTTTACAAGCATCCTCCCAAATTTTGCAAGTGGATCATAATCCATTACATAATTCCTTTCCAACTGATTTCGGTACAAAGGTGGTCGTCTGAATTTGAATGGGAGTGCATCCGCACGCAATTAGCCTGCAAAAGTACAGGTTTTGATTCTTCCAAAGCAAAACGTTTGGCTTCGGCCATCGCATTCATCGAATCAAAAACATCCTTACCATTGCAATGTATAATTCTTGTATTTTTGAATCCTGTAAAGTTATTAGCCACTTTTCGATTGGCAGTTTGGTCTTTTTTAGGAACCGAAATCCCATAACCATTATCCTGAATCACGAATATCACCGGAAGTTGTTCCTTATCGGCTCCATTAAATGCTTCATAAACATATCCCTCACTTACTGATGATTCTCCCTGACCGCTAATTGCAACAGCTTTTTCGCCATAGTATTTAATTGCTCTTGCGACTCCAACTGCATGAAGTGTGTGATTTCCAGTTGACGATGAAACAGTGTGGATATTCCATTCAGGTTTGGCAAAATGGTTCGACATGTGACGACCCGCACCCGAAGGTTCTGTTGCTTTTGAAATGCCATTTAAGATAATCTCCTCTGCAGTTAATCCACATGACATTGCAGTCAGCATTTCGCGGTAATAAAGAAAAATATGATCTTTTTTTTCAAAATGCTGACCAACAGCCAACTGTATTCCATCATGTCCTGCATAAGGTGCGTGATACGACCAACCGATAGCCTGTTTTAAATAATTTGGGGCTTTATCATCGATTAAGCGTCCAAGAGTCATTAAATAAAACCATTTTTTTAATGTTTCCTTGTCCGTCTTTTTAATGGAATAAATTTTGGGTATTTCCAATTCATTCATATTCATGTTCTTTTCTAATTTTTAAACTAACCGATTTATGTCAAATTGTTCAAGGTTGTCGGCAATCTTTCGTAAAAATGCACCACCTAAAGCACCGTCAACAATTCTGTGGTCATATGACAATGACAGGAACATTAAATGACGAATGGCAATAACGTCGCCTGTTGGAGTTTCCAGAACTGCCGGTTTTTTCTCAATGCTTCCAGTGGCCAATATTGCAACTTGTGGCTGATTAATAATAGGCGTTCCGATTAAATTACGGAAAGAGCCAAAATTTGTAATGGTAAAAGTTCCGCCCTGTATTTCTTCGATTGCCAATTTATTGTTACGCGCTGCATTTGCCAATCGGTTCAAGTCTTTTGTAATCCCAACTAAATTTTTTTGTTCGGCATTTTTTATAACCGGAACAATCAGGTTTCCATCAGGTTTGGCAACAGCAATACCAATGTTTATATCTTTTTTAAGAATTATCCTATCGCCATCAACCGAAGAATTCAACATTGGAAATTCTGCAAGTGCAGCAGCAACTGCTTCTGTGAAAATAGGCATGAACGTTATCTTTTCTCCATATTTCTTTTCAAAAGCTTCTTTATTTTTGTTTCTCCAGATAACCAATTCGGTAACATCTGCCTCAACAACAGCGGTAACATGAGGAAAACTTGTTTCGACATAACCATGTGGTCGGCAATAAGTTTTCGAACCCTGTCCATTTCGATAATTTGGTCGCCTGAGCCAATCGAAACCGCTGGTGGAGTTATTATTTTTCTGGCTTGTAGTTGCACTTTCCGTTTTACTTTCTGGGGTTGATTTTCCGCTTTTCCTGTTTTGAATATATTCAAGAATATCATTTTTTTGAACTCTTTCGTTTGTCCTGAACCTTTAATGTTTTCAAGCTCTTCCAATGATATATTTTCCTGTTTTGCTATGTTCCTGACCAAAGGGGAATAAAAACGTGATGAAGATTCACGGGTAATTTCAACATTTTTTCTTCATTAGTTCAAGTCAGTTGTTTTTCTTCTTCATCCTTTTTGCTCTCTGATTTTGAAGAAGAAGTTTTTTCCGCTTCAATATTTTTTTCCTCTGATTTTTCAGTTTTTTCTTCAGTTGAACTTTCATCCCCTCCCATATTAATAATAGCCAGGACTTCCCCAACCGGAACCAAACTATTTTCAGGGAACATTATTTTTGTTATTATACCATCAACTGGCGATGGAATTTCAGAATCCACTTTATCGGTTGCAACTTCAAAAAGAATTGTATCTTCTTCAACTGTATCTCCTTCTTTTACAAACCATTTGGTTATTGTGCCTTCCTGAATACTTTCGCCAAGTTTGGGCATTACAATTTGAAAATTTGACATGATATTGAACTGTTTTTTTAATTAATTGTAATTTACGCATTATACAACAAGCCGAAAATTGAAATGTTCACATTGCAATTTTCTTTTTTTTATTCTGTTTTTACAATATACGTTATTCTATTTTTTTATCTTGATATTTTTGAAATTTTAATTGAACAGTAGTTTATGCTCAAATTTAGACAGTTAAATTACATAATTGGTTTAATAATATTTGATTACATTTGTAAATCACCAACTAAATCATTAACAGATTGCAACTTATGTCGAATCAGGTAATCTTCGATACCATCAATTATTTGAAGCGGAATAAATGGATCTTTAAAAATAGCTGTACATACTTGTACAGCGGAAGCTCCCGCTAACATAAATTCAATGGCATCCGCAGCATTCATAATACCGCCCATTCCAATTACCGGAATTTTAACTGCATTATATACCTGCCATACCATTCGCAATGCAATTGGTTTTATTGCAGGACCTGATAATCCACCGGTTATTGTCGAAAGTAAAGGAATTCTTTTTTCTGAATCTATAGCCATTCCGAGAAAAGTATTTACAAGCGATACGCTATCAGCACCCTGTCCTTCCACTGCTCTGGCTATTTCAGTAATATCAGTAACATTGGGTGATAATTTCACCATTAAATGTTTACTGCAAACTTTCCTGACTTCTCTTGTTACAGCTTCAGCACTGGGGCAACTTATCCCAAACGACATTCCGCCTTCTTTTACATTTGGACATGAAATATTTAACTCAACGGCTGAAATATGGCTGAGTTCATTCACGCATTCCCATCGCGGTTTTTTAAGGTCAGGCCTTTTAATAAAATTGCTCCTAATTTAGCAACGTCATAAAATCATTCAATTCTTCGGCAAAACCAGAAGTACCGGAAGCAGTCATTACCGGATTTTTTAAATTCCAGTCCTTTTATATTTACTTTTAGATCTACCATTTCAAATCGTTGATATTAAAAACAGGTCCTTCAGTACAAACACATAGATTACCTTTAATAGTCGGTTCAATACAGCACAAACAAACACCAAAACCACAAGCCATAAGGTTTTCGAGCGATACCTCGCAAAATACATTTGCCTTTTTAGCTTCCTTTGCAATTGCCTTCATCATCGCGTCCGGACCGCATGCATAAATTTTATCGTAATTCTCAAGCCTATTTTGAAAGACTGAATGTTGGGTAACAAATCCCTTTTCACCTAACGAACCGTTTTCTGTTGTAAAATACAGGTTTCCATATTTTGCATACTCATCCACATTTACATGATCTTCTATAGTTTTAGCTCCCAATAATAAACTTACATTTTCTTTAATTAAACCTGATTCTTTCGCCAGAAACAACATTGGTGCAACTCCACTACCACCGCCTACAAGCAAAACCTTATCTTCGCTTTTGGGAAATGTAAATCCTTTCCCTAAAGGAAAAACAATGCTTAATGATTCCCCTACCCGTATTTCTGTTAACTTTTTTGAACCTCTTCCGAGAATTTTAACAATTATCGATAATGTATTTTGATCGTAATTAACATCAAAAACAGAAAAAGGGCGTCTTAAGAAAATTTCGCTTGAATCCTTGATCTCGATATTAACAAACTGCCCAGGCAATAATATTGGTAATGGTTCAGAAGAATTTAAACTGATTAAAAAGTTAGTAGTGTTTAATGCGGTGTTTTCTATAACTACTAAATTTCTAACTTCCTTTTTATTCATAAATAAATAATTTGCGTACAAAGATAAAAATTACTGTTCAGTATTTTGTTTACTGATTTTAATAATGAATAACAATTAAGATTAAATAGGAAAATTCAACATTTATTATTGAAGTATTTTTCATTCTTGCAAACAGGAAAATGCTTAATTAAAACAGTGCACAAATGTAAATTTTGCTTAATAAATTGTCTTACATATGTAAATCGATAACAAAATGGCGATTGAATATTTCCACAAAACAGAAATATTCAATTCATCTATCTGTATTACTGCATATTATATCTATATTATAATATTTACCAAATAAATATAATTGACAATAATCATTTATATAACATGATGGTTAGTAACCTTCAATGGTTAAAATATTTGAAGATTACAAAAGATTGATTTAAATTCAACTGAATGAATACAAAAGGAAAAGGCCGTTATTTCTAACGACCTAGCGTAACTCTGTATTACCAGCGAATAACTTAAATTGGGTTTGTAAATCTTTTCGCTTTACTTCTATTTGTCCAATAGTCTTATTGTCTTATCACGTTACAAATGTAATTATTATTTTCATATCGCCAATACATAAGTGCTTTTATTTTACACAAAATACGTGTACATATGTAATTTATTTTCATTCTAAATTAAACATAAGTGTAATACTCTGATATTTAGTTTTTTAATTATATTTATAATAAAATTTATTGTATTAAGAATTAATGAGGTTTTTAAATATGAAATTAAACAGTTGTCAGATTTTCGATATTATGAATGAATTGCAGATATATTTGGATGTTACTGCGATATATATTCCATTACATTAAAACCAATAGACTACGATTAAATAACAAAATCCACCCTTTAATTAAAGTATATGAATTAAGCGATTACTAGTGGTAAATACAAACTGGTCTAATTATCCTTGTAAATTTTATAATCTGAAATTATGAATAAAAAAAGGGGCTCTACAATAAGTAGCAGCCCCAGTTTTATCACAACTCCTAAAATTGAATGTGGAGTTTATAAGTCATCAATCACACATTTTTATTTTTTTTCGAAATCAACAAAAGTACCATCCGAATACAGAAGCAGTACTTTACTTATAGGTTTATCGATGAATGCATCCTTGTTCTTGTTTCGATTTTGGACTACATTTTGTGTTACTATAGGTTCGCTTGCAGATGTTACTTCGCTGGTGGTAGAACTATCCATATCGATAGTCATTTCCCCAACTCCAGTTAAAAGCCACCTGGCATTCAGATCAGGAAAATTTAACAACAATTTTTCGATAAATGAAGCACCTGGCATATTTCTGCCATTCAATACATGAGATATATTGGAACGCTGAACCTCTAATAAAATAGCCAGTTCTCCGGCCGAGATTTCTTTGTAATCCATGTATTGTTTTATTCTATCCTTCATCTAATTATGTAATTCAAAAAAATCAAATAAGCCATAAAATGACTTGTTGGTATTTATAAAATAAAAGTGTACGAATGTAATATTTTATTTTTACATATTACAAAAACGACAGCTGTATTTTTTATTATTTTTTTGAAATTTATTGAAAATGTGATTCAATTTAGCTTTAATAAAATTGCGTAAATATCTGATTTATAACAATATGAATATCAATTAAAATACAACATTCAATTTGTGAATATATTAATTGTTTATTTTATAAAGCAAAGATTAATTCAATGTTCATATATACTTGATATAGTGATATATAAATCGAATTTAAATCGATTTTATAATCACGTTTTATGGATTAATGTTGTAAAAACACAATTGTATTATTAAGTTAATTCTGTACATGCATATTTCATAATTATATAAATAAAGAATAAACAATATATACATTTATTACATTCCTATTATTTCTATTGGCTAACATTTGTTATCAAAAATAATTGCTTTGTAATTTTTATTTATTTTTAGTTTTCGCATATGTATACTTAAATTAAACATTCTTATATAAATAGAATTCACAATTGTAATTGCATTTAAGAAAATCATTAATGTTTTGCAGATGGAAGTGATTTATTGTAATAAATAGGTTTTAACTCCATCTAACCATTCAATTGACGAATAATTATGTAGTACTCATCAGTTATTATGAAATATCAGAATCTCACAAAGCTTAATGTTTAATTTTTAGAGCTTAACATATTGATAATTAATGTTTTTTGAGAGTAAACTAATTTGTTATTTTTACAGCCAGATAATTAAAACTTTAAGAAAATAAGGATGAGAACCGTTCAATTGTTATTTATGGTTATTTTTTTGGTTTTTTACTCATTAATTTCTTTTGGGACATTAAAGAGCTTGATCAATTTAACATCTGCGACAAATAAGAAAAAAGTCATTTGGGCTATTCTTATTTCTTCTGCTCTTGTTGTTATCTGCTTCATTTTGCTCTTTATTTGGCCAATTAATGTGCGAAATACAAAAGATTATACCTATCATTTAATTTTCAATGTGATTTTGTCTGTTGATTTTGTTTTTAAAATTCCTTTAGCCTTCTCATTTATTATCGGAGTTTTTTTTAATCAAAAGCGAAAATCGATAATTTATATAACTGGATTTGTTCTTTCAATTGGAATTAGTACCAGTGTAATTTATGGTTTTGTATTTGGTACAAAAGACTTAATTGTCAATAATGTGGAATTGGAATTCCCAAATTTGCCCGGAGACTTTAACGGATTAACCTTGATGCAAATTTCTGACACACACCTCGGTAGCTTTTACATTCAAAGAAACTGATGTTAAAAGTGCAAAAATGAAACCAGGAAAATTGATCCGGATATAATTTTATTTACTGGCGATTTAGTCAATAATTTTTCGAATGAGCTTGTTGGCTGGGACGGTGTTTTCAAGGATATCACACAGAATAGAGAATGTTTTTCGATTCTTGGTAATCATGATTATGGAAATTATACGAATTGGAATAGTGATGAAGAAAAATTGAAAATTTTAATCAAATAGTTTCAGCTAATGACAATTTTGGATTTCGGTTGTTAAACAACGAACATGCAAAACTAAATTCAAAAACAGACTCCATTTATATAGTTGGTGTGGAGAATTGGGGGCATCCTCCCTTTCCACAATATGCAAATGTTGAAAAAGCCTTGGCTGGTGTGCCTAAAAATGCTTTCAAGATATTACTGACTCACGATCCGGCACATTGGGATGAGGTAATAAAATACACGGGTGATATCGCATTAACTTTATCCGGTCATACACATGGATTACAATGGGGAATCATGCGGGCAGGTATTACTTTTAGTCTTGGTTATTTAGCTCGTCACAATTGGGGAGGTCTATACAAATTCAATGATTCGTTTTTATACGTTAACACAGGATTGGGGACTGTCGGAATACCCTGGCGAATTAACATGCCAGCTGAAATAACCGTTTTTACTTTAAAGCGAGTTGAAGTTGATTGAGAATAGAAAATCAAAATAAATATTTTTGGTTTTAGGCAAATAAGAAGTCCTGAAACCAACTTCAACAGGCGCATAAAATCTCAAAAAGTTGGCATCTCCTGTCAATTCAATTCCATAAGATGAAATATCTGTTTTTAAAAGTTCCGGCGATTTCGCCATTTTTGTAAATATTACCGTTTAAATGCCCGTAATCGGCAAATATTGAAGCATTTACACGCTTCAAATAAACAATGCTGCCAACACACCATTCAGGGTAAAAAACAGGGAATTTATAGTCAGATGCAAGACTAATCATTTGGTTTGTGTTAATTTTACCCCAACCACGCGGATAACGGATGACGTCGGAGAAACCCACTCCTTTCGTATTGTTTTTATCCTGGACACTTGCATAAATCTGAATTCCATGATTTGGTTTTAAACCCGGAAGAAATAAAGTTGTTTGAACCAAACTTAAAGTCCCCAAATCAATGTTTCCTGTTGGAGTATGCCTGTAAATACCATCCAAAATAAAACCAAAATTTGGATAAACGTCCTGCAAACTCCTGTGCAACAACTGCTGATAATAAAGGCGATAGGTGAACGATTGGAAACTTCCCTCAAAGAATCCTTCGGGTGTTGAAGAATTGTGTTTGTACCAGGTAAATTCATATTTTACTTCAGGTTGAAAAAGGCGGCGGTACTTCCCTCTCGAAAAATCAAGTGGAATTCTGACATCAGCACCAAAATTTGTATTAAGCCATGTAAACCGCTTTAAAACAGTATCTTGCTGAATTATATCTCCAAATGCATTTTTTGTTCTTTCGATTACGGCGAATTCTGAAGCATTTTTACCAGCATTTATATCAAATTCTAAAACCGGATACCAACCTTTGTATGAATACTTTCCATAAAAATTTCCGGCTTTTTCTGTCGTATTCCATTCATAACCAAAATTTAAATGTGCAGTACCCAATTTATTCTGCGACATCACGCTCACTCCCGGTTTAATTTCATACGAAACGTCATCGACTGCTGCAGGCGCCCAACTGTGAAAATTGAAAAGATGGGCTACTTTTCTGTATTTTCCTGATTGATATTGACTTGTATCTGTAGTTGTAAAATCCAAAACTCCTGATTCCTGTTTTGCCATATTTTCGGCAAGTAAATATTCTTGTTTTGGGGGTTGGCAATTTCAACTTCATTTAAATCCTTTTGAGGAATTTTAATCAATCTGAATCCATCGGCAGTATAATCGCTTAAAACCAGGCTTCTCCCATCGGAAGAAAATGCCGGTGATTCAATACCAAACCGGGGTTCGTAAACCTTTGAAACTGATTTGTTTACTAAATCAAATCGGTACAAAACATCTTTTCCGGAGTTGCTTCCGACAAAATAAATACTGTTGTTTTTTACTCTGAGGTTTTTCAATTCCCCATAATCTTTATCCAATAAAATCTCAAAATGATTATCCTTCAAATTAAGTTTTGCTAAGCGTTTTCCTTGTGGTAGCAACACAACAACAGCTATTTCTTCTTGGTTTAACCATTCAGGTGAAAAAAAGTAATTATTGTTTTCGGTTTGAAATCGATTTAATAATTTTCCATCCGGAACTTGATAAACCGATAAAAAAAAGTCGTTCGAAAAATCAGATTCTACTACAGCAAAACTATTTTAATCGGGAGAAATTGATGGTGCAAAAGCTGTAAATTCCGGGAAAAAGGATAAACTATTCCGGTTTTTCGATATTCAGTAGCCGGATTAATGATTTGCCACTGTGTTCCCAGCGAGCGTCTGAAATTTGTTCTGACCAAACCATCCATTCGCCCCGATAATTCACAGATTCATTAAAAATAATTCCAGGGGTGAGGATTTTCTTTTCACTTCCATCTAAAGTAATTTTTACAAACGATGCAGTTTCGTTTAAAGCCGTTTTGTATGAAATAACAGTGGAGTCATTTAACCAATGATTGTAAAGATAATTTGAATAGGTTTTGTTGGTTGGTGAAATAACTTCAAATTGTGCCGGTTTAAAGTTTTGATCTTCTACTATCCATTTATTTTTCAGTTCTTCAAAAATTGTATCATACAATTGAACCTTATTCAATCCTGTTTTTTCTTTTAGCGATTTATTAAAAGGGTTCAACGATAATGGCTTCCTTCCTACCCGATCTAAAACAGAGTTCCACAAATCAACGCCATATTTTTCTCGTGAAACCCCAACCATATAATAACCAAGCTGATAGTGGTTGGGCACATAGTTTTTGTAAGAATCATTGTAAGCTTTGTCATATTTGTAATTGCCTTTTTCAACAGCCAGCGCTTTGTGTTCCATTAAAAACGACGGAAATCTGCCCCGTCCCGAATTGCTCAAAGCGGTTTCAAGCACAACTGCATCGCCTTCAATAAACCACCATGGAACATACACACCAAAAAAAAGTGCTGTTCCCTGTTCACCAAATATTACTTTTAAAATTTTGGGCAATTCGCTGTTAACTTTATCAATTTGAACCACATGCCGAAACTCGTGAATAGCAAGCTGTTCAATCCAGTTTTGGGCGTAAATGCCTTGATGCGGAATTGTGTACAACTCAACCCGTTTTGGTGCCCAGGCAACCAATCCATTTGATTTAACAGTTTGAGTATGAAGAATAATTGATATTTTTTTTGGCTTATAATTCAATGTTTTACCTCCAACGAGATAAACTTTTTCCATAACGACTGCCAGTTTCTGTGCCTGAGTTTCGTAATAATCGGGATAAATGATCTGAAAATTTTCTGTATTTATTTGCCGCCATTTCAAGGAAGCCGGGTCTTGTCCGGTTTGAAAATATTGTGCTTTGGAAACGTTTATAAATCCAATAAATAAAATAAATAGAAAAAGTTTCTTCATCCCTGATAATTAAGTTTTCCAAAGTACACAAAGATGAATATAAACAAACAAAAAGCCCGGAAAAATTTCCGGGCTTTGATATTTTCAATATTTTTATCTCACCTCGTTTACTCCAAGTATTGGAATCGGATTTTCGTCGTCATTTGTATTTAATACCGATTGGTAAAGTGCTGCAAATGCGGCATGTATCCACATAATCGAAATAATTATGCCAACAAAAAATACAATCAAACCGCCAATAGCCAGGAAGAAAGAAATTATTGCCATTCCAAAAATAGTCCAGCCGTGACCTTTGGTCATTTGCCAGCTTTTTTCAACAGCTTTCATGGCTTCCATGTTTTTGTCCATTACCAGGTACGAAACAAAAGCCAAACGACAAGCAATAATAATTCCCGGAATTATCAGCATCACAAATCCAATTATTACCAAAGCGGTGACAATTAAATTTGCCAGAATTATATTCAGATACTGATTTTTAAAACCCTCGAAAAGTCTTTTAATTTCAGCTTCATCATCCCGCATTGCTTTGAGGAATAAATATTGTTCGCCATATTTAATTACAGGCATAAACAAAAATACATAAGCCAATCCAAATAATACCACCGGGAAAAGAACACCCAGGGAAAATGGTCATTTCCATTCAGTTCCCAACGTGAACCTGCACCCGGACCATTTAAAAGACCAACAATAATTACTGCCACTAATAGCGGCAAAAATGCTTTTTCAAAAATTTTGCGCCAGGCAAAACTAAAACTTCCCCCAGCCGAGGGAACTAAATCGCGATAATTCATATTTTCCATTTTTCTGAGTTTTAAATTGTTTTTTTTGAACTTTGTTGAACCAAAAGTAAATGAAATCAAAAAAAAATCCTTCCTACTTTGGTAGCGTTTTCAATATTTACTACTTTGGTAGGTATCTCAAATTCAACACTCTTTGTATAATTGCATATCACTACTAAAGTTGAAAATTTAATGTGGATTGAAACAGGTTTATTTATATTAACTTTTATTATTTCCGCAGCGCTGGCTGTTATCGGGATAATGATTACTTATCAGTTATATCATACCCACCAGAAACCTGTTTTACAGATTTTACTTTACCAACAAATTTTCCTGATTTCGTTTTTTATTTATGGCATTTGGGGAAATATCGCGCTTCACGAAATACTGGCCGATTTAAACCTGAACCAACAACTGGAAACAAAAATCGCAATTTTCATTCCCGTATTAGGAATTCCTTTTTTGATTGTAAGTTGGTTTATGCTTTTGCGGTTTGCATTTGCATTAAATGGTTTTAAAGATTCGAGGAAGTTTCCATGGTTATATTTTCCATCACTTTTTGTAATTGTTTTTGTGTTTTCTGTGCTTATCAACAATGGAGTTATCAAGGTTTCCACAAATCCCGATCTTTTTATTGTGCGGTCAATTGCAACATTAAATTTAATAATTCACATTTTATTTTTAGCCCCTTTCGTTTTTGGAAAGAAGAACAAACCATTATCAAAAGAAGTGGTTCTTATGAAAAAGCACATCTTTTTCTATTTTCTGGGAGTTGTTTTATATTCAGGAATTTTATGGTATTTTGATGTTTTCGGGTCGATTTCTGAATGTGTTTCAATTCTGATTTTATTTGCTGTCAGCATTACAATACCACTTACAATAAAACTAAACGAAAAAACCCAACTTTCAACCCAAGCATCTACCAACCTGAATTTCAACGAGTTTTGCAACCTTTACGAAATATCTAAACGCGAGGCTGAGATTGTTTTGGAAATTTGTACAGGAAAAACCAACAAAGCAATTTCGGATAAACTTTTTATAACCCTGCAAACTGTGAAAGATCACAATTACAGGATTTATTCAAAATTGGGTGTAAAATCAAGGGTTCAACTTACAAATTTGGTGAGAGAAAAAACAGGTATTTAACCCTTGCCCAACATTCCCCCAAAAGGAGTGAAAAAGATACTACTCTTCAAAAAACATTTCTTCCTTAATCCGTGATATTCGGGTTAACGCATATTCCACATTATTTCCGGTTTCACCGGCTTCTTTTAAATAAAGCCGGTAGTAATTAAGTGCAAGTGTTTTATTGGAGTTATATTCTTCATAAGTTGTTGCTATTTCAAATAGAACTTCAGCATTTGTTGGGTCGAGTTCATTTGCTTTTTGGAGGGCGTTAATAGATTCTGCAAACTTTCGTTGCCGACCATAAATCTGTCCCAAATGATGATACATTTCAGGCAAAAAGGCAGGTGTGGCAGCTTCAATTGCAGCATTCATGAAATCTTCAGACACTTCAAAATCATTCAATTTCTTGTGGCATAAACTGAGGTAAAACAAAACATAAGGATCGTTTGCAGTTTGACTTAAGCAAATTTCCAAAATTGAAATGGCCTTTTCATAGTATAATGCAAAATAATTGGAGATTCCATAATTCATTAAAACAGGATACAACGAATCGCCACCGGCAATGAAATACATTTCATAATCATTTTTGCCGGCACATAACCTTTTATATCAAAAAATATTTGGCTCGCTCACCATAAAATTCAGCATCTCCCGGGAAATTATTTAACCCGGTTTCTATCAATTGCATTATCTTTCCTGCCTCTTTTTCTTTATCATAAATTCGCATCAGGTTGAAATAGGAAGAATAATCACGTGGATTTTGGTCGAGTACTTTCTCATATAAAATTTTAGCCTCGTTTTTCTTACCAATTCTGAATGCACTGTAAGCCAATTGTTTGTTCCAGTAAACATTCATTGAATCTATTTCATAAATTGCTTCAAAACATTTATAAGCCCGTTTATATTCCTTCAAACTGATATAATTTCTACCCAATTTTGCAGCAAACGATAAGTTCTCGGGTTGAAGTTTAATCGCCTTTTGAAAGTAGGAAGTAGCATCCTGAAAATTTCCTAATACTGCCAGACTTTCAGCCATTTCCAACAGAATTTCAGGATTTTCAGGTTCAAGTTTCAACGCTTCTGAAAAAGCATTTACAGCTTCCTGATAGTTTTGAAAACCATTAAAAACCAAACCCTTCTTAAAATACAATTGTGCTGAAGGATTTTGAATAATTTGTTCTTCGATAAGAGTGATTGCTTCCTCGTAATTTTTGTTTAGAATTAGTAGATCTAATTTTTCCTGTGAAAACAGAGTTCCAGAAATTACTAAAAAGTAAGTAATTAAGAGAAAGCGTTTTGCGGTTTTCATGGTTTGAGTATTTCAATGTTTAATCTTGCATAAAAGGATGCATAGAAATAATAAAATTACAGTAAAAATAGAACGCTGATGACACATATTTTACTGATTACGAATGCTTTAACTTAGAAAATCAGTTTAATCAGCATTATCAGCGTTCTATTTAATTTGATGCAAAAACTACTGCCCTATTGCAATTTAAAATTAATCGGCACTGTGTAGCTAACATTAACCGGAACTCCCTTTTGCATACCGGGTTTCCAATTTGGAAGATTTTTAATTACACGTAAAGCTTCGGAATCCAACGATGGATCAACTCCCCTGGCAATTGAAGTATTTTTTACGAAACCATCTTTATCCACTACGAAAGTTACATATACTTTTCCCTGAATTCCTTTTTCCTGTGCAGTAACAGGATATTTTACAGCATTAGCAATGTGGGTACGCAAAGCCATTTCACCTCCCGGAAATTCAGGCATTTCTTCAACAATAAAAATACCTGCTCATCACTGTCGAGTGTTTTTGAAACATCTTCAGCTTTTTTCGTTAATAACACATTTCCCAAACTATCAGTAACTATTTCGAAACCTGAGTTTTCGGAAAACATATTTTTTAGTTTTTGAATATCAGCAGCAGTTCCGTCAATTTTCAATTTTTCGCCCTGAATGGTTAATTTAACTACCTGTTCTTCAGGCGTGACTGTTTCAACAGACTCTTTTTGTTCACAGGCAAATGCAATTACCAATGCCGCGGCAACTAAAACGCCAAATACTAATTTTGAAATGGCATATTTTGGTGATTTTATTTTTGACATCATTTTAATTCGATTTTTGATTAGTGAAGTATTGAAGTTGTTGGCAATAACCAATTGACCACCAACAAACTGATCCAGTAATAATTTTTTATAATATCCACGGTTTACACCGGTTGTTAGTACTGCCTGATCGGCAAGGTATTCATGGTTTTCGCGGATTGCATGTCGTAACATCCACATAAATGGATTAAACCATTGAAAAACAGTTAGTATTTCCAATATTATTACATCAAGAGAATGCCCCTGTTTTACATGTTCAAATTCATGTGAAATCATTTTGTCGTAACCTTTATTTTGCAAAAGCGATTGACTGACAAATACATAATTTAAAAATGAAAATGGACTCATTTCTTTTTTAAGTATTACCATTTTAAAACCATCAGCAAACTGAAGTTCATTTCTTCTGATTATCAACAAAATTTGGATTATGCGGAATAGAAATCTTCCAAAGAAAAAAATAACTCCTACCAAATAGGTATATATCAACAAATTAGTTGAAATTATTGCCGTTTCAACACTTCCGGAAAAACCATGACTATAAACTGTTATAGCTTCAAGTAAATTCCGGTAAGGTGTTACTGTTACTTCAGCCAGCATTACAGGTTTTGGATTGAAAACCCTGAATTTCAAAATTGGCAGAACAACTGAAAAAAGTACCGATCCAAGTAAAAACCATCGGTTGATTTTAAAGAAAGTCTCTTTCCTTAGAAACAAAACATAAATTACCGAAAGCAGCGCCAGGCTTACTCCTGATTCGATTATAAAATTAACGACGCTAATCATTTTCTTCCGGATTTTCAGTTTGCAGATCACGTTTCACATCTTCCATCATTTCATCCAAATCCGTTAAACTCATGTTATCTTCTTTGGCGAAAAACGACACCATTTCCTGAAAAGAACCGCTAAAATAGTTTCGCATAAAATTCTTCATAAAACTGCGTGTGTAATCTTTCCGCGAAACCAATGGGAAATATTCATGGGTTTTGCCATAAGCTTTGTAACCAACAAAACCTTTCTTTTCTAAAATCCTGATTATCGTGGAAACCGTATTATACGCAGGTTTGGGTTCAGGAATTTGTTCAACTAAATCTTTTACAAATGCTTTTTCCTGCTCCCAAAGCAACTGCATAATTTGTTCTTCTGCTTTTGTCAATTCTTTCATTCTTTTTGATTTAAAGTCACGATAACTTTCAGGATTAGACTCGGGTATCAAGACATCAATAATTATACCTAAGAATTAGTTTTGAAACTATTTTCTTAGGTATATTAAAGTTTTTACTTTTTTTCATCTGGCTTGCCATCCAACGCATAATTGATAGGCAACGTATAAGAAACTTTTACAGCTTTGCCTTTTTCTTTTCCGGGATTCCAGGCTTTTAACTCTTTTATGACCCGTAAAGATTCTTTGTCAAGCGAAGGATCAACACCCCTTACAATTTTTGCATCAGTTACTTTTCCTTGTTCATCAACAACAAAAGTAACATAAACCTTTCCCTGAATACCCGCTTTTTTAGCTTCTTCAGGATACTTAATATTTGCAGCCAGATCTTTTCTCAATGCCTCGTCCCCACCCGGGTAAACAGGCATTTCCTCAACGATAAAATAAACTCCATCTTTACTTTTATTTTCCTTGGCTTGTGCCTGGCACAAACCGTGGTAAATAAGAATGCAATTGAAATAAACAGTTTAATTGTTTTCATGATTTTTTAATTTTTTAAATTAATCTTTGAACTCTGTCGGATATCCGCTTCAAATATATAACTAAGTATTTAGTTTTCAAACTAATTTTTTAGTTAATTTCAAATTATTTTCACAAACATATGTATTACAAGCAATTACATAACTAATTATTTAGTTATAAATAACAGATTAATGTTTTTTATTGTGTAAATATTAAAGGATTGAAAAGTTTAAAAGAATGCTACTTCTTATACCTGGAACCGGCAAGAACTGATTTTGAAAACAATTTTTAAGGAAATGATAAAGGTAGAATCATCAATTATTGATAAGCAGGACACAATTGCCTGTTTCTTCTGATTTCAGAACGCTCATCTCTATCAGTAATTAGTCCAACACCTAACTTCACTCCTATCTGCATCATTTTTACACTTTCCGGCAAACTCAAAATATTATTATAATCTTCGCGCCAATATATAAGTGAGCTTTGGTTGTTGTTACTAATATTATTTAATCCGTATGCTAAATATCCACTTAATCTAACTTTCAGGAGTGATAAGGGGAAATCTACTCCTAATTCTGAAAAAACAGAGAATTCTTTGTTTAAGTTTAACTCACCTTCGGGGTGCCAGTCAGTTCTGCTATCATACAAACCATGAGCAGGAATATTAAACAGTTCCAAATCCCATTCTTCAAAATATAACCGGGTATAAAGGTCGCTCTCTTTTAAAATATAGCTATTATTATTTATAGGTAATCCCATCTTTATACCTAATCTTGCTGCCAGAAATATGTTATTAATAATCGGATATTTATAAATTAAGGAAACCGGAAAATCTAATAATGAGATTGTATTTTGCTCTACAATATTGGGTGCATTTGACTTGATTGTAAAATCATATTTTCGCAGAATAGGATCTCCATCCCAATTATCCATTCCTTCGTAAATGTGGGAATAATTGGAAAGAATGGCATTAAACTGATTTTCCCTTATATAATAATCTGCACCAATTCCCACCCCAAAATTTTCGGTTAAGTAATAGTCAATTTGAATTCCTGCGGTAATAAAGTTTACAGTTTCAATGTTAATGTTTAAACTTGTTTTAGGGTTAAACGACAGTTTTCCCAAGGCAGAAGTAAACCTTATATCAAACTGAGCCGAAACTGAACTAATCAGCAAAAGGCAAATAAAAGTTGTCAGATATATTTTTCTAATTAACATTAGTTTCACTAAACTTAATCAATTGTGAATTATTTAATAGTATTATGTAAAAAGGTTTTTGAAGTTTAAATTCATTTGGTATAAAATTATTTAACAATAAATTCTTTAACAACCCGCTTTTTATCTGTCATCGAATACAACCAGGTAATACAATCCCGAAGAAAACTGATAATCGATTTCAATTTCATTCATATACAACAGGTTATTGATTTTCTGAATTAAGACGCCATTGATATTATAAATATAAACTTTTGAATATTGCAGATTTATTCCTTCCGATAAATGTACATTTAGAATACTGTTTCTGGCCACCGGGTTTGGAAATATGTTCAATTCAAAAATGTCCGATTCATTTTCATTAACCCATGAATTGCCTGTATTGTATTGCTTTTCCCAGATATAATCAACTCCTGCAACAGATTTTACTTTTAACTTGTATTTACCTATTTCAATACCGCCTTGATTATGGAAAAATTGTTCATTACTTATCTGAATATCATCTTTGTACCAAACAAATTCTGTCCAAAGTCCTTTACCATTATCACAAAAAAGAACGTCATTCCACCTTATGTAGCAATCCACAATTTCAACTTTTACAATTACATCGCTCCCTGAAACATTTACAATACCACTATCGATAACAATATCATTTAATTCAACTGAATATGTAAGTGAACTTCCATCTGATAATAATGTATCGGCTAACCCGTAAACATCTGATCTTATTTTTTGAGAGTTGTCAATGACAATGTCAATATCGCTGGCTGGATTTGTACCTTCAGTAGTAATTACGAATTGTACTTTGAATATTTCTATCCATTTGGCATAAACGGTTTTGTCGCCTGCACTACCTTTCGGAATTGAGCTGATGCTGTCGGAATTACTTGAGTTGGTAAACCAACCATCAAAAATAAAACCTGTTTTATCAGGACTTTCCAAAACAATTGTGTTCGATTCGATTGTATAAATTAAAGGATTGGCCGGATTATTATTTCCTCCATTTAATTCATACCGGATATCAAAGGTATCCAACTCCCATTTTGCAAATACAATTGTGTCTCCTAAACTTCCCTTTGGGATTTCAGTTATTTCATTTTTTAAATTCGATTCAATATACCAGGCAATAAATTTTGCACCAATTTTCGAGGGAATATCAAACACAATGTTGTTACTTTCAATTGTATATTTTGCCGGATTTGAAGAATTATTTATCCCCCCGTTTAACACATATTGAATGTTAAATGTATCCAATTCCCATTTCGCATAAAGTATTGTATCCCCTTCATTTCCTGTTGGTAAATCAATAACTTTTTTTGTAAAAACGTTATCGTTAAACCATCCAAAAAATTTTGCACCAGGCTTTGCAGGCGATTCAAACGTAATTTTTTTGCTGTCGATTGTGTAAGTTGTTGGATTAGCGGGATTATTGTTTCCTCCGTATAAAACGTATTGAATGTCGTAAACATCTAACTCCCATTTTGCATAAATAACTGTATCTCCAACGCTGCCCTGCTGAATCCTGTCAATTTTATTAGTCATGTTTTTGTCATTGAACCAGCCGACAAAGTTTGCCCCCTTTTTTACAGGCGGCTCAAATGTTATTGTATTACTTTCAAAAGTATAATTTGATGGATTGTTTGGATTATTATTACCCCCGTTTAGTTCATATTTGATGTCAAAAATTTCTAATTCCCATTTTGCAAAAATCGTTGTATCTCCTGTACTACCTTGTGGTATGTTAGTTACTTTATTTGTAAAATTAATATTGTTATACCATCCAATAAATTTTGCTCCATTTTTTGAAGGCGATTCAAACAAAATATTTTTACTGTCGATTGTATATAAAGTTGGGTTGGCATGATTATTATTTCCTCCGCTTAATTCATAATGAATGTTGTAGGAATCTAAATCCCATTTCGCATAAATAGTTGTATCTCCGATACTTCCCTGCGGAATTTCTGTAATTTTCTGTGTTAGTTCCTTGTTACTGTACCAGTTAACGAAAACTGCCCCCGTTTTCGTAGGTGGTTCAAATTTAATATCATCACTTTCAATTGTATATTTATTTGGGTTTAAAGAATTATTGTTTCCACCACTAAGATTGTAAGTTATAATGTATTCAATTGCACCTCCCCATTTTGCATAAATATCATAATTTTTAGCACTACCAATTGGAATAGTGGATATTTGCTTTGTAAACAATAAATCTTCATACCAGGCGATAAATTGGTAACCTGTTTTATTTGCGTCAGTAAAAACCATCGGCAGATCAAATTTTGTATATAATGATTGATTATTATGACTTGCATTTTTCACATTATAGTAGTCGATATAATATGTTGGTTCGGTGGTAAAAACAGCCCAAAGCTCAAAATCACCTGTATTCCCTTTATCTATTCCGTTAACTCTATTACCATCTGCATCCTTCCAGTATGCAAAATAAAGAGAAGTTTTAGTTGCCGGTAAAAATTTTATTTCACTCTCTGTATTATATTTTACAGGATTTCCTGAGTTATTTATTCCACCATCGAGATGATATATAATGTTGTAATCAATTGGTATCCAAATTGCAAATAAATCAATATCAGAGTAGCCAAGTGTTATTGTGGCATTTTCGGAATAATTTGTTCCCGAATTATCAGCAAGTGTATTCCAGGGTGAAAAATAGTATGCATTTCTTGTAAATGGATTATTTTTCGTTTTATAGCTACTGCCAACCGTTATATCGGTAAAAGCAGCACCAGTTCCTCCATTTGGGAAGGTGTTAACCATAATACGATTCAATTTTACAATTATAGTTGTATCAGAATCATGTACTTTAAAAGTGAATGATGACTCTTTAAAACCAACAGCATTAATTTCGAGTGGATAATCACCATCAGGAAGTTTTATATTTGCATTTCCTGCTGAATTTGAAGTTAAGTTTGAGCTATTTATAACAACACTTGCACCAGATATAGGAATATTATTTTTATCGATAATATTAATGTTTACAGTATAGTTTCTAACCAATGTAATAAATACTGTCATATTATCCTGAACATCAACGCTACCAGAAACACCTGAACATCCTGACGCAGTTACTTCATAAATCTGAAGTCCCCTCAATACGGGGCCAATTGAGTCTATTCCATTTACATTCGTAGTAAGTGTGCTTCCATAAAATTTTATCGAAGCATTTTCAATTGGCTTTTTGTTATCGTCTTCAACAATAAATTTTACAACAAAAAACTGATCGATAACGGCTTTATACCGATCATTAAAATCAAGAATGGTTTCACCCGGAAAATGGTAAATTCCTTCATTATCTTTCCATCCAAAAAAATGGGTGACAAACGGAATTGTAGGTGGTTTGTGCAATACAATTTTAAGTGATGGATTATTATTTGCGAAAGCACCATTACCATATTCAACAATTCCATCGTGAATTTTTACTTTGCTGATTAAATTATCGCGAAAAGCATAATCTGAAATTTCAGTTAAAGTTTTGGGAATCAAAATTTCATTTGAAATTTTGTTGCCTTCAAAGGCAGATATTCCAAGAAAAGATAATATACTGTTTTCACTAAAAATTACTTTTGGAATTTCATTGGACATAAAAGCCCCCCAACCAATATATTCAACACCATCAGGAATTAAAATATCGTTTGAAATTTTGTTAAACCCGAAGGCATAATTTTCAATGAAATTTAAATTGTCGGGCAGGGTTAATGATGTGATTTTGTTATTATAAAACGTACCCCATCCAATTTTTGTAAGCTTACTGTTTCCTTCAAAAATTAGTTCATCAATATTATTACCCCAAAATACTTCACCTTTTAATTCTTCAACACTTTCAGGTATTGTAATATTTAAGATATCATTCTCAGCAAATGCTCCATAACCTATTATTTTAAGATTTGCTGGCAAATTAACACCAATCAAACCAAATGTTCTAAAAACTCCGTCAGTAATACCAGTAATTTTTTGTCCGTCCAATGTGTTTGGAATATTTATAATATTGACATTTACATTGTTAAGCGAACAACTTATTATAACACCATCAACCACAACAATATCAGCATCGGTTAAAGTATATTCAATAGGTATTTTGTAAAAAGACTCAAAATTAGTTACAATTCGATTGGTACTGTATTTATTATTGTCCCAATCAACCCAATAATCATACGAATTGATTTTGGGATCGGGCAATGTAAAACTCGTCAACAGGTTGTTACCTGTAAATGCATATGAACCAATAGATAACAATTTGCTATTTGTTTCAAAACTAATATTCTGAATAAAGTTATTTGAAAATGTATATTTTTCAATTTTAACAACACTTTTGGGAAAATCAATTTTAATTAATCTGTTAAAACTAAATGCATCTTTTCCTATTGTTTCTAAAGTGCTTGTTGTTTCAAAAGAAATAGTGTTTATACAGTTATTATAAAAAGCATATTCACCTATTTTTTTCAAAGTGTTTGGCAAGGTAATTTTAACAATCTCATTAAAGTAAAATGCCTGATTTTCAATACTGGTTAAACCATTTGGCAAAATTACTTCAGAAATACCCCGAAAACTAAAAACACTGTTTCCAATGCCTTTAATATCTTGTCCGTCAAGTTTATCCGGAATCGTAATTATGCTTCCTATATTTGTAAAGTCATCAAAATATGAGCAACTGGTAATAACACCATTTTGAACAACAACATCAGTATTTTGTAAAGTATATGGAATTTTAGCCACATAAGAATAGGATTTATTAACAACAACTTCTCCACCTTTATGTATGTCTCCATTACTGTCAGTCCACTCATAATTATTTGCTGATGAAGGTAATTTTAAATTATTAAGGTTGTAATTGCCTTCAAAGGCATACTTTCCAATGAAAACCAAGCTTGCGGGCAAATTTACCGAGGTTAGTTTACACGAATTAAAAGCACTGTTCTTAATTTTCAGAATATTTGTTCCAAATACTACGTTACTTAGATTAGGATTGTTTGAAAAGCACCTTCGCTGATAATCAGAACACTATTGGGAATGGTAATATTTTTTAATATCATTTGAAGAAAAACAATATGTAGAAATTTCTTTAATTTAAATCCAGATTGAAAATTTAATGTTTAAATTTTATTATTTGAAAATGCCCAACCACCAATGGTTTCAAGGGTATTGGGAATTGTAAGACTTGTTATTTTATTATTTTGAAATGCAGCGTAAACAATTGATTTTATTCCATCAGGTAACGAAATACTTGTTAACTGATTATTCTCAAATGCACCATCACCAATTGATACAAATCCTGCTGGTAAATTTATATTCGACAGAGCATTTCCATAAAATGCTCTGCCTCCAATGCTTGTAACACTTGCAGGAATATCTAAAGTAGAAAGAGCATGACCTTCGAATACTCCATATCCAATGGTTTTTAATGTAGATGGCAGCGTTAATATGGCTATTTTTCCGGCTATTGAAAATGCATAATCTCCAATACCTGTTATAGTTTGATTATCGAGCATATCAGGTATCT
This sequence comes from Draconibacterium sp., assembly GCA_016705335.1. GTDB lineage: Bacteria > Bacteroidota > Bacteroidia > Bacteroidales > Prolixibacteraceae > Draconibacterium. The sequence continues at coordinate 1,420 of JADIYN010000046.1, read as the reverse complement.
CTATTACATTTCCTTTTGTTGATATATCATAAATACAACTGGTAATTATCCCGCCAACAACAGTTACATCTTCGTCCTTAAGCCGATAAGCAAAGGATTCAGAGAAAAGGAGCATTAAAAATATTATTGCTAAATAACTCTTTAAATTTTCGTAATCAGATGTTTTTAAATTATTATTTTGAATAAATAATTAATTCTTTGACTTATTTAATAAACATAAATATTCAAATCAACGACTGTTAAAAACCACTAGAATTTATTCTTTTGAAATAGATTGGTTAGTTGTTTCAACGTGTGTTTATCTTTTGTTTCCCGGGCTTAAGATAAATAAATAACAATTATGTTAGTAGGCAAATATTTATTTAGAATATGTTCAAATAATTTCAAGAAAAAGGACTAAAATGCTAGTATGTATTGATTTTCAACATGAAATTATAAGTTAGTGCAGAATCAAATAAGATTGAAAAAATATTTTTTTAGTTATAATCAGTTCGTAAAATATTCTAACTAATTTTATTCTTTAAAAATAAAAATTAACTTTAAAATTTCGGATTATAGTAAAATGAAACTCATCCTGATCTTCCAAAAGTGGGAAGTCATTTCCGATAATTATGGAGTTCAGCATAAGATAATTCGAATGTTTTGATGCATTCATCTTCACCTATAAATTCAGCTACTCCTTTGGGCGAAATCAAACACGAATCTCTGGAATATTGTAGCTGTCCCATCAATTCCGGTGCGATTGACACCAACGCAATATGATTGATTCTCGACTGCGCGCGCCAGCAAGGGATTTCCAATGATGATGCCTGGGAGCTGGCCAATTGGCAACATAAAGCAAAACATCATAGTTTTCTTTATTTCTGGCCCATACCGGAAATCTTAAATCATAGCAAATTAGCGGGCAAAATCGCCAGCCTTTATATTCCACAATAGTTTTTTCATTTCCCGGAGAATAAAAAAGTGGCTCCTGCCCCATTGTAAACAAGTGGCGTTTATCATATTTTTCAATCTTCCCGTCAGGAAAACCCAAACCGCACGGTTGAAAATTTTATCGCCATCTTCAATTATAAGACTACCGATAACCGCTGCATTTTTTTTTGGCTGCAACTTTTTCATCCAGTTTACTGCAACTCCATCCATCTTTTCTTTTAAAATAATAGGTTGCATCGAAAAGCCGGTTGTAAACATTTCCGGAAAAACAATAATATCGGTCGCATCTATTTCAGAAATCATTTCTGCATATTTTTTCAGATTGGCTCCCGGATTTTCCCAAATCATATCGGGTTGAATGATTGTAATTTTAAGTTTTTCCATATTTTCCTGTTTTAAAATTTATTAATAACCGTAACACTAGCATTTTCAAATTTATCCATATTCATCAGGGCTTTGGGAGCTTCCTCCAAAGTTATTTTTACCA
>JADIYN010000045.1 GCA_016705335.1 Draconibacterium sp. | reverse complement strand
TGCACTCAACTCTTCATATGAACCACACTTTTCAATTTTCATAATTTAAGCTCTCCCCAGCCGGTGCGATATTCTCTTTTAATAAATTGATTAGCAGGTTCGAAATTGGTTACCCTCATATTTTCGCCATCCCATTTGTAATTTATGTAACGGCCCGGATATACAAATCCTTCCATGTCGCCATAAACCGGATCGGTTCTTTTAATTTTTTCGCGGATATTAAAACTGCGCAACACTAAATTTCCCATCAATACAGTTTCTGTAAGAGGTCCGGCATATCCTTCAAACTCTTCCTCCCCATCCACAGGCAGCTTTGCCCTTTGTTCCTACAAAAGAGTGCTTCCTTCGTAATCGTTCAATTTCATGTAATCGCCAAGAATGTCGTTCATGTTTCCATCGCCTTCAAGTTCAACCGGTCGTTCAGGTGTTATTCCACCATCCATCCAGTATAAATCCAGATTTTTACCATTTTTCATTGTGTATTTAAACCGGATAGAACTTGAAACCGGTCCGCTTTCGGGATATTGTGCTTCAGCGAAAATACCATCGTAAACTGTACTTGCACTTCCCGAAACCTCGGTAGGATAGCCAAGTTGAAGCAATTTAAAAGGTGGCCCCATTATGTGACAACCCATGTCGCCAAGCGCCCCGGTACCAAATTGCCACCAACCACGCCAGTTAAAAGGAACCAGATTTTCAATATATTCTGTTTTTTGAGCAGTTCCCAGCCACAAATCCCATTTAAGCTCTTTGGGAACTGCCGGGTTTTGTTTTGGCCACGGAATACCTTGCGGCCAAACTGGCCTGTCAGTCCAGCAATAAACTTTCTCAATTTCTCCCAGCAGGTCGGCTTCAATCCATTCGCGCAAGGTTTGCATTCCTGCTGAAGAAGCGCCCTGGTCGCCCATTTGTGTTACCACTTTATATTTTTTTGCAGCCTGAGTTAAAATCCGGGCTTCGAAAATATCGTGAGAAAGTGGTTTTTGAAGATATAAATGTTTGTTAAGCTGCATGGCGCCTAACCCGACAATTGCATGGTTGTGGTCGGGAATTGCCACAGTAACAGCATCAAAATTTTTACTTTCCTTATCGAACATTTCACGCCAGTCGTGGTAAAATGGCGCTTTCGGAAATTCTTTTATACGCGGAGCTGCCATTCTGTCGTCAACATCACAAAGACATGAAATAACAGCATTCTTTTTTGGTGCTCTCATAAAGGTTGAAATATCGGCTGCTCCTTCTCCTCCGCAACCCACTGCTGCAATATATAATTTGTCGCTGGGCGCAACGTGTCCTAGTCCGCTTACAGTAAAACTGGGAAGAATAGTAATCGCGGCAGCTCCGGTAGCCGACATTCCAATAAATTTCCTTCGTGAAAATTCGTTTGAATTAGTTTTATGGTTTTTGTTTTCCATGATTTTAGCTGGTTTGAAATTATTCTTGGTTTTTGAAAGTGTTTTTACGGCAACTTCTTAAAGAAAACTACGTCGTTTTCTCCATGGTTTTGTAATCCAATGTATCCGAAATCAGGTCGCGGTCCATGGTAGGGTTCGAAATCAAATTTTCGTTCCGGCACGGGATCGCCTTCTTTGAAATCCGTAACTTTAGTTCCGTTAAGATAAACAATTGTTCTTGAACCATCGAGTGTTATTTCCATAGTATTCCATTCCGGCCCCGGTTTCCCGGTTTTTGCCAATGGTTTGGTTAATGAATACAACATGCCTGTGTAATGATAATCGTCTTCATCCGAAAGTTCAGGCATATTGTCAATCTGCACTTCATAACCATAATAAACAGGCATCCATTCTTCATACGGTTCTATTGGAATTCGAATAAAAACTCCTGAATTGCTGTTTTTATCGCGCATTTTAAAAACCACCCTAATAGTGCAGTTTCCAAATTTTTCACTTGTCCAATACAATAAACCCATTCCGCCGTGTCCTCTGATCAATCCATTTTCCACCGATATTGAACCGGGTCCTACATGTTTCCATCCGGTAAGGTCTTTGCCGTTGAAAAGTTGCCTCCATTCGTTGCTGTTATCCTGCTTTTGAGCCGGTTTATCAAAAGTAATTTCTGTAAAGCCATAACTTAACAGAATAACAAATAAAATTCCCGGAATAAATCGTTTGCTGTGCATATTTTAATTTTGATTTGAATTTAAACTGATTATAAAAATAAGCAATCTATTTTCAATCTGGGCACAATCAATTAAAAGATGTTGGATTACTTCAGAAGAAACTTTTAGAGTTTTTCTAAGTTGAGTAATGTGTTAGTAAAGAATTTAATAGGTTAAAAAAAAGAGTTGTGGTTTTGTTGAATAAACCTGGGGGTAAATGCTAATTAACTGTAACTAACAGCTTTTTTACAATAATTTTGTCATCAACAGTTTTAACCTGAACCATGTAAATTCCATTTGGAATATTCGTGAGTTCAAATTGAAGGCGGGTTACAGGAATTTCGATTTTTTTAAGGAAAACTTCCTTACCGGTTATATTTATTAGTCTGATTTCTGAAATCAGGTCGGTATTAAACTCAACAGTAACTTTTTTGTCTTTGCAGGGATTTGGATATATTTTTAAATCAGGCTGATTTTTTTCAGAGTTAATAGCTGAAAATGAATTCCAATCACTTGTATTCCCGGAATTTACCTGCGAATAACTGCTTATTTGAAGTAAGAAAAATATTATAATGAGTAAAATATGCTTCATTTTATTATTGTTTTCAAAATGTAAATTTACAAATAACGTGCCTATTTTAAAAGACAAGTTTATTTTTTAAAAGTTGCAAGGCCTGAATTAAATCTTCAGGTGTGTCAATTCCAATGCTTTGGTGTTCTGTTACAGCTGTTTTTATTTTAAATCCGTTTTCAAGCCAGCGTAATTGTTCCAGCGATTCTGCCTTTTCCAATACACCTTGTTTTAATTTGGAAATTTTTTGGAGTACGTCGGCTTTGTAGGCATACATTCCAATATGAGCCCAAAAAGTTTGTTCCAAAATCCAATTTTCATTTTCAAATCCACGAACAAACGGTATGCTTGAGCGGCTGAAATAAAGTGCATTTTGCTGATTGTCGGTTACAACTTTGGGCCGGTTCGGATTAAATAATTCTTCGCTTGTTTCAATTCTTTTAATTAATGTAGCAATATCGGCATCGGTTGTAAAACACGACTTTAGCATTTCAATTTGACTGGGTTGAATAAAAGGTTCGTCACCCTGAACATTGATAACTATATCAAAATCAGTTTTTTCCGCTATTTTTAATGCAGCTTCTGCACAGCGGTCGGTGCCGCTTTGGTGAGTTGAAAGTGTTTCAACAGCATTTCCTCCAAAACCTTCAACAACGTTAAAAATTCTTTTGTCATCAGTAGCTACCCAAACCTCATCAACTGCTTTTGCAACATTTTCATAAACCCATTGAATCATTGGTTTATTATCAATCATTGCCAACGGTTTTCCTGGGAAACGCGTGGATTGATAACGTGCTGGTATTATTCCGATAAACTTCATGCAACAAAGATAGAAATAGAATAACATATAGTATCAGGTATCAAGTATCAAGAATCAGGTATCAAGTATCAAGAATCCAGTATCAATTCAATAAAAAAAGTTAATAAGAATCAAAGGGAATGATTGCCGGCTAAAAATTGTAAATTTGTGGTTTCAAAAAAAATGATTTGCCTGGTTAGGTAATATCTGGAAATAAAATAAAATATAAAAAGCTTTTAAAAATCCCTCCCAAAAGGGGAGGTCTGGAGGGGCTTTAATTATGGATGTACAGGGAATAAAACAACGTTTTGAGATTATTGGAAACTCGGCAATGCTTAACCGAGCGATTGAAATTGCGGTTCAGGTAGCGCCAACAGATTAGTCGGTGCTTATTACCGGTGAAAGCGGCACGGGGAAAGAGATTTTCCCACAAATAATCCACCAGTTCTCGAGCCGGAAACACGGGAAATATATTGCTGTAAACTGCGGTGCAATTCCTGAAGGCACAATTGATTCTGAACTTTTTGGTCATGAAAAAGGAGCTTTTACGGGTGCGCTTGCTGATAGAAAAGGATATTTTCAGGAGGCTGACGGAGGTACTATTTTTCTGGATGAAATTGGTGAATTACCACTTGCAACACAGGTTCGTCTGCTGAGGGTACTCGAAACTGGCGAATTTATAAAAGTGGGTTCCTCGAAAATGATAAAAACGAATGTGCGTGTTATTGCCGCCACAAACGTAAATTTGCCTGAAGCAATTGACGCCGGGAAGTTTAGGGAGGACCTGTATTACCGTTTAAATACGGTTCCAATTATTATTACCCCTTTGCGTGAAAGGCCTGAAGATATTAATTTGCTGTTTAGAAAATTCGCCCGCGATTTTGCCGAAAAATACCGGATGCCCCCAATTATTCTTGATGAGCAGGCAAAATCATTACTCTTAAACTATCGCTGGCCTGGAAATGTGCGCCAACTCAAAAATATTACAGAACAAATTTCGATAATTGAAAAAGAAAGGGACATTTCAGGTGAGATTTTAAGAAATTATTTACCTGTGGATGCCACAAAAAACTTACCTGCATTATTTTCAAAAGCCGAGGAAAATTCATTTTCCAACGAGCGTGAAATTCTGTATAAAGTTTTGTTTGATATGAAGCGAGACATGACAGAATTGAAAAAACTGGTGCTTGATATCATGGAAAATAAAGAATCGCCAATAACCGGGGATCAGGCAAGGATTTTTAGAAATTTGTATGACACTGATTCGGGTAATTTTGTTTCAAAAGAAGCTGCGTCAAAACATATTCATATTGATCAGGAGGAAAAAGAAAACATTCAGGACACCGAAGAATTTGTTGAAGAATCGCTTTCGCTGGAAGACAAAGAAATTGAATTGATAAATAAAGCGCTCGAAAAACATAACGGGAAACGTAAATATGCTGCACTTGAATTAGGAATATCCGAACGCACACTTTACAGGAAAATAAAAGAATATGATGTTAAAGGGTAAAAATAAAGCAAAGTATTTATTCATTTTTGCATTGGTAGTTGCAGCTTTCACGATTGCTTTGCAATCATGTAAAATATCATATTCATTTACAGGTGCCAATCTCTCACCGGCAGTAAAAACATATACTGTGTATTATTTCCCGAACCGGGCAAGATTAATTAATCCTACATTAAGTCAGAATTTTACTGAAAGTCTGCGAGAAAAATTACAAAGGCAGACTTCACTTAATGAACTGAAAGAGAATGGTGATATTGAATTTGAAGGACAAATCACAGGTTACGAAGTGCGGCCAATGTCGATTCAAAAAGATGACCTTGCCGCAAAGAACAGGCTAACTGTTTCGCTAAAATTAAAATACACGAACAACAAATCGCCGGAAGAGAATTTTGAACGCAGTTTTTCTGCTTATGAAGATTATGACAGCAACCAAACAATCAGCGATATCGAAAATGAATTATCGGAATTGATAATTACAAAACTGACTGATGATATTTTTAACGCAACAATAGCAAACTGGTAAAAATGCAAACAGAATCGTTTTACAACCTGCTTGGTAATCAGCATTTACTAAATGTTGAAACCGCTTCGGAATTAAAATTACTGACCGAAAAATATCCATGGTTTCATTTGGGTTGGATGTTGTACCTCAAAAACCTGAAACAAATTGAATCACCCGCGTATCAGTTGATTCTCAAAAAAGTTGCCGTTCACATACCGGATCGAAAGATGCTGTATAATTTTATAAACGCAGAAATTCAGAAGAAGGGTGATAAACCGGGACTTGAAAACCCTTTCGGCACACTTGAGGGATTTGAGGGTGAAATGGAAAACAAAGCAGGTAATCCGTTGATAGATAATTTTTTGAGTTCGAATCAGGGTTCAATTAGAAGATCGCAAAAAGATGAAGTAAATGTTGAAAATGGGAATAGACTTGACATTATTGAAAAGTCGGATACAGAAAATGAAGAGTTGATTACTGAAACGTTGGCTGGAATTTATTTACAGCAGAAAAACTATGAAAAAGCTTTGTCGGCATATAAAAAATTAAGTTTGAAATATCCGGAAAAAAGTATTTACTTTGCAACCCAAATTGAAGAAATTGAAAAATTAAAGAACACTAATTCATAAAGAAATGTACACATTAATAACAGTTTTAATATTTATTATTTGCATCCTTTTGGTATTGATTGTATTGGTGCAAAACTCTAAAGGTGGTGGTTTGGCAAGCAATTTTCAGTCAGCAGGTCAGGTAATGGGAGTTCGTAAAACCAACGATTTTCTTGAAAAAGCTACCTGGGGACTGGCTGGTGCATTATTATTTCTTTCGGTTGTTGGCACTGCTTTTATTCCTCATGGCGAAGCTGGTGTTGAAGGATCGCGTGTTAGCAAACAAATTGAAAATGCTGTTGACCCAACGCAGGTGCCAAGTTTCCCTACAACAGCTCCGACCGATACAGCACAATAATCTGATTATATTTTTCCAGAATACAAAAAGCCGTTTGTTACAATACAAACGGCTTTTTTTGTGGATGGACCGAGTTCAATTTTGGAAAAACCTCACTACTCTGACTGGGCATCAACAACTGCAATTGCAACCATATTAATAATTTCACGCACTGAACTGTCGCGCTGTAATATATGAACAGGTTTTTTCATTCCCATTAAAATCGGTCCAATCGATTCGGCAGTTCCCAGTGATTGCAAAACTTTATATGTTATATTTCCTGAACTTAGATTCGGAAAAATCAAGGTATTTGCATCTTCATCACCCAACTTATTAAAAGGATAGCGTTTGATTCGCAATTTTCCATTAAGAGCATAATTAGCCTGCATTTCTCCATCAACTTTTAAATCGGGGTGGTTTTCGTGAAGGATTCTGACTGCTTCTTTCACAATCCCGGGACTACCCAAACCTTTTTGCCCGCCAAAGTTGGAGTAGGAGAGCAGGGCAATTTTGGGTTCAACATTAAAGCGTTTTACTTCAGCCGCAGTTAAAGTTGTTGTGTCAGCAAGGGTTTGCGACGACGGGTTCATATTTACTGTTGTATCTGCCAGGAAAAGTGTCCCCCGTTTCGACAAAATTATATACATCCCTGCAATGTGATTGAACTCTTCTTTTACACCTATTACTTCGAGTGCCGGACGAATTGTGTCGGCATATTTTCTTGTAAATCCCGATATAAAAGCATCTGCTTCTCCTGTTTCAACCATCATCGTTCCCAGGTAATCCGGTTTATACATATTTTCAAACGCATCTTCGAATGACATTCCCTTTCGTTTTCTTTTTTCATACAAGATATTGGCAAAGTGTTTTCTTTTTTCTGATGAAATACTTTTGTGAATATCGATTACCGGAACATTTTCGAGATCGAGTTGATTTTCACGGATAAGTTCCATAATTTTTTCTTCGTTGCCAAGAAGTATTGGTTTTGCAATATTTTCGCGATAAACAAATTGGGCAGCTTTTAATATTTTAAAATTGTCGGCTTCGGCAAATAAAATTCGTTTTGGGTTTTCACGTGCTTTTTGTCTTATTGAAACCACTAACCGATTGTCAAAACCAAGCCGTTCGGAAAGTTCCTGTTTATAGGCATCCCAGTCGGTAATAATTTTGCGGGCCACTCCTGTTTTAGTTGCTGCTTGCGCAACTGCCACCGAAATTGTGGTTATTAATCGCGGGTCAAGCGGTTTCGGAATTATATAATTTCTGCCAAAAACTATGTTTTGCTGGTTGTATGCTTTTGCAACCATATCCGGAACATATTGTTTTGCAAGAGAAGCAAGCGCTTTTGAAGCTGCAATCTTCATTTCTTCGTTTATGGTTGTTGCCCGCACATCAAGCGCACCCCTGAATATAAAAGGAAATCCAAGTACGTTGTTAATCTGGTTAGGGTAATCACTTCGCCCGGTAGCCATAATAATATCTTCGCGGGCTGAAACTGCTTCTTCATAAGAAATTTCGGGAGTTGGGTTGGCCATGGCAAAAACAATTGGGTCTTTTGCCATCGATTTTATCATTTTCTGTGAAACTACGTTTCCTACAGACAAGCCAAGAAAAACATCAGCGTCAATAAACGCTTCTTCAAGTGTGTAAATTTTTCGTTCAGATGCAAACTGCAGCTTTATTGGATTTAAGTCAGTGCGCTCTTTGTTGAGAACGCCTTTGCTGTCAACCATAACCACATTTTCGGGTTTTACGCCCATACTGATATAAAGGCGTATGCACGAAACTGCTGCTGCACCTGCCCCGTTTACCACAACTTTAATTTCTTCGATTTTTTTATTGTTAAGTTCAAGAGCGTTTATTAATCCTGCGGCTGAAATGATTGCTGTCCCGTGCTGGTCGTCATGAAAAACCGGAATATCCAATTCTTTTTTCAGGGTTTCTTCAATCTCGAAACATTCGGGTGCTTTAATATCTTCCAGATTTATGCCGCCAAAAGTTGGAGCAATTGCTTTCACAACTTCAATTAATTTTTTTGGATCTTTTTCATTTACTTCAATATCAAAAACATCAACATCGGCAAAAATCTTAAAAAGCAAACCTTTTCCTTCCATAACTGGTTTTCCTGCAAGTGGTCCGATATCGCCCAATCCAAGAACGGCTGTTCCATTTGAAATTACTGCCACCAAATTTCCCTTCGCTGTGTATTTGTAAGCATCCTCAGGATTTTTTTGAATCTCAAGACAAGGCTCGGCAACTCCCGGCGTGTAGGCAAGCGATAAATCGTATTGCGTGTTGTGTGGTTTTGTCGGAACAACTTCTATTTTGCCGGGGCGGCCTTTTTGATGATAATTCAAAGCATCGGTTTTACTGATTTTGGCCATGATGATAGTTTTTTTGATTTCCTATAAAAATAATGAATCATAATCTTCTTAATCAGGACTTTAATCAGGTTTACAAGAGTTTATGATTTTGTTTTTTAACAGAAAATTTTATCAGGGCTTAATAACCTTTGCCAAGACTACCGGTATTTGAAGCAAATCATAATCGTGTGTATAAATCAAATACTCATTTTGCCATTGAGGTGAAAATTTCTCTTTATAATCGCGCAAACCCTTGTAATGTGAAAAGGATTTGATCTTTTCATAAGCAAACTTCATCGACTTTTCGGGAAAATTTTGAGGCTCATCTAACCCACTCATGGGGCAAGCCCTAAATTGACAGTTGAATAATTTTGCGATTTCAGGAAGTAAAGTCAACCAACAATAATCCATTACCCGCTTTTTCTGATAGGTCAGCCTCACCTTGCAAAATCAGGGATTATATTCAAAAGGCAATAATTTTTCTTCAGCTTTTCAACGGTAATTATTATTTGTGTTTTAATTCATCCCAAACAAACATTCCTTGCGAAAAATAATTTCTTCCCGGTTTGTATCAATCAGCCATTCATCGCTTACAGATTTTAATTTTTGCAAAACTCCATCCTTTATTGGCGGAAAATGCACTGTTGCTTTCAGTCCCTTTTCTTTTATTTTGTTGATTGAATTACGCAACGACTTTCGGGCCTGGCCATCCAATGTAAATTTCGATAAATCAACAATTCCGGTTTGCCCAAGTAAGTTCTTTTGCCAAGGAAAGATAATGTGAATCTATTCGGAACCGTAATTAATACTTTTCAACCCTGATTCATAACAGAATCTGTCATATTCAGTAATGCAATTTTTCATTTCCTGAATGTTTTCAGCAACAGGATTTTCAAGGGCAACGGCAAATTCCTGAAACACGGTAAGCATAAAGCCTTTTTATTCGCGAAAGGAAAACATTTTGTCAGAATGTTTTGAAATAATCAAACGACGAGCAGCCGTAAAGTTTTACAGTTGGTTGGCTTTGTTAATTCTTCGAAGAAACATTTGACTTGATAATGGGGCGAATGAAATGAAACCAGAAACCAAGACAAAAACCACTATTTTTATGGAAGCCAAAAATTTCGGGCAAACCATCAACGGCATTAAATCGCACTTCCGACTAAAAAAGTTTTGTAAAGTATAAATTACGGATTGAAAAAACTGAAATCAATATTAAAATGCTTTTATCAATAAAGTAAAAGCCAATTATACCGTACAAAATTATAAAGCTACACTTAAAAGAAGTTTGCAAGCCTATCAAACGCAGGCGTGGATTATTTTTAACGTAATATCTTTTTGTGGCAATTAAAACGAAATAATAATCAGGGCGACAAGTCTTCCTCGAAATCAATTGCTTTTGTTAAATGTCCAATTACTGAAATGATGCTCAGAAACAAGGCAAACCACCAGGCAGACCCAAACCTTTTAAGCATAAATGCCGCGTAACAAGTAAAAACACGGCTACCATAACAAGGTAGTTCGATGCATAAATAGCTTCAACAGGTAAAAAATGATTTACGCGTGTCAATCTTTCAGCAATAGATGGTGTTAACACGGATATAATATTTATTATTCCGAGGAATAGCAAAGAATGGCAGGCACATGCGCATCAGCAGTTTGCTTATTTTTAGCAAAAGTAAAGCGCCTAAAAAGTGGTATCCAGAATTCAAAAACGGTACAAAAAGTTATTGTAATTGCTTCAATATTTCCGAAACCAAAACGGATTAAACAATAACTCATCGAAACTTCAATAGCACCAATGCCGCGTAAAAATGGTGAAATGATTAAAAAAATAACAGAAACAATGTATCCCATTATTGCAACAAATACAGAAGGCGAAATGGAGCGCTTTCATGGCGATATATAAATGAGCAATCCCGCATTTCGATGAGGACGGAATAAATATGGTGAGAAGAATTCTCTGTCAATTTTGTTTTCGTAAATCTCCATAAAACCACCGATTGGGGACTAATTTATTGTCCATTTATAAATTGCCTTTTTTAATTATTGATTTGTACATTAAAAAGCAGGAAATAATAGTAACGCACCCAAGCATCCTTCTACCGTTTTCCTTTCAACAGCGCATATAAAAATGGGAACAGCAACAATTACCACCGAAAGTATCCCACAAACCCTAAATTGTTGATGCAAAGTAAATCTGGATCTTTAATCCTTTTTTTCGATGGGCTGAAAAAGCGAGGATGAAATTCCTCCGCGGGTATAAAAACTGATAAGTTCGTTTTAAAAAAGAATATGGTGCGGTTAAACTCACGAACTTTTAAGGCCAAATGGCTTTGTACATTAATCCGTGTTGAAAAATTAACAGGGTGACACCAATCCAGCAACAACCCATGCCAATTTGCGGAAAGTGCGATTTTACCTGCGAAAATTCGGCTGTTCTGTTTTACAAACCAAATGCCATACCAATAAAAGGAAAAATTGAATTATTTTCCTTTCCTTTAGAAAGGGATGCTTTTTTTTGAAGAGATGAAAATTGAATTTGAAAATTTGTTGCTTCATGTCCGCCAATACTGATTTTTTCTGAAATTACATCGTTAAAATTATAATTACTTTTGGGTTATGGCAAATAATACATCACAACATATATTAAATACTTCGGCGAGCCTGCTTGGATTTTGCCTTTTTGTAATAACGTCTTTACACATTGCCAACCAAACTGAAATATTTTTTATTGATGAATTTACTTCAGTTGTGGCTGTTTTGCTCACATTCTCCTGCATTTTTCGTTTTGTCATCCGCAAATACCCCGGAAAAATTTTGAAACTATGCTGATTATTTGTTTGTATGCTCTTGTGGAATTTTGGTTATAATTTTACTGATAACCTTTAATTTCTTTTAAAACAAAATCGAGCCAAATTGGAGGTTTACTTTTCAACTTTTACATTGAACCCCGGAATTTTATAATCTTTTGGCAAATATTCCGCGGGTATTGTTGTCATATTTCCATCACGGGCTGCGCGGTAGTGAGGCGAAAGGATTTCGATGCCAGCTTCGTTGCAGCAATCCTGAATATTTTGATGAAGAGTTGAGTAAATATTTGCCTGCCTGTTTGCTTCTTTTGTATAGGCGTTTATCTGGTAGGCAACATAAAAATCTTCGAGACTGGTTTGCAAAACAAATGGTTTTGTCTCTTTTAAAATCATATCTGTTCTTAACGCCGCTGCAATTAGAGCTTCATGCATATTTTTCCAGGGAACATCATACCCGATTGTTACTGTAGTGTGAATTATCAACCCTGTTTCACTTGCTTGAATGCTGTAGTTTATTGTGTTTCCCGAAAGAACAGAAGCATTTGGAATCGTAATGATTTCATTTTTTGGGGTCTTAATTCTTGTAACCAGTAAAGTTTTCTCAATAACATCGCCCGTGACGTCTGCAATTTTAATACGGTCGCCAATTTTGAATGGCCGCATATATGTAATTACAAGGCCGGCCACCATATTGGCAATTGCTGATGATGAACCTAATGAAAATAATATGCCGATAAAAACCGAAACCCCTTTGAAAATATCGGAATCAGAACCTGGTAACAAAGGAAAAATAAGAACAAACATAAATGCATACAGCAGGAACTTTGCAATACTAAAAGTTGGCATGGCCCAGTCTGCATGAAATCCGGCTATTTGAAGTTTGTCAGCTTCAATTTCGGAAAAAATGTAGCGCACGAATCTTATAAAATATTTCATAACGAAATAGATTACCAAAATGCTGAACAAATTGGGCAGGTATTTCCAAACGCTGACTATTAAACTTTTTAGGGGAGACCAAACCAATTGGAAAAGCGCGTTGGCCCAATCGCGTGAGAAAGGGAAAATGCTGAATAAAATCGGGAGAGATACGTAAAGCAAAACTGCATAAACAAACCAGCGTAATGCTTTTACAAGAATCAAAACCGCCTTCAATTCCTGGTCTTTGGTCAAAAATGTGTAGTCTTTATATGACAGGTCTTTCAGCCAGTTTTCTTTTTTCGTTTCAATGTTGTTTAATAGAATATTGTATCCTTTGCTGATTAGCCAGATAAATAAACGGGCAATTAGTAAAACCAGCAAAACCAAGCCTATTCTTAACATCAATTTTGAAAAACTGTTTTCTTTTTTAGCCTGTATTATTGAATTGGTTATCGTGTTTTTTAATTCTATGGCAAGTTCGGGCATGCTTTTATCGTACCACATTGCATCGTTTTCCGAAACGCTCATGATAATCAATTCCCGATACACTATGTCGTAAGTGTTTTCAGATTTTATGACAAGTATTGAATCGGTTTTTAAAAATTCGTCGTTGTATAAATTGGCAATTTTACGAGATATATTTGCCGCTCTTTCTTTTGGTGTTGAAGCGCCAATTTTTGTATTTACAGAAAAAAGGTATCTCCCAAAACACCAATTACCGGAAAACCAATTGCTGTTTTTCTCAACATTTGGATTCTTGCTTTTTTTTCAGCTAAACGTTGCTTTTTTTGTTCTTCTATGGCGTTCAGCTGTTTTAGCAATTCTTGTTTTTCAAGATTGTCGGATGTTGAAAGCAGTTCAAGTCTTGACTGCAAATCTTCTTTTTTAATTGAATCAGCAACTCTTTGCTGCTCAATTTCTAAAAGTTTACTGTTGAACTCCTGTAGTATTGATGCCTGTATCGAATCATTAACAACGGTGTTAATGCTGTCTTTTTGTGCCTGCGATGAAAAACTCAGGAGTAAGACAAAAATGAAAACCGCACTATTTTTTAATGTATTCATTTTTCATTTTTAAAATTTAGAAATTGGATCTTTCCAAAAGGCAAATAAGAAATCTCAGCACTCATTTTCAGTATTTTAGATGCGAAAATTATTATTTTGGCAGATATGGAATTATGGTTGTATTTTCCAAATCTTTTCTGAAACAGGCAAATATTCAGCTAATGCTGCCGAGCCGTACCATTCATATAAATCAGCAGCCAGCAGATTGGCTTTTACTGCGGGGTCGGTTGTTACCAATTCACGGGCTTCTTCAATCGAAGGAACATTAAAAATAAAAATGCCCCGATAAGTTTGGTCGTTTTTTCCAAGCGGTCCGGCAACAATTAGCTTGCCTTCCTTTACTAGTCTCCCAATATTTTCCATGTGTCCTCTGAAAGCCTCATTAGACGCTTCTTTGCTGGCTGATTTGTTGTCACCCGTTTTCAAAATTACCAATATATATTGTTTCATTCCATAATCATCGGCGTTAAGTTTTTTAGCAAGATCTGCATCAAAATTTGGATTTGTGTTTTGAGCGAAAATTGTAATTGCAGTAAAAAAGAAAGCAAAAAATGTAATAATATTTTTCATTTTTGATTTGGTTAATGTAATAAACTGATTAACAGCACTGAGGTTTATTTGTTTCATCAGATTAATTTTTAGTTTGATTTTAAAATTTTCCGTGTTAAAATCCGATCGTTATCTAATATTGAAACAAAGTAAATTCCAGCAGGAAAGTTCGTTAAATCGAGTTTAATAACAGGTTGTATAAAATTATTTTCGGTTAAAATCCCTCCAGATGAATTGGTAACGATAATTCTAACTGGCATAGTGCTTTTTATATTAATTATAAACAATCCATTTGTAGGATTTGGAAAGATATCAATGTCTGACATGAATTGATCATAATCAGAAACAGACGTAACCAGTGCTTTTGGCAATTGTGGCTGAAAGCCCAACTGTCATTTTTGATATTTCAGCAAAATACGGAATATTAAAAATATCAATTCTATCGTTTTCTGTATGGTATGCAGGATTTGGGTCATCTGTAAATATTCGTTCTCCAACGCCAATTGCATTTAAATAACCTTGTCTCCAGAAGGAATAATGATCTCCTCTGTCGCTCCCCGGATTAATAATTTGAGGAACAAGATTTAAATTGTATCGTGAGATTAAATTTGTTATGCTGTCAGCAAGGCTTAATGATGAAGGTTCGTTGTTTACATGGATATCGAATTTTCTGTCGTTGTTGCTATCGTATCCAATCATATCCAAAACTACAATTCCTTTAATCAGTTGTCCGTTTGTCTTGCTTGTTTTGCCTGGTAATTACTTCCCCACAAACCAGCTTCTTCTTCATCCCAAAACGCGTAAATAATTGTGTAATCACAACTTGTTTCAGAAAGTATTCTTGCGGTTTCCATTACAGCAGCACAGCCGCTGGCATTATCATCAGCACAATAAAAAGTAACAGCATCGTGGTGTGCCCCAACAATAAATGCTTCATTCGGAAATTTAGTACCTTCCTGTATTCCAAAAACATTCAATCCGTTTATACTGTATTTTTGGGTTTGAACATTAAGTCCATAACCAGACAACCTTGCTTTTAGGTAATCTTCAGTGAGATTACTGCCTATATATGCTGCCCTGTAAGTAATAATTGTATTTGTGCCGTTGATAATCACTGAATCTTCCCCTGATAATTCACGGACTGTTTTTAATAGCGAATCCTGGTTAAATCGATTAATTAATGTTTGAATATCCTGGCAAAAAGCGTTAAGAAAAAAAACGGATTGAAAGGCAAAAAGCAAAATGAGTTTCATAAAACATGATTTAAAATGTTCTTAAACTAAATCCTGCATAAAAGTTATATTTAATCAAAATTAAGTAATTTGTATTTAGTTTGAATAGTTTTAAATGTTATTTTTTACCTGAAGTTCAATCACTTGGTCAACAGCTTCAGTGTTCAGATTTGGAATTGTTAGTATCAGTTTGTTATTGTTTTTGTATGTCTCAAATTTCAATTTTTTTCCGGTTTCAAACCATTTGGCAGCAACAGGTTGGAATGGAAAATTCTCCAATTCAATTTTATTTTTTAATGCTGAGGGATTGGTTATGTGTAAATAAATTTTATCGCCTTTTTCAACTGCAACTCCCCAATCGGCAGGTTGCATGAAACTTTTTCGGGTTCCATAAATTGTTTCGCCATAAATTTTCAGCCAATCGCCCATTTCCAGCAATCTTTTTTTGTGTGCTTCACGCACCTCACCTTCAGGAGTTGGCCCAATATTTAAAAGAAAATTGGCGCCCAGCCCGGCTGATTTTATTAGCAAATGAACAAGTTCTTTTGTGCTGCGGTTGATTGTATCACCGGTTACATAACCCCAGCTTCTGCCAATAATGTCGTTTGATTCCAAAGGCAAATCTTTTGAAATTACCGCATCGGCAGAAAATCCTCCACCTACATTTTCGCCCGGTAAGTCACGTTCAAAAGTTTGGTAATCTTCACCCGGAAAAACTCCCAAATGATGATTGTTAACTATCATGCATCCGGGTTGAAGTTTGTGAATCAGTGAATAAATTTCATCGTATTTCCAGGCACGTTTTTGTGTACCTGTTTTTTTGTCGGGAAGGTTGTTTACCTGGTCCCAATGCCCGTCAAACCAAATACCGTAAATTGGTCCGTAGTTGGTTAATATTTCGGTAAGTTGGTTTTTCATAAACTGAATGTACTCATCCCAGGTGCATTCGCCATTTATTCCGGTAGCTTTTTTAACATTTCCCTGGCAATAATCAGCCCTGTAAAAATCGGTGAGCGAATAGTAGCAAAACAGCCTGATTCCCTGCTTTTGACATTCATCGGCCAACTGTTTCAACACATCTTTCCCATAAGGTGTGTTCATAATACTCCAATCAGAATATTTTGTGTTGAACATGCTGAAACTGTCATGATGGCGGGTGGTGAAAGTGATGTATTTCATGCCTGCATCTTTTGCCAACTTAACAACTTCTTCAGCATCAAATTTTTGCGGATTAAAAACATTTATATTTTGGTGGTATTTGTCAACATCCTGGTTGCTAAGTGCCCAGCCAATTTCTTTGCCAAGCACACTCGAAATTCCCCAGTGGATAAACATTCCAAAATGTGCATCACGAAACCATTCCCTGTTTTCAAGGTTTTCTTTTGAAGGGACATAATCAACCTGACCTTTGTCGAGATCGTTACCTTGTCCATTGCAAAAAATAGTGGTTAGAATTAAAAATAAAACAAGAAGTGCGGCACCTTTTTTCATGATTTTGGTTTTTTTTGATTAGATACTTAACAACCGCAATTTACATTTTTTTCTGAAATTCCATTTAATCCCTGTGTTACGTATCCATCTCTTTTCCACCATTCAAGGCCGCCAATCAGCTCCTTTACCCTGAACCCCAATTTTGTCATATTCAGAGCGCCTTTTGTTGAGGCGTTGCACCCAATTCCATCGCAATAACATACATACAAAAAATCTTTGGAAAAATCAGTTGTAGTTTCTTTGGTCATTTCACGGTGAGGAAAATTAATAGCGCCCGGAATGTGCTCATTTTTATAAGCTTCCCGCGAACGTGTGTCAATTATTTTGATATAATCAGCATTATTGATTGAATCATTCAGATCCCAGGAGTCAATCTCATATTTCAATTTCTGTTTGTAATATTTTTGCTGTTTTTTCATATTCAACCGGTGTTTTTAAAGCTCTGTATTATGCTGAAAAATTACAGTTTCAGAAGTTTAAAAGCGTGCATCCATTCATTTTTCAGTAAGCCGGGAATACACCAAAGCATGCACAATGGCTCGATTGCCCTTGCCGACTGAACTTTTCCAAAATCTGCGGTTTCCCAGCCAACTTTTTCAAGAATTTGCGTGACCTCAAGTTTAGCATTTTCGTTGTTTCCACAAATAAACATGGTAGGTTTGCTGTCAAATTTCGGGTCAATCATAACAGCATTCCCCACGCAACTAAAAGCTTTAACGAAATTAGCATCCGGAAAAGCATTTTGCAGTTGCTCCATTAATGATTCATCTAAGTTTGTAAAGAATTTAAGCACACCATTTTCAGGAGCAGCATTTGCAATTGGATTTGTTGTATCGATTACCGTTTTGTTCTTTAGGTTTTCAGCGCCTGCCAACTCCAACGCAGCTTTGGCAGCTCCACCGTTTACTGCTAAAATAACAATTTCACCAAAAGCAGCAGCTTCCTCAAAAGTTCCAACTTCAGCTCCTTTTCCTTCGTTTGTTTTCCATTCAGCTAATTTTTCAGGTGTTTCTGGTTCCTAATTTTACTTCGTAACCGTGTTTCACAAGACCCGAACCCAGGATTTTTGCAACAATCCCCGATCCAATAATTCCTATTTTTTTCATCGCTAAATAAATTTAAGTGTTATTACTCCCAATTAACTAACATTTGGAAAACTGTTTTGTTTGTGTTTGTATCAGGTCATTTTTGACTGAACAAACCCGTTTGACTAACTTTTAATTTAGTCTATATTTGGCCGAAATTTTAAAATTTTAAATATGATTTCTTTAAATGAATATTTCGACAAAAAAGTAAAATCACTTGGTTATTCAACTACTGCAGGCAAATCAACTGTTGGTGTTATGGAAGAAGGTGAATATGAGTTTGGGACTTCATCACACGAAACAATGATTGTTGTTGAAGGTGAACTGGTTGTACTACTTCCAAATGAAACCGAATGGAAATCTTTCAAAACCGGAACTTCTTTTGAAGTTAATGCCAACACTTCTTTTAAGGTAAAATCAGTTGGTCAAACTTCATATTTGTGTAAGTACAAATGAATTAACAAATTGAAGACAAAGCATTGTTTAAAAATCAAGGATGATGATCTGGAAAAATGCTTTTATAAAAATACGGACATCAATTTTGCTTCAGGAAATCAATCTTGAGTTTAAGAAAGGTGATTTATTAGGAATAATTGGACCCAACGGCAGTGGTAAAACATTACTGGCAAAAGCGATTGCGGGAGAATTAGCTGTTTCGGGAGAATTTACTGATGACGCAATGTTTGTGAAAAAACGGTTTGTTCCGTTTCATTCTTCGTTATCACTTTCGAATGGAGGAGCTGTTTACCGGCAGCAACGCTGGAACAAAATTGATACTGAGCTTTTACCAAAAGTAAAAGATGAAATTCATGCGTGTGAAGATTTAGTGGAAGCAGAAAAACTGTTCACCCAATTCGGATTGGATCAATTATATGAAAGCTTCACAATCAATTTGTCAAATGGTGAACAACGAAAATTAGAGTTGCTGAAAGCTCTTTCAGCGAAACCTGATTTGCTTGTGCTCGATAATGCGTTTACAGGGTTGGATAATTTCTCACGACCATTACTGACTCAAATGCTTGAAACCCTGGTTTTGCATGGCCAATCAATCGTAATGACCGGACTTGAATTAAGTGATTTTCCACCATCAGTAAAAAGTTTTGTGCTTATTAAGGATGGTTTAATGAAGGGAATTTTTACAAGAGAAGAGGTAAACGCTGAAAAATTGGAACCGGTTAAACTTGAAATAGATTCACTTCGTTGGCCCAATTCAGGTTTTGCCGAATTGATTTATTTGAAAAATGTTTCATTGCAATATGAAGAACGTGTAATACTTGATGATATAAACTGGCAGGTAAATTCTGGCGAACGTTGGTCTCTTTCCGGCCCAAACGGTTCGGGTAAGACAAGTTTGTTAAACCTCATTTTTGGAGATAATCCAAAAGCTTACGGTTGTAATATCCGTTTGTTTGGAAAACAAAAAGGAACCGGCGAATCTATCTGGGATATAAAAGCCCGAATTGGTTTTGTTTCGCCTGAATTGCACCAGTATTTGCCCCAAAAACAGTCTGTTATCGATGTAATTTGCTCAGGTTTTAATGAAACTGAAAGTTTGTTCAAAAAACCTACAGGTTATCAGCGGAATGTAGCCAAACAGTGGTTGAAGAATCTGAATTACAATGAAATTGGCAACCACATGTTTGGAGAACTATCCACCTCAGCTCAACGAATTGTACTTTTTATTCGCACACTCGTAAAAATCCCGCCCTTACTGATTTTGGACGAACCATTTCAAGGGCTCGATAAAGCTCACGTTCGTTTATTGAAAGACCTCATAAACCGAATTGCAACTGAATCAAATTGTGCAATGATTTTTGTTACACATTTACCTGAAGAGTTGCCTGAGTGTTTCACTTTACACCTGAGATTGAACAAAGGGAAGGTAATTTGAATTTTTTAGAAATAATTTTCAAACTGAAATTTTTAAAAAAATTGTATATATTTGCGCACCAATTGCGGGAGTAGCTCAGGGGTAGAGCATCAGCTTCCCAAGCTGAGGGTCGTGGGTTCGAATCCCATTTTCCGCTCTGGAAATCAGTCAGATAACTATGGCTGATTTTTTTAATAGATTTTCTGAGTTTTTAAAAGTTTTAATAGCGGAGTAAACTCAACAAAGAATGAGGGAAAGTGAAAAAAAGGTTTTTCAGAGGAGAAATTGCAAGGAAGTTCAGTTCAGGGGTAGTCCGTCAGTTGACGGATCCCTAGCTGAGGTCGTGGTTCGAATCCCATTTCTCGCTCAGGAAATCAGTCAGATAACTTTGGCTGATTTTTTTAAATAGATTTTTCTGAGTTTTTAAAAAGTTTTAATAGCGAGGTAAACTCAACAAAGAATGAGGGAAAGTGAAATAAATGGTTTTTCAGTATAAAAATTGCAAGGAAGTTCAGTTCAGGGGTAGTCCGTCAGTTGACGGATCCCTAGCTGAGGGTCGTGGGTTCGAATCCCATTTCCCGCTCAGGAAATCAGTCAGATAACTTTGGCTGATTTTTTTTAAATAGATTTTCTGAGTTTTTAAAAAGTTTTAATAGCGAGGTAAACTCAACAAAGAATGAGGGAAAGTGAAATAAAAGGTTTTTCAGAGGAGAAATTGCAAGGAAGTTCAGTTCAGGGATAGTCCGTCAGTTGACGGATCCCAAGCTGAGGTCGTGAGTTCAAATCCCATTTCCCGCTCCAAAGTAAATCAAGGAGTTAGATTAAAATCTGACTCCTTTTTTATTTGAATTCAGATTATTTTAAACAAAAAAAAAGCATCATAAATCTTTAATTTACAATGCTTTACTTTTAACGTGCCCAGAACAAGAGATGAACTATGTTAATTTTCATGTTTTCTCTAATCCAAAGAACTCGGTAAAAATCCTTTAAAATTAATGCTTTTAGCCATTTTTGTTAATGCCGGTTAATTAAGCTGAATTTATAAAAATTCAAATAAATTAACTAAATGTGGGGAAAATGTGGGGAAAAAATACATAAATTGTTTATCTTCGGAAACTAATTTTTACGGAACAAATGGCAACAATAAAATTTTTTAACCGCACTGAAACTAAAAATAAGCTTGCAAATATTTATGTCAGATTAAAGGAAGGCCGGGCCATAGACATAACAACTAAAACCGGGAAGTTTACACTTTCTGAAAACTGGAATAATAAATCAGGAAAAGTAAGACAGAAGGCTGACATGTTAAACAAAGATGAATTACAGGAAGATTTAAGGGAATTACGTCGTCATATTGAAAATGAATTTCTGAAAGTTCCGGACAAAACGAATCTTGCAAAGGACTGGTTAAAAATTACGGTTGATAAATATTGGAATCCTGAGAAATATGAAGAAAAAAAAACGAACCTTTTTGGATTTATAGAATCTTATATCGAATTGTCAAAAAACAGGATAAATCCAGCAACAGGAAAAAAAATTTCTGAATCGACAATAAAAAAGTATGGGACATGTTTTCATCATTTAAAAGAATTTGCCATTATTGAAGACAAGAAAATCAATTTTGAAGACATTACGATTAGTTTTTATTATGACTTTACCAAATATTTGACAAAAGACTGCAATTTGGCGACAAATACAGTAGGTAAGCAAATAGCGGTATTAAAGGGATTTATGAGTGCGGCAACCGACCAGGGACAAACTGCAAATTTAGAATTCAGAAAGAGAAGTTTTAAAATTGTTAACGAGGAATCTGAATCAATTTATCTGAATGAACAGGAACTGGATACCTTGTGGAACCACGATTTTTCGGGAAATAAACCACTGGAAAGGGTAAGAGATTATTTCTTAATTGGCTGCTGGACCGGCTGCAGGTTTGAAGATTGGGATTCAATCAACTCTCAAAATATAAAGGGAGGATTTTTAATTTATGAGCAGGGAAAAACGGGATATAAAGTAAGAGTTCCTTTGCATTCGGTTGTAAAAGGAATCCTTGAAAAATACAATGGTAAATTACCGGAGAAATTAAAAAACCAACCATTCAACCGAAGCATAAAACAGGTTTGTAAAAAGCAAAGATTAAAACAAAAGAGACAAAATCGATAACAAAAGGAGGGATTCGTGAAACCAAAACATTTAAAAATGGAAGTTAGTAAGCAGTCATACAGCCAGGAGAAGCTTTGCCTCCAATTTGTTTAAATCAGGATTTCCATCAATAAGTATTATGGCAATAACAGGTCATCGAACGGAAAAAGCTTTTTTAAAATATATTAAAGTAACACCAGAGGAACATGCAAATCTTTTGCAAGAGCATTGGAGGAAAAACAGAAAATAATTGATTATTATTCGTAAAGAAATAGCATGGATAAACCTTTTATAGAGCTAAAGTGGTATTCATCTTATGATACCCTCTCAACCAACTCTTCCTCATGTTGAAGGATATAGTCCACATGAGGATATTGAAATATCAAAGAAATTCCCACACTGCTGTGACTTTCATGCCGAAACTATTAAGGTACTTGAAGAATGGTTTAAAAATGATTTTCCACAATTTACGAAGGAAGAAGAAGATGCATATAAACCTTGGTTTAGAAAAAGTGACTTCAAATCACTCCCTTTAAAGATTGTTACTCAACTCTCATATACTGAATACTTTATACGGAATAAGATTAGTTCCAATAACTGGCTTAATGATATCAGGCACTATATTGATTATAATATTGCATGTTTTGGAATGCCTGCTTTGGGTTATATGTTATATATTCATATGGTTAAATATTATCTTCAAAACGTTGATAAAGAAATTGTTGTAGAAAAAAGAAATATAATAATTACGTACTTGGATAATAAATTGAAACCACAGATTGAGAATATTGTGAACAAGGAAAAAAACAGATTTTAATATTATTTATGCAACAATTCAAAAATGGTTAAATATTTTTCCTTTTGATATTGAAGAATTTTATGAATTCAAAAAACTTTACGAGCGAAAATGGTTAATTATTTTAAAAGACGGGGATTATAATCCTTATACCCGAAGGACTTTGATACAAACGATCACGAAATCAGAATTAATAAATTTATTAATAACTACTACTAAAGACCTTTTGAATGTCGTAAACGGGCTATTCATGTAAAAAGGTGAGAGTATTCAAAAAATAAATAAATATAAACTTGGAATTTTAGTTGAAAATCATGCTTTTCAGCAACAAAAGCTATTGAATGATTTTAGTACCGAAGAATATACCTATATCAATGTTTTAGAAAAATGGTTTGGATACGAGAGGGAATTTTTGGATAGCTATTTGGAATTAATTAATACAGGAAATAAAGAACAGCCAATTAATTTAAAATCTAATTATTTGTCAACTCTTAATGCATCGTTTTCTAAAATTCAATTGGAAGGATTAAGAGTCTTACTTCGTGAACGATTATATATATCTGAAATTTCAAATGATGATTTTTTATATCTGTTTCAGAGTATGCCAATTGTACCATCAATGATTAAGTTAGATTGGTTAAAACCCAATAGCTGGTGTCATTATATGTTGAAAGAAATTGTGTTTGTTGGAATTAACTTTAATTTCAAACAAGTTAATAACTGTATTATTGGTTTTGAAGGTAAAAAGTTTGATTCTAATTCAAATAAAAAGGCGGATACAAAGAAATTGATGATATCTTGAATCAATTAAGAAAGTAATTGACGGTTTTTGGCGACCCTTAGTTTGAAGTTTTTATGTTTTTGTAGTTGAGCGGTTTATAGCTTTTTTGCTTTCTTCGGCGACCCCAAGCGACCTTTGGCGACCGCATATTAGGTCGCCATCTAAACGGTAAATTCTTATTTAATTTGATTAAATCCCAATAGTTTCGTTGCAATTAATTTAATAAAAAGTGGCGCCGCTTTTTTCATCTTTTTATTAAAATTTATTAACATGAAACAGATTAAAATTACGTTCGAGCAATTGCCCGAAGCGTTAAGTCATTTGATTGAAGAAGTTGGCGATTTAAAAGAATGTTAGCCAATCGACCGGAACAATCAACCCAAAAAGAAGAAGAGTATTTAACCCCTGCTGAAATGGCACAGTTTCTAAAGATTTCAATGGTCACTTTGTGGCATTGGGATAAAAAGAGGATTACCCGGCCTTTGCGAATTGGTAACTTAAAACGATACCGAAAAAGTGATCTGGAAAAGATAATTGTAGAATTCGGAAAACATGTTGGTTGATATTTACTGTCTGATAAAATACCGATTATCTGTAACAAATTATCCATATTTCATGGGGCCACAGGAAGACTTAAATAAATCGCTATCCAAAATACATTCCATGATTTTTAATCTGGCACAGGAAAGGCGATTGTCAAATGATGAACTGGAAGATTACAACAGTGCAGCTGCCAAGGCTTTTGAAACTTTGGATGAAATAAAACATATACATCAGGCAAACGAGCTAACAATTGAAGGTGCTTTTAAACGGGAAGAGTTAAATCAAAATAAAGCAATAAAATATCGACTTCTATTACTTATGATTGGATTAAAACCAACTGGGATAGACTTGCTGGAGAAACTTCCTATTGAATTCCTGAAATCTATATTAAAAGCCCTGGATAAATATGACTTCTCAATTAACTCAGAAATTCATTTTGAATTGATACTACAAAAATACAGGTGGGTACTTCGTCAAATTGATCGTGATTTATGCAATATTGAGTCTATTAAACTTCAAAAGAAATTGCATGGACACGGAGATCATCGAGTTAAAAATATGGCCCGAAATATCTTAATGCAAATTGCTGCAGAAAGCAAACATATTGCTGATGACATTCGTGCTGGTAAATCCAAAAAACAACGTACAGAAAAAATTATAAATTATTGGTATGAACAAATTTCATCCTGTAATCCTTTCGAATAAAAGGGAAACTGACCCTCCAAATGAGGATACAATGGAAGACTATATTGCCGAAGCGAAAGATCTTCTTCAGAATAGTGTTGGTGATATTAGTGCACAATCGGAAGCTATAGTGGAAATTGTAACCCGGCTATGTCAATTCGACAATGAACTTAAAATGATGAAATACCTGGACTCATTTTAAAAGAATTCAAAATAAAAAACAGAATTTACTACAGCAATAAAACAGGTAAAACAAAAACAAAGTTTAACGAATGAAGGGAATGATAAAAACAGTTCATTGATAAGTCAGGTGGAGGCGTTTATCTCTATAACTACGATATTTATTTTAATGAAGTAGCCAATCGATTCGTGTAAAGAAAAGGGAATTCAGAATATACAGAACTTAATATTGATAACATCTATCGAGAAAAAAAAACCCACATGAATTATTCAATTTCGGATTTGAAAAGTCTGATGAAAAGTAATTTTGTTCCCCGAAAGAACGCGTTTAAGGAATATTTTAATAGCCTTCCGGAGTGGGATGGGGAAGATCATATTGCAAATCTATCCGGATATATAAAAGTCCAGGAGCTTTCAAAATATAGTCAGGAACGAAGTAGGTTTGAGAATATGTTTCGTAAAATGTTCGTGCGTTCAGTGGCTGGTTGTCTCGAGGTAAATTTCAATAAGCATTGTTTTACACTTGTTCATGAGAAACAATCTTCAGGAAAATCAACATTTATGCGTTGGTTATGTCCACCACAACTTAAGGATTATATTAAGGAAGGTATTGGCACTGAAAAAGATGATTTAATTGCGTTGACAGAAAATTTCATTGTTAACATTGACGAATTATCTACAATGAGCAAATATGATATCAATTCATTAAAAAGCATTATGAGCAAAAGCCAGGTGAAAGTGCGCTTACCTTATGGCGACCGTCCTGAAATTTTGCAGAGAAGATGCAATTTTGTTGCATCAACGAACCGATTAGAGTTTCTGAATGATGAAACTGGTAGCGTTAGATGGATATGCTTTTGGCTGGATAATATAGACTGGGATTACAATAAGGAAATCGATATTAATAAGGTTTGGGCACAAGCATACCATTTATTCAAAAATACCACATTTAATTATCAGCTTACTGAAAGGGAAATTATTGAGAATGAAGATTCAAACAAAACCTTCCTAATACGTAGCCCGGAAATGGAATTAATTCAGAAGTACCTGATGCCAGGAAGCAAAAGGCAATTTGAAAGTAGTCCGGAAAAGGTGCAATTCATGACAGCTACTGATATACTTTCATACTTGAATGAAAAGAACAGGAGCAATATAAGACTAACCAATGTGAACGTGGGTAAATCGTTGACTATACTGGGATTTGGCCGCGACTCACATTACGAAAGTGGGCAAGGCATGAGTTAAGGGTTATTATGTTATTCTAAATGAGAATCAGGAAAGTTGAGGAATTAATGAATACGGAGATAGATTTTGATGGTGCATATAGTTTTAACACCTTAGTTAATGTTTTTTTCAGCCTCGTATAGAATATCATTTTACTTACTTGCTTACTCGAAACATCTGTAATAGTATTAAAATAAAGGGTTGTAATCGAGTATAATGCTTTTTAAGTTACTCTAAATTGATAAAGAATGGTCGAAAATGTATGTTTTCGAGTAATTAGGTAGGTGAGTAAGTAGGTTTTTAAAATGTAAAACAGAATTTAAGACTACACTAGTACAAATAATTTTGGCTAGGCCAGGAAATGATTTTTTATTGTGGTATTGTCCTCTTTAAAACTAAATTGAAATTTGAATCACCTTTCACATTTGCTTTTCGCCTCTTTAGCGTTACAGTGTTATCACAACGTATCCTGGAATTGAATTCGTTGATTTATCTGAAAGACTGAATTAGTATCTGTATAACTTTTTATTGCTTTATAATAGGACTTCGATTACAATTAGCTTTAACCCGCTTTTAATGAGTTGCAGGTCTGAATGTGACTTTCATGGTGCAAGATTAAAGGGTATTTTACGGGGTGTTTTTGGTTTCTTATCTATCATATTTCGTGCAAAAGAGTCCTAAAATACCCTTTTTGAGCAGGAGCGGGCTTGGCATACTTGTGTATTAAAAAACGTAGTTTTGAAATTTCCTTTTTCTCTCTCTACGTCAGTATTTTAGCCAAAATTCGTGAATCTATTTTGGCTAAAATGCTTGCATTTTGACCGCAAAAGTATGACAAAAACAGGCGCATCCCAGTTCTTAACGTCAAAATTCTTGCTTCCGCCGGCGAATTTTTGACTAAACTGGTGCTGACGTTTCAGGAACCTGTGCAAGCACACCTAAAACTCGCAGGAAAAGAAAGTTGGTAACTGATTCTCTTATAATTGTTTCCGAGCTTGCCGAGGGTATTCATGCTTGTCGGGGTTCCCTGTTAAAACCGGTTTTAACCAATTTACAGGCTAAAGTTTATTGAATTTGGTAACCGAGCTTATTGTAGTAGTATTGTTAAAACAGGTATTTTTAACTACTTCCGGAATGTTGCTACCCTGGTATTTTAGGGTACAAATCGCGCATCATTTGGAGCGAATCGGAGCACCTAAATTATGATATAGACGATGTTTAATTTTTAATGGTTATCATTTCCCTTTTTTGTATAACGCGAATTAACGGGTGAGAAAATTATTTTGAACAAGTATTTATAAATGGGTATTTTTTTGATATATATTTCCGTGTATATTTTTTCTTTCCAGTCCTTTTTTGTGGCAAAAAGGCAAGATTTATTTTAAATGCAAACTCCCAAAAATTTAAACCAAACATGGATACTTCATACGGAAAATAGATTAGTCGATTTTGGCGAAAATCCGGTTTTAAACTTCCAGTTCTGGCAGTACTGTAATCCCCCGGCCGAGTTCTGATGCACTACAACGGATGTGCTTCGATTAGTATTGAATTTTATAGCGCACTTTCGAAACTGTGCGGACCTGCAGGAACCTGAAACCCTTTTTCATGATTTTTCCTGTGGCCAGTTTTCATTAAAATTTTTCTTGTAAAATATCTGCTAAGGTGATAACCCAATCACTATGTTTTCATGGTTCGCTTTGCCATACAATGATTTTCCCGGGTGCCTCTTTCGTGTACACGTTCACACTCATTCGGACTTCCAGTTCCTCCTTGCTATGCCCTGAATTGGGCCATCTGATACCTGCACATATTAAATTTTAAAAATTACTACAATGAAAACTTACAAGAAAAATTACATCGGAAAAGGAACTCAGGTACCTAACATGCAGATCGCAAAATGTACAGTGAAAGTGTCAGACATGCTGAAATTCAAACACGAATACGAATTCGAAGAGTACATCACGTTTGAAGTGGCAAAAATG
Source organism: Draconibacterium sp. (assembly GCA_016705335.1). Lineage (GTDB taxonomy): Bacteria > Bacteroidota > Bacteroidia > Bacteroidales > Prolixibacteraceae > Draconibacterium. The sequence goes on along the minus strand of JADIYN010000045.1, from coordinate 22,878 downwards.
CAGAACCCGGACAAATTCGGAAGGGATTACACAGTTTACTGCACAACACGCGAGGAAGTTGAAGACGAAAAACCGGCTCCAAAGAAACGCAAATCAAAGACAGGTGTAAACGCTGACATTCCGTTCTAAAGAAATCATCCCTGCTTCGGCAGGGATTTTTTTTGGTCGTACGTCTGAGAAGGGATGCACTCCACTTAAACACAGGCAAAGGTATTGATCGCACAGCGAAACACGCAAGGGTAATACGAGCTCACCCACATTAAATACTTTAGTGATTTCGCCCTTGCATTTATTCGCTGCTGCTCAATGGTGATCCGCCAATATTTAACCGGCGTGCCTGATGCCATAAAAAGTCTGTGTAGGCAACAGCAAAAGATGATGAAAATCAATATTGTAAACAAACGTTTTTATGACAAAGCAAAATCAAAAGCAGTTGATGTGTATTGCGGACGAGATTCTGTTTTGGGAAATCCTTATTCACATAAACTAAATACACAGGCGAAATTCGTAGTTTCAACCAGGGACGAAGCGATCAGAAATTATCGTGAATATTTTTATGAAGAAATCAAACACAATGAAAAATTTCTGAACGAACTGAGAAGAATTTATGTGATTGCAAAATCCAGTGAGGTTAATCTGGTCTGTTTTTGTTATCCAAAGTCATGTCACTGTGATGTAATTAAAGAATTCATCTTATCAAAAGGCTAAGGCCTTTTTTTGTCATGCAAATGGAATATTAACCGATACCCCTCCCTGGAAGAGCAGCTTCATACCGGAAGTGAGTTTATATATTTTATGTTTTGGTTTCATCTCAGAAAGACTATCCACTCCACTTAAATACCGGCAAATGTATTAATCGCCGCCCGGAACGGTCAAGGGTATATAAACGCCCTTCCTGTTTGCAGTGGTCATCCTGGGCATAGTCGAAGGGTGCCCTTGCCCTAATCCGCCCGGCTCAATGGTGGTACGCCAATATTTAACCGGCGTGCCTGATGCCATAATAAGTCTGTGAAGGCGGCAGCAAAACATTATGTCTGATTCAAAAAATGGAAGATTTCGCTGCATCCATTGCGGCTGTAGGTTTAACCTAAACGACGAGGAAAACGAAGCGTATGAACAGGGTTACTTCTTGATTGACCCCGATTGCTGTGATGATTGTTTCGATAACCTGGAACATGCTCCGGACTATCCCAATTCTCTGATGCCGATACTGGACTTTAATTCGTACAGCTATGACAAAGTGATTAAAATTACAGAACATTACCGCCCTGACAGTAAACGTTACGGCAGTTACAGAAAAGTACCAAAACTCACACTGTCCGGCGACTGGCTGGCTGAGGCTGGCTTCAAACCTTCCAAAATGGTCCAGGTCGAATGCGTAAACAACCAGCTCATTGTAACCTCAATCGAGTAAAGAAAGCTCCGGTGAAAGCTGGAGTTTTTTTGGTCGTTAAACTTCACAACCCAAACCCCGTTTTCTCTGCCGTTTCTGATGCTTTCACCCGTGTTTATTTTAAATGAATGCGCGAAGAAACAGCCTCAATTCATAATTCGCTCTGCCATTCAAGGATTTTCCCGGCATATCCTTTCCCGATTCTCGGGACGCGGTATTCCAGTTCCTCCTTGCCTGTTCTGATTTTCTGCTGTGATGGCAATGCACATCATTTTAAAAATTAAACATCATGAAATCAAAATCTTACAAAACCAGCAGTGAAGAAAAAACCAGACTTTGGGATGCATTCGTCGATTATCTTGAAAATACCTACTTCCCGGGAGCCAGTGAATTACTCGATACAAAAACCATCGCTTTCGAGTACGAGGCTTTCAAAAGTTGTTACGCATAGGGCTCCGGCCCTTTTCAGCTTCCCGGCCGAAGTGTCGGGATTTTTTTTGTTCAAATGGTTTTTATATTTTTGATGTAAATTATTTGTTTGCAATTGTTTATATACAATTAGAAATGCTTGTTTAAAAAACATCAAATGATATTTGGATTTGTACCTATTGAAATTGCAAAAGAAAGTTATAATTGGTATCGATTAAGCAGAGAATTCATAGCAGCCAAATCATTGGCAGAATTAAAAATGAGGGACAAAAAACTATAAAGACTTTATTAATAAGGTCGTTGATGATGATTGCTTGTTGAATGTGGAGAAATCACGCTTAAGAACACCAATTATTTACAATTATAGTTTTGCAATTGAGTTAATTGTTAAAGGGATTCTGATTAAATCAGAACCTGACTCGTATATCACAAAAGAAGGGTCTATAAATTTTAGCCATAAAACTATAATCAAAGGGATAAATAGTTTGAATATTATTTGGGAAGACAATGAGAATGTGATAATAAACAATCTGATTGATTATGTAACGTTTGGCAAATATCCTGCAAAAACAAAGGTTCCTACCATGCAGGAAATGATTGATAATCTAAAGCCATTTGATTTACATTGGAATTGGACTTATGTTGACATAATAAAAAGTTTTAAAGCACTAGATAGTATCTACTTAAAATTGAATGAAAAATATATCGAAAAATTATGATTCATTTGTCAATAGACTTAAGTTTGGTATTATGCGTTATTATTGAATAAATGGTATGCGTCAATTTTATTCATTTTTTTCTCTCTCACTCCACTTAATTCCGTCAAATTTATTAATCGCTTTTCCGGAACAGGCAAGGGTAATACAAGCTCCCTTGCCTGTTTTCTTATAAGGTTCCGCCCTTGCCCTAATCCGCATGGCTCAATGTGGTATGCCGAAATTAACCGGCGTGCCTGATGCCATAATAAGTCTGCGTAGGCAGCAGCAAAACATTATGCAAAATTTCGATATCTACGAAATGGTTACAAAACTAATTACAGATCGGCTCGAAGCTGGTGTGGTGCCGTGGCATATGCCATGGAAAACTGCAGGTGCAATGCCTCGCAACATGGTGTCTAAAAAGCTTACCGCGGGTTTAACTTCTGGTACCTGCTCAGCATGGGTTTCGAACGGCCGTTTTTCCTCACATTTAACCAGGTGCAGGAACTGGGTGCCACAATCCGCAAAGGTTCAAAATCGTTTCAGGTGGTTTTCTGGAAAATGGTGGAAAGCCACAACGACCCTTTAAAGAAAGTTCCATACCTGCGTTACTACCGTGTTTTCCATGTTGACGATGTGGAAGGAATCGACCCAAAGAAACTCCCATCGTACGACCAACACGATCAGGATTTCGACCCTATCGGTACCTGCGACCGGCTTGTGGAAGAATGGAAGGATTGCCCAACAATTCAACAGAATGCTGAGTATGCCTGCTATGTGCCATCCATGGATGTGGTGAAAATTCCAAATCCACGGAGATTTTTCAAGGCCGAACAGTACTACTCCACGCTGTACCACGAACTTTGCCACGCTACCGGCCATGCACGAAGGCTGAACCGGCACAGCAAGTTTCCAAACCACCACTTTGGCAGCATTGATTATTCGCAAGAGGAGTTGGTTGCAGAGATGGGAGCTGCTTACCTTTGCGGAATCTGCGGCATCGAAAACGCTACCATCGACAACTCAGCCGCCTACATTCAAAGCTGGCTGCAGAAACTCAAAAACGACAAAAGTTTGTACTGCAGGCGGCCAGTTATGCCCAGTTGGCTACCGATTGCATCCTGGGAATTAAATCGCACGAAACTTCCGAAACGGTTGTGCAGTCCGACGAAAACACGCCTGTTGTTGAATCCTTTGAATTCTGAGCCATGAAACAACAGCGACAAACATTCGAACAGCACATGGAACAGCTTGCACGCCGACATGGTGTGCATTCTGTTTTCTCCGATTTCCTCACTCTGCTCATGTGTGCCTTCTCCCTGGGGCAACGCGAAGAGGAATACCTGAAAACCATACGCAAGTACGAGAAACCCGAAGCTTACAAAATATCTGAAGCGCTGGCAGCCCTAACCGTTGAAATGACCGGCGACGGAACCGGCATGGTTGACGTGCTGGGTGATTATTTCGAACAGCACCTGAGCTACGGACGAAATGGGCAATTCTTCACACCGCAGCACCTTTGTGACATGATGGCCCGACTGATGAATCCAACAACACCACTCGAACGGATTCTTGACCCTGCCTGCGGAAGTGGGCGCATGTTAATGGCAATGGCAAAGGTGAACCGCTTTGCAACATTCTATGGTGCCGACAACGACCGCAACTGTGCCTGCATGTGTGCAATCAATATGTGTTTAAACGGAATGTATGGCGAAGTTGCCTGGATGAACTCCATCACCAACCAGTTTTACGCAGCCTGGCAGATTCACCCAACAGTAAAAGGCTGTCCGTGCATCACCCAGATTTCCGAAAAACAGAGTTACATACACATGAAACTTCCGGAAAACAAAACAGATATCCCGAAAATCAAAATACCAGTACTGGAAAATAAACCAAGGGAAATCCCTGTACAACAACTGCTTTTCGAATTTTAAGAAAAGTCCCGGCCAAAGGTGTCGGGGCTTTTTTGTCGTTCCACTGTATGGATTAATTCCACCTGATCTGAGAAATATACCACTCCAAATTAAGGCACGAAGGTATCGATTGCTTTCAAAGATGTAAAATTATATTTTGTAACAAATATTTTACTAAATTTATTACAAAATTTAAAATATATATTGATGCAAAGTATTGAAAAACAAATAGAAGAAAGAATATATCGAAAGAAACAAGGAACATTATTGTTTCCTGATGAACTTCATGATTTAGTTCTTCGGAGCTGTACGATTGGCTTTGCACCGACTTGAAAAAGAGGTACTATTAGAAGAGTAGCGCAAGGTATTTATGTACGACCTAAAGTAAGTGAATACATTGGCGAAATACTTCCATCAGCAGAAGAAGTAGCCAAGGGAATAGCGAAAAGAGATAAAATCAGATTAGTTCCGACTGGAGCGTATGCTTTAAATGCTTTAGGTTTAAGCACACAAATCCTGATGAAACTGGTTTTCCTTACCGATGGAGCAAGACTAATAAAATTGGGAAAGAGGAGCATAAAGTTAAAAAAACAACACCAAAGAATCTTTCTGCAAAGGGGCAAATTAGTGGTCTTGTCATACAGGCACTAAGAGAAATTGGAAAAGATAAGATAATCCTTTCTGAAGAAAAAAAAATTACTGAATTGCTCAGAAAGGAAAATATTAAGGACTTGAAGCATGATATTCAATTAGCACCAGTGTGGATAAGAATAATCATGGAAAAAGCATTACGAAATGAATAAAATTAATTTTCAAAATATTTCAAAGGCAGAAAAAACTGTAATCTGTCAGGAAGTTGCCCGGAAAACAGGAATGGCCTCCTTTGCAGTAGAAAAAGACTGGTGGGTAGTTCAAGCATTGGCCCTTGTTTTTGAAACAGCAATAGCTAAGCATTTGGTATTTAAAGGAGGTACGTCATTAAGTAAAGCATGGAATTTAATAGAGCGTTTTTCTGAAGATCTCGATTTGGCTGTTGATCGCTCATTTTTTGGCTTTAATGGTGAATTGAATAAAAAGGAAAAAACCAATTTAAGGAAGGCAACCAGTAAATATATTTCAGAGATATTTTATCCTGAATTGGAGGCAAAATTTAAGGATAAAGGATTTAGTGAAGTGAATTTACAAATCATTGAACCGGAATCAAGCGATCAGGATCCCCGTATTATTGAAATTTATTTCCCAAATGTGATAGAATCACCGGGGTACATCCAGCCAAAAATACAATTGGAGATAGGCTGCCGTTCATTACGTGAACCATTTAGTGTTAAAGCCTTTTCTTCTTTAATTGATGAACAGTATCCGGATTCCGACTTTGCTCAGGTACCAATTGAAATTCCGACGGTAATTCCTGAAAGAACTTTTTTGGAAAAGATTTTTTTACTGCATGAGGAGTTTCAACGGCCTCACGAAAAAATCAGGGTCGATCGTTTAAGTCGTCATTTGTACGACGTGTACCAATTGTCAAAAACAGGTTTTGCATTCAATGCAATAAATGATAAGGCATTGTATGAAACAATTGTGGAACATCGCTATACATATACGAGATTTGGAGGCGTAAATTATAATTTACATCAACCACAAACAATTAATCCAATACCAGGCCCGGATCTTATTGATGCCTGGGAAGCAGACTATAAAACCATGCAGGAACAAATGATATATGGAGATTCTCCTGACTTTATTGAAATGATTAAAACAATAAAAAATTTTGTATCTCAAATAAATCAATTGGAATGGAAAATGGCAGTAAAATTTCCAATCCCGAAAATCTAATATATTATATGTAATAATAATTATCTAAGAAATACCCCACTCCAGTAAATAAAGGCAAAGATATTTGCGCTTCCCGACACGTGCAAGGGTAATACAAGCTATCCACAGTGCTTTTATTACCTGGTTCGCCCTTGCATTTAGTCGGTACAGCTCAATGGTGTTATGGCCATTATTTAACTGGTGTGCCAGATACCAAAATTAGTCCCAAGGGCATGGGCAAAAAAACTATGACACAGTCAGCAGTTGCAAAAACAAACGGTAAAGCAGCTACCGAAGAAAAAGCTGTAATGGAACTGGTGAAAGAATCGCCTAAGGTTGAAAACTCAATCCTGAGTCTGGAAAAACGGATCCAGAAAGTGGAAGAACTCAACATTGTGATCGACAAGTGGCGGAAACTGAACGAAGCCCGGAAGAACCTGAACGGGTTCAAGCTGGGAGCCGACGGACTTAGTTCGACAGTTGTCATCAAAGATGTATCGGGGCAGGAGTTTAAAACCTCGCACAACATCGTAGTTGAAACCGTTCTGAAAACCGTAAAGGAGGTTCTCGATACAAAGATTACCGAGGTTGAAGAACAAATCAACTTTAGCTTAAAGAAAGGGTGCTGACAGGTTCGTCAGCACCTTTTTTAGTCGCTAAAATATTAATTCTTGACCATTGGTTTCCAAATTCTGCGGAAACTCACAAATCCAAATTGAGTCAAGAAAATAAGCACCGGACCAACAAACAGACAGCCAACCAATCTCAAAATAGGCTTAAATGGAAGAGGTGAAAACTAATCCCATCCCAGGTAAATCTGAGAGAACACAATCCTGAGATTGGAAAAACCGATTCAGCAGATGGAACGGTTTATCATATGTATTGACAGATGACGAAAACTGCACGCAGCCCACAAGAACCTTTAAGGTTTATGCCGGGAGCAGACAGCCTTAGCTCTGCATTTGTTTTAAATGATGTATTCAGGTGAGGAGTTAAATCAATTCACTCACTATATTTCGATTGATGTTAAAGCATTTTCAATAATTTTCCATTAGCAAAAATCGCAATGTTTATGTGTTTAACTCCTTCAATGTTGTCATGCCATAGTTCGTCCATGGTTACAACGTACTTTGGATGATGATCCCTGATGTCGAGCAATGGAGCAAACTCCCGGTCAACGGTTGATTGCCCTTCCATTTTATAAGCTACCTGAACATAAATTTTGGCTTCGTTCTTTTCAGCCACGAAATCAATTTCCCGATCATCCCATTTGCCTGTAAAAACTCTGTATCCTCTTCGTTTCAGTTCAAGCATTACAATGTTTTCAAGCACTCCGGAAATGAGTCTGTCTTTGTAACCCATTACTGCATAGATGATTGCCTGGTCACCAGCAAAATATTTTTCATGGGTTTTGAGTATTTCTTTTCCTTTTACATCGTATCGGGGAATGCGATCGATAATAAAAGCACTTTGAAGGGCACTGAGATAATTGTAAACTGTATTAAGATCGATTTTACGTTGCTGGCTTTTGAAATAGTCAGCCACATTTTTAGCTGAAAATTTATTGCCCACATTATCGAATACAAACTTAACTACCCTTTCAAGGAGTTCAACATCGCGTATATTATTCCTTTGAATTGTATCGCGAAGAATAGCAGATGAATAAATATCGTAAACTACTTTATAAACAGCATCAGGAGGATAATCGGCAATATGTAAAACCGGAAATCCACCCATCCTCAGAAAAGTATTAAATTCCAACCGTATATTCATTTCCGAATTATCAGTAAGAGTTGTTTTAAAGAGAAGATACTCTGAAAAGGAGAGTGTGTAGAGATGAATTTCCACATAACGTCCGGCCAGATACGTTGCCAGTTCAGAAGATAACAGACGTGAGTTTGAACCTGTGATGTAAATATCGGAATCAAAATCGACTAAAAATGAATTTACAGCTTTCTCCCATGAATTAACTTCCTGTATCTCATCGAGTAGAATATAATAACGTTTTCCGCCTTTAATCCTTTCTTTAATATAAGCATAAAGTTTGTCTGCCCTGTCAATATCTGAAAATTCAAAACTATCGAAATTTAGATAAATAATTTGCTCTTCGCTTATTTACCTCACGAGTAATTCTTCTTTCAGCAATTTCAAGATCACCGACTTTCCGCTTCTTCTGATACCGGTTATTACTTTTATTAAAGGTTTGTCGATAAAACCGCGAAGTTGGTTTAAATATAAATCCCTTTTAATCATGACTGCTTATTTTAGGTTGTAACCACAAAGATAGTTCAATTGTTTATTCTTTTTATGGTTACAACCCTAAGATATTTTAAACTGACTTTGTTTGCTCACAGGCTATGGCCGACGACTGGGGAAGCCGGGCACGTAGAAACGCCGGAAATCCCTATAACCTGGAAATTCGTATCCAGGCATACGAAGCCATTGCCAATGGTGCACCTCATTGTACTGGTTCAACATGGGAGGAAAAACAGTGGTGAAAAACAGGGGCAGCCTGGCCGAAATTCAAAGAGTAAACCGGGAAATAATGGTGGTGGGCGAACTTCTTTCAAAACCACACCTTCGTGGTGGCAAAACCGTTTCACTCTTTATCACTCCGGGAAATGTTGCTGACAATAACTTGATGTTGGGATTAAACTATGTAAAGGGTTGTGTAGTAAACTTTTTGGAGATAAAGGATACATTACTTTACTTTCACCATGGTACGCGCTTGCAAAGCTCACCTTTTCGTGCAAGATCTTCATTGGCCTAGTTATTTGATGTTTCGCAAAAATAATATAAATGTCTGTTAAAATAATATTGGCGATGAAGTCGTTGAGCAGCTACTTTTGCATCAGACTGTAAAAATTAAATTACTCATTAATCTGCATTTCGAAAAAATGAAGACCAACATCTGGAAAAATTTGCTCTTAATGATAGCTGTATTGACCGGAATTTCGACCTCAGCGCAGAATATTATGCGGTTTGACGTTCTGGCTGGAAATGTCGACCACACCGATTGCCTACTCAGTTTATCGGTCGATCATCTGAATTACAGTACCGATTCACTAAAACTGGCTCTTTTCGAAATCAAAGGAAAGACCGAAGCCGCAGTTCCTTTTAAGATGGAAACAGCCGGTGGGGCCAAAGCCTGGTTTATTTTAAGTGGACAAACGCTCAAAAATACCAAACGCCCTTACGTGTTCCGGAAAACCATAAAATCTCAAATATTCAAATCAGGAATAATTGCCGGCAAAAGATGGAGCTTTAAACCTGAAGTCTGGCGAAAAACCAATTATGAGTTACCAGATCAAACCATGAATCCACCGTCGGGAATCAGTCCGTTGTACAAACGCTCAGCATTTTTGCATCCGTTTTATTCACCCGGTGGCGAAGTGCTGACCCGCATTCAGGCACCCGACCATTATCATCATTTCGGTAACTGGAACACATGGACTATGACTTTCCTTGGTAAATGCGAAGTTGGTTTCTGGAATCTTTCAAAGGGTGAAGGAACCTTTCGTTTTGCCGGATTAATTTCGCAGGTTGAAGGTCCTGTTTACACTGGATTCAAATCGCTTCAGGAACATATTGATTTTGGCACCAAAGTAGGTGTTCAGGATTATTATTCATGAGTTTTCCGGAGAACCGGATGCACCCCGAGTCGATGCGGGTTTGGCCGCTTGATGCCAATGGTGGCCGCGGCGATATGTATTTCGAGTTTGTTCCGATTCGGCATGAAAGCTGGAAACTGGAGCCCAAACAGAATTACGCACTGAAATACCGGATGATTGTGTTTGATGGTAAAATGGATGCCAAAACTGCCTAAATGTACTGGAATACTTTTGCGGCAAATCCAATGATAGAGTTTTACAAATAAATATTAAATCGAAAAGAAGTATTAAAAATTGTTTTTTAGTGAATTTTGGTGTTTTAGAGATTTCGTGGCTTACGTTTTTGCCACAAAAACACAAAATCACGAAATAACACAAAAGAAGATTAATTATGAAGCTATTGACAATTACAGTTTTATTGTTTGTCTGTCAGTTACAAACAGTATAGCCCAACCAAAAGTAACCGCCGAAAGGGTGGCCGACAAAATCGAGTTTCGAGTTGACGGAAACCTGTTTACAAGCTATATCTTGTCAGAAGACGAGAAATACCCTTTCTTTTTCCCGGTAAACGGTCCATCGAATGCAAGTGTAACCTCGATGCGTAACGCCAATTACCCGCACCACAGCTCGCTGTTTTTTGGATGCGATAAAGTGAATGGCGGCAATTACTGGCAGGAAGGACTGAAAGACGGACAGATTATTTCGCTGCGTGCCGATATTCTTGAAACCGGCGGAAGCAAAGCCGTTATCGAAAACGAATGTATCTGGCGTCGCCCCGGAGCCGATGCTCCGATTAAAGACAAACGCAAAATCACAGTTACCATTCCTTCGAAGGATAAATTCATTCTTGATTTTGATGTGACAATGGAAATGCTGATAGATGAAAACATCGAAAAAACAAACCATTCGCTTTTCGGTGGAAGAATGGACCCCGATTTGGCAGTTATCAACGGTGGTACAATGATTAATGCCGAAGGAGAAACCGGTGAAAAAGGTACTTTTGGTAAGGCTTCGGCATGGATTGACTTTTACGGGAACCGCCAGGGGAAAACCGAGGGAATGGCAATACTGCAGCACCCATCGAATAAATGGTTTCCTGCTCCCTGGTTTACCCGCGACTACGGTTTCTTTTCGCCAACACCTATGTACTGGCCGGCAAATGATAAAATACAAAGCCTGAAAAAGGCGAACAAATTAAGTTGCGCTACCGGGTGATTGTACATTCAGGAAACCATACCGAAGCGGGGATTGCGGAGGAGTTTGCAAAGTACTCGAAAGAGTGAAGAAATGCGTGAATGCGGGAATGCATGAATGAAAGAATGAAAAAGGCCGGATGCCAGCAGCAAGTATCAAGTAGCCAGCAGCCAGCAGCAATATTTTGAATTTTAAACTTAAAACAAATAATACCAATGAAACGAAGAACTTTTTTAAGAAATGCCTCGGTTGCAACAGCCGGAGCAATCGTTGTCCCCACTATTGTACCATCCTCAGTATTTGGTAAAAATGCGCCAAGCAATACCATTCAGATTGGGCAAATTGGGTGTGGCCGAATTGCCCGCGAGCACGATATGCCCGGAACACTCGAACATGAAGTTGCCCGGATGATTGCCGTGTGTGATGTAGATAGAAACCGGCTTGCTGACGGCAAAAAAATGGTTGACGATTACTATAAAACTAAAACCGCTCAAGAGAAATACATTAATGCTAAAATGTACGACGATTATCGCGAAATGCTCCTGAATAAAGACATAGATGCAGTAGTCATCAGCACTCCCGATCATTGGCATGCGCAACCTGCCATCGAAGCGGCTTTGGCTGGCAAACATGTGTATGTACAGAAACCTACTTCATTAACAGTTACTGAAGGCCGCATTATGGCTGATATCGTAAAAAGAAAAAGGCATTATTCTGCAAGTTGGGACTCAGCAACGTTCTTCGCCTCAGTTCCGCATCGCTGCCGAGCTGGTGCGCAACGGCCGTATAGGGCGGTTGCATACCGTAAAATTGGTTTGCCCGGCGACCCTTCTGGTCCTGAAGCGACTGAAATACCGGTACCAAAAGGCCTTAACTACGACATGTGGCTGGGTGAAACTCCATATGTTCCTTATACTGAAATTGGCGTACATCCGCCGGGTTATGGCCGTCCGGGCTGGTTGCGCCGTGAGCAATTTGGCGCCGGAATGATTGCCAGTTGGGGGCAGCACCATTACGATTCGGCGGCATGGGGAATGGATACCGAATACACCGGACCAATTTCAGTACAGGCGGTGGCCGAATTCCGAAATCAGGATTGTGGAATGTGCATGGCGATTTCACGGCCAAAGCGGAATATGCAAATGGAATAACTATGTACACCAGCGGTGGTTATCCGAACGGAATCCGCTACAGAAGGAACCGAAGGTTGGATCTTTGTGTCGCGGGCGATTATGTGGCTTCTGCAAAGCGATCCGGTTTCGAAGGCAAACAGTTCAAAAGCGTTGGATGCAAGCAATCCTAAAATTCTGGATTCGGTGATTGGTGAAAATGAAATTCACCTGACCCGGAGCGATGAACACCACGGAAACTGGCTCGGAGCCATTCAGAAACAGAATATTCTAATGACACCAGCCGAAATCGGACACCGGGCATGTTCAATTTGTCTGATTACGCACATTGCCATGAAGCTGAATCGCAAACTGAAATGGAATCCTGAACCGAACGTTTCGAAAACGACGATGAGGCTGATGCGATGCTGAGCCGTCGGAAAGAAGCGTTTTCCTTATGGAATTAGTAATATCAAAAGGAAATGATGAAGGCCCATCAATTATTTAGAATTTCTAAATGGCAAATGCGAGGGTATGATTCATTTGTAATGATAAAGCTAATGCTCTATTGATTTAAAATAAAAAATACATACAGTTACACAATAAATAACAAATAAATATTTAATAATCATGACAATAACCAACAGTAAACGCTTTGCCATTGGGGGGCCTGTTATTAGCTGTAATGTTCAGCCACATGGCATGTAAAAAAAGCGATCTTTCAAAACAAAACCTGATTCCTAAACCTGTTTCAATCATGCTAATCGGTGGCTCATTCGAATTATCCGATAAGACTGATATTTACGTTCAGGGCGAATCAGCCGAACTTAAACAAATTGGTCAATATCTGGCCGATAAGCTAAATCCTTCAACTGGATTAGGTATAGAAGTTAAAACGACCAATGAAGCTCCGTGAAAATATTTACCTGTCACTTTCAGGTAGTGATTCCCAACTGGGTTCCGAGGATACCAGCTAACCATTACTGATAAAATGGTCAATTTGGCGAATAAACCTGCAGGTTTATTCCATGGCGTTCAAAGCATTCGCCAACTTTTTCCATCACAAATTGAAATATCATCGAAACAAAAGGGCCCTGGGAATTGGCAACCGAACAATCCGGCGATTACCCTTCCTATGGCTATCGGGGTACAATGCTAGATGTGGCTCGTCATTTCTTGGAGTTGATGACGTCAAAAACCTGATCGACCAACTTGCTTATTATAAAATGAATGTATTGCATTGCATTTGACCGATGATCAGGGTTGAGAATTGAAATTCAATGATGGCCAAACCCTCATGCTCATGGCGGTAAAACTGAAGTCGGCGGTGGCGAAGGTGGATTTTATACCCAGGAACAATATGCGGATATCGTAAAATATGCACAGGATCGTTACATCACCATTGTGCCTGAAATTGATATGCCCGGACATACCAATGCTGCGATGGCTTCGTATGCCGAGCTGAACGAATGGCAACGCAGCGGAATTATACACCGGAACTGAAGTAGGATTCAGCACGTTGGATACTAAGAAAGAATTGACCTATAAATTTGTTGATGATGTGATCAGAGAACTGGCCGCATTAACTCCCGGCGAGTATTTGCATATTGGCGGGGACGAAACTGAAGTGACCAAACCTGAAGATTACATCAACTTTTATAGATCGGGTTCAGGACATGGTAAATGCCAGTGGAAAAAAAGTTTTGGCCTGGGGACGAAGTTGCTGGTGATTATCAACACTTAAAAACCAAATACGTCTCGTACAATATTGGGACAAAAGCCGAAAATGCGATTAAAGGTGTTGCACAAGGTGCAAAAGTGCTGATATCACCTGCTATAACGCCTACCTCGATATGAAGTACGATTCAACAAGTTCATACGGACTTGATTGGGCAGGTTACATTGAAGTTAATAAAAAGTTGCAATTGGGATCCTGCGAATTTAGAAACTTCCATTAAGAAGAAAATATTATCAGAATTGACGCACCGCTCGGTCAGAAACCATCGGAACCCGAGCGCAAGCCGAATACCAGATTTTCCCGCGTTTGTTGGGTTATGCCGAAATTGGCTGGACACCAACCGAGTTGCGCAATTGGAATGAATATAAAATCCGGCTGAACGTCGCCGCTAACGGATGAAATTCATGAACATTGGCTTTTATCCTTCCAAATTAGTGAACTGGAATGGACAAAACCAGAATAAATAATCAGATTCTGAAAACATTTAACCGAACGCTTGGTAATTAATTTAGTAATTAAAATACAATGTCGTTTCGTGCTTTTCTGGAGTAGCTCCTCCCGTTCTCTTGAGGCTCGGACTTCTTCCTCTCTTTTTAAAAAGAGAGAGGCTGTCTGAATTTTAGTTGATTCGAATCGGTCAAATTCGATTTCTGGTTATTTTTTTTGGCGGAAAGTTTTAATTTTTTTTTGCAATCAAACCATAACTCAAATATTCAACTCGTGAAGAATACCTTAATACCTATGGTAGCACTATTATCAGTTTTTACCAAAGGCGGACCCGAACCGGCAGTGCTGCAATTTCCCGCCTTTGGCAATATCCGTTCGTTAGTGAGCATTAAAAGATTGCACTTTGACAAACATTAATAAATATAAAATGAAAGCATCTTACTATTTTTTTTTTTCTGTTCCTTTTTCGTCAGAATATAGTATTTGCACAGTTTAAAAAGGATTCAATTTTATTATTCAATAATAGAGATTTGACATCAATTAATGTACTGACGACAGAAGAAACCTATTTGGGTAAAAAATCTTTAAAAGTAAGTGACAATGGAGATAATACAAGTGAAATTTGTAAAATCAACAATTTAGATTTTAAGAATGGTATTATTGAAATTGATGTTTCTGGAAAACCGGCTGAAAAATGCAGAAGAAGGAGCACGTGGATTTGTTGGTATCGCATTTAGAATCAATAGTGACAATACAAGTTTGAATGCATTTATCTCCGGCCAACCAATGGAAGAGCCGACGATCAAATTCGAAGAAATCATTCAGTGCAATATATTTCTTTTCCTGATTTTCCATTCTATAAATTACGTAAGGATTTTCCTGAAAAATATGAATCATATGTCGATTTAATATCAGGAGAATGGACAAAAATCAAGATTGAAGTTAATGGGGACAAAGCAAATTTATTTGTACATGGAAATTCACAACCGACATTAAAAGTAAATGATTTAAAACTTGGGTCTGATAATAATGGTAGTATTGGATTATGGATAGGCCCCGGTACTGAAGCACATTTTTCAAATCCAATTATTACAAAGATTGATAAATAATATTAACGCCTGCTAATAACAAATTCTGCTGCAGATTGATAATGAATTAAATCTAATAAATAATTTAAAAACGAAAGGAAAATGAAAGACATCAAAACATTTCTAATTGCTTGTTTACTCTCAATTACATTAGGTGGCGCGGTTTCGCAACAAAATAAAAAAGAACCAAACGACACAATTAATACCGAAAAGAGTGATAGCATTAAAACACAGTCGTTAGTAATCAAAACAGAACAAATCGAAAATCTGAAACTACATGTTTCGATTTCGCCGAAAAATGCTATTTCAATGCGGTTTGTTATATTATTGAAACGGCAGATAATCTGATTATTATTGATCCGCATTATTTAAAACCTTTTTCAACAGATTTTAGAAAGTATGCAAATAGTTTGGGAAAAAAAATTGACCGGCTGATTGTTTCACACGAACATCCAGACCATTGGTTTGGATTAGATGAGTTTAAAGATATTCCTATTTATACATCGCAGGGGATAATTGATTATATTAAAAAGAAGGTCAGCAAACAATTGATAATAGAAAAGAAAAATTAGAATTGCAAGCACCAAATGAATTAGTTATTCCATCGAATGTTATCAAAGACGGCACCGAAACTATAAGTGGAGTGAAATTTATATTTCGAATAATTAATAATGCTGAAGCAAATGAACAGGTGCTAATTACACTTCCTGAACAAAAAATTATATTGGCACAGGATATGGTTTTCAATCACAACCATCAATATGTAGATTTAGGTATTTCTAAAAATTGGATTTCTGAATTACAAAAAATTAATAATACCCCCAATATCAACAAAATATATTGTGGGCATGCAGGTCCAAACAACATTTATTTTGCAACAAAAGACGATTTAAAGACAGATATTGAATATTTACAAACATTAACTGAATATATTAAAACTTCCAAAACATTTGCAGAATTCAAAGCCAAAGTGTTACAAAATACCCAGATTATACCCTTCCAGATAGTAAATATGATGAGTTATCTGTTCGACAAAAGAGTGATTTAGTAAATATTTAAGTACTATGTTTATTACGGCGCTATATTAAACTAATAAAATAGTGCACGGAACCTATCTTGATGTTGTTCAACAAACAAAACTCAATTCAGCTACATAAAGATTGTATCGACAAACTACCATGAAAAAACAGTTGCTATTCATTTTGATTGTTTCAGGAATCATTTTCAACAAGCAGATTTTTCGCCCAGGAAGAGATTAAAATTGAACCTTTCCGGTGATATTGAATTTGATGGAATACCATCGGAGCCAGAATGGAAACTGTGCCGGAATTTTCCATTGGCATGCATTATCCGGTTTACAATGGAACTCCAACAGAAAAGAGCGAAGTTTACATCGCCTTCGACAATAATTACCTTTGGATTGGCGCCAATTTATATTACAAGGATATTTCGAAACTTGTATCGACCAGTAAAAAAAGAGATGAAACATCAGAAAATTCAGACTATTTCGGAATTCTTCTCGACAGTTACAACGATAACGAAAATGCCCTTGCCTTTTTTACCATGCCTTCGGGATTAAAAATCGATTACACTGTGCCAACGATGCCGGAAGAGAGACAACCGATGATATCAGAAATTACACATGGAATTCGTTTTGGGATGTTAAAACGGTAATAGACAATGAAGCATGGCACGTTGAAATGCGAATCCCCTTTTCCAGTCTGCGTTTTCAAAGTGTGAATGACATCACTAAAATGGGACTGATAATTACCAGAAGCATCAGCCATTGCAACGAAACGGATACTTATCCGGCCATCGACACAAAGTATGGGTATATTGCCAAAATCAAACCGTCGCTGGGTCAAACAATTGTATTCGATCACATTAAAGCACGCAGTCCGCTATATATTTCCCCATACTTATTAGGTGGAATTACACGAAACTATGAATTAAATGAAACCGGTGATGATTATGTAAGGTCTGACGACCCAAAACTAACCGGAGGTCTGGATGTAAAATACAACCTGGACAACAAACTGACTCTCGATTTTACAGTGAATACCGATTTTGTGCAGGTTGAAGCCGACGACGAACAGGCAAACTTGACCTGATATTCACTTTTCTTCCCCGAAAAAAGATTGTTTTTTCAGGAACGGTCATCCATTTTCAGTTTTAACCTTGGTGGTCCCCAGGATTTGTTTTACAGCCGCAATATCGGAATTATCGATGGAAAAATAGTTGCCATACCGGGTGGTGTGAGGCTGGTTGGCCGGCTTGGAAAGTGGGATGTTGGATTTCTGGATATGAATACAGCGGAATTTAATGGCAATCCGTCCGAAAATTTCGGGGTTGTCCGCGTCAGGAAACAGGTAATAAACGAAAACTCGTATGTCGGTGGAATGTTAACCACACGGTTTGGATTCGATGGAAGTTACAATGTGGGTTACGGAATAGATGGCATCTTCCGTGTTTTTAATGACGACTACCTTGATGTGAAGGTTGCCCAAACCATGATAACAGCATCGTTAATAAAGCTGCCTCTCCCGACCCTACTTTTTAGGGTGGCATGGGAACGGCGTTCTGAAAAAGGTTTTGGTTACGAAGGGGGTTATGCTTACTGGGGAAAAGATTTTAATCCAGAATCGGGTTTTATGTTCCTGAACAATCTGCACGAATTCAGGGCTAAAATGCAATATGGCTGGTTCCCGGGCGAAAATTCGGTGATTTTTAATTACCGTACTGGTGTCGATTTTGAAATGCTCCGCAGAATTGATGATGGTCAACTCGAAAATATGGAGATTTCTCCTGGGTTTGAAATTAATTTCAAGAATGGATATGGGGTTTTTACCGGATTAACTTACCGCAAAGAGGGTGTTCTGGGAAGATTTTTATTTAGCTGAAGATGTTTATATTCCGGCTGGTAATTATGCTTTTAGCGGCATACAAGGGTTTGCAAATTCACCCCGTACCACAAAACTGGTTGGGATGGGCGGTTTCGAGGCTGGCCAGTTTTATGATGGAACCCGCGTTTCATTTCAATTTGATCCTGAACTTAATCTGTCGTCTAGTTTCCAACTAACTGCTGGTTATCAGTACGATCATGTTAATTTTCCAACAAGAAACCAAACCTTCATCAACAACATTGGCAAGTTAAAACTCACCTACATGGTAGACACCAAAATATCGATGAGCGCTTTTGTTCAGTACAACGAAATCGATAAAATTATCATTACAAATTACAGGCTGAGATACAATCCGCGCGATGGCAACGATTTTTACCTGGTGCTAAACGATATGCGGAATTCAAATAAAACGCATTCCACTGACAAACGTCCCCCATTTATTAACCAAACAGTTTTGCTGAAATATACACATACATTCAGGTTATAAAAGGAAAAATTACTGGACTTGTAAAAAGAGCACCTTAGATCCTGGGATTGTAATTGTTTCATTAGAAATGGGGCAAAAAACCAAACAGAATTTAGGCTTATTTATAAGGTAACTTTTAAATGGATTGAAAACCTGTATAATCGCAAAAGAAGTCATTCAACTTTGAGTTATTTAACCCGAGAGGAATACGGTAAATTAATGAACAAACAAAAACTGCAGCATGACTTAACTGATTGTCCATTTTTTGATGCAAGTTCACAAATAATCTTTAAGAAAATTCGGCCACCGATTAAATATCAAAAGAGAGTTTCATAACTGAACTCGGGGAAGATATTATTCCTGGATTACTGGTTGATAACTCCAATTATCCCATTTTCCTTGCTACAAAAAAAGTATCTTTTTTACCACAGACTAGCTTTGTTGTAACGGATTAAGCATTTCGATCCAATCGATTTTCTAAATTTATTTTCAAATGATTTTAAACTTATCACCGGAACAGATACTACCGGATACAAAAGGATTATGGAAACCGTAAATTGCGGTCGGGAAAGAATTGAATAAAACAAATAATAAAATGAAAATTGCGATAGGAAATGATCACGCCGGACCGAATTAAAAAAGAAATTAAAATATTTTGAAGATATCGGCATGAAATTATAAACTCGGCAAGCAGATTCCAATGATTCGGTTGACTATCCTGATTATGTCCATCCGGTTTCAAATTGTGTTCAGAATAATGAGGTTAAATCCGCAATTCTGATTTGTGGAAGTGCTCAGGGCGTTGCAATCACTGCGAATAAATATCCAAATATCAGGGCAGCGGTATGTTGGGAAACAGAAATTGCATCTTTGGCCAGAAAACATAACGATGCTAATATTTTGTGTTTACCCGCTCGTTTCATTTCTGAAGAAACAGCAAATGAGATTGTACTGGTATTTTTGCAAACAGAATTCGAAAATGGGCGACATAAAAAACGTATTGAGAAGATGACCTTGCACCAGGTTTAAGAATTGTTTTACTTCAAAATTATATGGCTATTTTCAAAAGTAATTACATTATAAGAAAGGAAGTAAATCCTTAGGTTTATTAAGTATTTAAAAAATAGATTTGTTATATGAATTGGGAAAAATTACAGAATGGCTCAGACATCCGGGGAGTTGCAATGGAAGGAGTTGAAGGAGAAACAGTAAATTTAACACCCCCTATTGTTAACGAGTTGGGCAAAGCGTTTGTTATGGCTTAAAGATTTCAGCAATCAACCGATGTATCTGTTGCAGTTGGTACCGATTCACGTATTACAGGCCCTGTCTAAAAGAAGCATTTATGAAGGGAGTTACAGAAATGGGGCAAATGTGTTTGATTGTGAATTGGCATCTACCCTGCCATGTTCATGACAACTGTATCAGTTGAAAATCCAGTAACCGGTGGAGTAATGATCACAGCCAGTCATCTGCCATTTAACCGAACGGGCTGAAATTTTACTAACTGGGAGGATTGAATAAAAAGGATATTACTGAGATATTGCGAATTGCTAAGGAAAAGGATTATGGCAATTTCTGATATTCCTTCTACAGTGACTAAATGGAATTTATTGATGAATATGCTGAATTTCTGTTGATTATATCCGGAAAAGGAGCGAACATTCAAACAAATTTTGAAAAACTCTCTACTTGGCCTTGAAACAATTAAGATGATGGTAACGGTGCAGGAGGATTTTTTCTTTCAAAAGTGTTGCATCAGCTTGGAGCCGATACAACAGGGAGTCAGTTTCGATCCCGATGGCAACTTTCCAAATCACGTACCCAATCCCGAAGAAGACAAAGATGCAAATGAAATCGATATGCCGAGCGTAATAAGGAAAAAGGACCTGTGTAATCTTTGATACCGACGTAGATCGTTCCAAATTGTTGATGCCAAAGGAAATCCGGTTAACAGGAATGCGCTTGTAGCACTCGTTGCATCAGTTGTAATTAAAGAGCATCCGGCAGTATCATAGTCACCGATTCAATAACTTCAGAAGGATTAACCCGGTTTATTGAAGGAGAACTGCGTGGAAACATCATAGGTTCAAACGTGGATAAAAATGTGATCGGACGAGCCGATTCGACTCAACGAAAAGGGAGAAGAGAGCTGGCTTGCTATTGAAACATCAGGACATGCCGTTAAAAGAAAATTATTTTTGATGACGGTGCCTACCTGGCTGCAAAATTGCTTGTAGAAATGGCAAAACTTAATGTTCGGGGTAAAATACCAACTGACCTTATTGCTAAACTGGAACAACCAATGGAAAGCAAGGAGTTCCGCATTATACTGAAGAAAATTTCAGCAAATATGCTGAACATGTATTGTCCGTAATGGAGAACAAAGTATCACATATTAATGGGTGGGAAGTGGTTTCGCCCAATTATGAAGGAATAAAGGTACGATGCACTGCGCCTCATGAACAGGGATGGTTTACTTCGATGTCCTTACACGATCCGGTAATGCCATTAAATATTGAATCGATAAAAGGGGTGTAAAGGCAATTGCAGCAAAATTGGTGAAACTGCTGACTGACTTTAATAGCCTGAACTCAAACGTCCTTAAAAAATAATCATAAAGATGAAAACAGTTATATTTGATGCAGACAGATATGGAATAAACACCATTATAACGTTTATTTTGCAATTGCTGCGCTTTTAGCCTTCATTTTTCATCATTAATCCTGCAAAATTTAGGTCAATATTTTCAAGAATACAAAGATAAAAACTACAACAATGATTGATGTCCCAGCCTACTAATCAATTATTTTCTGCTATTTCTATGTTCGTTTATTATACCGGTTTTTTGCTTAATGTATTTCGAAAAATAATTCTGATTTTCAAAGCCCAGCAGATCACTAATCTCCTTTATTGATAGATTACTAAACCGTAATAAATCTTCAGCTTTTGAAAGTTTAAGCTTTAAAAGATATTGCTCAGGGTGGTATTCCGGTATATTCAGTAAAAAATTTTCCAAATAAAGAATAGCTGATATTAAGTATTTCGCAACTTGTTCGATTTTGTATTTTTATCTAACGCTGTCGTATAAAATACAAAATTGCCTTTGGTACCATTTTTTCATTTGAAGTACCACTAAAATTTTGTTTTGATAGCATCAATTATCAATCCCATAAGAAAGAAGGTTGCTCCACTCATCGAGGCCATTGTCCGGCTCGAAAATCTAAGGCCAATCCCAAAACTCCATTATGCCTTGATTATTCTGGTATTGAGTCCAATTGTGAAAATTGGATTTTGAGGATTAATAATGTTGTTTATAAATAGTGAATTATCTTCCGGCAGAGAACACCCTATCCAGTACTCGGTCCATCCCGTATCAGGTAAAGGTTGATATCGGTGCCACACTTCAGGAAATAAGAAAAAAACGGTGCCCGGAGTAACGTCAAATTTTAAATTATTTTCTGTTTCAAAAGTTCTGAAATTACTATTTGAAATATATACTATTTGATAATCTTTAAAATCGCCGGGCCAGTTTCTCATTTGAAATAGTACCTCCTATGATTCCTCTTTGGAAGATGGATATTCCTGATTTGGTTTGACTGCAGTATAGCCTATATCATTTATAATTAGTCCCATGAAACTATCCGTAGGATCATCGATAAAGTACTTTTGAAAAATTGTTCAGCTTATCTGTCATTTATATCAAAATTACCCCTTTTAAATCAAAAAATATTTTATGCCCATTGTTATTGTCTATAAATTTGAGCTAACAAAACCTGAAGTAAATCAAATATATCATAAAAAATAGACAAAATAAATATTCGTAATATTAAACAGACTAAAACTATGAAAAGAAAATTAAATTATTTGTGATTTTCTATCTTTTTTTCTATTTCCTGTTTTCACAAGAAACAAATCAGGTATTGATAAATGGAAGAGTAATTGATTCTTCAGGAATTCCTTTGCCCGGTGTTACTGTATTATCGAAAGGAACTGGTAAAAGGCACTGTTACTGACAATAATGGAAATTATTCTTTCAAACGTCCTAAAAATGGAATTTTACAGTTTTCATTTGTG
>JADIYN010000044.1 GCA_016705335.1 Draconibacterium sp. | reverse complement strand
TTATTATTTTACAGAGGTACATACATGCGAATAGTTAATAAATAAAATAGTATTAATAATATGGAAGTAGAATTTCATAAGCAGCTATCGCATTGCGAAAATGGAACAATTTGCAATTTGCTTGGTTTTCATAATTTTCAGATAAGCTTAAACCTTTGATTTTTGGAATCGGTTCAGGTATATTTTTGCCCACATGCCTTTTGTAAAAATCAGGGTATCCCATTAACTTCCTATCGCATACTCTGCGGGCAAATTTATAATAATGCAACAAAAGATTAGGTATAAAATGTGCAACACACATATAAAATCAACACGATGCCACATGTGCGAAATGGATGCATTACTTTAAAAAGGACAACCTGTAGGCATTCTGCTAAACCTGTATTATCTGCCTTTCTTTCCAAAGTCATATCGCTTTCATTACAATGCCCACAATACAATTATTTACGGCAAACATGGTGATACCTATCTGGTGTTTAAAAAAAACTGCGCTGCAACATAAAACTGAAATTAAGTATAAAGATTTACCATGGGCAAGATTTGCAAACGGAGTACTAACTATTAAAGGGGATTTATATTATCCTGCCGCAATTCCTGAAGAGGTGGATTTAAACAGCGCAATTGTTAAAGGTATGTCTTGCCAACCAGCAAACTTATGGTTAATAACTTCACCTTACCATGGTGTTAACGGAATAGCAATTCTTGCCAAAAAATTAATAAAACTTAGCAGAAAAATGAACCGGAATTTCTGAACCTTTTATGGGAAACGTAATTCGAATGGCAGGAAGAAGCAGGACTGGCGGAGCCGGTTTTAGGTATATGTACGTCAGCTTCTTCAGGAGGCATCATTGAGTTTAAAAATGACTGGATTCTTAAAGAATCTGAAGAAATGACAAAAATTGGCGACAGGTGGAGAGACTTTGCTGTTATTGCCGGAAGAATTTGTGGAAGAAATTCACCCACAGAAAATATCTCTGTTATTCGCGAAACGCTCAGAAATTGCCGAACGGAAAAAGAAACTATTCAAAACCCTTAACTCTGTCAGTATTTCTTAATGAATAATTCAGCAAACATAGTTGAAGTAATCTCATTAAAAAAATGTATAAAATGCTGATTCTTTTGCCGTTGATAATCTCTCGTTTAATATTAAAAAGGTGAAATTTTTGGACTGCTTGGACCTAACGGTGCCGGGAAAACCACAACCATTAAAAATTTTAAACTTATTACTTGAGCCAAATTTGGGAGAGGTATTAATCTTGAATGAGTATTAAAACAGTTTGAAAAAATAAAATCAATACTTAGCGTTGTTCCGCAGGAGATTGCATTATATCCAAGCCTTACAACACTCGATAATTTGAGAATATTTGGCACTTATACAGTATCCTGCCAAGAGAACTAAAAGTAAGGATATTGGATTTGCTTCAGGTATGGTTTGGAAAATAAATCAAATCAAAAAGTAAAAAATTTGTCAGGAGGGATGAAAGACGGCTGAATATTATTGTAGTATTCTTCATTCTCTCAATTACTCATTCTCGATGAACCCACAGCAGGAATTGATGTTCAATTGAAAAAAGTTCATTTTGAGCTAACTTGAAAGAATTGAAACTCTGGCTGGGGAACAACAATTCTGTACACTTCACATTTTATGGAGGAAGCTGAGAAATTTTGTACTGATAGTTGCACTATATCAGGCTGCCTTAATCGCAAACAATACTCCCGAAAAAATTAATAAATCAAATCAGATGGACGTAAACCTTGAAGAGGCTTTTAAAACTAACCGGAAGACACATTAGAGAATAATATTAGAAAATTACTTACACTTATATACAAAGATTCCCTGGTTATACTGAATGACAAGGCCGGTTTGGTTATCTTTTGCAATGCCTGTTTTATTGGTGTTTATAATGGTTGTAATACAGATAGTTCCTTTAAGTCAGTCAGTGATTTTAACATTAAAATTATTGTATTAAATAATGATAAAGATTCGCTCGGAAACACGGATAGTTAATGAACTAAAAACAGAAACTTTGCTGTTAGCAGAAATATTTGATGTTAAAAATGAGAAGTTTGAAGAAAATATTGCCAAAGGAGGAATACAAAATAGAATTATTGTACACGATAGTACAACTTATAGAATGAAAAGAGCTGTAAATATGAATACTGCTCTCGTATGTTAAGTAATCAAAAGAATAATTTATATGAATCTAATCCGTTTCTATTGAAATATTTTTGATCCGATTACCTATGCATCATATAAAACTAATGTGGTTGGGTTAAGCATTTCGGGAGTATAGTGCCAAAATTGAAAACCGAATGATGATCAATGTAATTCAAAACGTATCCCGTTTAATAAGAATAGTTTTGATTCAAAATATTATTAGCTATAAAGAACGATAAGGCATCGGTAAAAGGAGCCTGATTATTCCGAACTCGGTGCGGCATAATGTACCAGCCCACGACACTTTTTGCCATGTTTTTATTGTTATGTCGCTTGCCGGAAATATGATTGAAGAAAGAGAAGACGGGAGTTTTACCCGATTAAGTTTTATGCCATTTCCTATGTATTTATATCTTTTTGCCAAAGTAATTACTTATTTGATTGTGGATTATTAAGGTTTTTGTTAATGATATTTATGGGTGTGTATATTTTACTACTTTTCGCGTTTACATTAAACATAGGAGGTAAGCATTTCTCGTTATTATTAACAGGTTTTATTTTGGCGTTTACAAGGGGCAGGTTGCGCCTGATGGTTGGAACTTTACCAAAACCTATCAGCAATCTTCTATATTGGGTCCATATCGGTGGTTATTTTTGTGCCATTGGTGGTATTTGGGTTCCGGTTATTGCCATGCCAGCTTTCATGCACTCTATGCTGTTTCTCCTTTAATTGGGGCATTGAGGCATTTAATAATATTCTGGTAAGAGATCTTTCACTTGAAAGTTGTGGTAAAGGAATATTTATTACTCCGGGTTTTATACTGTGTTTAGCCATCTCTTTTTTTACTTTTAATAGAAATCTCAAAAATCTTACTAATTAAGAATTATTATATGTACAAGCTCAATAATTGATATTGGAGCAACAGCTTTTACAACTCTTTTATATTAAATCCAGCCTTCTCAAAAAGTAATTTATATTCCTATAAGTACGTTCCTTTTTCCTCCTTTGTACCAACCATCATCTGAATATCCAATAATTTGGCAAAAGAGTACATACTATTATTTTCTACAATGGCTTCTATAAGAAGAACCTTACCTTTTTCAGGAAGTACAGTTTTAATTTTTTCAGTAAAGCAATACTTTGTTCATCGTCCAAAAGTGCGACAATGCTCATTAAATAAATGTTCCTCCCCTTCGGGTACAACCTCAGAGAAATTGCCCGAAACAGTTTCAGCCCGGTTGCGAACTCCATATTTATCAAAATTCTCATTGCTCCTTCAACAACATGCGGCAAGTCAAATACTGTCCTTTCAGATGCTTGTTCTTATGAAGAATAATGGATAAAAGTACTCCATGTCCGCCACCAATATCTATAATGTGTTTTGCATTTTAAAAATTATATTCTGACACAACAGCCTGACTTAACAAAACAGAAGAATTACTCATTGCTCGATTATATATCTCATTCTTTTCAGGATTTGCTTCCAGATATGAGAATACATCCATATTCGCATAGATTCCTGTTTGTTGCAAAGAGCTTGTGATAGCCTGTTTTGGGAGAATACCTTGTGTTTTTTTCTCATGACAACTCCTCTGACTAACCAATACATCCTCATTAACCTATACAGCGAATTTTCATGTGTATTCGTTAGTTTAGCCAGCGCTGCAATATTTTTATCCCCATCTTTGAGATGTTCAATAAATTCGTTCTGCCGCTGTACCGATAGCTTTCGATACATAAAATCCCTGCGTCATTTCCATAATAATCATATTCGGAACAGTGATTTTACGCGCCAGCTGAGTTAAAAAGAAACTAAGATATTCAAAGCATTTTACGAACCTCGCCGGTGGATATTTTGCGATAAATACTTTTTTCTTCATAGAATTTGTCTAAAAATTACTTCTAAAACCAAAGGTGGCCTAAGCTATAAAAAAAAGAGTTTTCTCCTGTGACATATTTATTTTTATTCGCACAATCAGTATTAAAATTGCCAGATTATAGTCAGTATGTACGCTCCCCCGAAATATTGAATCGAACCGATGACCTTTCCGATTGATATTGGGATGGTTTTTGTCTTGATAGTTTATGGACAGCTGGAGATTTTTAAAAGTGTCATGGTAAATTATTAGGCCAAAGCCAGAAAAGCTTCAATTCCATCATCAGGGGACAAGGAAACTGCCAAAATGATGACAGGCACGGAGATGACCGGAAGCATAGCCAAAGTGGAATGTAACCTTTTGAGACAGTTAATTCAAAAGGTCAATTGATTACCTTGAATCACAGGTATTTTTACTTCTGATTCCAACAGAACTGAAATCTTTTACTCTGACAGAAATACTGTCACATTACAGCTAAAATTTCTTTCTTTAATTTGCTCCTTTAGCTTGAGTGTTAATTGGTCATTATGTTGCTAGGTGCATCCAAAAATGTAAAACAGCAAAGTTGCAATCGTTGTGGTCAAACCAAATGTTCTCATGCATATTGGTTTTGATTAAGGTATAAAGCTAAAAGGATAATAATCCTATTAAAATGAAGAATTCACTAATTTATTAGTCTTAACCAATCACTTTTTCACACGAATAAATGTGTATGTTCCAACTACCTTGTTATTCATAAAATAAGTAATCACATACAAATCAGGAGATTTTATAACACAATTAAACCTAAAAGAAGCATTTTTAGGATTGGAAATATCTTTTTG
Organism: Draconibacterium sp.; assembly: GCA_016705335.1. GTDB lineage: Bacteria > Bacteroidota > Bacteroidia > Bacteroidales > Prolixibacteraceae > Draconibacterium. The sequence goes on along the minus strand of JADIYN010000044.1, from coordinate 61,653 downwards.
TGGTACTCCTTCAGCGGTGGTTTTCGACGTAGCCCACCAAACATTGAGAATAATGTTGGGTGTAGATTTATAAAGATTTGCCTCAATAAGTTTATCATTTACTGCATCATACCCATAAAGTACTTTCCCCGAATCGAAAATCTTTCCTTTAGTACTCAGTGTCCAGTCACGCTCACTCCCTTTTCCAAATGGTCTAACATTATAATTCAGAATAGTGTCTTTACCCCACTCAGCTGTCCAAGAACCCCAAAAATTTTGCATAAACTCAAGCTGGTCAACTTTAGTTTGCGAGGTCTGTGCTTGTATTCCATTTGTGCTGAATACAAAGAATACTGCAATCATTGTCGTAAAAAAAAATGTTTTCATGTTATTATTTTTTAGTTAATAGATAGAACCGTTGTTTTCAGTTTTGATATATAAGTTACGACAAATAAGAATTCCAGTCAAGTCAATTTTACTGAGTACTCATTAAATTATAGCTGATTTGAAAGGGAAAAGAGTCAAGTAGGTTTATTCAGAATATGATATTGCAGTACATACATTTATTAAGCAGGTTTTATGCTATATTTTTTTCGCACATTTTATGAGCAGGTTTTTACCTGAGATGTAAGTTGAAATGAAAAACCACTGAAAAAATGGAAATTAAAGGTAGACTGAAAAATTTCCCTTCTTTTTGAATATTTAAACTGTATTAAATAAAGGGTTCAATCAATTTTTGAAAAAGGATACTGGTTATTCCAAATCAAACCAATTTTATCAGAATCCCCGGATATTTGAAATTGTACTTCTTCTCCACTTTCAATATCTATAAATTTTAGTTCCTGTAAGGGATATAACTTACTAATCTCTTTAGTAATTAAGTCATTTACTATCAAGCTACTATCCTTAATACTCATTTCAATAAAATAATCACCAATTCCAGGTATTTGAAAATTTAGTTTATATTTTCCAATCAATTTATTCAACTGTTCTACAGGTACTTTAATTACTTCTATCAACTTTTGTTTACTTATTCCCCAAACATAGTAACTGGAAATTGAGCGTAAAATTTCATTTATCAATGCTCCGCCATTGTCAGCATTTGTCATAATTATTACGGCATCGCCTTGTTTTGCAAATGATATAAGATTGTTGGTAAATCCTTCATTTTTACCGCCATGAGAGAAAATTAATGAATCTCCATCTCCCTGAAGAGATACACCAAGTCCCCAGTCATTTTTGTGTTTGGTCAACATCTTTTCTATGGTTTCCTTCGAAAGAACTCCTTTTTCTTTTCCTGATAGTATTTTCTGAATATTTAGGCAATAATTTGCTAAATCTGATGGTGTTGTCCATAATCCTGCTGCTGCCTGTTCAGGATAATTGTGCCAGAGTCCTTCAACAATTTCTCCCTTACCATTGTAGGCTGCACTTGCTTTGGAATATAGTGATTCTGGTAATGGTTGTTCAAAAGTACTGTTAGGCATTCCCATTTGAGGCAGAATGTTCTCCGCCATATATTTTTCAAGAGGTATTCCTGAAATATCCTCAACCAATTTTTCCATAACTGTAAAACCACCACCTGAATATCTCCAAATGCTTCCGGGAAAAGTATCTACCACAATGGCTGGTGTATTACCTTTACCATTAAGAACTGTTTCAATAGATGGGAAAGTATCTTTTTGCTGATAACCCGGAAATCCATGAACAGTCATTCCTGCTGTATGTGTCAATAATCTTCTTAATGTAACTTTTTCTGTTTCAGTAAATTTATTGTCTTGAACTTTCCAATCCTTTAAATAGTTATTTACATCTTCATCAAGGTCAATCTTTCCTTCCTGAACCAGTTTTAATGCCGCAAGTGCAGCAATAGGTTTACTAATGGATCCAGCCTGAAATAATGTATTAATGGTTACTTGTGAACTGTCATTGATATTGGCAATTCCATAACCTTTTGCCCAACGTATTTCCCCATTTTTAACAAGCGCAATACTGACACCGGGAACTTTATAATGTTCCATTCTTTCAGCAATTGAATATTTATTAACTGGCTCTTTTAATTTGGATTCCTGTCATCAAATTGTTTTCAATGGAATTTATTTCTGTCTCCAGTTCGTTATTCTTTTTAACTGAACACGAAAAGAATACACTTACAATCAAAAAAAAAAAGGATGGATTTAGTTTTCATAATGTTAGGTATTATTGTTTTTCAAGATATAAATTAATTCATTGACAATCAAAATAAAATTTGTGCAGTTATTCATCAAATACAACAAGTTTTCTGCTGAATTTTACAATTTATTAGAGACGGTCTGCTGCTATTGATGAAAGAAAAACTCTGGGAAAATGGTAAAATCCAAATAAATTTACCATTTGGGAATGCTCCTTGATTTTACTAATTTTTAGTGCAATTTTAATCTTTCTGACTGAAAATCAGAAATATATGGATATGCAATGGTTTATGATGATGCAATACTTACAAAAGGTGCTAAAGAAAAAGTTGATGCAGTGCCTATTTTAATACTAGTACACAGAATTCTTTTGAAAGAAAACCACTAAGAAAGCTACTACATACCTACAACTACCTGCTAACTATTTCGCGAAAGGATGGTGATAACTCTTTTGGCTAATTTTTGTATTATAAACAATTCAGTAAAATATTTTTGAAATAAAGTACAATTTATTGAGACAGTTCAATTTGATGTACTGAATTCTAAATGGAAGAAATGGAAATATTAGAATTGAAAACACTTGTTTTTGGGATGACTCCAAACAAATTGTATCTATTATAATAAAGGCTTTTACCCAACCCGCACAAATTTATTCCAAGAGATAGGTAAAAGCCATTATATTTAAATAGGTTATACAACTGATTATAGCGTAGTTAGTGTTTCATTCAGTTTTGCAAACTGTTTCATGTTTATTATACCAACATTCCCAAGGCGTTCCTGAAAAACTTTAACAACATTGTTCGTAAATGTATGCCATTGTTTTTCGTCAAGTAAGAAAATTTTGCCATCAAAATGAAAGTGAGGCCCAATTATTCCTCCTGGAAATTTGATCCTTTTAAAATATGGCTTTTGTTCTGATTCAATTAGCTCAATACTCCTTAACTGTATACTTCCGGAACTCAATTCGGGCAATACAGATATCTCTATATCGAATGGTTTGAGATTCATTTCCTTGATTATCTCTGTGAAAAATTTTCCCTGAATCTCATTGTATGGTTCAGGTGGTATACCGTGTTCCCATTTCCACTGATAATACTTTTCATCAATAATTATTCTTTGATTCATGATTTTATTTTTTTTGATTAATAAATAGGTAGCCTTAAATAATAAAGATTTTCTAAAGGAGGAGATCTTAGTGTTTCCATAATATGAGTTATACAATAATTAAATAGTGTTTAACATTGCTTTCCGACCAAATGTTGGTAAAATAAGGGGCCCAATTCACTTTCCAGTTCTCTGAATACACGAAAGGATGTTTGTAGAATTGTTTTTTCCGAATGGCAAAGAAAAGAACTTACCCTGTTATAATATCCTGAAGTCATATAATTCGAACAACCACACCAGTTCATACAAAAATCCCTTATGGCACATTCCAAACATGCTTCATTAATTTGTTGTCCCTTTGCACAGTGACATAACATAAATTTTGGATCAATTCCTTGGAAAATATTTCCTATCTGGTGATCATTGTTTCCACTTCCCACAAGGCGCTCACATGGAAATACATTACCTTCAGGTGTAATGGCGAATTCAGCAATACCCATCCTGCATCTATCTTTCTGATCATAACCATTTCTCAATATCACCGAAATCTTGTTATCAATTAAACTAATATAATGTGGATTTCCTTCCCTGTAATAGCTTTTATACAAATCTCCAATATCTTCATAAATCCTAGTGAGTGAAGAAATGGCTTCCTCATTCCAATATGCTGAATAGTCTGGACTCAAATAGATTTGTCTGACTCCAAGTCCTGAAAAATAACGTATGGTGTCAGGTAAATTTTTAATTGTGGAAGGAGTAAAAACTGCATTTACCATAACATGTCCCAACATTTCACTTGCCATAAGAATTGTTTTTCAACTAATTTGGATGATGCTCTGCCATTTTAAATTTTCGAAATTGGTTCTGAACTTTTGGTGGTCCGTCACAGCTTACTCCAAAAATTATGTTGCTGTTCTTTAAAAAAAAACCAATTTCTTCATTAAAAATTGTACCATTCGATACAAGTGAGATGAATACTTGATTTGGAGAATAACTAGGATGTTCTTTAACCATCATTGTAAATTCTTTCATCCGTTCGAATTCCAATAAAGGTTCTCCTCCGAACCATCCAATATTAATCGTTTCATGAAACAATTTCGATCTTTTAAATACGAAATCTATTGCTTTCTTAGCAACATGAGAAGACATAGTTTTGGTTTTTGAATGTAGCAATGGCTACATCGAAGATTACATTGCTGGGTAATAAACAATGAATATTTCATGACCTATATTTTTAAAAAATCTATTAATAATTTCAGACAACACTGCAACAACACAAAATCCTTACAATCCGTCAACAACCATAGAAATTCTAATAGCGGCTGGAAATAAAAAAAAATTAAAAACCATAAGTAAAGTTAGGTTATAAGTTATTATAAGTCAATAGGTAAATGAATGGACATATTGATGAGAATAATAAGGTAAATATGGTATTTGGAATATCTTAATACTAATTTCATTATCTCAGTTGGTTCATAATGTGTTTTTTCTTAATTAAATAATTGTTTGCCAAAAAAACAATTTAAAATCTAGTACGGTAGAGAGCTGCCATACTTTTTTTTAGTTCAATTTCCACTTGCTGATGGGCAGCTTAATCTAGTGGTTAAGGATTATTATTCTACCCAAAGTCATTACAGGGATGAGGCAGGAAGCTTAATCTTGTGGAAGCTGTACAATCTGTCTGCTGGTGCAAACAAAATGAACTACATTGATACATTCATTACAGGGGTGTTGGTTGTTAGTAATTTGTAAATGGATTGTATGAAGCCATTGGAATGCATAAGTACCACTGGTTTATGAACTAAAAAAATGACCACTCTTGAAAGAGGTGGTTTTTAGGTTATTGAAAAAAATAATACCAAAATTAAAAGCAATAAATTATATCATGCAACTTTTTATAATTGTCAGTAGTGTTATTGAATTATTTCAATGAAATTAATTCAAGTAAAAATTAATTGGATTAAATACTAAACCGATATTTCTTGAAAGACAATAAATTTAGTAATAACAAATTGAAACACTATTATGATTTTTTTTCCTCCAATCTTGCGAAATATCGTTTCCTGGCTTCTTCTATATCAGCACCAATAGCTACATAAATTATTGTTCTTAAATCAATAAACACTGGTTGTAACTTTTCCAAATCGGGCGATTTGAATGTAACAATTTTCTTATCGTATATCATATTTGTTATTAGTGTCAAATTATGCCGTTATAATTAAATCACTCTTCAACGACGGCAGTTAATAGCAACAAATTTGAAATTAATATGTATTTATTGCCGTTCACTTTAGTGAACGGATTTAGGAAATGTCCATGAATTTGGGGTTTTAACCCCATCACTTAAATAATATGCTATGCGACTATTTCAATTAAGAAAAATGATGACAAAGAAGAACTACAAATAATTGTAACTCTTTCATATTGTGGAGAATATCGGTCCCGATAGCTATCGGGAGAACCCATGACCTTCCCGATTATCATCGGGACGCTCTGGCCAACCTCGCTTGGATTTTTAAAAAAAAGATAAAAAAAAGAGCTACAAATTTAATCTTTGTGACTCTTTGAATTTCAGGTGGAGAATATCGGTCTCGATAGCTATCCGGAGAACCAATGACCTTCCCGATTATCATCGGGACGCTCTAGTCAATCGAGTTTAGATTAAAAAAAAGAGCTACAAATAATTGCAACTCTTTGATTTTCAGTGGAGAATATCGGAATCGAACCCCTGACCTTTTGACTGCCAGTCAAACGCTCTAGCCAACTGAGCTAATCCCCCAATATTTATGACGAACTCTTTTTAAATCTCCTGGAATCGAACCCATGACCTTCCCGATTATCATCGGGACGCTCTGGCCTCCCGATAGCTATCGGGATGAGCTAATCCCCCTTTTGAGCGTGCAAATATAAAAATATTTTTTATCAGCAGTTATGATTCTCTTTCGAAATTTGATTTCAATAGTATTTATTGAAATGTCATTTTGCAAAGATTTTTTATTTGGATAATATTTTTCAAATGATCTCTTTTTTTAAGAAACTGGTAAAGTTTTTGTAACACCAATTATGTTCTGCAGAAAACAGTTTTTAGCCGGTGTTCTTTTTTTATTGTTACACTCTTTAATTTAAAAAAGTTATGAAAACTAAAAAATGCGAAAGGGCAAATCTCGAAAACAAAAAAGGTTACTTTTTCTTAATTGGCTTGTTGATTTCTTTGGGTACAGTTTTACTGGCTTTTGAATGGAGGCAGCCGCCGCCAAAGCCGATGGAATTGGGTACGGTGAGTTACGTTGAACCTGATGTTTTGTACATTCCGCCAACAACAAACTACGAAAAACCAATGCCACCAAAAGTTGTTGTTCCTGAAATTTTTAAATTGGTTGATAACGATTCAGAAACAGAAATGGATTTAAATGCATTCAACACTGAACCTGATGAATCCATTATCGATTTTGACCAGTTGGTTTTCAAGCCAAAAGATAATCAAAACGACAAGGAAGAAGAGATTTTTCTGTTTGTTGAGCAGATGCCTGAATTTCCGGGAGGCGAAGGAGCCTTGAGGCAATACCTTGCCAACGCGGTAAAATATCCGGTAATTGCGCTGGAAAACAATATCCAGGGGACAGTGTATGTGACTTTTGTAATTGATGAAACGGGAAATATTGCCAGCGTGGATTTGCTCCGTAGTGTTGATGTTTCCCTTGACAATGAAGCGCTACGTGTGGTTCGGTCGTTGCCGAAATGGAAACCGGGAAAACAAGGCGGGAAACCAGTAAAAGTGCGCTTTAGCGTACCAATTCAATTTGAATTGCAATAGAAAATGAAAATGGATTTCTTTTTGATTTGCAATTGATAATTATTTTTTATCTTTAGACCCTGTTTTTAAGATAAAAAATCGAATATAAACTAATAAAAATAACAAAAAATGGAAGTGAAGAAATCACCAAAGGTTGATCTGGAAAGTAAAAAAAATGTGTACTTCATGATCGGGCTTGTTGTTTCTCTGGGAATCATGCTTTTAGCTTTTGAATGGACAGCCAAACCTACCAAAGCCGATTCTCTGGGTTCAATAAACGCTGCTGACGTTGAAGAGGAAATTATCCCGATTACACGTGAACAGGAAATTAAACCACCACCACCACCACCACCACCAAAGGTTATCGAAGTTTTAAACATTGTTGATGATAATAAAATAATTGATGATGATTTAATGATTGAAGATTCTGAAGCAGATGATCAGACTTTAATTAACGTTGCTCCGGTAATTTCTGCGAAAGAAGAAGAAGAGGAAGAAGAAGCTCAGGTATTTTTTATCGTAGAAGATATGCCTGAATTCCCGGGTGGTGAAATGGCATTGCGCACCTATATTGCAAATGCAATTAAATATCCGGTAATTGCTCAGGAAAACGGAATTCAGGGTAAAGTTTACGTTACTTTTGTTGTTGGAAAAGACGGTTCTGTAAGTAATGCAAGTATTGCCAGGGGTGTCGATCCATCTATTGATAAAGAAGCTTTGCGTGTGATAAATACGCTGCCAAAATGGAAACCAGGGAAACAACGCGGGAAACCGGTTAATGTTTCATATACTGTTCCAATTAATTTCCAGTTGCAATAAGAAATTAAAAACAATATTTTTGCACTCCCGATCCATTCATGGGTCGGGAGTTTTTTATTTAGATAATACAGAAAAATGATTGAAACAGCGCCAATAACTGAAAAGGCAGTGCTTGTGGGACTGATAAGCAACTCGCAGGATGAAAAGCAGGCAAAGGAATATTTGGATGAACTTGAATTTCTTGCAGATACTGCCGGTGCCATAGTATTAAAAAAGTTCACGCAAAGGCTTGATTCACCAAATACAGCCACATTTGTCGGTTCAGGTAAATTAGAAGAGATAGGTAATTACATTAAAATGGTGGAAGCCGATACTGTAATTTTTGATGATGAACTTTCGCCAACACAACTTCGCAATATTGAGCGCATTTTGGAATGTAAAGTATTGGACCGCACAAACCTGATTCTTGATATTTTCGCAAAGCGTGCCCAAACAGCAAATGCAAAAACGCAGGTTGAACTGGCACAATACCAATATATGTTGCCAAGATTAACAAGAATGTGGACTCACCTTGAACGCCAGCAGGGTGGAATTGGGATGCGCGGGCCGGGGGAAACACAGATTGAAACCGACCGCCGGATCATCCTCGACAAAATAGCTTTGCTAAAAGAAAGGCTCAAGAAAATTGACACGCAAAAAACTATCCAGCGTAAAAACCGTGGAAAATTGGTGAGGGTTGCTTTGGTAGGATATACAAACGTTGGCAAATCAACCATTATGAATATGCTTGCCAAATCGGAGGTTTTTGCTGAAAATAAATTGTTTGCCACTTTAGATACAACAGTTCGTAAAGTGGTAATTGGCAACCTTCCGTTTTTGTTGGCCGACACAGTTGGTTTTATTCGGAAATTGCCGCATGGTTTGGTCGAATCATTCAAATCAACACTTGATGAGGTGCGTGAATCGGATGTTTTATTGCACATTGTTGATATTTCACACGGCAGTTTCGAAGAACAGATTGAAACTGTAAATGCAACGCTGGATGAAATTAAGGCTGGTGACAAACCGACAATCTATATTTTTAATAAAATAGATGCATTTTCGTATGTTCAGAAAGATGAAGATGATTTGAGTTTGCGCACAAAAGAAAACTTTTCTCTCGAAGAATGGAAAAGTTCGTGGATGGCAAAACACAATACACCTTCATTGTTTATTTCAGCTAAATTCAAAGAAAACCTTGAGGATTTTAAAACGCATTTATACGATCTGGTAAAAGAAATTCACCAAAACGGTTCCCTTATAATGATTACCTGTATGATGCTGAATGGACAGAAGAAGAAGGAGATGAGGAAGAGTAAAGTATTTTTTTCCTGTTTCTTTTCATCACTTCTTTTCTTTTATTAACCTTGCATTTATTATTCATACCTAAATCAATAAAATATGAAAAATTTAATGCTATCGATTTTCACATTTATCTTTTTTGTTTTGTCGTGCAGTGCACAAAATGACAAGCCTGCGTTTGAAAAACCGATAAATGTTCTGGTTTTCAGTAAAACAATGGGATACAGGCACGAATCAATTTCAACGGGAATGAAGATGCTTTATGACCAAAGTAAAAAGCAAAACTGGGTGATTACAGCCACTGAAGATGCTGGACTTTTTACCGATGCTTTTCTTTCCAATTTTGATGTTGTTGTTTTTCTGAATCCTACAGGCGATGCCGTTGATACTGAAGGGCAGGCGGCTTTCGAAAAATTTATAAATAGCGGAAAAGGTTTTGTTGGAATTCATGCCGCAGCCGATTGTGAATACGAATGGCAGTTTTACGGGAAACTGGTGGGCGGATATTTCAAAACACATCCTGAACAACAGGAAGCCACTGTTGTTTTTGAGAAATCAGATCACCCGGCAATGAAACCGTTTAAAGGAATGAAATCATACACCACTTGGGACGACTGGTACACATTTAAGGAAAATCCACGTACAAATGTGAATGTTCTTGCCACTTTGGATGAAAGTACAATTAAAAAATTCGATAACGACAATTTCAGGATGGGCGACCACCCAATTATCTGGTGGAGTGAGAAAGATGGGATCCGTTCGTTTTATACAGGTTTTGGCCACACGCATGAAGCTTTCCAGGACAAATTGATTATCGAACACATTACAAACGCAATTAACTGGGCCGCGAAAAGAATCAATTGATTGTAATAAAACATAAATACGAAGGGGATGATTTTTATCGTCCCTTTTTTGTTAAGAAAACAAGATTTAATTGTTCAGGTTAAATAAAATAATGATTTCAATACATGAATAAATCAAAAAACTGGCAAATCAAACTTGGTATTTTCCTGATGATATTCTCAGGTGTGTTTTTTGCCGCAACTTTTATCATACCACTTTTTGACCTGCCTGCCAAAACAAAGATTATTGCTTCTACAACAAGCCTGATTTTAATGGAACTTGTATTTTGGAGTGGAGGCTTATTGGTTGGAAAAGAGCTTTTCACGAAATACAAAAACAACTTAAATCCTAAAAACTGGGCGAAAAAGAAAGATACTGGGGACCGAAGAGGGAATCAGGAAGTTTGAATATAAATATTGAACTGCAAAGGAAAACTTTGAATGTGTCCGACCATATCATTAAACAGGGCTTTGGACTTGGAATCCGGAACCCGGAACATTAAACCCGCAACCAATTACTCAATCAAACAACTCCATAATCTCCGTTTTCGTGATTTCCTTAAACGGATTATTCGAGTTGATAAATTTATCAGACAGCGAAGTTTTGCGCTCCTTTAAAAGCTGTATTTTTTCTTCGATTGAATTTTCGGTAATAAAACGGTACACAAAAACCTGTTTATCCTGTCCAATTCGGTGCGCACGGCTCACTGCCTGGTTTTCGGCTGCGGGGTTCCACCATGGGTCTATTATAAAAACGTAGCCCGCTTTGGTGAGATTAAGTCCAACACCACCGGCTTTTAATGAAATCAGGAAAATATGATTTTCAGCGTCGTCCTGAAATTCTTTTATCACTTCTTCCCGTTTAACAGTTTGTCCGGTGAGCATGCTAAATTTCCAGTTTTTTTCTTCGATATATTTTTGTACAAGTTTAAGGTGCGATACAAAAGATGAAAAAATAAGTACTTTATGTTTTTCAGCCACAAGGTTATCAAGCATTTCCTGTATTTGATCAAACTTTCCGGAACTTTCTTCCGAATCATTTACGAGCAGAGAAGGATGGTTGGCAAGTTGCCGCAGTTTTGTAAGTCCCTGTAAAACAATAATTGCCGATTTATTTAAACCCTCTTTTTCAATGTTTTCCAAAATAGCGTTTCTGATTACCGACTTCTCCTTTTCATACAGTTTCTCCTGATTATCAGCCATTGTGCAAAAAATAACCTGTTCGGTAAGTGGCGGAAGATCTTTGGCAACCTCGTCCTTTTTACGGCGAAGAATAAAGGGTTTAATTATTAATTGCAGTTGCTCCTGGCGTTTTTCATCGGCCGATTTTTCAATAGGTACAATAAATGATTTTTGAAAAAATTTCTGATTTCCCAGCAATCCGGGATTCAGAAAATTCATTTGCGACCAAAGATCGGATAACGAATTTTCGATGGGAGTGCCGGTTAACACCAGCCTGTGTTTCGACTTCAATTGTAAAATCGCCTTGTATGTTTTCGAAGCAGGGTTTTTAACGTATTGACTTTCATCTAAAATCACATAAAAAAACGCTGTATTCCGCAGTACATTTATATCATTGCGCACAGTACCATAAGTGGTTAAAACGATGTCGTAAAAAGGGATGATTTTATCAAGGTCAACTGACTTTTTACGTTGAATGCCAACATATTTATAAACTTTTAATGAGGGCGTAAATTTACTTATTTCATTGTCCCAGTTGTGCACAAGTGACGTGGGGAGTACAATTAAACTGGCCGGTTGATTTTTCTCCTGAAGTGCAGCCTGTGCAAATAAATCGAGTTGTAACCCTTTGCTCAGCGAATGATTTATCGCCGAACCCTTTGGTTTTTTCAGTTTTAGTAAAAGCGCCAAAGTTTGAAGTGTTTTTCCCAAACCCATATCATCGGCCAGGCAACCACCAAAACCGTTTTCATAAAGCTGGAGCATCCAACTGTATCCTTCTGACTGGTAACTTCGTAATTCAGCTTTTAATCCTGTTGGTATCGGAGTATCTTTTTTTTCGAGGTATTCCAGTTTTTTTAACCTCCCATTTACCGATTCAATTGTACCTTTTAAAGCATTTTGAAGCAGCAAAAAATGATATTTTTCAAACTGCAGTTTGTCGCCGGTAATTTTTGCAAAAGGGATTAAACCTTTGTAGCGGGCAAACCACTCTTCGGGCAAAACAGCAATTTCGCCGTTTGGTAATTCAAATTCACGAATATCGTTCAAAATAAATTTTTTCAGTTTGACAAACGGAATGCTGAATTCGCCAAAACTTACTGAAATGTGGATATCAAACCAGTCGCCTGTTTCCTTTGTTTGTAAATCGATATGTTGTAATCCCGTGTAATATCGTTTGTTCAGTTTTTCCTGTACAATTTGAATTTGTTTTGCATCGAGTTGCTGTTTGTGCTTGTTTATCCAGTTTACAAGAAAATAAAGTGCATTTTCATTTTCAAGTATGTCTAGCGAGGGTAGGGTATAGTATCCGTTTTTATCTGACAAGCCGGTCTCCTTCAGATAATCCTGGATTTCATTTTCCCATTCAAAATCGCGTTTCACCTTTCGGAAAACGTAAGCGTTATCTTCACGTCGAAACTGAACGGCTTGTTTCCTTAATGAATTGGGCAGGAATTTTTCGTTCCCGTAGTAAAAGATCAAAACAAGACAGGGAGCAAGTTGTAAGTTTCGTTCAATACTAAGCACCGCCGACTTGCTGGCATCTTTTTCCAAAATAGTGAATCCTTTTGCATGAACTTCAAAATCACGGACTGCATTCAAAATAAAACCTCCGTAATATTTTTCTTCCATCGAATTTGGAATTGTTACCATTTCTTTTTCAAAAAACGGAGCCAGTTTTTTGCCGTTTAGCCTTTCAAAAACATATAGCTTGTTATTCCGAACAAACTGGCAAGGTTCGTTTGCAACAACTTTAATGTTGCTGTTGAGCAACTTTATTTCTTTGTTTTCCTGAAATATTTTCAGATTGTAGCGTGTTTCGTTTTCTGTTCGTTCAAAGTAAAAAACAGGACGCGCAAAAATTGACTGAACTCTAATCTCGTCTTCGTCATACAGGTTTGCATATTTCATGTCCTTGTTAAGCAGCCTGACCGGGCAGAGCATTAGTATTGAAGCCACTTTGAACATGCATTGTTCAATAAACGGGGCAATATTTTTTTTGAAATTAACCGGTTCCAATGTCAAATAGAACTCTTTGACATTTGTTGCCCTTGAAAATTTTTTCACTAATCTTTCATCACTGTATTTTTCGATTATTTCAACAAGCTCTTTTTCATAGGGTTTAAATTCATAATCAGTTTCGGTTTTAAAATCCCGTGGTTTTACATGCCGTAAAACTTTGTAAAACTGATCTTCCCTTTGAATAAGATATGGAATATAAATGTTGCCCAATGACCGGTGTTCGGTCAGCGCTATAATAAATTCGGTTTCTGCCATTGAAGTTGTACACTGTTAATCAAATGTTTTTACAAAAGAGTCGTAAACAAAAAACTCGTTGCAAAAGAACCTCAAATATACAAAGGTTTGCCAAGGGAGCAATGTGTTGAGTTTAAAGTTTAAAGTTCCGGGGTTAAAGTACTTTCTATTGCTTGGGGTAAATAATAATTACATTGTTTTATTTTTAAAATACGTATTATTTCCTTTTAAAAAGTCGGGCAATGGTTTTACCCAATTCATCTATTTTTTCGAATGGTTCAATCAGTGAAGGATTGTTTAAGTCAACACCTTCTTCGTTAACACCGCTTTGCATTGGGTAAACCAGTATATAACTGGAGTTGTGGAAATATTTATTTAAATAATTTGGAATGTTTTTCATGTTATTTTGATATGATAACCTTTTTTCCCTGCTCATTACAATAATAAGGTTGTCGTCTAATTTCACATCCCGCGAAAGGATAAGAAAATCATCCCAATCCTCAAAAATTATAAATTCGGCATTAATGGGGTGTTTTGAATGAATTTCTTTGATTTCATGAATGGTTTTCTGATGCCCGTAAAACTGAAGTTCAGCGCCGGTGTTTCTTCCAATATTCCAGATTTTCAAAAGCCAGAATGGGAATCCGATTTCGTTTTCAGCATTTTTAGGAATAACAATAATATGTCGTTTAATGGTGGAAATGGGTTGGGCAGGCTTGTAAACAAAAGTTGTTGTGTTGTTTTTAGTTAAAATTCCTTCTGTCAGGTTACCCAGAAACGATTCAGAAATGCCTTTTTTAATATGCAGACCCAATACTAGGTCAGTAATGCTGTGTTCCCTGATTACGCCTGTTATACCATTGATAATGTTCAGGTCGTACCTAACTAATTTATTTAGTGAAATATCCATCGAAGAAGCAGAATGAACGGCTTTGTCCATTAATTTATGTGCCTTTTTAATGGCATTAACGTCAGATGTGTTATTGTTAATGATGCTTAGGGCATATAATCCGGTTTTGTTTTCCTTTGTTTTGATAATCGTGCTCAGGTTCACAAGTTCTTCTATGGTTTCAGGATTACTGACCGGAATCAGGATTTTTTCAAAGTTGCCGGGTTCATTGTTGTCTGTTTCCGATGCTTCAAGAATGGAAATGTTTAAAGCCCCTTTTTGGGCTACAAGAGTTGCAATGGTACATGTTACCAATATCATAATAATTGTTCCATTTAGAACCGCATCATTCAAAAGTCTGATTGGTTCACCCGATTCTGTAACACCAATAATTACGTTGTAACCCACCAAAACTGCTGCTAAGGTTGCAGCGGCCTGTGCATTGCTCAGTCCGAAAATCAATCTTCGCTCATCAACTGTAAACCTGAAACTTTTTTGTGTGAGCCAGGCAGCGGCAAATTTCGCAAAAGTGGCAACTACAGTCATTATTATGGCAACTTTTATGGTTTCAAAATCAGAGAATAAAGCACGGTAATCAACCAGCATACCGACTCCGATAAGGAAAAACGGAATAAAAATCGCATTACCTACAAATTCAATCCGGTTCATCAATGGAGAGGTTGAAGGAATCAGCCGGTTAAGCGCCAACCCTGAAAGGAAGGCACCAATAATAGCCTCAACACCTGCAAGTTCAGCGAGAACCGCACCCATAAAAACCATCACCAGAACAAAAATATATTGTGAAACTCTGTCGTCGAAAAGTTTAAAGAACCATCGGGCAATAATTGGAAAAACAAGCATTACTATTAATGCAAAAATGACAAGTGAAACCGAAAGCCGGGTCCAAAATTCGGCATTGACTTCTCCCTGTGACATACCCACAATTACGGCTAAAACCAAAAGAGCAAGTGTATCAGTTATCATTGTTCCTCCGACTGCAATGTTTACAGCGCGGTTTTTGATAACGTCGAGTTTGCTTAAAATGGGATAGGCAATTAATGTATGCGAAGCAAACATACTGGCAAGTAAAACAGATGTCATTATCGAAAATTTCAAAAGATAGATTCCGGCAAGTGTTCCGAGAATCATAGGTATCAGAAAGGTGAACATGCCAAAAGCAAACTTTTCAGGCTATTCTTCTTGAATTCGGCCAAATCAATTTCTAGCCCAGCCAGAAACATAATATACAGTAAACCAGCAGTTCCCGATAGAATAATACTACTATCCCTTAGCAACAGGTTAATTCCGTTTGGTCCAATGATGGCACCTGCTATAATAAGACCAAGAATATGGGGAATTTTGATTTTATTAAGCAGGATTGGCGCAAACAATATAATAATGAGGATTACCAGAAATTTCAACACCGGCTGGGTTAATGGCAGTGTTGTATCGTAAATGCTTAACAAAATCATATTCAGTTATTTTTGCGTTTAGCGAAAATTTTGGTAAAACTTTTATTTGTTGTTTTAATATGTTCTGTTTTCTTATTGATTGATAATTAAGAAATCTCACCATTTTTTTCAATAACCTGACTGCTTTGTTGAGGGTAAACAACAATTTTATTGTTGCCATGAAAGAGTTTTTCCAGTTTTGATGGAATATGATCGAGATATTTCTGATAGGAAACTGAATTTTTACGTGCTGATATTAATATTAATAAATCATCGGCATTAACAAAGTTGGTTAAAATCAACAAATCATCCCATTCTTTAAAAGCATGAAAATTAACTGCACCTTTCCATTTATTGTGTTCCATTTTCGATTTTAGCGCATTGTATGTTTCTTCTAATCCGTAAAATATGATTGGAATGCTTAATTCCTTCGATAATTTCAGAATTTTCTTTAACCAGATGTCAAAACCAAATTCTCTTTCAGCCGAAGGTGGGGCAAGTACTATTATTCTTTTTTGGATTATTAATGGTTTTTCCTGATGACATATAAAGAGATTTTTATCAATATTATTGATGATGGAATAAATTTTTTCACCAATCAGTTTTTCCAGAATTCCTGCCTTGTTCGGCCAACCCAGTACTATAATATCAGCCATTATTTCCTTCGAAATTCTTTCAATTCCGGTAGTTGCATTTAAATCAATGGTAGCAATTGTTTTAATTTTAATTTCAGATGCTGCTCCCTGTATTTTATATTCTTCTAATTTTTTTCTGGCCGAAACAATATTAATTTCAGCTTCAGCATTATTGGGCACAACGGAAAGTACAGTTACTGGATTTAAAGATTTTTTATCTTTTATAAGTAAAGTAAATTCAAGCAGTTTTTCTATATTCATTAAATTTGCAATGGGTAACAGAATGTGTTCGCTGTAAATCATATTTTTTTCAGAATTCGAAAGAATTGGGCTTTTATCAGTGATCAATATTTTTTTAGCAGCATTTTCTGTGGCTATCGATGCAACAACACAGGTTATCAGTATCAGAATGATTGTACCGTTTAATACATTATCATCAAGAATGCCGGCATTGAACCCAACCAGGATAACTGCCAGTGTTGCTGCGGCATGAGAGCTGCTTAACCCAAAAATTAATTGTCGTTGAGCCGATGAATATTTGAATGATAACTGGATGAAATATGCTGCAACCCATTTTCCGATAATAGCTGAAACCGTTAAAAATACTGCAATAATTATTGCTGTTGGACCATTGAAAATAACAGTTACGTCAACCAGCATCCCAACTGAAATCAGGAAAAACGGAATAAACAAAGAATTACCTATAAATTCAATCCTGTTCATCAACGCCGAAGAATGCGGGATGGATTGATTTAAAGCAAGCCCGGCAACAAAAGCGCCAATAATGGGTTCGAGCCCCGAAAACTCGGCCAGAAAAGCTGCAAAAAAGACGATAAATAAAACAAATATATAGTGGGCATGTTTTTCATGTTCACGTTTCTGAAAAAACCACCGTGCAACGCGGGGAACAAGAAAAAACATAATTGCCGAAAAAACAACAATTGAAACCCCCAGCCTTAACCAAAACTGCTGGTCAAGGTTTCCCTGACTGTTACCCATTATTACAGCCAGTATCAACAATACCGCCGTGTCAGTTAGAATTGTCCCTCCTACAGTAATTGCCACTGCTTCATTTTTTGAAACACCCAACCTACTCACAATTGGGTAGGCAACTAGTGTATGGGTTGCAAACATGCTTGCAATCAGAAAAACTGGCATTGAAATCATATCCCAGTAAGTATCGGCAAACCGGATAACCGATGGCAAGTGGAAGTATAAAAGTGAAAAAGCCAAAAAGTAAACTTTTGTTCCGGTTGCTTTTAAACTCGTTCATGTCAAGTTCAAGGCCTGCAATAAACATGATATAAAGCAACCCGATGGTTGAAAACAAATCAACCGCGCTGTTTTTTTCAAGGATGTTCAATCCAAACGGGCCAATTATAACACCTGAAATTATAAGCCCAATAATACCTGGAATTTTAAGTTTTTGCAATAAAATTGGTGCTAATAGAATAATAAGCAGGATTAATGCAAAAACCAACACCGGATTTGAAAACGGAAGTTGAAATTCATGCATAATATGTTCCAAAAATTCATTCATAATAAAATAGTGGATTTTATTTTTTTATTGTAAAACATTACAACATCTGAATTTCCATATTGGGTTAAATATAAAAACAAAGAATTAAAAAGCAAATAAGGGATTAAAAGTAAAGGTAAAATGAATATTCTACCTTTTTTTATTCCTCACATAAATCAGTTTGAATTTCCCTTTGAAACTGTCGCGTTGGTCTATTTCGTATTTGCCAATTGAGTTGATGAGAGGTGTAAGTTTTTCAAAACCATAGTTTCTGGAGTCGAAATTTGGTTGTTTTTTTTGCAATAAACTTCCAACATCGCCCAAAAATGCCCATCCGTCGTCGTCAGCCAAATCTGAAATGGTTGATGAAATAAGCCTGATTACTTTTGGCGTTATTTTATCCACTTCAACTTTTTTCTCCGATTTGTCGGGAACCAATGTACTTTCGTTTTCCTTCGACTGTTTTTTAAGAATTTCAATATAAATGAATTTGTCGCAGGAAACGATAAACGGTTCAGGGGTTTTCTTTTCACCAATACCATAAACTTTCATTCCGGCTTCGCGCAACCGGGTTGCCAGGCGTGTAAAATCACTGTCGCTCGATACAATGCAAAAACCATTTACTTTTTCGCTGTATAAAATGTCCATCGCATCGATTATCATTGCCGAATCGGTGGCATTTTTACCGGTAGTGTAACCGTATTGCTGAATAGGTGTTATTGCGTTTTCAAGTAGCAGGTTTTTCCATTTCGATAGAATAGGTTTTGTCCAGTCGCCATAAATTCGTTTGATGGTAGGGTTGCCATATTTGGCTATTTCTTCCATCATTTCTTTTACATAAGCTGATGGGATGTTATCACCGTCAATGAGTACGGCAAGTTTTATTTCGGATTCCATAATTTTATTATTTCTAAAAAAATAAAGGTAGTATGATAAATGCAGTTGGCAAAGGAAAAGGTGAACTATAAAGTTTTATGGTATAATACTGTTCATTGTTCAAACCAAATAAAAGCCACGATTTTCCCTTTTGTTTAAATCAAAGGCACTTTAAATTTTTCTCGGTTAAACTGAAAATCTGTCACAATCATAATTGCCTGAAACTCAAAATCCTTATTTCATGTTAACATATTTTAACTGACAATCAGAATTTTAACTCTTACTTTTTGTCACTTTTTCCCCTCTGGTATTTTTTTTGAAACAAGAGTTACAGTGATATTAAGTTCACAAAATTGTTAAACCATTTAAAGTATAGGAGGAAAAAGTTATGTTGGCTAAAAGAAGCGAAAATTATCTTCCATCATTCTTTGACAGGTTTTGGAACAATGAATTGATGGATTGGGGACACTCGAACTACTCAAGCACAAACACGTCACTACCGGCAGTTAACGTAAAAGAAACCAACGATGATTTCGTAATCGAACTTGCCGCCCCGGGTATGGACAAAAATGATTTCAAAATCAATTTCAAAAACAACGTTCTCACCATTTCTTCTGAAAAGGAAAACGAGAAAGAAGAAAAGAACGGAAACTATACCCGCAAGGAGTTCAGTTATCAGTCGTTCCAGCGTTCCTTTACAGTTGCTGAAAATGCAGTTGTAGGTGATAAAATTGAGGCAAAATACAACAACGGAATTTTATACATTACGCTGCCAAAACGCGAAGAAGTGAAACCACAACCCGAAAGGGAAATTAAAATTTTATAATTTGAAAGTACTGTCGTTACCCGGCTAAATGTCGGGTAACGACTTTTTAATTGGGTTCACCAATCACTTATTTTGTTAACATCAAATTCAGCTTAATATTATTTAACAGTATTGTAGTTCTATATTCTTTGCAAACACTTAAATTCGCACCTTCGAAAAAAAAATAATTAACGAGAAAATATATGAATCAAGCAGTTGATATTAGAGAATTAAACGAAAGAATCCAAAGGGAGAGTTCGTTTGTTGACATGGTAACTTTGGAAATGAATAAAGTTATTATCGGGCAAAAACATTTGGTTGAAAGCCTTTTAATCGGGTTGCTTTCAAATGGTCACATTTTGTTGGAAGGTGTGCCGGGACTGGCAAAAACCCTTGCTATTAAATCGTTGGCGCAAACAATTAGTGCGAAATTTGCCCGCATTCAGTTTACCCCCGATTTGTTGCCTGCCGACTTAATCGGTACAATGATTTACAGTCAGAAACGTGAGGAATTTACAATTAAAAAGGGGCCTATTTTCGCCAACTTTATTTTGGCCGATGAAATAAACCGTGCACCCGCAAAAGTTCAATCCGCACTTTTGGAGGCAATGCAGGAACGCCAGATTACAATTGGAGACAACACTTTCAAGCTCGACGAACCTTTCCTTGTTATGGCAACACAAAACCCAATTGAGCAGGAAGGAACTTATCCATTACCAGAAGCACAGGTTGACCGTTTTATGCTGAAAGTGGTTATCAATTACCCAAAAAGAGACGAAGAACGCCAGATTATAAATCAGAATTTGTTAAAACAGTTTCCCGAAACGACTACAATTCTGAAAACAGAAGATATTCTCAAAGCCCGTGACGTTGTGAAAGATGTTTATATGGACGAAAAAATCCAGAAATACATTGTTGACATTGTTTTCGCAACACGTGAACCCGAAGAATATAAGCTGGGAAAATACAAAGACATGATTTCATATGGAGCTTCACCAAGAGCAGGAATCAGTCTGGCACAGGCTTCAAAAGCATTTGCATTTATTAAACGCCGGGGATACGTAATTCCTGAAGATGTTCGTGCAGTTTGTGCTGATGTAATGCGTCACCGCATCGGTTTAAGTTACGAAGCTGAGGCAAACAATATTACTTCGGAAGAAATAATTACTGATATTTTAAACACGGTTGAAGTACCCTAGTAAAAGCCCCCTCTAACTCCCCCGATGGGGAGGATAGAAAAAAGAATAAGAAGTTAGCAGATATGGATTTTGTGTTTAAAGAAATAATCGTTAAAAACTTAAGCTGGTTAAGAGTTCTGAATATGAACAGAATCGGTTTTAGTTCTCCCCCTTGGGGGAGCCAGAGTTATGGAAACAACTGAATTATTAAAAAAAGTACGGAAGATTGAGATAAAAACACGTGGACTGTCGCGGAATATTTTTGCGGGAGAATACCACAGTGCTTTCAAGGGGAGGGGAATGGCTTTTTCTGAAGTACGGGAATACCAGTTTGGTGATGATATCCGCAATATCGACTGGAACGTTACCGCCCGTTACGGTCACCCATTTGTAAAGATTTACGAAGAAGAACGCGAATTAACAGTGATGTTGTTGATTGACGTGAGTGGCTCGCGGGAATTCGGGACTTTTGAAAAACTAAAAAAGAATATCATTACCGAAATATCAGCAATTTTAGCCTTTTCGGCCATGCAAAACAATGATAAAATTGGCGTGATTTTCTTCTCGAATACAATCGAAAAATTCATCCCGCCAAAAAAAGGGAAAAGCCATATTTTGCGAATTATCCGTGAGTTGATCGAATTTCAGCCCAAAGAAAGAGGAACAAATATTTCGGAAACCCTGCGATACCTGACAAACGCCATTAAAAAAAGGTGCACAGCTTTTGTGATTTCCGATTTTATGGACGATCACAAAGACCTTGAAATGGCGCTTTCAATTGCCAACAACAAACATGATGTGGTTGCCCTGAATATTTACGACGAACGGGAAAAAGAACTTCCGCCAATTGGACTTATAAAACTGAAAGATGCCGAAACAGGCCAGTATGTTGTTGTTGACAGCAGTTCGCAAAAAACCCGAAAATTGTACAGCGACTGGTGGGTGAAACATATAGAAAAGCTGGATGTGATGTTTAAAAAGAGCGGCGTTGATTATACTTCGGTAAACACAAACGAGGATTATGTGCGATCGTTGATGAACCTGTTTAAAAAGAGGGCTTTAAAACAATAAAAGGAATGAAGTTCAGAATAAAAATAATCATCTCATTTTTAACTGTTTTGTTAAGCGTTGCAGTAACTCAGGCGCAGCAAATCAGAGCTACTGCCCGTTTGGATTCGACAAATATTTTAATTGGCGACCAAATTAAGCTGTTCCTCGAAATCGATTATCCAAAAAATGTAACTGTTGAATTTCCACAGGATTTGACAGTTGATAGTTTAATCGAAGTACTGGGAAAATCGAAAATTGATACGGTTCAAATCGAAAACAGCGAACTTGAAAAACAAATAAGGTCATATACAATCACAAGTTTTGATAGTGGATTTTACCGCATTTCGCCTCAGTGGTTCAAAATAAATGTAAACGGAACGGTTGATTCAGTTCCTGCAAACGGTGTTTCGCTCCACGTTTATTCTATGGAAATTGACACCACCCGCGGGCTGACCGACATAAAAATGCCTTACAGTGCACCACTCACTTTAAAGGAAGTTACACCTTATATTCTTGGCGTTCTGCTGCTTGGTGCAATCATTTTCCTTTTACTTTATTCAATAAAACGAAGGAAAAAGAACAAGCCATTTTTTGCTTTGCCGGTAAAACCCAAAGAACCGCCACACGTTATTGCATTGCGTGAACTTGACAGAATAAAATCGGAAAAAATCTGGCAAAAAGAAAAAACAAAACAATATTACAGCGAAGTTACTGATGTGTTGAGAAATTATATCGAAGACCGTTTTGAGATTCGTGCGATGGAACAGACTACTGATGAAATACTTGATAGTTTCAGGTATCGGAAAGGTTTGGTAAGCGATAAAAATTACCAGAATTTAAGCCAGATTCTGTCGGTTGCCGATTTGGTAAAATTTGCCAAATACAAAACCCTGCCCGACGATGATAATCTGACTTTGGTGAATTCCTACTTTTTTGTAAACGAAACAAAAAAAGAGGAACCCAAAAAAGCTGAAATTGCTGAGAAAAGTGAAGAAAACAATTCAGAAGAAAACGCAAAATAGAAAAGGATGTTTGAAGGATTGACATTTAAAAACCCGGAATTATTCTACCTGCTGCTGGCAATTTTGCCATTGGCAGTCTGGTATATTTTCAGGCAGAAAAGAAATACCGCGAGCATCCAGGTTTCTTCAACAGCTTCGGTATTTAAAGCACCAAAACTTTGAGGCATGTTTTGCGGCACTCTATTTTTGTGTCGCAAATGATTGCACTTGCATTTTTGTTGTTGTGCTTGCCCGCCCGCAATCGTCGAGCAACTGGGAAAACGTAACTACAGAAGGTATTGACATTATTATTGCACTCGATATATCGAGTAGTATGTTGGCGCGCGATTTTTCGCCCGACCGTTTGGAAGCAGCGAAAAATGTGGCAATGGAGTTTATCTCAGGCCGCCAGTACGACAGAATGGGTTTGGTAGTTTTTGCAGGCGAAGCTTTTACACAATGCCCGTTAACAACCGACAGGGCTGTTTTACTGAATTTATTCAAAGACATTAAAAGCGGTTTGATTGAAGACGGAACAGCAATAGGAAATGGATTGGCAACAGCAGTCAGTCGTTTGAAAGATAGCGAAGCAGTAAGCCGCGTTGTAATTTTACTAACCGATGGCGAAAACAACAGGGGGAAGTGGCGCCAATGACTGCCGCTGAAATTGCCAAAACTTTCGGAATCAGGGTTTATACAGTTGGCGTTGGAAGTATAGGTACAGCACCGTATCCGGTTCAAACTCCTTTTGGTATCGAACTGCGCGACATGGAAGTGAAAATTGACGAAGGTCTTTTAACTGAAATGGCTGATATAACAGGCGGAAAGTATTTCAGGGCAACAAGCAATAAAAAGCTGGAAGAGATTTATAAGGAAATAGATGCACTTGAAAAATCGAAGATCGATGTGAAACAATACAGCCGGAAATCGGAAGAATTTTTACCGTTTGCAATATTAGGCGCGTTGTTTTTAATTGCAGGGATAGTTTTGCGGACAACAATTTTTAGGAATATCCCATAATTATGGAAAGTATGGAAATGCTCAGATTTGGAAATAGCGAATTTTTGTGGGGGCTGCTAATCATTCCCATTCTTACACTATTTTATATATGGTCGCGGATTGCGCGTAAAAAAGCTTTACGTCGCTTTGGAAATGAGGAAATATTAAAATTCCTGATGCCTTTCGCTTCCAAAAGCAGACCGATGTTTAAATTTTTCATATTAATGCTTGCTCTTGCGTTTGTTATTACAGGTATTGCAAGACCTCAATATGGTTCGAAATTGAAAAAGGTGAAACGCGAAGGAATTGAACTTGTAATCGCGCTCGACGTTTCGAATAGTATGATGGCAGAAGATATTCAACCAAATCGGCTTGAACGGGCAAAAATGGCAATTTCACGACTTGTTGATAAATTGAAGGATGACAAGATCGGTTTGATTGTTTTTGCAGGTGATGCTTACACACAATTGCCGATTACAACTGATTATAATTCGGCAAAACTGTTTTTAAATGCTGTAAATACACAAATTGTCCCAAAGCAGGGAACAGCAATTGGTGCTGCAATTTCACTTGCAATGCGTTCATTTACACCGGATAGTAAGGCAAACAAAGCTATAATTGTAATAACCGATGGCGAAAATCATGAAGACGATGCTGTTGCCGCAGCAAAAAGCGCGGTTGAAAACGGAATGGTAGTTCACACCATTGGAATGGGATTACCACAAGGTTCACCAATTCCGGTTTTGCGAAACGGAGCAAAGGAATATTTAAAAGACAATGCCGGAAATGTCGTAATCACAAAACTTGATGAAACAAAGCTGGAACAGATTGCAGCTGCGGGAAACGGTGTTTATGTGCGAGCCAATAATGCACAGGTTGGATTGAACAAACTTTTCGATGAAATAAACAAATTGGATAAAATAGAGTTGGAGTCATTGGTTTATTCTGATTATGAAGACCAGTTTCAATACTTTTTTGCTATTGCAATGATCCTTATTTTGCTCGAATTTTTTATCCTCGAAAGAAGAAACAGGTATTTGAAAAACATTAAACTGTTTTCAGTTAAAGATTTAAAGGAATGAAACGATATATTATTTTAATATTTATTATGGCATTTTCAGTTTTGGTATTTGGCCAGAACGAGCGGAAACATGTACGAAGCGGTAATAAATTATTTTTTGATGCTGTTAAAGACACAACCAATATTGATTCGGTTAAATATGTAAATGCCGAAACTGAATACAGAAAGGCCTTGAATAAAAAACCCAACGATTTGCAGTGGAATTTTAATCTTGCCGACGCCATTTACAAACAAAAACGATTTGATGAAGCGGCCGGGAAATTCGGCGAAATAGCTGAAAAAATGACAACTTCCGAAGAAAAAGCACGCGCACTTCACAACATGGGAAACAGTCAGTTGATGAACAGTAAAATTGACGAAAGTATTGACTCTTACAAAAAAGCGCTTCGCCAAAATCCAACTGATTTGGATACAAAATATAACCTGGCTTATGCACAGTTGCTGAAAAAGAAACAGGAAGAACAACAAAAAAATCAGGATCAAAACAAAGATCAGAATAAGGATCAGGACAAGCAGGATCAGAATAAAGACCAGAACAAAGATCAGCAGGATCAGAATAAAGATAATCAGGATAAACAAAATCAGGATCAGAATAAAGATCAGCAAAATCAGGATCAGCAGCAGCAACAACAGCAAAATAAAATTTCGAAAGAAAATGCAGAGCAGTTGCTCCAGGTTTTACAAAACGATGAGAAGAAAATTCAGGATAAAGTAAAAAAGCAGCAAGCAGCGGCTGCAAAAAGGACAAGAACAGAGAAAGAGTGGTAGGGAGCAATAGTTCAGAGTTTAAAGTTTAAAGTTTAAAGTTCATCCCGATAGCTATCGGGACAAAGTTTAAAGTTGAATGTGATTTACAAATGAATAATGACATAATTTAAAAATTAAAGCATTCATGCATTTTTGCATTTATGCATTAACAATTAAGATATTTTAGTAGGAAAAGGAATATGATACGAACGATCACAACATATTTGCTGATTTTTTTAACGGTTGTTTCTGCAAACGCAGTACAAACCCGTTTTACGATGGATGCTCCGGCTGCTGTTGAGGTGGGGCAGCAATTCAGGTTGAGTTTTACAATAAACGAACAGGGAAGTAATTTAAAACTGCCGCCCGGCATCGAAAATAATTTCGATATTTTAATGGGGCCAAGCACGAGCCAGTCGTTCAGTTCGTCAAACATAAACGGAAAAATAACCCAGGAAACCACTTTTGGATATATTTATATTTTAAGGGCAAAACAGGAAGGAACTTTCGAACTTCGCCCTGCAGCAATTGAAGTTGGCGGTAAAATATTCGAATCAAATTCAATTAAAATACAGGTTGTAAAAGCACAGTCGAAACCTGCTCAACCACAGGCTGGTGCCGGAGGATCAGGTGGAAATAGCGCTGCTGAGCAACAACAGGGCAAACCACAAAATGTTGAACTGGGTAGCGACAATCTTTTTGTGCGCGTTGAAATGAGCAAACAAAATGTTTTTAAAGGCGAACAAATTGTTGCAACAGTTAAATTGTATTTAAATCCGAATATTCCGATTGCAGGTTTCGATCAGGTAAACCTGCCAACTTACGAAGGATTTTATACGCAGGACGTTGAAATTCCGCAGCAGGTAAATTTCACACGCGAAGTTTACGATAATAAGATCTATCAGGTTGGTGTTTTAAAGAAAACGATACTTTTCCCACAGCAAAACGGCAAGCTTACAGTCGAACCTTTCAATATGTCGCTTTTGGTGCAGCAGAAAGTTAAACAGAGCAGTTTCTTTGATGATTTTTTTAATAGTTACAGAACTGTTAAAGCATCTATTACAAGCAATCCGGTAACAGTTAATGTGCGGGATATTCCTAATCCTCCAGCCAGTTTTATGGGAGGTGGGGTAGTTTTAATATCACTTCGGATATCAGTGCTGAAGACGTTACAACAAATGATGCTGTTACTTTAAAACTTACTATCAGTGGTTCGGGAAACATCAGGCTGCTTAATACCCCAAAACTTGAGTTGCCTTCCGATTTCGAGGTTTACGATCCGAAAGTTACAGATAATGTGTCGGTTACCAGCAGCGGGGTTTCAGGTACAAAAACCATTGAATATCTTTTCCAGCCCAGGTTCGAAGGTGAATATACAGTTCCTGCCATTCAGTTTACCTATTTTAATCCGGCAAGTGGCTCATATGAAACAAAATCAACTCCCCAATATCAGCTTCGCGTAAAAAAAGGTTCAGGCGATCAAACTGCAAAAGTTACAGGTTCATTGCGTAAAGAGGATGTTCAGTTACTGGGACAGGACATTCGGTATATTCAACAAGGCGATGCGGATTTGGAACCCATGGGATACACATTCTTTGGAACTCCTTTATTCTATTTGCTTTATGCAGGAAGTACATTCGCATTTTTACTTTTATTTTTTATTTACAGGAAAAAAGCCAGGGAAAATGCCAACATTGCTTTAATGCGTAATAAAAAAGCCAACAAAGTGGCTAAAAAACGTTTAAAAGCTGCGGCTACATTTATGAAACAAAACAACAACGAAGCATTCCACGAATCGATTTTAAAAGCCTTTGAAGGATATTTGAGCGACAAACTTGGAATTCCGATTGCCGATTTAAGCCGCGAAACAGCAATAGAGGGTTTGCAAAAAAGGAATGTTGATCAGCAGGTTATCGACGATTTTGTTTTAGTGGTTGAACAATGTGAATTTGCAAGGTATGCTCCTGCAAGTGGTTCTGAATCGAGGAGTGAATTATACAGCAAGGCTGAAACCACAATGGGTTTAATGGAGAAACAGATTAAAAGGTAAAAGCAATGAAACAATATATTTTAAATAATTTTATTTGCTATTCCGGGACTTATTTTTGCCCAGGACAACAATACCCAGCTTTGGGAAAAAGGAAACGCTTTTTATACAACCGGCGATTATCAGCAGGCAATTTCGAATTACGAACAAATTTTAAGTTCGGGGCAGGAATCGGCTAAATTGTATTTCAACCTCGGCAATGCATATTACAAAGCAGGCAATATAAACCATGCGATTTTAAATTTTGAACGGGCAAAACGCCTTGAGCCCAACAACGAAAACATCGACTTTAATATTAAAATGGCCAACCAGTTTGTGGTAACCAGCATCGAACCTCTGCCACAGCCGTTTTTTCTGCGCTGGCGAACTTCGATAGTCAATATGTATTCATCCGATTCATGGTCGTATATAAGCATAGTGTCGTTTATGATCTTTTTGATTCTGATTGGCTTGTTTATTTTTAGCCGGATTGTAATGGTTCGTAGAATCTCATTCCTGACCGGACTTTTCATATTGGTTTTTTCAGGATTCGCATTTTCTTTCGCAGCAAAACAGAAAAAGAAAATTGTTGAACGAAATAGTGCAATCGTATTTTGTCCTCGTGTTACAGTTAAAAGTGCCCCGGCACAAACCGGCACCGACCTTTTCCTGATTTACGAAGGATTAAAAGTTCAGATTACCGATAGCGTCGATACATGGAAAGAAATTAAGATAGCTGACGGAAACCAAGGCTGGCTGCAGGATTCGTGTATTGTAAAAATATGAAAACTACTTTTTACATGCTATATTCATATTCCAAAACCTGTTGGCATAAAAATATATAGGATACGAACCAAAACTTTTCTTCTCTTTGATATTCAAAATCTTTTCCATACTTTTGCGGCCAGTTAATTTTAAGCTGTTGTAATTTAACGCAATGCTGCGGCTTAAACATTGTATAACAAATAAATAGTTCTTTTAAAATGTATTTAACAACTGAGAAAAAAGCAGAGCTTTTTGCCCAACATGGCAAAACTGCAACCGACACCGGAAGTGCCGAAGGTCAAATTGCATTGTTCACTTTTAGGATTAACCACCTGACCGAACATTTGAAACAAAACAAAAAAGACCACAGCACACGCCATTCGTTAATTAAATTAGTAGGAAAACGCAGTGGCTTACTCGATTATCTCATTAAAAAAGATATCGAGCGTTACCGGAATATTATTAAAGAATTGAACTTACGTAAGTAGAATATCTGAAAGGCAATGCATTGTATTGCCTTTCTTTTTTGTAAATTGCAAAGCCTCACCACCCATTGTAATTATTTAAAATTTATTGATTTATTAAAACATTATGGTAAACGCAACAATTAAAACGATTGAACTTGCTGATGGAAGGACCATTACCATTGAAACCGGAAAATTGGCAAAACAAGCTGATGGAGCGGTTGTAGTAAGAATGGGTGAAACCATGTTGCTTGCAACAGTAGTTTCAGCAAAAGAAGCTCAGGACAATGTGGATTTCATGCCACTCGCGGTTGATTATCGCGAAAAATTTTCAGCCGCGGGACGTTTCCCCGGAGGATTCTTAAAAAGGGAGTCGCGTCCATCGGACGAGGAAATCCTTATTGCAAGGCTCGTTGACCGTGCCCTGCGCCCGCTGTTTCCCGAAGATTATCATGCTGAAACTGCAATGATGATTTCACTGATTTCAGCCAACCAGGAAGAAATGCCCGATGCATTGGCCGGTTTGGCTGCTTCGGCCGCAATTGCCGTTTCTGACGTGCCTTTTGAAACTCCAATTTCAGAAGTTCGCGTGGCACGCATCAATGGCGAATTTGTTATCAACCCTAACCGTACCGAATTGGCTAAAGCTGATATGGAGATCATGGTTGGCGCTTCGTTCGACAATATTATGATGGTGGAAGGCGAAATGAATGAAGTATCGGAAGACGTGATGCTTGCAGCAATTAAATTTGCCCACGAAGAAATCAAAAAACATTGTAAAGCTCAGGAAGAACTTGCTGCTGCTTTGGGTGTAGTGAAACGTGAATACTGTCATGAAGTTAATGACGAAGATTTACGTGCAAAAGTAAAAGCCGATTTGTATAAAAAATGTTATGCCGTTACCGAACAGCAAATTACAAACAAATTGGAAAGGCTGGCCTCATTTCAGAATGTGCGCGATGTATATATTGAGGAATACAAAGCAGCAAATGCCGAAAACACAGAGATAAATTTGGATTTGCATATTATGCTTATCAAAAAATATTATCATGATGTAGAAAAAGAAGCCATGCGTCGCATGATTCTGGATAAAGGAATTCGTTTGGATGGCCGTACAACAAGTCAGATTCGCCCAATCTGGGGTGAAATCGATTATTTGCCGGGTTCGCATGGTTCATCAATTTTTACAAGAGGTGAAACTCAGTCACTGACATCTGTAACACTGGGCACAAAAATGGACATAAAAAAAATTGATGCTGTAACTTTCCAGGGAACTGAAAAATTCCTGCTTCACTACAACTTTCCTCCATTTAGTGTAGGCGATCCTAAAACTCCAAGAGGTACAGGCCGACGCGAAATCGGTCACGGAAATCTTGCACACCGCGCCTTGAAAAAAATGATTCCTGATGGTTTTCCATACATCCTTCGTGTTGTTTCTGATATTTTGGAATCAAACGGTTCATCATCAATGGCAACAGTTTGTGCCGGAACAATGGGAATGATGGATGCAGGTGTTAAAATGAAAAAACCAGTTTCTGGTATCGCAATGGGATTGATTACCGACAAAGGCTCTGATAAATTTGCTGTTCTTTCTGATATCCTGGCGATGAAGATCACCTGGGTGACATGGACTTTAAAGTTACAGGAACTGCCGATGGAATTACGGCAACCCAGATGGATATTAAAGTTGACGGTTTATCATACGAAGTTTTGGCACAAGCACTTCAACAGGCAAAAGAAGGTCGTTTGCACATTTTGGGCGAAATGATGAAAGTGATTTCAGAACCACGTGCCGATTACAAACCAAATGTACCGCGCATTGAAACTGTTCAGATTCCGAAAGATATGATTGGCGCTGTCATTGGACCGGGAGGAAAAGTTATTCAGGCAATTCAGGAAGAAACAAAAACCGTTATCGTTATCGAAGAAAGAGACGAGATGGGTATCGTTGAAATTTCTGGTGCCGGACTTGAACCAATTGAAGCAGCAAAAGCAAGAATTAAAGCAATTGTTGCAATTCCTGAAGTTGGCGAAGTTTATACAGGGAAAGTAAAATCGGTTGTATCGTTTGGCGCATTTATCGAAATACTTCCAGGTAAAGAAGCTTTACTCCATGTATCAGAAATGGATTGGGGACGGGTTGAAAATGCCGAAGATTTCACAAAAGAAGGTGATATGATGGAAGTGAAGTTAATTGGTGTTGACCAAAAAACCGGCAAACTTAAACTTTCGCGTAAAGTACTGACTCCAAAACCCGAAGGTTATGTTGAGCGTCCGCCAAGAGATGATCGTGCACCAAGAAGAGATGACAGAGGCGGCGACAGAGGTGGCGACCGTCGTGATTTCAGAGGTGGTGACCGTCGCGATAATCGTCCCAATGACAGGGGTGGTGATCGTCGCGATAATAATTTCCGCCTCGCCGCGATAATGATTAATTGAAAATATAAGCTTTGCAGAATTAATACTGCATCAGCTTTAATAATAACATAGAAAACCGTTCAAAACCAGAACGGTTTTTTTATGGCTTAAATCTTTATTCCTACTTTTGGTAAAATAAATTTTATATACAACTGAATATGGCGAATTGGGCTGATGAATTAAATTCAAAAATCGATGTTAAACTTGAAAAATCAAGGGAAAAAGATATTCGGTTTTTTAGGATTGATGAGTTTAAACGCAACATTGAACGGGTTGACGGTTTTTCAAATTCGTGCCCGTTTTGCCTTAAACATAAAATTGATATTTCTGAAGCTGTTGAAACAATTCATGAAGCAGTTGAAGTGCCTGGAAAACAACGCAGAGATTTTGATAGATTGATAAGTCGTTTAGCCCGGCATATGCAAAAAGAACACGGATTTTACGCCCCTTTTTATTTTTCCTATTTATATGCATTTATCGGCATTTCAGTGTCTTTGATTTTTGGATATATTTTATACAAATTGTTTCCTGTTTACGGCGAAGTATTGTTTCTAGCATCTGTTATGGTGGGAATAATAGCCGCATATTTATCAGGAAGTATTAAAGACAGTAAAATAAGATCAGCTAAAAAATTGATGTAAAAAATTATACTTTTAAAAAATCAATCAAATAATTATGAAACACTTAACTCTAATTTTAATGACCTCAATTATTTTATGGTCGTGCAACGAAAAACAAAAAATTGAATATCTTGTGACAAAAAAAAATGAAGTTAAAGAAACCCATTTTGGCGAAGAATAATCGACAATTACCGCTGGCTCGAAGATGATCACTCAGAAGAAACCGCCGGGTGGGTAAAAGCTCAAAATGAAGTTACATTTAACTATTTAAATAACATTCCTTTTCGAAACGAGTTGAAGGACCGTCTGACAACACTATGGAATTATGAAAAATAGAAGCGCCTTTCAATGAAGGTGATTACACTTATTTCTCTAAAAACGATGGTTTGCAAAATCAATTTGTAATTTATCGGTATAAAAAGAACGACGACCCTGCAAATGCTGAAATATTCCTTGACCCAAATACTTTTTCAAAAGATGGAACAACTTCATTAAGTACACTATCTTTTTCTGAAAACGGAGAAATTGCTGCCTACGCAATATCAGAAGGAGGCAGCGACTGGCGAAAAGTAATTATTATGTCGGCTGATTCAAAAGAGCAAATTGGCGACACCCTTGTTGACATTAAGTTTAGCGGCATTTCGTGGAAAGCAAATGACGGTTTTTTCTATTCAAGTTACGACAAACCCAAAGGCAGTGAACTTTCTGCAAAAACCGACCAGCATAAATTGTATTACCACAAACTTGGAACAAAACAAAATGAAGACCAACTGATATTTGGTGGAACTCAGGAAGAAAAACACCGCTATGTTGGTGGAATTGTTACCGATGACAATAATTACCTGTTGATTGAAGCGAGCAATTCAACATCCGGGAATAAGTTATTTATTAAAGACCTTACAAAATCTGGCGGTAAATTGGTTACCGTATTGGCGACGAAAGCAGCGATACAAGGCTTATGGATAACACAGGCAGCAAACTTTTTTTAGTTACAAATCTGAACGCGCCAAACACAAAAATTGTAACATGCGACTTTAATAATCCAGCTCCTGAAAATTGGGTGGATTTTATTCCGGAAACAGAAAATGTATTAACTCCTTCGGTTGGTTGTGGTTACTTTTTGCTCATTATATGGTCGATGCAGTTTCAAAAGTACTTCAATCAACTACTCTGGTGAATTGATTCGCAATGTCGAACTTCCGGGAGTTGGAACAGTAGAAGGTTTTTACGCTAAAAAGGATGACGAGGAAATTTACTACTCTTTTACAAACTACATTACGCCGGGCAGTATTTTAAAATACAATTTTGAAGACGGCACATCTGCGCTTTATCAAAAACCTGAAATAGATTTTAACCCCGATGATTTTGAAAGCAAACAGGTATTTTATACTTCAAAGGATGGAACCCGCGTTCCAATGATTATTTCGCATAAAAAAGGTCTTGAATTGAACGGGGAAAATCCAACTATTTTATACGGATATGGTGGTTTTAACATTAGTGTAACTCCGAACTTCAGCATTCCAAGTGCGGTTTGGATGGAAAATGGAGGAATTTTAGCAGTTCCGAATATTCGTGGAGGAGGAGAGTACGGCAAAAAATGGCATGTGGCAGGAACCAAATTACAAAAGCAAAATGTATTTGACGATTTTATTGCTGCCGGTGAATACCTAATCGAAAATAAATATACTTCAAACAGATTTCTTGCAATCAGAGGTGGTTCAAATGGCGGATTACTGGTTGGTGCAGTAATGACTCAACGACCTGATTTAATGAAAGTCGCACTTCCGGCAGTGGGTGTTTTGGATATGCTGCGTTACCATACTTTTACTGCAGGGGCGGGCTGGGCCTATGATTACGGAACGGCAGATGACAACAGGGAAATGTTTGATTATCTGAAAGCATACTCGCCTGTTCACAATGTAAAGGAAGGAGTGCAATATCCGGCAACCCTTATAACAACCGGCGATCACGACGACAGGGTAGTTCCGGCACACAGCTTCAAATTTGCAGCCGAATTGCAAGCCAAACAAACAGGCAGCAACCCGGTTTTAATTCGTATTGAAACCGATGCCGGACACGGCGCAGGAACACCAATTGGCAAAACCATTGAACAGTATGCCGATATTTACGGTTTTACACTTTTCAACATGGGGTTTAAATCTCTTCCTGAAAAATAATTTTAAACAGGCTGAAGTGTAAAGCGAAAAGTAGTATTTTTGAGTTCCCGGTAACAACCAATCTGTTATCGGGAATTTTATTTTTGAAATATGCGTTTTTTGGTAATTGAGGGAAATATTGGTGCTGGAAAAACTACACTGGCTAAAATGATTGCAGAGGAATTCAATGCTCAGCTGGTGTTGGAACAATTTGCTGACAACCCATTTCTGCCAAAATTTTACAACGACCAGGATCGGTATTCGTTTCCTCTTGAATTGTCGTTTTTGGCCGACAGATATTATCAAATAAAAAAACAGGTATTCAATCCCGACTTGTTTCATTCTCTGGTTGTAGCCGATTACTTTTTTGCCAAATCGGCAATATTTGCACAAAACACTTTAAAAGATGATGAATACAGATTGTTTCGACAGATTTTCGATATTGTTTTTGAGTCGATGCCAAAACCCGATTTGTATGTTTATTTACATGCAGATACAAATCAAATACTTAAAAATATAAAAACACGTGGCCGCGACTACGAGCAAAACATTTCTTCAGAATATCTCGAAAAAATTAAAGATGGGTATTTCAGTTTCTTTAAGCAGATAACTACATTCCCTGTTTTGGTAATCGATATAAATAATGCCGATTTTGTTGGGAATCAAAATATTTATGAAGAATTGAAACAGGCGATTTTTCAGCAGGGTTATAAATTAGGGATAAACAGGTTAATATTGGGGTAAAAACTTGATTTTGCCCTTTAAAATCAGAAAAAGCTTTCTATTTTTGACAAGTGAATTTTATAATCAATATTAATCGTTTTAAGTCATGAATAAATTAAGTTTTAAGTCGGTTTTATTTGTTTTGATGGTAGTTGTTTTATCAAGCTGCTCGGGTCTGAAAAAGATGAAAAAGAACGCCGATCAAATCCAGTACAAAGTTACTCCTGAAGTTCTTGAGAGCCATGCCGGCAGGGTCAATTTTAGTATCGATACCCGTTATCCGGCAAAATATTTCAACAAAAAGGCTACAATTGTTGCAACTCCGGTTTTAAAATACGAAGGAGGCAGCACAAAATTCGCTTCAGCTTCAGTTCAGGGAGAAAGTGTTAAAGCCAACAATAAAGTAATTAATTATTCATCGGGTGGGAGTGTTTCTTACAAAGATGGAGTTGATTACGACAAAGCCATGAGTGTTTCTGAATTATATGTGAATATTAAAGCAACCCAAGGCAAAAAAAGCGTTGATTTTGAACCGGTAAAATTAGCAAATGGTGTAATTGCTACAAGCGAACTGGTTGCCAATTACCCAAAACCAATTCTGGGTGTACGCCGTGATGCGAATACAACAGGGAAATATGATCCAAATACCGACCCGTTCCAAAGAATTGTTCCTGATGAAATGATGGCTGACATTCATTATCTCATTAACAAATCTGATGTAAGAAAGGAAGAAGTTGAGAAGAAGGAAGTTGTTGGTTTGCAGGATTATACTAAAAAAGCAAATACCGATGAAAAAATCGATTTGAAAAGAGTAGAAGTTGCAGCTTATGCTTCACCTGATGGAACTATCGATTTAAACACTGAACTTGCTGCTCAACGAAAAGAAACTTCAACAGCTTTTCTTGCGAAAAAACTTAAAGATGCAGGTGTTGCCATTGAATTGAAAACAAAATATACACCTGAAGACTGGGATGGTTTCAGGGAATTGATGGAAAAATCAAATATTCAGGATAAAGATCTGATTTTAAGGGTACTTTCAATGTACAACGATCCTGAAGTTCGTGAACGTGAAATAAAAAACCTTAGCCAAACTTTTACAGATGTTGCCAACGATATTCTTCCGCAACTGCGCAGGGCTAAAATGACTACAAGTGTTGATTTAATTGGAAAAACCGATGATGAACTAAAAGCATTGGTTAAATCTGATCCCTCTTCATTGAATCCGGCTGAATTACTTTATGCCGCCACCTTATTCGAAGATTTGGATGAACAACTTTCAATTTATAATTCTTTCATTAAAATTTATCCAACTGACTGGAGAGGACCAAATAATGCCGGTTACATTTTGGCAAAACAGGGTAAATATGATGATGCAAAACCATTGTTTGAAAGTGCTGAAACATTAAAAAATGCCGAGCCGATTGTTAAAAATAACCTGGGTGCAGTTGCCCTGAAAAGTGGTGATGTTAAAAATGCAGAAACTTTATTCGGAGCTGCTGCAGGAGCCGGTAATGAAGTTAATTACAACCTCGGAATTGTGAGTATGAAAAAAGCTGAATATGATAAAGCTGTAAAATATTTTGTGAAAGACGATGACGTTAACAGTGCTTTGGCAAATATGATGTCGGGGAACAATAATGCAGCATTACAGGATCTTGAGGCTTTTGACAAACCTGATTGTTATATGAAAGAATATCTGAAAGCAGTTATTTGTGCTCGCACAGCCAAAGAAAATCTGCTTTTTGAAAGCCTTGAAAAAGCTTGTTCAATCAATCCCGAAATGAAAGCCAAAGCAAGCCACGACCTGGAATTTGCAAGGTATTTCGAAAATCCAAAATTCAAGGAAATTGTGAAATAGAAAAAACCATTTGATTATATATTGAAGGGCGATCTGTAAATTACGGGTTGCCCTTTATTTTTGTAAAAAGTTAATGTCCTTTACAAAAAATTGCGCAACCATTCATGCATTGTAACCATCTTGAACTATATGACTAAGGTTTGCTTTAATTTCATTCGGATTGGCGCAGTTATTTTTCTATCCTTAATATTAAGCCTGGATTTAATAGCTCAGTATTCTTACATTGGACGTGTAAGTAACTTACTTACAGATTATCCGGTTATTAACGTGATGATTTATAACAAACATTTTGGAACAACTTCGATTACAGAAAAAGACGGTGTTTTTATTTTGGATTATAATAATTCACGAGAGGAAAATAAGTATCAAATCCTGTTTAATGTATTTTTGCTCCTGCCGATGAAAATGTATCATTGCAAATTTTCAGTGTTGATGGTAAACGTATTTTGCAAACCGGTTATTTGGGTATGGGTGGTAAATACCTGTTTCCGGCATTAAAACAGGGAGTTTATATACTTGCTGTTGAATCAGAAAAAAAATCAGATGCCATTAAAATATTCTCCAATGGAAACGAACTTTCATACTATCAAAATCAGCAGGTAAAAACCGAAAATGATCAAACAGGCAGGGATACACTTGTTTTTTCGAAAGAAGGTTATTATGGAGTTGAAATAGCTGTACCCCGAACAGACACAATAATTCATATTAAACTTTTACAGGAATCTGAAAATGATTTAAACTTTTTAAACGGATTACCCGAATATGATGCATTTAATCTGTTGCAAAGCAGTCCGTTTGTTACAAATCACGGAGAAGTAGAATCAGTAAAATTTATTTACAACCGGAATAACGGAAAGATTTATTTTATGAATTCAAAACGCTATGAATTCCATTACGATTTTGCCGTTAAATTTTTGGCTTATAACAAAGGACTTTATCATTTCAATATGGTTCAATATTCTGCATCGAAAGAGCGTTACCTTTTTCCGGGTTCATTGAATTACTACAAAGCCCTTGGAATATATGTATTGCGCTTTTATCCGGGTGATGAAATGGGGTGTGCCCAGATAAACGAAATATTGGAAACAATATACGCAACCAGTTATTTGAAAAACAAAATTTACCTGTATCCGAATAATTCAAGCTGGGAAAATTGTTCTGGAATTCCAGTTATTACTGCCGATGAATTGTATGAAGGACAAAATTATCAGGCATTAAACCTGACAAAAGGTTTTGGGTATTTGCGAAAAGTTGAGATTGGTGAAATGGGAAATACTTACCTTGGCAAGCATGATATTATTGTTTTGAATGGGATTCCAAACGATGTGTCGGTGGTTGGCGGAATAATAACTACCGAATTTCAAACGCCGCTAAGCCACATAAATATATTAAGTCACAACCGCGGAACTCCAAATATGGCATTGCGTGATGGCTGGACAAATCCAAAACTTGATTCACTGATGGGACAACTGGTTTATCTCGAAGTACTTTCTGATTCGTTTATAATTAGAAAAGCAACCCAAATTGAAGCACAAAACTACTGGGATTTAACTGAACCAAAAAATCCGGTAGTTCTCGAAAAAGATGAAAACACACAGGGATTAGTTGATTTGACAAAAGCAAATTATTCAAGCGTAAAACTAATAGGAGGGAAAGCTGCGAACTTTGCTGAATTGCTGAAAATAAAAAATCCCTCGATCCCAACACCTGAAAATGCATTTGCTATTCCGTTCTTTTATTATTCTCAACACATTAAAAATAACCAGATTGAGCCTTTTATAAATCAAATTTTTGTTGATGAAAATTTCAAAACAAATCTGGAATACAGAAAGGAAAAACTAAATGAATTACAGGAAAAAATCCTTGATGCTCCCATCAATCAGGAGTTGGTTGAAATGGTTCGGTCTAAAATTGATGATTCTAAAACATTTGAAGCGTTTCGATTTAGATCATCAACAAATGCTGAAGATTTGGAGTTTTTCTCGGGTGCCGGTTTGTATGATTCATTTTCAGCAAAAAAGGGCGATGAAACAAAAACCATAGAAATGGCAATTAAAAAAGTGTGGGCGGGTTTGTGGAATATCAGGGCTTTTGATGAGCGCGAATATTACAAAATCGATCAATTGTCTGCTGCAATGGGCATTCTGGTGCATCGCTCATTTCCCGATGAAGAAGCGAATGGAGTTGTGATCACAAAAAATTTGTACAACATAAATCCCGGATTTATTGTAAATGTTCAGTTTCAGGAGCACAGCATTGTATTTCCCGAACCCGGAATCATTCACGATCAGGTAATTCTTTTCGCTTATTCGCTAAATGCATTGCATAATTTTACAATCGAGTATTTATCACATTCAAATATTGCCGAATTAAATGGTAAGAATGTATTAACCGATGACGAACTTTACACGCTGGGTGAGTACTGCATGCAAATTAAAAAACACTTTTTTTATAATATTCCCAATTCATGCAATTGTTTGTTCGACGATTTTGGATTAGATATAGAATTTAAAATCGATGAAATTGGCGGACGTCGCAAACTGTATATCAAACAAGCACGCATTTATAACTAAAATACTGTTAAAAATCTTTTTTATTCTTGACAATTAACCCTATTTTTTGCCTTAAATTTTAAACAACGGTTAAATTAAAAAACATGGAATACATTAACAATTACATTGAACAAAACAAAGAACGTTTTCTTGAAGATTTATTTGGCTTGATTCGCATTCCTTCAATCAGCTCAATAAAAACGCATAAACCTGATATGCAAAAAGCTGCAGAATACTGGAAAGAAACACTGCTGGCTGCAGGTGCCGACAAAGCCGAAATATTTGAAACTGAAGGCAACCCGGTAACTTATGGTGAAAAGATAATTGACCCTAAATTACCTACTGTTCTGGTTTATGCGCACATGGATGTTATGCCGGTTGATCCAATTGAAAAATGGATTTCCAATCCTTTTGAACCTGAAATCAGGGATGGGAAGATCTGGGCACGCGGCGCTGACGACGATAAAGGCCAAAGTATGATGCATGCCAAAGCATTTGAACTGATGGTGAAAACAAACACACTGCCCTGCAATGTAAAATTTATGATTGAAGGTGAAGAAGAAATTGGATCGCCAAACCTTGGGAAGTGGTGTGCCGATAACAAAGAAATGCTAAAAGCTGACGTTATTCTGGTTTCCGATACCTCGATGATTGCGCCTGAAATCCCGTCAATAACTACAGGTTTGCGTGGACTTGCATACTGGCAGGTTGAAGTTACCGGACCATGTCGTGATTTACATTCGGGTTTATTTGGCGGCGCAGTTGCCAACCCAATTAATGTTCTTTGTTCGATGATTGATAAAATGGTCGATTCAAAAGGAAAAATTACCATTCCCGGATTTTACAATGATGTTTTGGATGTTTCAATAGAAGAGCGTGAATTACTGGGTCGTGCGCCTTTTAACCTTGAAAAATATAAAGTAGCGCTTGAACTTGATGAAGTAACAGGGGAGGAGGGTTATACTACAAGTGAGCGGACCGGAATTCGCCCGACATTTGATGTTTGCGGAATTTGGGGAGGTTACACAGGTGAAGGTGCAAAAACCGTGTTGCCTTCAAAAGCTTTTGCAAAAATATCGTGCCGCCTGGTGCCCAACCAGGATCACCATAAAATTGCCGATCTGTTTAAAAATCACTTCGAAAGTATTGCGCCTAAAACTGTAAAAGTTGAAGTTACTTCACTTCATGGCGGTCAGGGTTATGTTTGCCCGATTGATATTCCGGCGTATAAAGCAGCCGAAAAGGCTTACACTGATGTTTATGGAAAACGCCCTGTTCCGGTGCGTTCAGGAGGTAGTATTCCAATTATTTCCACATTCGAAGAAGTACTTGGAATTAAATCAGTATTAATGGGATTTGGTCTTGAATCAGATGCAATCCATTCACCAAACGAAAATTATCCATTGGAACAGTTCTTCAATGGAATCAGAACAATTCCTCTGTTTTACAAGTATTTTACAGAGATGGTAAAATAGATTTGAGATATTTAGATTCAAGTATCCAGACAGGAGAACAGGGATAGAAACTTAAATACCATCTGCTTTGAGAAGTTCAAAACAGATGGTATTTTTATTTTCAGTGTATTTTTAACCTAATTTGCTTACGCGTTCCAGACGGTCGGCATCTAAAACTTTTATTTTACGCCCGTCAATCGCAATAACCCTTTCGCTGGCAAAATTTGCGAGAGTACGGATTGCGTTTGAAGTTGTCATGTTCGATAAATTGGCAATATCTTCCCTTGAAAGATAAACGCGCAAAGTGGTACCATCATTTTCAACTCCGTATTTATCTTTTAATAAAAGAAGTGATTCTGCAAGACGACCTCTTATATGTTTTTGAGTTAAAGTGATCATTCTGCCGTTTGCGAAAGCAAGTTCGTGTGCTAGTTTTTTAATAATTTCAAATGAAAAATCACTGTTTTTCAGAGCACGGTTCATAATAAAATCACTTTTGATTGTACAAATCACCGATTCTTCAAGAGTTAAAGCAGATGCTATGTGGTCTTCGTTACTCAATAACGCGCGATACCCAATTATTCCGGGAGGTTTGGCCATGCGAATAATTTGTTCGCGGCCACCAACACCTTCCTTAAAAATCTTAACTTTTCCTTCTACAAGGGTAATTAGGCCGTTAGGTTTATCTCTTTCTTTAAAAATAAATTCGTTCCGTCGGTAATTTGCAATAAATATATTTCGTTGAAGTTCCTCTTTTTCATCGGGTGTGAGTAAGTAGAAAATTGATTTTGGGTTATCAATAATATTTTTAAATCCAACAAAAGTCTTTAACATGTAGCTAATCTGTAAAGTATAATAAGTTCAAATCTAAAAAAAATGTTTAACCCTAATTCTTTTTAAATGATAAAATTACGAATTTCGGGTTATATCGGATTGTTTACGGCAATTTTTAAAATATATAATCCTATTGAAGTTATTTCTGCATTATGCTCATTTTGAATTGAATTGCTATATGTTATTTCTTTGGCAAAAAGTACAAACAAAACAATATAAGCTGTTATTCATTAAAGTTCGATGGCAAACTCAGCAACTGGTATTGAATAGTTTTTGCCAGCCTGTAATTTCCGTCTGAACTGAGATGTAGCCTGTCAGTTTTTATGTTCTTAAAATATCTGCCATGAGAATCCTGCAGTGGAAATAATCCACTCACTGAAAAGAGATCGATGATTGGAACTGCCCAAACCGAGGCTGCTTCCCTGAGGATATTAATGTATTCATCAATATACAACCCCTGTTCGTTGGCAAAATTCTCATCAGGCTGAATGTTGCTTTCGCTGAATTGTGCAAAACCACGATGAATCGGTGTTAGTATAATGATTTGCTTGTCGGGGTAAGTCGTTTTTAAGTAATCCATCACTTTATTTATACGTCCGCAAAATGTGGAGTCGTTAAAAACAGGAGTTCTAAATTTGCGAACCACTTGTTTCCCGTTGTGATTGGTCTCTTTTAGTGTCTCAGTAAAAAAATTACCTAACGGAAGTCCATGATTATAGTCGTTTGTGCCGGCAAAAATTAAAATGGCGTCCACATTTTCACCTTTTTCCTCAGTTAGTTTGAGTGCCTGTCTGTAAATGCCATCCCACTGGTTTCCGCTAATTCCGTACACAAAAGGTTCAATTCCCAATAAATCTTTCAGAAATTCCCAGTAAACCGTGTTTTCCTTGTTAAATTTCTGAGTCATCGAATCGCCCAGAAAAGCAACCTTTTTGCCGTTCCATTGAGAATTTTGAGTTGCATCAGTTTCAGCACCGGTAAATTTGTTGTTTGTATTTGCAAGAGGTTGTGCAAATGCAGTTGAGGCAATAATCATAAAAAAGTAAACAGTTAAAGCAATAGGTTTTTTCATGTGATATTTTTTTATTTTGGTTTCCACTGGTCTTGTCCAAAGTTATGCTGCTTTTTTCAAAATCCGCAACTTGCTGACAAAACATATAACAAATAAATGTGTTAAAAACCGGTTTT
The DNA here is from genome assembly GCA_016705335.1 of Draconibacterium sp. Lineage (GTDB taxonomy): Bacteria > Bacteroidota > Bacteroidia > Bacteroidales > Prolixibacteraceae > Draconibacterium. The sequence continues at coordinate 18,937 of JADIYN010000044.1, read as the reverse complement.
TTTAGTTTACAATAAAAGATGCATAAGCGTATTTTTTCGAAAATTATTTAACTGATAGCATCTTCCAGCATGTAGTTTAGAAACCTCACTGAAATATTTATCCCGATAAATTGATTTTGGGAGATTTCTTGCAAGAAAGAACGTCCACTTTGTTATTGCAAATAGTGCACTTGTTAAAGATTTTACCTTCCTGTTCAACAAGGGAGCCAAATTGTGTTACAAGCACTGGTCATCAGGTAACAAGGACAACAATATTTTTAACAAGGAATGGTCGACAGGCAACAAGTACGCCGATATTTTTAACAAGAACGACTCACCTTTTAACAAGTGAACCCATATTTTCAACATCATCTATTATGTTTTGATGTTTACCTTATTTATTCCAGACATTTGTTAATTGCTTAAAAACACTCGCCCGATTTATCTATCTGATCCGGCTTTTCCGTTCCTTTGAAACTTCTCATAAACCTTTCAGGCGAATCCCAGGTGGTTTGCAACATTCCCATATATTTAGGTCTCATTTCTGCTGTAGAATATTGAGCAAACATCCGCATCATTTTTTCCTGATCAATTGCATTTATTTATTATGCGCCATGGGCAGGTAACCAGCCTGTAAAAAGAGTAGGGAAATCAGACTGTGATTATTAATTGCTTAATGCCTCGAAGCCGGAAAGCAGTGGTTTTCCATAACCTTTCGTTGTAAAAGCAGGGTAGGTGGGAGGTTGTTTTATGTATTAATCCTTTCTGTTGATTTTGTTTTTCTTTAAAGCAATCTGAACATTAAAAGTTCCCCCGTCCTGTTTTGCATTGCATGGATCAACCGAACAGGCGGCATATAAAACAATTGGATCATCATTTTCATTCAATAAAAGCTGGGGCCGTTCCAATCGATCAACTTTCAGGTGTGTTCCATCTTTCAAAATCAGTTCTTTTTTCATAAATAACGGAATAAGCGCCGGATTCCATACAATTCCGTCGCCTGATTTTAAAATTGCTAAACCGGGTTCACTTCCTGTAAGTTTGCCGTTAAAATCTTTCACAACGGCATAAAAACACTTATCTTTTCTGTGATACCATACATATGGATCTTCAGCTGAAACTTTTTTACCACTGCCATCATCAAAATCGAATACAAAATTATCGGTAACAGTAAAAGGTCCTGTAGGTGAATGGCCCAGGGCGACACCATGTACACCCCTCCAGTTTGGATCATAAATATTTCCCTTGAAAAACAACAAATATTTTTTGTCGGAAGGTCGATATACTACTGATGGATTAACTACAATCAGATTGTCGGCTTTTGCAACAGTACCGGCAGGTGAAGCATCATTAACCGGTACATGAACTACTCTGGTTCGCGGCGCGAGCAGTGGTTTGTCAAAGCGGGTAAAATTTCCGGCCAGTAAATCTTCGATTGAATTGAACTCAATAACTCCAATTTTTTGGTTTAAACGCACACGTTCCGACTTTGATAGCATCTCACCATTTGCATCGGGTGGAAAGTTTTCGGGGTATTTACTCGAAACATAATAGAGATAAAATTTACCATTAAATTCCCTGATTGAAGGATTGTGTGCCGATTGTGCATCCCATGCTGTGGAATCACCCTGATCTTTACGCCCTTTGAGAAAAATTTTCAGAGCCTGGAAATTTCCGTCAGGTGAATCAGAAACAGCTATGCCAATTTTGGAGTATAACATCCAGCTACTTCCAAAAGGCGGAATATTTGAGCCCGATTCCCATGCTGAAAAAAACAGGTAATACTGATCTTTTATTCTGATTGGACTTCCTCCCCAAACAAAACTATCCGGCAATTGTAAAATAGATGATCCTTCAACACTTATTCTGCCACTATCGCTGATAACGGTCAAATCAACAGGTTGGGCCTGGTAATAATAAACTGGTTTTGACACGAAATTAAAAAGTAGATTAGGAATAATCCAACAAAAATTAATTTTACTGATTTCATATTTTAAGTTTTTTAGGTTGATAAATATTTTTTTCCAAAATGTACTTACAAAAGCCGAACTTAATGTCTATTTCTTTTTTTGCAAAAAGTTGGAAATGACTTGCCAAATCAACTATCGTACAGCTGATTTTTGCTTTATCGGGGCTAAACAGCAAACCTCCCAGTGCAGCAGCAAAAGTTGAACTCAGCAATACTATATTCATTTCTGTTTATTATTTTTTATCAGCAGGAAAATTTTTACCGTAGAAAACCGGCTTTTCCTGAACTACAAGTTCGCCGTTTTTCACCCAGTTTTCGCCTCTTTCTTCAAGATGTTCTGCCATTTTTTTTCTCCATAATTTCAGGTTTTCAGCATATTCAATCTTGTCAACAAGATTTATCAGTTCCAATGGATCTTTATCCAGATTAAACAATTGTTCCTGTCCGGTTAGTGTAAAATAAATGTATTTGTATTTTGCATCGGTAAGAGCAACCCAGGCATTATCGGGTTCATAGATCCGGGCATGTTCCAAATCGAGTGTTTCGCGCCATTTTTCACCTTTTAAAATATGAAGCATACTCATTCCATCCATTAATGGGTGTTTCGGAATTCCGGCAGCATCAAGAAAAGTGGGGAAAATATCGCGCAACTCAACCAGTTCGTTCCTGATTTGACCTCTTTCCGCATCGAGATTTAAATTTTCCGGCCAGCGGATAATCATTGGAATCCGAGCCGAACCTTCATATGGTCTGCATTTACGCCACAAATGATGGTCGCCCAGCATGTCGCCGTGATCGGAAGTGTACAGGATTAATGTATTTTCCAGCTCTCCTCTTTCTTTTAGCGCTGCAATTACACGCCCCAGTTGTTCATCAACAAATGAGATACTTGCAGAATATGATCGTCGTGATTCAATGATTTCAGAAGTTGGAAAAACTCCGTGAGATGCATTGTTATCGGTTGAAAATGATCCATCTGTTGTACCGTATTTTATTTCCGACCATTCACCCAACGCAGACTGAGGAATATCAACTCCAGCGTATTTACTGTACCATCTCTCCGGTGGATCGTAAGGACAATGCGGCCTCTGAAAAGAAATTTTCAGCAACCAGGGTGCATCACCGTTATATGATTTCAGAAAATCAACCGCACGATCGGCTGTCCAGGTTGTTGGATGCAGATACTCTTCAAATGGAAAGCAAATTCCTCCTCTGCGGTCGTTATAGTTTAATCCTGATGCATTTATGTCTTTTCCCGGAGCATTTTTTTCAAACCAGATTGTATAGTCACATTTTTCATGATTTTTTTGTGTTGTGTACCATCCTTCTTCGAGTTCAACTGACTGGTACCCATTTTTTTCGCGCATTGGATTAAAATGATTTTTTCCAACAGCGTGGGTTCTGTATCCCGCTGAAGTAAACAATACAGGCCCCTTAACCGGGAAATCGGGAATATTATTGTAGCTGATTAAACCGTGCTGCCAGGGACTCATTCCTGTTAAAATACTTGCTCGTGCCGGAAGACAAGATGGCAGAGAACAGTATGCTTTGGTAAACAAAACACCTTCGTGGGCCAATTGATCGAGATTTGGTGTTTTTATCCATTTTGCACCTGCAACTCCAATAAAATCTCCCCGGTGCTGGTCACTCATCAAAAACAGAATATTGATGCGCTTATCATTTTTATGAGAAGATTTGGGCTGCGACTGCGCATTCATGAAATGAAAAAACACTAAAATCAATATTAACACAAGTTCCGTTTTTAGATTATTTTGTTTTGTTGACATAGCAATCAGATTTTATTGTTTAACGGATTCAAATGATTTTTTAATTTCATCCAGTTTAGTTTCGAGTTCCATTTTAATGGTTTCATTTTCAGGAGAAAAATAGAGGTTTTTCATTTCTCCGGGATCTTTTTCCAAATTGTACAGTTCGCCAAATGACTTGCCTGAATTATCGTAAAAATGTATCAGTTTAAATTTCTCAGTACGAATTCCTTCGTGCTCGGGAACTTCCCATTGATTAAAATAATGATAGTATATTTCATTCCTCCAGTCAACGGGTTTTTCTCCTGATAAAAGTTTTTTTATGCTTTTTCCCTGAAAATCAGCTGGAATTTTTGCATCAGCAAAATCAACAAAAGTTGGTGCAAAATCAAGTATTGAAACCAGGTTATTGTTTACTGTATTTTCTTTAATTACACCCGGATATCGGATTAACAGTGGTATTCGCATTGATTCTTCGTACATCCACATCTTGTTAAAAAGCCCGTGCTCACCATGAAAAAAACCATTATCGGAGGTATAAATCACAATTGTATTTTTAACTAACCCCGATTGATCAATATAAGCAAGTAACCTAACAATATTTTCATCAAGTGATGCAACAAGCCTCAAATAACCTTTAAAAAATGCTTGATAGGTCCATTTCCTGAATTCCTCGGCGTTTAAATTCTTAGGTATCTTTTCCCTGAAATGATCAGGATAAATATGGTCGAGCCTTGAAAAACCTGCATTACCATGAGAAAGTTCCTGATTTTTTCCTTCGAAATCATCATAAAAGGTTTCAGGAAAAGGAAGCTCTTTATTTTTAAATAAAGTTGCGAATTTATCAGGATACTCATGAGGAGTATGAGGCGCTTTGTGGTGAACCATCAGGAAAAATGGTTTTTCTGTGTCCCTGTTTTCAATCCATTTTATTGCAAGGTCTGTGATTATGTCAGTTACAAAACCTTCTTTTTCTATTCCTCCGTTGTTCCCGTCTTGCCACGGATTTGTTTTATCTTTAAATCTGCAATTAAAATAGTTTCCCTGCCCCGGAAATACCGAATAGTAATCAAATCCCTGAGGTTCTGAAATCAGGTGCCACTTTCCGATTAATGCCGTTGAATATCCAGCCTGTTGCAAATATTTGGGAAAAGTTTCCTGATTTTCATTTAAACGATCCCCGATTCTCAGTACACCATTTTGCCGGTTATATTTCCCTGTTATTAAAGCAGCACGGCTGGGAGCGCATAATGAGTTAACAGAAAAGCAGTTGGTAAATTTCATTCCCTCTCTGGCCAATCTGTCAATGCCGGGTGTGGATATTAAATTGCTGCCGTAACTGCTTATTGACTGTATGGCATGGTCGTCAGCCATGATAAAAATAATATTTGGGCGGCTGGTATATTTTTCTGCTTTTTTACAGGAACTAAAACTGAACAGAAACATTATCGCAATAAGCCCTGAATAATTTGCTAATTCTCTTAATATTTCAAATTTTTTATTCATTTATTAACTGATGATCTTAATATTAGAATCAGGTTCAATAATTTTCTTTAAAATAATGTATCCCAATTATTTCGAGGCTTTTTAATTTCGATTGTAATCTTATTTTGAAATCGTCCCAGTCTTTTTTATCTTTTTCAGTCCAGCCAACTTCAGCCAATGCAAGCAAACGTGGAAACAACTGCCTGTCGATTTGAGGTGAAGTGCGGTCGAGGTGCGACCAGAAATTGGCCTGAACGCCCAAAATATTACCGGGAGTTTGATTTTGTTCATTAAACACAGGATTGAATGAATACATTCGTTCTGATGATATTTTTTCGTAGGTATAATCGAAATAGCAATGTGAAGTGGGCGTAAAAATAATGTCGTTTTTTATTTCAGGAATTTCCCGTGCCACGGTTTTATCCCAGCTTCGCCAGTACATTACAGTTGCGCCGGGACTTAGCCCGCCATCCATAATTTCGTCCCAGCCAATCAGTTTTTTGCCTTTGCTGTTAAGGTATTTTTCTATTCGCTTTACAAACCAGCTTTGCAACTCATCTTCGTTTGCAAGGTTTTCATTCTTTATTCTATTCTGGCATTTTTCGCATGTTTTCCAATAATCTTTCGGAGCCTCATCTCCGCCAATATGAACATATTGTGAAGGGAAAAGCATAGTTATTTCATCTAACACATTTTCAATAAATTCGAAAGTTTCGTTGTTGCCAGCGCAGAATATTTCTTTATGAAGCCCGAGTCCCGGAAACCACGATTTAATTTTGGATGTATCGCCTTTGCACGAAAGTTGCGGATATGCTGCAAACACTTCGTAAGTATGACCAGGCATTTCAATTTCCGGTACGATTTCAACATTACGTGCAGCAGCAAATGCAACCAGTTCCTTTATATCGTCCTGCGAGTAATATCCGGCATATTCTTCCGGTTCATCAAATGACTCGTGAAAGCGCGATGCTATTTTGGTAAGTTCGGGGTATTTTTTTATTTCAATTCGCCAGCCCTGATCATCGGTGAGGTGCATGTGAAGCACATTCATCTTAAAAAAAGAGATGGCTTCAATGTATTTTTTTATTTCCTCTTTAGGAATAAAAGTCCGGCTGCAATCGAGCATCAAACCCCGCCAGTTATAACGGGGTGAGTCTTCAATTACAATACAAGGAATTTCCCATTTAACACCCTCAACGGGAGCTTCTCTTAAAACTGCATCGGGCAGCAATTGCCGTAAAGTTTGAATTCCCCAGAAAATTCCTTTTTCAGAAAATGCTGAAAGACTGATTTTATTCGGATTGATTTCAAGTTTGTACCCTTCGTTACCCAATTGTGCCAGGTTTTTATCCTTTTTCAGTTCGATATAATTACCTGATAATGATTTTGAAGTGACTGAAAGATCAAAACCCAAAGCTGGCTCCAGGTAGTTCTTTAACTGATTTGCCTTTGCAGTTAAATCCTTCTGCACCATGATTGAGGTGCCTTGATTAAGTACAAAAACGCCTTCTTTCTCCTGAAAAAACTGTGGACTGGGAATAATGGCAATACCTTTGGAAACAAGGATTTGAGGAATCAGCAATATAAGGCAAAAAGCATACAGGATTTTATAGTTCATTTTACCGGTTTTTTTTAAAATTAATTATCCTGCTAAATAAAACGAAACTTTTATAAGCTTTCTTAAATAAATTTTAAAAAAAGATAGTTCCCTGAATTCTTTTTGATAAACTGATTACTACAGTCAAAACTACTTTTGATTTAATATTTTGCCACCAGCGGCATTCTCCTCCCAAAACCAAAGGCTTTTGAACTGATCCGTAAAATGGGCGCTGCCTGAAACCGCTTGTATTCATTCATGTTTACCATTCTGATTACCCGGTTTACAACAGCTTCGTCAAATCCCTGCTCCATTATTTCTTTGGGCGACAAATTCATTTCTATATAACTAAAAAGCATCCTGTCCAAATCGTGATATTCAGGCAATGAATCGGAGTCTTTTTGGTCGGGCCGTAATTCGGCTGAAGGTGGTTTTGTAATTGTATTTACAGGAATGATTTCGTTTTCGAGGTTAATGAAATGAGCCAGCCTAAAAACATCCATTTTGTAAACATCGCCAAGTACTGCCAATCCGCCATTCATATCGCCATATAAAGTGCCGTATCCAACTGCACATTCACTTTTATTAGTTGTGTTTAAAAGAATGTGGCCAAATTTATTTGAAATTGCCATCAGGTAAATTCCACGTGCCCGTGCCTGAATGTTTTCTTCGGTAATATCGGGTGAAGTACCTGCAAAAATTGGTGATAGCGCGGTTTCAAATTCATCAACAGCCGATTGAATATTTATTATGTCGTACTTGATACCAAGGTTTTCGGCAAGTTGTCGGGCATCTTCAACACTATGATCTGAAGAATATTTTGAAGGCATTAACAGCACCCTTACGTTTTCAGCGCCCAATGCACGAACTGCCAGAACTACTGTTATGGCCGAATCTATTCCTCCTGAAAGTCCAAGTGTTGCTTTTCTGAAGCCCATTTTTCCAAAATAATCGCGAATACCCAAAACCAGCGCATTGTGTATTTTTTCGATGGTTTCAGATTTAGGTTGAAGTTGTTTTTCGCCAAAGTTTTCTGTGTCAACAATCATAAAATCTTCTTCGAAATATTTTAATTCCTTAACAACTTCTCCATTTCTGTCGATAAAAACAGAGCCGCCGTCAAAAATCAGTTCGGTTTGAGCGCCCACCTGATTGTTGTAAAAAATTGGGATTCGAAATTTTTTCGCTTTGTTTATCAATACATTTTTACGCCACTCTTCCTGGTTATACGAAAATGGCGATGCTGAAATATTTACAACAAAATCGGGTTCCAATTTCGAAAGTTCCTCCATTGGTGAGATCTGGTAAAGTTTGTCTTTCCCGAATTCATTTGCGGTTGGCAGTTCGTCCCATAAATCTTCACAAATGGTAACAGCTATTTTTTCACCTTTTAATTCAACGATATTAAATTCGCGGTTGGGTTCAAAATGGCGGTATTCATCAAAAATATCGTAGGTTGGCAATAAGGTTTTGTTTTGAATGTGCTGAATTTTTCCTTCGTTTAAAAAGAAAGCCGAATTATACAGTTTTTTGCCACGAGAGTTTTCATTAATTCGCGGAGCTCCAATAACAGCAGCTATTCCAACACATTTTTCTGCTATTTTCACAACAGTGTTCTCAGCTTTTTGAATAAATTCCTTTTTTTCAAGTAGATCATGTGGGTAATAACCGGTAACCGACAATTCTGAAAAAATAACCAAATCTGCGCCTTCGGTTTTGGCTTTTCCGATGTTGGCTATAATTTTAGTTGAATTTCCTTCGAAATCGCCAATGGTGTAATTTAACTGTGCAAAAGCAACTTTCATACAAGAAGTTTAAAGTTTAAAGTTCAAAGTTTAAAGTTCAAAGTTCGCATGTTGAACGCTGAACCCGAAACTCTGAACTTGTTTTGTGGTTGCAAATCTCCAATTTTTAGTTCACTTTCGCAATATTTATTGAAGGTAAACGTATTGAATTTAAAATCAAATAAAATGAACAGGTTGGTACTGCTTTACTTCGTTATAGTAATGTCTGCTGTTTTTGCGGGTTGTAAACAAAATCCTTTAAAAGTTGATATTTCGAAAATTGAAAATACAATTGAAGTGGTGCGATTCGATAAAGAACTATTTTCGATAAACTCAAATGACACAATTGGTTCTGTAACTGAATTAAGCAACAAGTATCCTGAATTTTTCGACCTGTTTACTTATAAAGTTATTCAGATTGGCGGAATTGGCGACACACTTTTTATGGACGGGATTAAGCATTTTATGACCGACACAATGATTTTAAATGTGGAAAACCTTGTTGAAGCTGAGTTTTCTGATTTCAATAAAACTGAAAAGCAACTGGTTGAAGCTTTCAAATATTACAGGTTCCATTTCCCTGATAAAAAATTGCCAACCATTTTCTGTTATGTTTCCGGATTTAATCAATCTGTTGTAACTGCCGAAAATATTATTGGAATCAGTCTTGACAAATATTTAGGCCGTGATTGTACATATTACAAGCTGCTAAATTCAACGCCGCAGTATAAAATATTAAATATGCACAAGGGTAAAATTGTTTCGGATGTTGTATATGCCTGGGGAATTACCGAATTTGAGCATACAAATAATTCAACATCTTTGCTTGACAACATGATCCATTATGGAAAGTTGATGTATTTTGTTGATGCATTGCTTCCGGAAACTGACGACTCAATAAAAATTGGTTATACCGGCGACCAAATTGATTGGTGCAGGAGAAATGAAGCTCAAATGTGGTCGCAGCTTATTGAAAACAAAATGCTTTATTCAAATAAGCGGATGGATATTATCCGTTATATCAACAACAGCCCTACTACAAGTGGTTTTCCGCTTGAATCGCCCGGACGCACCGGGGTTTGGATTGGCTGGCAGATTGTACGTGAATTTATGAAAAAGTATCCTGAAACAACTTTGCCCGAATTGATGAAAAACAATGATTATCAGCAAATATTAAACGATTCGAAATATTTTCCGGAGTAAAGTGTTTGTATTACTGAATTGGAAAAGAATATATTTACAATCAGATTCAGGTTTCAGATAATCCCTTTTGGATAAATATTCATAATGAAAAAAACGAAAGTTGATAAAAACAGAAATTAGGTGTTTTAACTTTTGGTTTATCAAGTTTTTAACACATAAATCAGGTAAAATACTTAGGTTAAAAGCAACGATTATAAAACTTCAATTTATTATGGAATGGCGAAAAACCTTACAGTTATTTACTATTTAAACCCCAAAATGTAACATTTTCTTAATAAAATTCGATAATATTGTGCCCTGAAAAAATTAAACCAGCCAGCCGTTTTGAAAGAAATCAATGACATAGTTTCAAACTTTTCTTCTGTTTCGTTAGATGAAATTAACGAAGTAAAACTAATGAGCCGAATTGACAGGAAATATTGGTTTCATATTTCGAAACTGGGGGCTTTACTTGAAAATGCCCTTGATGATTATGATATTCTTGAAATAAACGGACAACGGGTGATGGATTATCAAACAACTTATTTTGATACTCCTGATAGTTTGATGTATATTAAACACCATAACCAAAAACTAAACCGGGTAAAAATAAGGCAACGCAACTATGTTTCAACCAACGATAGTTTTTTGGAGGTAAAGTTTAAAACAAACAAAAAAAGAACAGTAAAAACACGTATTGAGACAAATTCCGGCGCCACTGATTTTATTCAACCTGAACTTGATTTTATAGACAATAAAACCCCGTTTAAAGGAGAAGACCTTCACCCAAGCTTAAACAATAAATTTAAACGTATAACGCTTATCCACAAACAAAAACTCGATAGATGTACAATTGATATCAACCCGGAATTCTGGGACGAAAATGGCAAATCCAAAATCGAGAATCTTGTCATTTTTGAGGTGAAAAGAGGCAGGAGTTTAAAACTTTCACCTATTGTATCAATTTTAAGAAATCTGAACATCAGACAAAAGGGACTCTCGAAATATTGTACGGGAAGAGCGATACTTGACCAAAAACTAAAACAAAACGCTTTTAAACGGCGACTCAATTTTATAACTAAAAAAATAAACTAAAACTAAAAATGGAGCTATTAAATATAATGGGAAGTTTTTCAGAGCAAATGACAGAGTTCTGGAGTTTGTTGATACGGTTTGGTTTTAATGCCGTTGCTGCTACTTTTGTTGTAATACTGTATTCGAGAATAAGCAAACGCAAAGAGTTTTACTTTAGCTATTTTGCAATTAGCATAGCTGTATTTTTACTCGTTTTTTTACTCGAAAGCGTTACGCTTGAACTTGGTTTTGCACTTGGATTGTTTGCAATTTTTGGAATTATTCGATATCGTACAGATGCAATTCCACCTAAGGAGATGACATATCTTTTTGTTATCATAGCCGTTTCTGTAATCAATGCTTTGTCAGAAGATCATGTCGGATATTTTGGACTTGCACTTGTGAACATTCTGCTGATTGGCACACTCGGGGCGCTCGAAAAAGTTCTTTTAATGCGCCAGGAAGATTCACTTCAGGTTATTTATGAAAACATTGAAAATATTCATAAAGATAAGGAAGTGGAGCTGTTAAAGGATTTGGAGAACAGAACCGGAATCAAAATTAAAAGATACCAGATTGATAAAATTGATTTTTTGAGGGATGTTGCCAGGATTACCATCTTTTTTGATGTTAATAGTTCAAAGAAAAAAATATAAAATTAATGAAACGGCTATTTCTCCTTATAGTTGCCATTTGTGCAGGCTACACTTCAATTCTTGCAAATACCGAAAAATTTGGGACATGGATTGAATTAACATTCACAAAGAAATTTTTAAAGGATTTTGAATTTAGCATCATACCTGAGATCCGGCTTCAGGATGATTTTACTGTTGATGAGTACATTTTTGAGGGAAAATTGGGCTACGAACCCATTAAGTTTTTGGATTTGTCAGTTTCCTATCGTTACAATACAAATGTTAAAGAAAAGGGAAATGAAGTATCAAATAATTTTGTGTTTGATGCAACAGGAAAAACCGATTATAAAAGGTTTGACGGCGCATTGAGATTGCGTTTCACCAATGAATATGATGCAGGCGACATTCCCTGGGAAACAGTTTATTTCAGGCCCCGGGCCAAGTTGAAATACAATATTAAGAAAGTAAAAATCAATCCGTACGTTTGCTATGAGCTTTATTACAATCTGAAAAATAACGAATTGTATAAAGGCCGTTTTGATATTGGCATTTCACGCGAATTATCAAAACACCACGAGATCGGAATTTATTACCGCAACCAGGACTATTATTCTACGCGTAATTCAATTCATATTTTAGGAATTGATTATGGGTTTAAATTCTAAATCCATTTTAGTCAATCCAATAATTCTCCTGTTCATATAATTTTGCTGATCCTTAATTTCATTTTTTTCAAAACGAATAGTTTTCTTACTGTTCAAACTTTGAATTTCTCCCGATAATTTATAGTTAAATTGTATCTTTTTAAAAATAGTACTTTCAGCATTTTTTATTTGATTTACAAACCACGAGAATATTAAATACAGATTATGAACAATAAAATTCATGAAAAATCAAAGCAGGAACTCCTGCACGAGTTAAATGAATTGAAGATTAAGTATGATGCAATTGAACAGTTGTATCATAATAAAATTGAGGAAAGCCGGCAAACGGAAAGGACACTGCAGGAAAATCAGGCCAACATAAAGGCTATTATCGAAAACTCACCTGAAAGTGTCTGGTCTATCGACTTAAACTACAACATCCAATACATAAACGAAGTATTTGCAACTTCTTTTCAGCAAAAATTCGGAGTTCAATTAAAAGAAGGTGTAAACATTCTTAATTCACTACCTCAACATTTAAGGTCAATATGGAAAGAGCGCTACGACAGGGCATTCAATAACGAACATTTTGTTTTTACCGATAAAATTGAAATTGACAACAGTTCTGTTTACATAGAGGTTTCCATGAATCCGATTATATATGATGGAAAGGTCGCTGGGGCGTCATTTTCGGAAAAGACATTAGCGAAAGAAGGCGAACAGAAGAGGCTTTGCTTGAAAGTGAAACACGTTTTAAAGCACTTCACAATGCTTCGTTTGGGGGAATTGCCATTCATGACAGTGGTAAAATTTTAGAGTGTAACCAGGGCCTGGCAATTATGACCGGATATTCTCCTGAAGAATTAATTGGAATGGATGGGACTGTTCTTTTTGCTGAAAATTCTTATGAAATAGCAAGAAGCAAAATGTTGAATGGAGATGAAAAACCATACGAAACAATTGGTAAGCGTAAAAATGGAGAAGAATTTCCGGTTCGACTTGAAGCAAGAAATGTACCTTACAAAGGTAAAATTGTAAGAACAACAGAATTTCGGGATATAACCGAACAAAAACAAGCTGAAAAAAGCCTGAAGGAAAGAGATGAAATTTTTCGGCATTTCATGGAAAACAGCCCGGTTTATGTGTTTTTTAAAGACACCGATATTAAAGCAATTCAATTGAGCAAGAACTACGAGAACTTGCTTGGCCTGCCTCTTGACCAGATTATCGGAAAATCAATGGATGAACTTTTCCCTTCGGATTTGGCTAAAAAAATGATCGCTGATGATATGAAAGTATTGCGGGAAGGCAAATTAAAAGTTGTTGACGAGGAATTTAACGGAAGATGCTATACAACAATTAAGTTCCCGATAATAATAGATGGCAAACCTGCTTATTTGGCCGGATATACTATTGATAATACCGAGCGTCGCCGTGCCGAAGAAACACTCAAAAGTTCGGAAGAAAGACTGAAAGTATTATTCAATTTTGCGCCGGAAGCCTATTTTATGATTGATTTGACGGGTGTAATTCTTGACGGAAATATTGCTTCTGAAAAGTTATTGGGTTACGATAAGATGGAATTGGTTGGGAAAAGCTTTTTCGATTTAAATATATTGCCCGAAAAAGATTTGCTTAAAGCTGCAAAGTTGCTTTCGAACAGTGAAATTGGAAAATCAAATGGCCCTGAAGAATACGTGCTCATCAAAAAAGACGGGTCAATGGTTACTGCTGAAATTACAACATATCGTGTTCAAATGGGTGGTCAAACAAAAATTTTAGGGATTGCCCGTGATATAAGCGAAAGAAAAAGTCGGAAAAAGAAATGCAAACTGCATTTGATAACTGGAACAAAACGTTTCAGGCAATGCACAACGGAATTGCGTTGCTTGACTCAAACCAGAAAATTATACAAATAAACGCTGCTTTTCGAAAATTCTTAAACTCAAATGAGACGGATCTGATTGGGAGAACCTTTTATTTGTTATTTCAGGATAAAATGTTTTCTGATAATAAAACTCCGTTTGAACGGATGAAAACCAGCAAAACCTGTGAAACCTCGGAAATAGAAATAAATGGCAGAATTTGCGAAATTATTGTTGACCCGATTTTAGACTCGGAAGTTGAAATTACAGGCGCTGTGCTAATTTTGAATGATATCACCCAACGTAAACGGGATGAAAATATTCAGCAGATTTTACACGAAATTACAGGTTCCGATTTGCTTGACAAATCAATTGAGGAATTGCTTTTTATCGTTAGAAATGAACTGGGCAAAGTAATCGATGTAACTAACTTTTTCCGTGGCACTTTACAAACCTGAATCTGATACGCTGCGAAAAGTAATATTTGAAGATGAAAAAGATGATTTTTTAGAATGGGATGCAAGTAAGTCATTATCAGGTCAGGTACTGAAACTTGGGAAACCGCTTTTGCTAAACAGCCGGGAGGAAGCACAATTTGCCGCCGAAAATAATATTGAATTACTTGGTTCACCGGCAGCCTGCTGGTTGGGTGTCCCACTTTTGAGCGGGGAGAAATCAATTGGAGTTTTGGTTGTGCAAAGCTATACTGACGAAAATGCTTACGATTTAGCTACAATAAGACTTTTAATTTTGATAGCTCACGAATTGTCGCTGGTTATTGAAAGAAATAAAATGATTGCTGATTTAGTTGCGGCAAAGGACAAGGCAGAAGAAAGCGACCGTTTGAAATCAGCATTCCTGGCCAATATGAGCCATGAAATACGCACACCAATGAACGGCATACTTGGTTTTGCCGAACTTCTCAAAGAACCTAAACTTACAGGCGAAGAGCAGCAAATGTTTATTGATATAATTGAGAAAAGCGGAGAAAGAATGTTGAGTATTATCAACGACCTTATCAGTATCTCAAAAATTGAATCTGGTCAGATGGATGTTCGTTTTTCGGAAACAAACATTAATGATCAACTGGATTTTTTACACAATTTCTTTAAACTCGAAGCAAAACAAAAAGGGCTGAAGCTAATTGTAAACCATCCTCTTCGCAACGAAGAATCAAATATTAATACCGACAGGGAAAAGTTATACGCCATACTTACCAATTTAATTAAGAATTCCCTCAAGTTTACAAAACACGGTTCCATTGAATTTGGATATCGGATCGAAGAAGCTGTGCTTGTTTTTTATATTAAAGATACAGGGATTGGAGTTCCTGAGCATAAACAGAAAACCATTTTCGAACGATTTGTTCAGGCTAATTCAGGCATGACAAGCGTTTACGAAGGGGCAGGGTTGGGCCTGGCTATTTCAAAAGCATATATTGAAATGCTTGGCGGAGAAATCTGGATTGAGTCGAAACCAGGAGAGGGTACATGTTTTTATTTTACTTTACCAGTTAAATTGAAACCCGAAAGCGATTCTGATCAAATTAAGGTTAAACCTGAAATTATTGCTGATAATAATACTGATATTACTGTGCTGGTTGCGGAAGATGACGAAACTTCACTGTTTTATTTAAAACATATACTGAAATCGTGCAATGTGAAAATACTAGTAGCAAAAAACGGGGGCGAAGCAGTGGAAATGTGCAGACAACATCAGCAAATTGATCTTGTTTTAATGGATATTAATTTACCTGTAATTGATGGACACATTGCAGCGCAAATTATAAAAGATTTCAGGCCAGGTTTGCCAATTATCGCTCAAACGGCTTTTGCGCTTAATGAAGAGAAAAAAAGATTCAGTGAGACTTTTGATGATTACATAACAAAACCCATTAACTCCGAAGAGCTTAAAGAAAAAATAAAAAAAATAATGAACCGCACCAGAATTTAAACAAGGCATTATCGTTGCCGCACAACTGTTTATTGATGCAAAAACATTTAAAAAATAAAACCCGCCGGTCATTTTGCATGCAAAATACCAACGGGTTAATTTACAATCCCCACCAATATTATTTCTTAATCAACCGGGGTTTCGGGTTTGGGAGCTGATTTGCTTAACATTTGGTCGTTATAGTATTTACGGGCGGCGTTAAGCAGGTTAAGGGCAGTAATAAAAAGCTGGCTTTCGGTTGCCTTTGCCATTGCAAATACATACTCTACGAAATCGGTATAAAGCACCTGCATTTCTTTGCGGATGGTTTTCATGTCGTAGCTTTCAGTCATTGCTGTTCCCACCATTCGTCCGCCAAACAAATTCTTAAAAATATCATTTGTCTCTGATAAGCGGGTAACATACTTGTTCATGTGCAGGTAGGCGATTTTTTCGCTGTAGGCTTCGCTGTTTAAATCGTTTACAAGTTTGTCGATGGCCAGCGATTCGGCTTCGTAGTTCAATTTGGCAATGTTTTTAAACGTGTCAAATAAAATTCTCAGGCTGCGGCTGGCTTCCACTTCTGTGGGATCTTCGGCCGATGCATGAAGTTTTAGTGCAAGGTTGAAAGAACTTACCGCCTTGTCCCGTGCCTTGTCGGCCAACAGGATTTTCTCGGTTTCTTCGTTTTTTTGTACCTGCGCAAGCGCGGCAAAGTACAACTCAGTTTTGATACCGATTCTTTCCATGTAACTGTTGTAAGGAACATCTGTCCGTAAAGCGGGATCAATGGTGTTCAAATCGTTCTGATGACGAATCATCAATTGTCCGGCTTCCATATTCGTCAAAGCCGAAATTGTTAAAGGTTCAAGAATGTAATTCATTGTAAAAAAATTTGGGTTTAAAGAACTTTAGTTTAGAAATTCGGTTCTAAATTATTCATTTATTTTTATTATCATAAGTATTATTGTATTTTTTTTCTGAAAATTATCCCTTTAAATGAGGGGGTTATATATGGCGGGTTATATTTTACTGAATAAAATTTCATGATGAATTTAACGGTTTGAAGGTGTTAAACAGTCTGCTTATTTAGAATCATTCAGCGGAAGCCCAAAAAGTATCCTTTTCAGGTCGCCGCAGTCAGCGCGAAGCAAAAAAGTATTCTTTTCAGGTCGCCGCAGTCAGCGGGAGGGTAAAAAGTTCCCTTTACATGTCGCCGTGGTTTGCTGCAGGCAAAAAAGTTCCCTTTTCAGGTTGCCGCGGCTTGCGGCAGGGTAAAAAGTATGCTTTTCAGGTTGGCGCAATTTTTTATTTATCAGTTAAGCAGGTGATTTGGAATTAACCACTGGATAATTCGGTTAATTCCCAACCCGGCGGGTTGGCATGTTTATAGAAATTGCAATGAATTGAAAAGTAACTTCGAAGCGAGTCCCCCTTTAATTGCTATACCCGAATTGAAATAAAAATTTCAATATTAAAGAGCCTGTCCCGGTTTATCGGGAGGATTAAGGGGACTCTGAAATGATTTCAATTCAGGTAATCACCATATTTTCCTAACTTTATGCAAATTATTATTAATGTCAGACAATTACAACAAAAATCTTAAACCATTGGCGCGTAACCTGAGAAAAACAGGTACAAAAGGTGAAGCACTACTTTGGCGCGATGTTCTAAAGGCTAAACAACACTGGCCATATCAGTTTAACCGACAATTTATAATAGGTGATTATATAGTTGATTTTGTATGCAGAAAGTTGCATTTAATCATTGAAATCGATGGTTCTTCTCATTTTGCCAAAAGCGAGGAAGACTTTAAACGACAAATGTTTCTTGAAAATCAGGGATATGTTATAATCCGTTTTCGGAGAGTATTGTAGTTTACCGGATTGATGAAGTTGTAGCCGAGATTGATTATGCAATTCAATGCTCGAACAACAAAAGGAAAATGGAAAATTGAAAAATTCATAGAAATTTCCGGCTTTCGAATCCCCTTTAATTCCTCCCGATGGTAATCGGGACAGGCTCTTTGAAAAATACCAGTGCTTTTTGAGTTAATTCGTGTCAAAGGGGGACGAGCTGAAGTTTTTTTTTACCTTTTTCACTAAATTCAGATGGAGGTGTATTTGTAATATGTGGTGCAGTTGCTCAAATGCGAGCCCCCTTAATTGCTAAACTCGAATTGAAAATATAAACTTCAATATTAAAGAGCCTGTCCCGGTTTATCGGGGAGGGATTAAGGGGGATTCTGAAGTGTTACAAGTTCAAACCGTTTGTTCTGGCATTCTAATCCCCCTTGGTTCCCCTTGGAAGGGACGGTAACGTGCTTTTTTGAGTTAATCCGAGTCAAAGGGGGACGAGCCCTGAACCTGCTTAATATGTAAATCTGCCGTCGTTCTCTTGCTGTTTAATTGGCATTTATTCCATTATTATTTCTATTTTTAACCCTCATCAATTATTGAAACCAAATCAATATTACAAAGGCAATTAACCAGAAAATTATGGCAAATAAATCATCAAACAGCAATCTCACAAATGCAAAAAGTGCTAAAAACGACGAGTTCTATACACAGTACCACGATATTGAAAAAGAAATCAATGCATATTTAGAATACAACCCCGATGTTTTTAAAGGAAAACAATCCTGTTACCCTGCGACGACCCCGAAGTGGAGCAACTTTACAAATTTTTTGCCCAGAATTTTGAACGGTTTGGTATAAAAAAAAACTAATCAGTACAAGTTACGCAGCCGATAGTAAGAAATATAAAAGTGGCTACCAACCAACACTTTTTGAAGTAAACGACCCGGCAATTTGATTATGCGAAAACTACCAAATACGGCAAAATCTTTACGCTCGACCACGACAAATCGGGCGATGGCAAAATAGATGTAAACGATTTGGAATGGCATTACTTAAAGGCGATGGCGATTTAAAAGCACTGAAATTAAAAAACTGCGCGACGAAGCCGATATCATCATAACCAATCCGCCTTTTTCATTGTTTCGTGAGTTTTGGCGTGGATTATT
>JADIYN010000043.1 GCA_016705335.1 Draconibacterium sp. | reverse complement strand
GCGAACGAATGGCAGTGGTACAGGTATGGAAATGACGGGATATCATGGAATGGCAAAAAATATTGCTGGCTCGAATATTTTATACTACGAATTGCCGAAGAAGAAAAAGCCACCGGACTAAAATTGCTCGATGTGCTTGATATTCACTATTATCCCGGTTCTTCGGATGCAACAAAACTTGTACAGTTTTACAGGGTATTTTTCGACAGGAATTATATTTATCCGGAAGCAAACGGGGTAAAAACAGTAACCGGAGGTTGGGATAACAACCAAAACAAAGAGTATATTTTGGGAAGATGTTCAGATTGGCTTGTGAAATATAAAGGAGCCGAACATGGAGTAAAATTTGGAGTAACAGAAACCGGTTTAAATACAAACGATGCCAACGTTCAGGCTTCATGGTATGCCTCAACAATGGGAGTATTTATGAAAAACGGAGTTGAAATCTTTACACCCTGGAGCTGGAGTCCCGGTATGTGGGAAACTGTTCATCTTTTCAGTCGCTTCAGTCAGAGTATATTGTTGACGCAACATCAAGCGATGAAAATTATGTTTCTGCATACCCTACCGTAAATGCGGATTCTGACTCTATGACAATTTTCCTTGTTAACCGCCACACCACAGCTGTAAAAGATGTTCAGATAGATGTTCGCGATTTTATCATCAAAAACGAACCTATTCAACTTTATACACTTTCAAAATTACCGGTTACTGAAACTTTTGTTTCGCATACACAAAACGCATTGAAAGTTAAACAAATCGACAATCCGGTATTTCATATTTCAGTTCAACTTGAACCGCTATCGGTAAATGCAATTGTTTTAAGGTCGGCCCCAACAGCGGTGAACGAAATAAAACAAACAAATCTTGATTTAAATATTTATCCAAATCCTGCCAAAGAATTGCTGAATATTGATTTTTCATTAAGCAAAAAAAGCGCTGTCAGTATTGAAATATTTAATGTTAACGGACAGAAAATAAATACAATAAGTAATAGTAATTACGTCATTGGAAAGAATCATATTGAAAGTGACCTTTCTCAGTTGAATGCCGGAATGTACTGTATTTCTGTTCGCACTGATTCGTTTACTGAAACAAAAAAATTTGTTGTTAATGAATGATAAAAACAACTAAAAATGAGATTGCGATGATTTTGATTGAAAACTAAGCCCCCCGGGGGGGAAACAAAAATTGTGTTTTTCCTTTTTTTTTTTTTTGGAAAACAAAAAAAAAAAAAAAAAAAATGGGCGTGAACAACAAAAACCCATTTTTTTTGGGGGGTTATTAGGGGGGGGGGGGGGTTTGTGGTTTGTCTTGGGGGAAAAAAAAAAACGTTATTTACCTTATTTTAAATGTTGAATTGTACTACTTTTAAAATCTGAATTTTCTGAAATTGAATAAACCAAATTAAATAAACCAATAAAAATGAAACTAAAACATCTGCTTTTTACAGTGGCAATTTTTTTAATTGCAATCGGATTCATAAATGCCCAACCCGTAAATGAAAATGGTAAACTATCGGTAAAAGGAACTTTTCTTGTTAATGAAAAGGGAAATGCGATTGTTTTGCGCGGTGTAAGTTACGGCTGGCACAACTGGTGGCCAAGATTTTATAATAAGGAATCGGTAAAATGGCTGGCTGATGACTGGAAATGCACTGTAGTTCGCGCTGCAATGGGCGTTGGGCCGCGCGGTAGTTACACCGACAAAAAAGAGTGGTCGAAAGAAAAAATAGAAGCAGTTGTAAATGGCGCAATCGAAAGCGGGATTTATGTTATTATCGACTGGCACAGCCACGAAATTAAACAGGAAGAGGCTGTTGCTTTTTTTGCTGAAATGGCAGAAAAATATGGTAAAAATCCTAATGTGATTTATGAGATTTTTAATGAACCCGTTAACGATTCGTGGGAAAAAGTTAAAAACTATTCCATTGCTGTAATAAAAGCAATCAGGGAAAAAGACCCTGATAATATTATTCTTGTTGGAAGTCCGCACTGGGATCAGGATATACATTTGGTTGCAGATGCACCAATCACCGGTTATACAAATTTAATGTACACAGTTCATTTTTATGCTGCCACGCATGGAAAAGAACTGCGTGACAGAAGTGATTATGCACTCAAAAAAGGAATTCCGATTTTTGTATCAGAATCAGCAGGAATGAAAGCAGACGGAAACAGCGCGATTGATTATCAATCATGGAATACTTGGATCGATTGGATGGAAGCCAACAAAATCAGTTGGATATCATGGTCAATTGCCGATAAAAACGAAACTTGTTCGATGTTAAAAGTTACTGCGAAAGACACAGGGAACTGGAAGACTGAAGATTTAAAAGAATCGGGAATTAAAACCCGTGAAAAGTTGAGAGAGTTTGGAAACAAAAATAGTAATTTACAATTGATTATTGCAATGCATAAATCCAGTATCGATATATTCAAAAGAAGATACCTACTTCGGAATTCTTGTGGGAACTTATTTTATATACTTTCGGTTTTGTCAATTTACTGTAGGATCATTAAATGAAAAACAGATAATATTCAAAATGAAAAAACTAAAAATAACGATTCTCACATTAGTACTTATTCAATATTGCAATGTACTTACGGCACAAAAATTTGAAGCTGAAAGTGCTGCACTAACAGGTAATGCTGAAAAAATATCCGACAGTTCGGCGTCAGGTGGTTTTTATGTGGCTCAAAATGAAGGAAATCTGACATTGGATTTCAATTTGGATCAGGAAAGTTTTTACAACATTTATATAAACGCAGCATCTCCAGGCGGCGATAAAATAAACAACTTTTCAATCGACGGGATGAACGTTGATTTCGGATTCAATTTGAACACAGCATTTATTTCTAAAAAAATTGTTAGCAGTTTAAAGTTAAAAACCGGTAATCATCAGATAAAAATTACAAAATCATGGGGTTGGTTAAACATTGATTATATAGAATTTGAAAAAGTAGATGACTGGGGCAGGTTCGATATTCCAAAAACACCTGTAACACCCAACCCAACTGATCACACAATGAAATTGTACCAGTTTCTTTATGATAATTATGGTAAGAAAATAATTTCCGGCGCTATGACCTTACATAGCATGGATGAAATTAACTGGCTTAAAGCCAACACGGGGAAAGAACCCGCTTTGGTTGGTATCGATTTTATGCAAAGTGGACGTGGATACACATGGTACAACGATGAAGAACCCATAAACGATGCCCGAAAATATTACAATCGAAACGGAATACCGGCACTTTGCTGGCACTGGCGCGATCCGCTAAGAAAAACTGAAGCTTTCTACACAAAGGATACAAATTTCGATGTTTCAAAGATTTCAGATCCCAACTCGGCTGAATACAAAGCCATGGTTAAAGATATTGATTACATTTCGGGCTTGCTGAAAAAATTACAGGCTGATGATATCCCGGTTTTATGGCGACCTCTGCATGAAGCCTCTGGTGGTTGGTTTTGGTGGGGAGCAAAAGGTGCAGCTCCCTGCAAGGCTTTGTACCGTTTAATGTACGACCGAATGGTAAATTTTCATGGTTTAAAAAATCTGATCTGGGTTTGGACAAGCCAGCAAAACGACCAAACCTGGTATCCCGGCGATGATGTGGTTGATATTATTGGTCGTGATATTTACAAAGATGGCGACCACAGCTCGCAAATCCTCGAATTTAACCAGTTGAATAATGATGTTGAAGGAAAAAAAATGGTTACTCTCAGTGAATGCGGTTCATTCCCCGATGCTGACAATTTGGTTAAAGATCAGGCTGCCTGGTCATATTACATGCCATGGTATGGCGATTTTGTTCGCAGTTCAAAATACAATTCGCTCGATTTGTGGAAAAAAATGTTTGCGCATGACTATGTACTAACTTTGGATGAAATGCCCGACCTGAAATCTTATGTTTCTGTGCCACCAACCTGGCGCAGTAAACTCTACCCCGAAAACTGGAAACCGGGATTTAAGGATAGCGACGACAGATTTTTACATGATTTTTCGTATGCCGGTTATCATCAGGGCGAAAAGGAAGTGCCCTTTATCGAAAATAATATTGTGGATGTAACCAAAACACCTTACAATGCTGATAATACTGGGGCAACAGATGTAACACTGATACTCCAAAAAGCATTAAATGATGTTGGGCAAAGTGGCGGCGGAGTTGTTTATTTACCTGCAGGTACTTACAAAGTTGATCCGGGAAGTGGTGAAACCGCGCTACGTATTCAATATGATAATACCATTTTACGTGGTTCAGGAACCGATTCAACATTTATATACAACAGCAATAGTTTCATGCGGCAGAAGAACATTATCTGGTTGATGGGCGACTGGTGTACATGGGCAACAGAAACCGGGACTGTTTCGAAAACTGCAACGGATTTAATGTACCCGACAAGGGTAATTCCTGTACAATCAGTTAATGGCTTTACAAAAGGCGATGATATTATTCTCCGAACCGATGGAACACCTGAATTTATTGCTGAACATGATATGACTGATATCTGGACAGATTGGGCAGCCAGGCTTATGTTTCTTCGGAAAATTGATTCGATAAATGTTGAAAAGAATATTATTTATATCGACTCTCCTACCCGATATTACATGAAAACCCGCGACAATGCCCGGGTTTATAATGCAAAACAACATATAACAGAGTGCGGTATCGAAAACCTGAGTATTGGGAATCAACAAAACGATAATCAAGGTTGGGACGAAGAAACTTATACTGAACCAGGTACAGGCGCTACGAAGTTCATGCATCGCAGGCAATTTTTGTAAAATATGCCCAGAACTGCTGGATTAAGAAAGTAAACACCTATAAACCAGCATCAAACTCACTCGATATCCATGTTTTGTCAAATTGTCTTTTGATTGAACAGAGCCGAGGAGTAACAGTTGATTCGTGTTTTTTTCAGAAATCTCAATACGAAGGTGGCGGTGGAAATGGCTACATGTTTACATTGCAGTCAAACGACTGTCTGATTAAAAACAGCAGGGCAAATGATGGGCGCCACAATTACGATTTCAAATTCCCGTATTCAAATGGAAACGTAATTTACAATTGCATTGGCGAAAATTCAAAGTATGCCAGCGATTTTCACATGTACCTTAGCATGGCCAATTTAATCGATAATTTCACGGTTGATAAAGATTATCTCGAATCAAGTTTTCGTCCTTACGGCGGCGATGTTATTCATGGCTATTCTTCCACCCAATCGGTTTTTTACAACACAACTGGAAAAGCATATCATCCTGACAGGGATTATATTATCGAATCGAGGCAATTTAAACATGGTTATGTAATTGGCACTTCTGGTGCAGCTGAGCAGGTAAAACTTGATCCGGTTGACGGAACAATGGGAGGATATAACTTCAATACTTCGCCACGCGATTTAGTTGAAGGGATTGGAAAAGGTGAAGAACTTTTCCCAAAATCGTTGTATCTCGACCAGCTTGAACGCAGATTAAAAGACAGCACCGGGTTAGCCGATTTTGAGGTAACCATAAAAGTTATCGACTTTAACACAAACCAACCGCTGCCCGATAGCAAAATATCTGTTTTAAACACGCAAAAGATTACAGACAATTCCGGTTCAGCAACTTTCGAAAAATTGAGTAATTTCCTTAATGTAAGTATCGAAAAGAATTTTTATAAAAGCATTTCAATCCAACAGTTTTCAATTTATAGTGATACAACGTTGACTTATTATTTAGTACCCAATAAATACAACGTAATTATATCAGTAAGCGACAAACAGACCGGAGATTTTTTTCTCGGGACCCGGGTAACTTTGAATAATGAAGTGCAAATTACAAATGAAAAAGGCGAAACATATTTTGAAGTTTTCCCGGGAGATTATGATTTTCTGATTGAAAAAAGTTCTTATCAAAATGAAAGTGGAAGTTTGACGATAAATTCGGACACAACTTTTCATTATGAATTAATCCGAAATATTGGATCCATTAAATTCAAATTGGTTGAAGGAACAAACACACCGGTTAACAATGCCACGGTTATACTGGAAACTGATACTTTGATTTCGACAAGCCTGGGTATTGCGCTTTTTAAAAACCTGGATATAAACACTTCATACAATTATTTTATATTTAAAAGTGGTTACAATGATTTATCGGGAATGTTGAATTTAAACGGTGACACAACAGTTACTTTAAATATTGAACCTTATCCTACATCTACCAAAGAAATTCATGAATTGAATAAAATCAGTTTATGGCCAAATCCGGCTTCAGAAACACTAAACGTTAAAATACCAACCGGTTTTGCAGGCGGAACCGTTGAGATTCTTAATTTACAGGGAACTATTTTAAGAATATTTTATCCAAAACAACATGCCGTATTATCTATTAATGTCGAAGGAATTCCCTCAGGCTTATATTTACTGAAACTTAATTCGCAACAAAACCATATATTTCAGCGCTTTGTGAAAATATAGAAATTGAATAATCTGATAAAAACCAAAACCAATGAGAAAACCATTAATTATTATTTTATCCCTTGCTTTAACTTTCCAAACTTGTTTTTCCCAAACGGTAAAAGTGCAGGTTTATCCTGAGATCCTGAAACAGAAGATCGAATCGATTGGAGGAAACTATTGTCAGGCGAATTATACAGATCACGCTTGGGATGCAATTGGAGAAACAACTTTAAAAGATTTCAAACCGAGCCATGTCCGTGTTGCCTTGCCACTTGAATTTCGAAGAATAGATTATTCAGCATATAAAGGCAGTAAAATTGTTGAGCAGCCAACAGTTATTTCTTTGCTGGAAAGTATGAAACGAATGAAAACCGAATTTGGGGTTTCAAACTTTACTGTATCAGTTTGGCGGGTTGCCGACGAATTGGTCTCCAACCCTGAAAAAGAATCGCAACGCCGCATAAAACCTGATAAATATGATGAATTGATTGATCAAATCGAGGCGTTTTTATTGACAGCAAAAAACAAATATGGTGTTGAAGTGGACTATTTTTCGTTTAATGAATCGGATGGTGGTTACCAGGTTATTTTCTCTCCTGAAGAAACCATTGCATTTTTCAAAAAGGCAGGCGAAAGATTTACAAAAGCCGGACTGAAAACCAGGTTTTTATGGGCAGACACAGCACAACCTATGGGAACTGTTGAATTTGCTACAATGATAGCTGCTGATTCAACTATCTGGAAATATTTGGGACCACTTTGTTTTCACAGCTGGTGGGCTGAAAAAATGCCTGACAGCGAATTTGAGCGAATTGCCGGTTTTGCAAAAGCCTGGGAAAAGCCCGTTTGGTGCGATGAACTTGGATTTGATGCGATGGCCTGGAAAATAAAAGGAATGAATGAAAGCTGGGATTATGCATTCCGTTTTGCAAAAATTTCGTACCGTATTTTTAAATATGCTGAGGTTGAAGTTTCCATGTACTGGACATGGCAGAATAATTATGAAATTATATCGCCTGATTTAAAAACAAAATACCCATCATACTATGTTACACGTCATTATACCGACTTTCTAAACTCGGGAACACAAATAATTCATTCAATAAGTTCCGATCCTGAAATACTCTCAATTTGCGGAATAAACAGCGATGGAAAGAATGTAATTCAAATCATCAATCTGAAAAATAAAAATGTAAGTATTGAAATTAATGGGATTACAGGTAAACTTTCAAAATCGGTAACTACCACTGAAAAAGACAACTGGAAGGAAAACAGTATTAAATTATCAAGTAACAACGGAAAAGTTCAAGTTGAACTACCAACACAGTCTTTAAACACTCTTGTTTTTTAAATTGAAATTTATAGTTGTGTTAATTCCGAAAACCAGGTAAACGAACAAATCACTTTTAGAAAGCTTTCGTGATAGATTTATTGTTGCGATATAATGTGTAAGTTATTGAAAGTTTGGTTTTATCCATTTCTATTATAAAACTCGTAACATTCCCATGTAGTCCAACTGAAAAAGAGTAAAAAAAATGGCTGTCATTTGTAAAAATTGACAGCCATTTTTTTCAGAAATAATATTTGCTATTCAAAATAGTGAATATACCAGTTTTCCGGATTCATCAGGTAGGTGTACATTTGCTCGCGCTGACCTTCAGGGAATTTCTCTGAGACCTTTTTAGCGAGAAATGATGGATCATTTCTTCTATTGGCAACCCTTATCAAATCGTAAAAACGCTCACCTTCGAATGCAAGTTCCCTTGCGCGTTCATCAACAATTGCATCTTCCAGGTATAATTGTAAACCTTTGAAATTACCGGTAACATCAATATAACCTGTAACTTCGTTAGTAAACGGATGGCGTGTATAGTTAATGTTTCCCGGTCTGATACCGTCGGTTGCGCCTCCAAAACCAACCCTTCCTCTAACACCTTTTTGCTCGCGTGTGCTGTTTACATCATAATTTGAACCGTCGTTTAACATGTTAACTGCGTTTGAAGTAAATTCCCTTACAATTCCATTTTGTTCAAATTTCCACCAAACATATAATTCTGCCAACCACAGATGTACTCCCGCCGCACGGTAAACAATAAAGTTGGCATCTTTGTCGAACAATCCTTTATTGATAGAATATTTATAAATAATAGTGTCAGCATCTTCAATCAACAATGATGCAGTGCGGTAATCGTTTTCTGATTTAAGCCATAACATTGCAAAAACATTGCCTTGTGAAACAGGAACACCATTTTGCACATAAGCATATGAAGCTCCATAACCCCGGTAAAAATCGCCCGGCATACCTTTCCACACTGTCCTTGTAGTCCAGGGTTGGGTGTTGTTTACCTGCAAACGATAATCGTCCCAGGTTGTTTCCCAATTCAAAATAGCGCTCCTTGTAGGTTTCAACATATATTTATTGGGTTTTATTGGTTCAAAAAACTCCTGAAACTGATTTTGCTGGAAATAGGATTTATTAAACCAAACAGTATAAATATGTTCCCTTAAGTCAATATTTGTGAATATATTCCTCCAGTTATTTAAACCAAAACTACCATCAAGCTGATACCTGTAATTATCGGAATTGGTTTTAGTTACAAACTCAAAATGATTTGCAGCTTTTGCAAGGTCTCCGTTTGTCAAATACATTAAGCCAAGCAAAGTATGATATGCATAAGCATTCCAAACTGTAACCTCCCAGGTTTGGTCATTGTTTTCGATAAAATGATTAACACCAACCGATTTCACATTATGTTCCAGTTCATTTGTAAAGTAATCGATAATTAAATCCTGGTCATAGTATTGTTTCTCAAGTTGTATCGAGACATTTTTTAATGTATCATTTGTATAACCATCTACTCCGTAAATAATTTGTACACTATCGATATAAGTACCGGAAGTATTCAGGAAGTTGTTAACCTCATCAATTGAAGTTAATGACTCAGGGAGAAAAGGAACTTTACCATAAATCCTGACTGCATTAAAATAGGCCCAGGCCCGCATACACAGCGCTTCTCCATATAATTTATCGTAATTGGTAATAACACTTTTTGCATCAAGTACCTCAGGATGTTCGGTTTTTAGCACTGTAATAAAACTGTTAGCGGCAGTTATCAGTTTAAAGACATTTGTAGGCTGCGCATACTTATTCTCCTTTGAACCATTGAAGTTGTATATTTCCACCATATCAGCATCGGCATTTTCCGTGGTTTTCATCAGGTCACCGCGCAACTCTCCAAGAATTACAAGTTGTTCCACAAGATCTGCCTGAATGGCGTACATTCCCATTGCGATAGATCTGTATTCATACCAATCGTCATATAATTTATCCTTTGTTATATTAATCTCCTGGTCGGGATTCAGGAAATCCTTGCAAGAAGAAAATAAAATCACCGATAACAGGAAGATTCCGATGATTGCTGTGTATTTATTATAATTTTTCATATCAATCAAAATATTATAAACCTAATTTTATTCCAATAACAAACTGACGGGCCTGTGGTGTTAAACCATAATCAATTCCCTGGTTAACATGTGAACTGGAGAAAGCAAATTCAGGATCATATCCTAAATAATTTGTAAGAGTCAATAAATTTGTTCCTGAAATATAAAACTGTGCATTTTTGAAAGCCAAAAACTCGCCGGGAATTGAGTAGCTTAATGATACATTTTTAAGCCTTAAATAGGATCCATCTTCAATCCAACGTGTTGAAAAATCAGAGTTACCGATAATATCTCCGTATAATGCCCGTGGCACCTCAGTTTGCTGACCTTCATATTGCCAGCGGTCGAGTACTTTAGTACTTTGATTACCGAGGCCAACCATATTTTCGTTTGTGTACCTTAAAAAGTTAAAAACCTCGTTACCCGAAGTATATTGAACAAAAGCATTTAACGCCCAGCGTTTATAAGTGAAAGTATTACCAATTCCACCAAAATGCTCAGGCATTGAAGAACCAATAATTGTTTTATCGTAATTGTTGATTACACCATCCGGCTGACCATTTGGACCCGAAATATCTCTAAATTTTGCATCACCCGCTTCGTATTTTAAATGTCTGTCGTTTACTACCCCAGCATTTATAGCTTCGTCAGCAGTTTTGTAAACCCCGTCGAAAATATATCCATAAAAGCTGTTTGCCTGTTCACCCGGCATATTAACGATTTGTGCAACCCTTAGATTTGTAATTAATTGTTCTCCTTTAATTTCGAGTATTTCATTTTTTACTTTTGTAAATGAAGCCTGAACATCCCATTTAAATTTAGGCTTGTCAACAACCCTTAGAAATACGCTCAAATCAATACCCTTATTTTGCATCTTTCCTCCATTTTCGGGTCTTAAGTTAAATCCGAAATATGCTTCTACAGGTGCATAAATCAACATATTGTCAATGGTTGACTGATACAAATCAATACTTGCCTGAACTTTATTTCCAAACAGAGAAATATCTATTCCTCCGTTTAATTGTGATACAGTTTCATAAGTAAGTTCATCATTTAGCAAAACACCTGGAATTAAACCTGAAGTTTCGCGGAATTTAACAGCATTGTAGTAATTGGTTGCATTTGATTCACCAATATCGTCATTTCCCGAAATGCCATACGATAGTCTCAGTTTCAATTCTTCAAGTTTAGGTTTGTTTTTCAGAAACGATTCATTTGAAATTCTCCATGCACCTCCGAATGAATAAAACAAACCAAACGGCACTTCCGCAATTTTCATTGTATTGGCAGCATTATCACCTACACGTGAAGAACCATCAAGTGTAACTGTTGCCGATGCCAAATATTTGTCTTTATATCCGTATGTTACATTTTCGTAAAACGACAGCCAATTCCATGACCTGTTTGCCCCGCCAATTTCACGTAAACTATTTTGTCCGTCCTGTATCATACGGTACTCATCGTTTTCGTGTGCATTTTTTGTAAGTCCCCAATCCAATTCAAATTTGTTTGTGTAAACATTGAATCCCGTATTGGATGTGAAAACATGGTTTTTACCATATTTCTTATTGAATTTTAAATATGTATTGTTGTAAAATGAATTTAAAGTATTGCTAGTTGCTTTTGAAACGTTAATTGCTTCACTGTTGTAATACCTTTCCATACCTTTATTTGGCATAAAAATTTGCTCTTTCAACACGTTGTAGGTGATACCAAAGTTTGAATTCAAAACAAGGTTTTCTTTTAAATCGGCAGCAAAACCCAAGGTTGATATAAAATTAAAATTATTGCTTGTAGCCTCGTAATTATCAATAATAGCCTGAGGATTACTAATCCCAAGTTCGTCAACATTTGTCAGTGCAGTTAATTCCTGACCTTCATCATCATATTGATAAGGATTTAATAAGGGAGATTTAGCCAACGCGCTGTACAACGGACTTGTTTGAGAAACACGTGCTGATTCTTTAAGATTCGAATTATTGTAACTAAGTGATACAGATGCATTCATTTTTAGCCAGGTAAAAATGTTGAGTAAACTGACAAACCTTAAGTTATAACCGTCATAACCTGTACTTTTAACAATCCCGTCACTATTCATATATCCAAAAGAAAGACCATATCGTGCAATTTCGTCACCACCTTTTACTTTAACATTAATATTTGTAAAAGCTGCGTTTGAAAATATAAGGTCCTGCCATTTGGTGTTATGCTGATAATCAATATACCTGTCATCTTCAGGTGTAAGAAATAAGTTTGGATATTCTTCGATAATTTGCTCTTCGGCTTTACCTGATGAAAAAAGTAACTCGCTAATTAACGTTTTATGTTGTCCTGCATCCATTTGTGGAATTTGATTTGAGGGTGCAAGAGAATATCCACTTCTTAAATCAAGTTCAACAACGGTTTGAGTAGCACTAGGGTCTAATGTTTCTACAATTACCAAACCATTTGAAGCTTTTGAGCCATAAGCTGCAGTAATTAAAGGATCTTTTACAATTGTTGTTTTAGAGATATCAAGCGGATTAACACTTAACAAAGTATTGTATTCATAACCATCCAGATTTGAACCAAAAATATTTGTTGGCATAACCGGAATTCCGTCAACAATATAAAGTGGACTGTTTGAAGAGTTTATCGAGTTAACTCCCCTTAAAAAAGATACTGCACCACTGCCGGGATCGCCTGAACGGTTTACAACATTCATTCCAGAAACTCTTCCCTGGAAAAACTGGTTGACCGATAATACCGGTGTTTCTTTTATCGAATTTGCATTGATAGTTGAATACGATGCAATCATATCACGTTTGAGAATACTTTGTGATAACACATTTATTTCATCATCTCCCGATTCAATGCTATTTGCAGTGAGATATACTTTTAGTTCGGTTCTGTTATTCAGAAAAATTCTTTTCTTTTTATATCCTTCAGAAGGCGAAACATTAAGCCATTCATTTCCAGTCAATGCAACTACTGTGAATTCCCCTGCTTCGTTGGTAACTACAGGAAGTTCAAACGAACCTTCAATTCCAACCGAAACATTTGATACAGGTTTGTTCGAACCGTTCACAACTGTTCCTTTAACAAGCAGTGTATCCTGAGCAAATACTGTTGAAATACAAAAAATCAGCATTACCGTAACAACGGCTATCTTTTTAAAATTCCCTATTAAGCATTTATTATCCATTATAATACTTGTTTGCATTTTTTGTGCATTTCCAACAGTTATGATTTGTCTGTCAAAAAAGGGCACTGTTTTGCCTGATTTACTAAATAAAAACATATCCTTCACTTTAATTACTCGGTTACAGGAATAAATTCAATAAAGTCAATAACCAACCCATTACTGGCTACAAATCCAGGGGCTTTATATTCCAACCTGATTTTAGCACTGCCATATTCTTCGATATTGTTCACATACATATCAAACTTATTAAATCGCCCGCGCGGAACATATCTATCCCCGGTCACACTGAAAATTACGCCGCGCCCCTGCACGTATGCATAATAGTCGAAAGTTTTTACCAATTCATCGTTTACATATATATCATAAACTCCACCAATGTCCATGTGTGTGCTGATTGCCATTACATACTTCCTTGGGAACAGTTTTGGGCTTTTAAATTCAAGTGAAAATTTGCCTGCGTAACCTTTAGGGAAATTTACCCTGATTATTGAGTCATTGGATGCACCCTGAATTAATTCCTGTGTTGGTACTAAAGAGATATCACTTTTTGCTAAAACACTATCGTTCCAGCTGTATTTGTTTAAGCCGGTTGGATTCACCAAGGATTCACCCTCGAATTTTGTACCTCCGTTATAGAGTGAATCCGGTATCATATAGCTTTCGTAATTATATGCATAACCATTACTACACAAAGCTTTATCTTTCGGAACATAATTAATTACAACACTATCACCGAGTACATTTAACATTTTCAAAGTGTCTTTTGGTGATTTCCAAATAAATTCTTCAGGCTCAATACGATTCAGGAAAACTCCCTGATATAAGATATGGGGAATTAAAATTTCTTCCTGCCAGTCAATCGGAATGTCATTATAATCATTGTAATCACCACCAAGAGATTGCGCCATAACATTTAGCGCTTCCCGGTAATCTTCTTCCTTTGGAAATACAATTGTTGTGGCAATATTTCTGAACTCATGTTTTACAGGGAAATATTTCATCTCGAATTTATTTGCAATTATCGATACAGTATCATAAACTGTATTTCCTTCTTCATCAAATCCAAGTGGTTTACTTTTTTCCTTGTCGAGGATGATTGTATCCTGTGTATCAATGTACTTGCTTAAAACCGGATTTGTAAACTGGTAATATTCATATAAATTCGGATTTGGCTCAACAACCTGGCCCATTGTAAAAAACTTGCCATTTCTGTATAGCGGGCTTTCAGAAAGCACTTTTATATCATCAATTTTTACCTCGTTACCGTTTCTTTCGAAAAGTGCAAATTTCTCTGTCAGTGTTTGAATCTGACGTTTCCCCTCAATACTGCTTGTATTGATAAAATGCGAGCTAAAATGGTATGCAAGTATCACATTGTCAAATTCTTTTACACCCCTAAAAGCTGCGACAGCTTCATTTGTAGGTGCAAAAATTGTGTACGAAATGTCCGACAGAAAAAGTGTATCCATTTTAGCTGTCTTTACAATTTCAACAAAACTTGAAAACTGCGGGTCACTTTGTATAACATCCCACACATTTTCATCTACGGTTTCCGGGTAAGTGTTGTAATGCTCATCCCACTGTTTTGTACAACCGGCAGCACCAATTATTATTAACCCTAAAAATAATATTCCTATCCTGATCTTCATCTTTGCTTTTTTTTTGTGCTTTTTAAATTGGTTCAAAACGAATGTAATCCCACAAAAACCTTCCTGGAATTAATGGAATAACTTCCACTTTATGAGATTCATATTTTATAAAGTCAATAGTTCCAAGTTCTATTTTTTGGAATGGACTATTCGCAGATCCACCTTGCGACAGGTCAACCAAACTGCTTACTTTTTTTCCATCAATATATACTTCAACAAGGGCGTTTGCCGAATTGTATCTTTCGGCACCAAGAAAAACCATATATTTTCCCTGAACAATTTTGGGAATAACATAGGATATTTTAAAATCGCCGGTTATGTCGAGATAGTCGTTTCCCCAGGCTGATGTTTGTTCATCGCCTCTTTCAGTAAAATAAAGATCAGCGCCTTCCCATTCAATAAAGTTAAGTGTTTCTTCTTCAATTAAATATGATCCTATTTCTCTCCTGTAATCTGTAATTTGTGGTTCTTCCCAAAACTCGAAAGTTACAATTGCCCGTGATGGCAGTACCTGCTTCATCATCCGGTCAATCATATGTATTGAACCGCTTTGTGTGGTGATGTTGCTTTCGTCGTACAAAAATCCGATATAATCGATAATTGTTGTATCAACTCCTGCAATAATTGTATCAAAAACCTGCTTACCTTCGTTAATTAACAGATCATTTCCAAGACCATTTATATTTAAAGGTATTTCAGACAAAGTAGTATAATTGGTTACAACACCTTCAAAATCGTTGATATATCGGCCTCCTGTTAATACGTGATAAACACAGTAATTGTAAAGCGGGTTGGTAACACTTGTATAGTTTGCATCATCAGGACTGATATTTTTTGCCAAATCTTCGACACTAAAAATCCCGTTTTGATTATAAACTTCATCAGATTCAACCAACATTGTAATTGGTGATATATTTTCAAAATCCTTCACATTAAAATCAACAAGACTTTTGGTTCCTGTTAATTCAAGTGCACCTTTAAAAATTGAGTAACCCGAATTTTGCACCAACCAGCCGTAACTTGTAAATGTAATGGGTTCAAGCGCAGTTTCAATTTCGTGGATATACCCGTTTGAAACTTCAATGTTAGGCATTGTTATTCCGGCCTGGTTATTTATTTTGTAATAAGAAGTATCGGGCTGAATAATAAAACTTACCGTCAGATAATCTTCAGACAAAGTAGGTTCAGGAAATGCTCCAAATGGAAAATCCTGCGTATGTGCCATCATATTAAGAACATGATACCGGCCAAAGGCAGCAGCAAATTCGGGGTTATTAAGAATATCATTCATCGAAGAAATCCCTTCCGTTTTCTTAATAAAATTATCAATTGCTTTATTGCTTGGCAGAAACAGTGTGTAGCCATTACCGTTAGGATTATATGAGCTTAGAGTTTTATCAATTCCTCCAACTTCGAGGATAGCCAGAAAATCAGAAAACTGATCCTTGTTCTCAACGATATAGTCATAAATTGTATATTGTTCGGCATCTTCAAAACCGGCAACTCTCTCAGGTTCCTTGCATGAATTAACGGAAAGCGCAACCGCAATTAAATATAGTATATATAATATTTTTTTCATTTTATTTCGTTTTATTTTTCGATAAAAACTGCCACTTTTTTAAAATTAGAAATCATAGTATGGGTTTTGCGTCAGATTTTTATTCCGTTCAATTTCATCTTTGCTGATTGGCAAATACCACCCATTCGGATTAGTAAGTTTCGTTGCAAGTATCCTTTTCTGGGTTGATGGTACGTTGCTGACAATAATATCAATCAACTTACTTTTTCGTGCATAATTATTGCGCCGGCCCATCCGGAGCAGGTCGAACCAGCGTTTACCTTCAAATGAAAGTTCAAGGGCCCGTTCTTCAAGAATTGCATCTTCGTAAGCTGTTGGTGAGTTTGCAATACTAAGGGGCCCAACTCCTGCCCTGTCGCGTATTTGATTAATAATATTATATGCTGATAAATAATCTCCTTTTTGAGAAAGTGCTTCAGCTTTCATAAGTAAAACATCGGCGAACCGATAAAGTATCCAATTGCAACTATATTGCTGTGAACCTGATCTTGCCGATTGCCCGTCAGGAGCCTGACCCACATATTTCCAAATAATAAAATCATCTTCGCCATATTTTCTTATTGCTGCATCTTCGCCCCGAACCAACTCACTGGCAAATTCAAAACTAAACATTTCCATTGCTTTTGACTTGGTTTAATTTGATTGCTGTTTCGGCTTGTTAAATCGTAAGTGGCATTTCGTTGTTGCATATTTCCATCGAACTGAAATTCCATAATACTTTCCAATGAATTCCCCGGATAAAAAAGTTCAAACCACCTTCCGCTTGGCATTAACACAAATTTTTGAGTGAACTCAATCTGGCTTACATATTTTATTACATTATCGTAATCAAACCTCCAAAGTGCTATATCAGCCAACAATGCATCGAAAGCAGCTTTTGATGCCCTTCCTTTATTTTCTTTTAAGGTTTTAAAACTTTCTGATGGTGCAAATGCCCTGTTTGCTTCAAGGTCTTTAACAATCTGATTCAATACTGTTTCTTCCGTTTCTTTTTTAACATAAAAATCAGTGTCATCCGATTCGCTTGGTTCTAAAACCAACGGAACCTGATTGTAGATTCGGACAAGATAAAAGTAGGCGAGGCTGCGCAAAATATGCTTCCGACATCAATCCCTGCATCTGATAATCGGTAAATGTGTTGTCTATCTTCTGCACTTCCGGTGCGTTAACAATTACTTCGTTGCAGTAGTTAATAACCTTATAAAAATTCTGCCAGTTTGTAAAACCATTGTCAGGATAAATATTGTTCTCCATTATCTTTCTTTCATCCCCTCCAATGCTTGGACCGGCTTGAAACATGTCGCCCCTTAGTTCTCCATATAAAAATAAGTTACGGTCCATTGACGAAAAATCACTGTAAGCAGCCATTAAAACTGCATCCACATCGGCTCTTGTTTTCCAGAATTCTTCCCTGATTAATCCTCCGGGAGGGATTAATTCCAACCAGTCACTACAAGATAATTGTGTAAAAATTATCAAAACAACCATTAAGTATTTTATTTTCTTTCTCATCTTACTTGCTTTTTTAAAATCCAATTCCAATACTAAATGTTATTACTTTGGGCGGAGGTGTGCGTGCATAATCCACACCTATCCAAAATGGGTCGCTTGCTTCCTGTCCTATTTCAGGATCCTGTCCCGAATAGCCTGTCCAGGTATAAAGTTTACGTGCACTAACTGCAATGTTGGCTTTGCGGACACCAAGTTTTTGGCACATTGCATTGCTAAGCATGTATGACAATTTTATGTTGTTCAAGCGCATATAATCTCCCTTTTCAACATAACGATCGGAACCTAAGTTATTGGCAGGGTGGTACATATAAGCTCTTGGCAATAGCCCTTCTTCCTGCTGTCCCTGAACCCGCCAGCGATTAAGTACAGCTTTGCTTTGATTGTCCTTGTTGTTCATACCCTGGGTTTGCATTGCAATTCCGTTGATAATGTCGAAACCAAGTCTGTAATGGAAAGACATTGAAAAATCCCAGTTTTTATATTTTAAGGTTGTACCAAAACCACCTATAAAATTTGGGTTTGAGTCACCAATATAAACCACATCGTTAATATCGATTTTACCATCTTTATTTATGTCTTCATAAATAGGGTCGCCACCTTTAAAAACATACGTATCCGTGTATTTCATCGGTACTACTTTTCCTTCGGCATCATATAATGTATTACCTTCGGCATCCCTTGCAATTACATCTTCATCGCTGGCATAAACGCCAAGATAACGGAAACCAAAGAATGAACCAATTGGCTCACCCTCCACAACACGTCTTGGATATTCCTGATTTCCAATAGATACAGAACGCTCAGTATTAAAGTTTTCGGGCAGTTTGCTAAAAGAGTTTATATTTTGCGAAACGTTCAAATTAAACGACAACAACCAATCTTTCGTCTTAAAAGCTTTTCCATCAGCCATTAACTCCCATCCGTAATTTGTCATTTCACCCGCATTTAAGAATTTAAGTTCGGCATAACCTGAGCTAAACGGAATTTTGTATTTATCAAACAGTATATCGGTTGAAACCTTATTATATATATCTCCTTCAATATA
This sequence comes from Draconibacterium sp., assembly GCA_016705335.1. Taxonomy (GTDB): domain Bacteria; phylum Bacteroidota; class Bacteroidia; order Bacteroidales; family Prolixibacteraceae; genus Draconibacterium. The sequence goes on along the minus strand of JADIYN010000043.1, from coordinate 35,225 downwards.
TAACCTGTCATTAAATAAACTCAGTTCACCACCAATATCCCACGAAGAAATTGTTTCCCAACGCAGGTTATTCAACTGGATACTTGTTGGTGCAATTGCAGGATTTAATATATATGCGCCTTTACCTGTTGATTCATAAGTTGCAAAACGTGCATAAACATCACTTGGCTGACGACCTGAAACGCCATAACTTGCGCGTATCATACTTTCGCCAAGCCAAGTAATTGATTTCATAAAAGGCTCGCTCGAAAACCTCCATCCCACAAACAAGCCATAAAATGTACCCCAACGATTATTGTTACCAAACGAAGAGTGGGCATCCTCGCTTAAATTCCCCTGAATCATGTACTTATCCAGAAATTTGTAATTGACGTTTGCCTTTCCACTCACAAGCCTGTTCTCTCCTGAACCTGTACCTATCCAGTTAATCGCCGCATCGATTGCTGGATCCTGAATATCTGTACTTGGTATTTTATTACTTTGGATATTCATCCATTCGTAACCCGATTTATCTGTTTGCCAGGTTATTGCGCCCGATAATTCATGGTTTTTATTTTTAAACGGCGAACCAAAAGAAAGTTGTGTTTCGGTTTGAATACTCTGATTTAAGCTGTTCCCTTCTTCTGCCTTGTTTATTTGCCAGTCTAACCAGTCGGCGCCAATTGCGTTATAGGGCAAAAACCGTTTTTCTTTTGTGCCGGCATATTGAAATGAGATGGTTTCGCGCAATGTAATCCAGTCGTTTACACGATACTGCAACATAAAAGTATTTTCAAGTTTGCTGAAATTTTCGTCCCTGCACCTAAGTTTGCAACTGCAACAGGGTTAAAATAGGTTACACCATCGCCCTGGTAACTACGAATTGGAGTAAAATATTCACCTGTTGGATTTCCATTGGCATCATATTCATAAACACTCATGTTTGGAGATTTGATGTAAGCCATTTCCCTTATATTACGAGCTTGCCAGTGACTTCCCCTCAATTCAAGATTTTTTCAGTTAAGCTCGATGTATAATTAAATTTCACCTGGAAAAGTAAATTTCTTGAAAGGAAATAATCGAGGTTAATACGTGAAGAGAACCTGCTGTAACCTGTATTTATGGTTGTTCCACCTTCGTCTAAATATCCAAAAGATGTAAAATACCTTGTTTTCTCACCTCCACCCGAAACGTTGAAATAATAATCATTTGATGTTCCGTTTTGGGTAATTTCTTTTAACCAATCGGTATTGGCAGAATAGTTATGGAATTGTTCGTAATCCCTGTCATAGGCAATTTCTTTATCCATGTTAAAAACGCCATAGGCATTGTGCCACTCTTCCAGCTGTAACATAATATATTCATCGCCGCTTAACATTGGAATTGCAGGTGGTTGAATGCTGTAATTGTTTTTGTACTGAAAATCGAACTGTACTTTCCCCATTCTACCTTTGTGGGTTTCAATCAGCAAAACTCCATCGGCGCCGCGTGAACCATAAATAGCAGTCGACGCAGCATCTTTTAATACTTCAATTGACTTAATATCCTGAAGTGCTATGTTAATGAGGTTACTTATATCTTCACTGTCGGCAGAAGTTAAGTCAATACTTCCTTTTTCGATTTTAAACTGCGGCACCCCGTCAATCACAATTAAAGGCTGGTTGTTACCCATTGAACTTAATCCACGGATTACCAATTGTGAACCGGAACCAGGGTCACCGGAAGAACTTATAATATCGAGTCCGCTGATTTTTCCCTGTAATGCATCGGCAGCAGAAGTAATACCTGCATCCTGCATGTCCATCAAATCGATTTTCACACTAGCCCCGGCTTTATCACGTTCGGCAATATTTGTCAACCCGCTCGTAGTTCTGGCTTCAGCAACAACTTTTACCTCGCCAATGGCAACATCGTCCGATTGCAGTTCAACCATTATCGATTTTGTAGGATCTACTTTTATTTCCTGTGCTTTGTACCCGATAACGCTAACCTTAACAATGTTTGCCGGATCTTTCAACGTTAACACAAAGTCGCCGTTAACATTAGTAATTGTACCATTGATAACACGATTGTCCTTGTCATATTCCACAACGTTGGCACCAATTACCGTAGATTTATCCATTCCATCGATAACACGTCCTCTTAAAATAATTTTTTCCTGTGCAAAAACTGTAGTAAGGTTAAATAGTGCAATGATTAGAATTATAGCCGATTTGATTTTTTTCATCTCATTGAAATTGAATATTTTCATTGGTATTCGATGTAACTCGCTTAAAAATACCCTTTTATGTGCTAAATTATGCTGTGCTCGTTTCATCTTATTCACAAACCTTTGGTTTAATTTTTTTTTTGAAAATTGATCTTTACAATTATCTGATGTCCAATTCTTCAACCTTTAAAACTTTATCTATCTGATGAATAACACCATTATTATATAGTACCGGAAACACTTCCTGTCCGGTTCCTTTGTTCACTCCAGCTAATATATTCGTTGTTTTATCCGCTTCTTCGATTTCCACGTAATTGCTTCCATCCTTCCCCGGAATATCGATAATATCAATACCGGGTTTGATATAAAATGATGTAAAAACGGTTGTATATTGGGTTGATTTTTCATCTATTCTTGAGGTTTCATAATATCCTTGTTGTTTTTTACCATCTGTAAAAATCATATCTCCCTGAACAAAATGAAATTGAAGCAGCTTTTTCAAATCAGGTATTGATAAGGCATTGGCACCGGCATCATCAAGTGCCTGATCACTGGGAATAAAAACTGTGTAAAACTCATTATCAGTTACAAATGTGTATTTATACTCCTTTTCATTTGTGAGTCCTGCTTTTCTGAGCAAAGCATGGAATTTAGGATAATCTGTAGATATTTTGCTGAACAATGTTGGACTCGCAAAACTAAACCAGTTTTGAACATCATAAGTTACACCATTATCGGTAGCATCGCTCAATACAACAGGAAATTCAGGTTCAATGGTAGTACCCCTGTACCCTTTCGTCGTTGCACCTGTTCCTGAAATTTCGCCTGTAACATTATTTACAATTATAATGTTTCCAGCAAGATTCGGAATAAACTCCTTACGAGCATCTCCCCTGGCTCTGCTAGTTGCAATTTGATTTAATAAAAGTGTGCGTAATTCATTCAAATTAAGTAAATACTGTTGGTATGTGCCGGGAGCTACAAGGAATGCAGCGAATCTTTTGGTTGCAGGATAATAAATCAATGAAGAGTCCTGAGCTGAATTTGCGTCGTTCTCAACAAAAAACATATAATCCTGATTTTGCCGTTTCAATGCCGATAAAAGTCCGGATTGTTCAATTGCATTCATTACTTTACTGTAACCGCGTTGCAAATACACCGGTCCCGTTACACTTTTAAATGCTCTGGGAACAATAGCTTTATTTAAACCAATAAATGTGCTGTTACTCCCAAATTTCTTTTCAATTATATCCTCTTCATCCAGCTTAACAATATCGAGTTCTCCGTTGTAAAATCCCTCATGAAAATCAGTTGGGTAAATTGTATTTACCGACATATAAGTATTGGCAACAATTCTTTTAATGTTTTCGGGGGCACCGGCAAAACTGCCCCAGCCATTTGGTATTTTAATATATTCATCGATAAAAGACTGAAAAGCAGAGTTAGTAGGTGCCATCAATCCATGATGATAACGAATTGTAACATTTGACGGCAAACCGTATGTTCCGGCAGGTGGACTGGTTCTTTCAGAACTAAAATCAAACGCCAAAGTAGGGAATGTTAAATCGAACAGCGAATCAACAGCCAAACCCTGATTAGCACCGGGTTGCAAAAAGGTTTTCTCACGGTTATATTCAAAATGCGGAAAAAGGTTAAGGACATCAAGGAAATCAGTGTATTGATTTGAACCGGATATGTTGGCAATAATTTCTGAACCATTTTCAAGTGGCTCAACTACCCTGTCAATAACATATACAAAACCATTTTCAGCTGAAATTTCATCGCTTACCAATTTTGCACCAGCAAAATAAATATCACCGGGACTATCAAAAGACCTGTTGAAATAAAATTCGTAATCACCTTTATTTAATTTGTAAATGTCAAAATATTCCTGATAAAATATTGGAACATATTTCCGGGAATCGGTAATTACCCTTCTGTATTTGTTACTTTGCAATGTATCAACAATCACAAATTTCGATTCACTACCAATCCCGCTGCTGGCAATTCCATATTTCCTGTTTGGATTTAATAAAAGTGTTTCGCGTTTAAAACCCCTAGGTTTATTATTATCGGTTGATAAAGTATCAATCCATCCGCGAACATCGAGTGTACGAAGTTGTATTTTACTCCAGGGATTTTGCACAATGTGGTATTTTACAATCTCAGTCAACTCAGGAATCGGGATTGACTCAACCGAATTATACTTTGTGTTTTGTGCAAAATATGCTGTAAAAGCCTCATTTGAAGGTGCAAAAACTGTGTAACTTCCCGAAACATCCAATATTTGATCATAACCGGTTAGTTCAATACACTTTGCAAAAGTGGAGAGTTCGGGTTGAGCCAAAATTTGTGTATAAACCTTGCCCGCTAACCAATCGGGTCTTTTGTATATGTCCGGATCTTGCTTGCAACTGTAAACATAGAGCAAAGTTATAGCAAACAATAGGAATGATTTGATTCTGGTCATGTTAGTTAAATTAATTTAAACGAACTTAAATTTCTCTAAAAAATTGAAACACCAAACATAGAAAAAAAAAGATTATCGCCCCAACTTAAATAGTTAAATATTGACCAAAACAGAACAGAACGGTTAAATTTATAAAATTTCTAAATAGGACGAAAAAACAATTTTTAATTAGTTTTGCTGATAATTAATCTATTATGGAAAGTACTACGAAAAAATGTTTTGTTTGCCAAAGAGAAACGTACAAAGATAATTCTGAATTAAACCTTGATGTGAATTTGCCGGTTTGTACTAATTGCAAAGGTACTAAAATGGAAAAGGAAAAAGTACTTGAATTGCTTGATAGTTTAGCCGATGGATTTGTGTGTGGCTGTATATAAAATTAAAAGGATCACAGCATGCTGCAATCCTTTTAATTTTATACTTTTTCAAATAATTTTAATTTAACAAATGGGTGTAACCCTCATTCAACAAAAAGGGCAAATAACTGGCAATCAAACCCAATGCCTGTTCATCTTCAACTTTATTTGGTGTTAAAATCTCCTGATTTTTAAGTTCTTTCATATTTATTACAGCCCTGTTTATTTTTTGGGGAACATTGCTCATTGAACTTTTTATCTTTTTTGCACCAAAGCCTTTTGCCGATGCCAAATAACTAACTTCGAAATATTTGGAATAAACAACATATTCAATTCCATCCAAAGTTTTTCTTTTTAAAACTGTAACCGGTGTTTCATCATTACTGTAACTTATTGACCAAATTGCCTTTACACTTTTTCCGACAAAAACATCATCTACAGATTTAATTTTATATTCTTTAAACTCGCTTCGGAAATCTGTGGCAAATACATTTCCTGTAACCAAAACCAAACAAATTAATACCAATACTAATACAACTGTTTTTTTCATGACTTAATTTTTTTTGAGTGACTAATTCTATTTCCTGTTTTTTAATCTAAACGCTTGCAAAAATAAAGATAGTTTTCGTACTTTAATATGCTATTAAACAGAAACTTAAAGCTCAAAATAAGTTGCCGTTATGAAAAGTTTTTCATATGTTGTAATTAGCTTTTTTTTGAAAGTTTAGACTAGACTTTTGTAAAAAACTGAAATTTTAAAAGCAGATTTGCTTACAGGAAATATTTAGCAGAAAAAAAAGTTTTTTTCATCGACTTTGAGTTTGAATGAATTATTACAGTTAAAGTAATAATTGGTGAGTAACCATTCAGAATAAATAATAAACCGAAAGACGCTATTTTAATAATTCGAAATATTTTACTAATCTGTCCAGTCCTTCTTTAATGTTTTCAATCGAATTTGCATACGAAAACCGCAAAAATCCTTCGCCATTTTCACCAAAATCAACACCTGGTGTTACTCCAACATGTGCTTTTTCCAAAATATCAAAAGCCAGTTTATAACTGTTGTATGAAATATGCTTAACATTTACAAAAACATAGAACGCTCCGGTTGGTGGCACTTTTATATCAAACCCCAATTGTACGAGTCTTTCTATCATATATTTTCTACGTTGATTATAAACCTCTTTCATTTTTGCAACTTCATTACCGGCCGATTGCAAAGCTGCAATTCCTGCACGTTGAGCTGTTGAACCGGCACAAATAAAAAGGTTTTGCTGCAATTTTTGCATAGGACGTATGCAATGTTTTGGTGCAACCACATAACCCAAACGCAGCCCTGTCATCGCAAATAATTTTGAAAATCCATTTAATACAAACGCGTTTCCCGAAAATTCGAGAATTGAGTGTGCCCGCCCTTCATAAACCAGTCCGTGATAAATTTCATCAGAAATTATAGGTACATTAAACTTTACCAACTCTTGCATAACTTCGGCAGAAAGTAAATTGCCGGTCGGATTCATTGGACTGTTAATCATGATTGCCTTTGTTTTGGCAGTAATCCGCTTTTGAATTTCGGCAGGCCTGTATTGAAAACCGTCCTCTTCGAAAACAGGTATTTTTACAGGTTTGGCGTTTAAAAACCTGATAAAATTCTGATAACAGGCATAACCGGGGTCTGAAATAATTACTTCATCGCCAACATCGCACAAAACGCCGAGTGTTAAAAGTATTGCCGGCGAACTGCCCGAAGTAACTATAATTTGGTCGGGCGAAACTTCTACTCCATAAATGTTATGATAGCGTTTGCTGATTTCTTCGCGCAATTCCGGGTCTCCCAAACTATGGGTATAATGGGTGCGACCCTCTTTAAAAGCATTTTCAACCGCATCAGAAACACAGGCCGGTACATTGAAATCAGGCTCGCCTACCTCAAGGTGGATCACATTAATACCTCTTTTCTCCATTTCGGCAGCTTTTTCAAGAACTTCCATTACAATAAATGGCTTTATATCTTTTGCTTTTTGAACGATCATTAATCAGCAGATTTGGTTTTGTGTAAATTTAAAAATAACTGACTACAGATTACGCTGATTGTTAAAAACAAATACGTTTTGAAATTTTTGAATATTATGACTTTTGAAATTTGATTATTGAAATTTCAGACTTCAACTTTCTACAAATAGCTTTTCGCAATTTGCAATGCCTGAGGTCTGTAGCTGCCAAATAAATAATAATGATTTAAAACATGGTATAATTGATAAAAACTGTTTCTCTGTATCCAATCAGACGGCAACGGAAAAACTTCGTTGTAAGAATCGTAAAAACGTTGCGAAAACCCACCAAACATGGTCATGATGGCAAATTCCATTTCACGATCGGCATAATATGAAGCCGGGTCAATAATTGCCGGACCATTTTTCAGTAAACATGTAATTACCCGACCATAAATCACCATGTACTAATACTGGAATCGAATCATCAGGAATTAAATCTTCGGCCCGCTCAATTAATTTTTCATAAATTTTTTGATCTTCTACCGGAAGTGGCCTTTTATTCCCAATCAATTTTAACAGAAAACGAAGACGGTTGTCGCGAAAGAATTCAAGCCAGCTTTTTTTCCATTCATTGTTTTGTACTGTCGCGCCACAATAATTGTTTGCATAAAATCCGAATTCCCTGTTACTGAACTTGTGCACATTTGCCAGTCCCCTGCCAAGTTTTTCGTCATTTCGCGAATCAGAACGACTGCCGGCAAGATATTCAAGAACCAAAAATCCAGGAGTTTCATCAACCATTTTTGCTGCAAAAACTTCAGGTACGATTAAAAATTCCTGCTGCCTTTTTTAATTCCTTTAAACTTTCAGCTTCCCGAATAAAAATATCCTGCGCACAATTGTTATTCCATTTCAGAAAAAATTACCGCAATTGGTTTCAAGTTTTAATGCATTATTTATACACCACCACCCAAGTGCACTTTCAGCATTTATTATACAGGCTTTCCCAAATACTTCAGAAAGAGCTGATGCAACCAAATTATTGATCTGTTGATTTTTATTCTGAAAAATATTCATTTCAAACTTTGTAACCTGAACTAAAAATATCTCCCTATCAACGGATGCTCAACAATAGCTTTTCTAAATTCAAGAAAATCAAGACCACCCGAGTTGCTCCACACTATTTTGCCGCCCGGTTCCACAATTATGGTGTAAGGTATTTCTCCACTCCAGTCCGGGTCGAAATTCTCAATTAAATCGTATTTGTTATCCGACTCAAAAATGTAGTTGTTGTTTATTGCCGCATTTTTCTTTTGAAGGAATTCTTTTACTTTCTCCTTTTTATCAAGTTTGTCGGTACTTATTGTGTACATTTCAAAATCGCGACCCATAAACATGCGGTAAGTATCGACCAATTCTCCGAATTCGGCAACGCACGGGCCGCACCAGGTAGCCCAAACATTAATTACACGCAGCTTTTTCGAATCATTTTTTAATAAGAGCTTCATTGCCGAAATTGAAAGCGTTTCAAGTGGCACCTCCTTTTTCACCCATTCAGCGTCCAGCTTTTTTCGGGTGTCATTTTTCCATTTCCATTTTATTGAACAGCCAAAAACTTTTGTTGATTTCACTGCCACTTCTTTTCCGGCAAAAACAGATTCAATTGCATTTCGCAAATCATGCTGGGTTTCGGTTCCTATTTTTTCTGAATTGTCAATTCTTCCAACATAATGTAAAATCCTTTCTTTATCAAAAACAAAGGCGTGAGGTGTTGCAACCGGTCCATATTTAATTGAGGTTTCTTCAGTTTCTCCATCATCGAGGAACGGGAAATTATAGCCTTTATCTTTTGCACGGATTTGCATATCTTCAAATGTATCACCCAAATCAGTGTAACCTCTTTCTTCCAAACAAACAGATTCTGCAGAATTGGGATTGATCATTACAATTTGCAAACCTTGCTTTTTATAATCGTTTTGAATTTTTATGATGCGGTCTTCATACGCCTGAGCAGTTGGGCAATGAGGAGCACTAAAAATAATTACAAGTATTTTGGCATCTTTAAATGATGCAAGTGAATACATTTTTCCATCAATTCCTTTCAGGTTAAAATCAATGGCTTTCGAGCCTGGCTGAAGTGTAACCGGCTCGGGATGCGATTGCGAAAAAGCGATCTTCGAAACAAAAAACAATGCTAAAACGAGTAGTTCTTTCATAAGATTGGCTGATTTTTCATTTTCGTTAATTTATTCAAAAATAACCAAATATGAATTAAGCCCGGTAAATTGATTTTAATTTTCCACAATGGTTTATTTTCGCTGTCTTTCTGAACAAAAATGGTTTATCTTAGTATTTATACACAGAAATAAGTTTCATGAAATTTTTACAACTGTCCATACTATTATTGCTGATGCTTTTTCAATTTACGGGGAAAAGCCAGGAAAAAGTTACAACCGAAAAAGATACAACTGCCCTGTCACGGAAAATTGATGAAGTTACAGTAAGTGCTTTTCGTTCGCCATACAATTTGTTTAACACACCTGCACCAATCAATGTTTTATCAACACTTCAACTTGAAATGGGCAATTCAATTACTACGGTTGAAGCGCTCAACCAGGCGCCCGGACTATTAATGCAAACCGGAACGATGAATACAAACCGCCTTACCATTCGTGGAATTGGCTCGCGAACACCTTACGGTACGAATAAAATAAAGGCATATTTTGGCGAAATTCCGCTTACAACCGGCGACGGAGAAACCGTGCTTGAAGATTTGGAAAACACTGCCATTAAACGGGTTGAAATAGTAAAAGGTCCTTCATCGAGTTTGTTCGGGGCAGGATTGGCAGGTGTTATTTTATTCCACCCCAAAACTGCTGCACAAAATTTTGCCCAAAATCAAACCATTATTGGCTCTTTCGGAACGATTAAAAATATTTTGTCGGCTGGAGTTGTAAGCGACAAATTGGATATTTTTGCCTTAGGTGCAATTTTAAAAAGCGAAGGTTATCGCGAAAACAATAAAACAAACCGCTCAAATATCCTCATCAATTCAACCTTTACTTTTTCGCCAAATACAAACATCCAGGTTTTGCTAAAAGGCACAAAAATGAGTGCAAATATCCCAAGTTCGCTCGATTTGCCAACGTTTCAGCAAACACCTGAAAAGGCAGCTTCAAATTGGGCCGCTATTCAGGGATACGAAGAATATACAAACGGGCAGTTTGGCGTTTCAATGAATTTTTTGCCTGACAACAACCACAAAATTTCCGCTGCCGTATTTGGCAGTTTTCGCGATGCCGATGAATTGCGGCCTTTCAACAGGCTGAAGGAATCATCAAATTATCTTGGATCGCGGGCTTACGGACAAAAAACAATCATCGGTGAATCAAGTAAATTCATTCTGTCAACTGGTATCGAGTTTTTTCGTGAAAAATATAACTGGTCCACAATTTCAAATTCTGCCGGTGCCGGTTTGCAATCTGATAATACAGAGCAGCGGCAGTATGAAAACCTGTTTTTTCAGGTCGAATCGAATTTTAATGAAAAAATATTTATTTCGGCAGGTGTAAACGGTAATCTCACTCAGTTTCATTATACCGATAAATTTATTGAAAACGGCGACCAGTCGGGAAACCAGAATTATAAACCGACAATTTCTCCGCGATTGGGAGCAAATGTTGTAGTGAGCCGGAATTTTTCGGTTTTCGGAAATGTAAGCCATGGATTTTCAACACCAACATTTGAGGAAACCCTTTTACCTGCAGGCGAAATCAATTCTGAAATAAAACCTGAAACCGGATGGAATGCTGAAATAGGTGTTCGCTCGCAGTTGTACGGCAGAGTTCAGTTTTCAGCCAGTTACTATCGTATTTACATTAAAAACCTGTTGGTTGCAAGGCGAACCGGCGAAGATGCATATGTTGGGGTAAATGCAGGAAAATCATTACATCCAGGATTTGAAACCGAAATAAAGTGGAATGTAACAAACCCATCAAATTTTCCTTCACTTACAATATCCGGAAATGCTACAATTGCGAATTATCATTTTTCCGATTTTACCGATTTAAACGTTGATTACTCAGGAAATAACCTTCCAGGAACAACAAAAAACACCTTTTTTGCTTTGGCCAATTTCAATCCGACAAAAAATATCAACCTTAATTTATGGTACCGCTTTGCAGGTAAAATGCCTGTAAACGATGCCAATTCTGCTTATTCTGACGCAAGCGGAATTACCAATTTTGAAACCAGATTTTATGGGAAATTAAACAAACTTAAATTTGAATTGAAAGCCGGCATTCAAAACATTTTTGATATTCATTACGCTTCAATGCTGGCGGTAAATGCCCCTGCAATTGGCAATAATCTTCCCCGTTATTATTATCCCGGAAATCCAAGGAATTATTTTGTTTCGGTGTTGATTGGACTGGAATAAAGTAGCAGCGGACTCGAATCCAAAATTATAAATCAGCGAATCGGAATCTGCCAAAACCGTTCATAATAAATACCTTTTTTACTAAATCCGAATTAAACTCCTGATTTGATTTTCAAGTAAAGGAAATTCATCAAGTAATTCCTTTCCTGCAAGTTCAAAATCATCAAAATGAAAACCGGGAGAAACGGTGCATCCAACAAAAGCAAATCCCTTTTTATCGGCAAGACGTGCTGCAAACCAAGTATCTGCGGGCACAACAACCTGAAAAATATGACCTTCTTCAGGTTGATTTCCAAGCTTGTGAATATCTATTTTTCCTTTTCTAATTGTAATTATTTCAATTGAAGAATTTCCTGTATAATAATGCCAGATTTCATCCGATTTAATCCTGTGAAAAACTGAAAAATCACTTCCTTCAAGTAAATAATAAATTGAAGTTGAAATGTTTCTGGCCCCTTTAAAACTGCCGGATAAACATTCCGCTGATACCATTTCTCCTGATCGGTAAACCTCTTTAAACCCTTCCGGATGTTTTTCAAGATTGAGTTTTGTAATCCAGTAATTTGCCGTTTTCATAATTACATTTTTTACAAAGAAATAAATTTCAACTTGTTTTCAGTTTTTGCCAGGAAGTTACAAAAAAAGAAGACTATTAGAATGATTTTAGGAAATTAAAAGTTTTTTTTTTAAAAAAAAGGTTAGAGGGAAAAAAAAACAAAAAAAAAAAAATTTTAAACAAAAAAAAATTAATTTAAAAAACCTCTAAAAAAAAAAAAACCAAAAAAGTGGCGAAAAAAAGGAAGCAACCCACAACCCCCCCCCCCCCAAAAAAAAATTTTTTTTTTTTAAAAAAACCCAAAAAAAATTGGAGGGGGGGGAAAAAATAAAAAAGAAAACAACACAAAACTATTTTAAATTTTTTTTTCCATTTAAAATCAAAACCCCTTTAAAAAACCCCCCCCAAAAAAAAACCCAAAAAAAAAAACCCCCTCCAAAAAAACCCCCCCCCCAAAAAACAAACCCCCCAAAAAACCAAAAAAAAAAAAAACCAAAAAAAAAAAAAAAAAAAAAAACAAAAAAAAAAAAAACAAAAAAATCCTTTTTAAACCAGCCAAAACAACCCCCCCAAAAAAAAAAAAAACCAAAAGTTTTCTTTTTTTTTTCTAAAACCCCCCCACCCCACCCCCCCAAAAAAAAAACCCCCAAGGAACCACCGAGGGGGCCGCCGACTTCGGGCCCACGCCCCCCACCCCCCCCCCTTTCCAAAGACCCCCCCTTTAAAATCAAAACTTTTAAAAAAAAAAAAAAAAAAAAAAAAGAAACCCAACCAAAAAAAAAAAAAATAAAAAAAAAAAAAAAAAATTTTTTTTCACTCATTCCCTGTACTCCGGATTGTTGGGAACCAGGCCCAAACTACCAAGAAAATCCATGCAGGCAGCTTTTACATTGTAATCTCTGTCGTTCATTTTATGCACTACCCGAATTGTTTCGATAAAAGGTTCTTTGTTTTTAGTGTAAAGCAGGTAGTTGATTGCCATTAATGAAATATGCATGTTTTTATCGGCACAGAATTTTTTCAGGTAAGCTTCAGCCGTTTTGTTGCCGAACATTTCGTAAGTAATTGCTGATGCGGTAAGCGCAACCGGAGGATAATTATCGTTCATCGCTTTTTCGATACTTGCTGAAAATGGTTTTAAATTGTCGATATTTTGGCTACGCAAACCCAAAATTGCCCAGTAACGAATAATTTTATTTGAACCTGAAAGTAATTTAACCTGTTTCGCTGCTACATCTTTTCCTCTGAAACCTGAAAGAGATGCTGCTTCAAAAATTTCTTCAAGTGGATAATCTAAATTGTCGAGCCTAAATTCGTAAGCAGTTGATGTATTCGAAATCAAACTGATTTCATATTCAGGAAGGAACATTACATCGCGCGACATTAGAATTTCTTCCTTTAACTGATTTCGCATTCTTTCAAGTACGGTTTTATATTCAGATTCACTTGCTAGATTTCGTGTTTCCCACAAATCTTTTTCAATATCGAAAAGAAACTCGGCAGGACGGTCTTCAAACAAACTCTTTTGCAGTGAATTGAGTTTATTTTCAGCCAAATCCTTTCGCATTTGTTGTTTTATTTCACCAATTTCCATATAACGAATGTACCGGGCTTCAGGAATAAAAGGCATAAAATTCCGTGAATAGATATATTTTCCATCGGTTACAGTCCGAATCATATCGATTCCATTGTCTGACCGATCAGAAGACAAATACAAATAATCTAAAGGTTTCGCCCGGTTTTTGCCCAACAAAGGTCTGCCTTTCATGTGATCCGGAATTTTTCCTTCGGCAATATTTATTATCGTTGGAGCGAGATCGGTAAAATCAACAAGTTCATCTGTAACAGTACCTGCAGCTCCCCATGGCGACAAATGTTTGTACATTTCAGGAAACCAAATGATAAATGGCACACGATACCCATAATTGATTCCGTTGGTTTTTCCACGTGGCATTCCTTCGCCATGGTCGGCAAAAAAGAAAATTATTGTACTGTCTTTCAGATTGTCTTTTTCCAGCCTGGCCAGCAGTTCCCCAATTCTTTTGTCGGTCAATTTTATCGAATTGTAAACACGTGCAAATTGCTTTCGCATTTCAGGACTGTCAAAATAAAACGGTGGCATTTCAAAATCGTTATCTCCAATTCGTTCTTCGGGCAAAAGATCGTTGTAAACATTTTTTACATACCAATCGTAAGTTTCAGTCATAGTTCGCGATTGGTGCGATTCGTTGAAATTAAAAACCGCGAAAAACGGTTGCCCGGGTTTTCTATTCCACCAGCCGGCTTTCCCTGAACTTTCATTCCAGGCTTCATAAATAAACTGTTTTTCACCTGCAACATTGTAATCGGTTTTTTGATTGTTGCTTGTGTAATATCCTTCCTGCTGCAAATAATACGGAAAACCTTTTATAAAATCAGGAATCGGGTATTTACTCCGGTGATTTCCTGTTCCGGATTTATAAGTTTTTACGCCCGTAATTATAGCAGTTCGACTGGGAGAACAAACCGTTCCGGTTGAAAAGGCATTGGTAAAGCGCACACCTTCTTCGGCAAGCTTTTCGATAACCGGAGTTCGTGCATTCAAATTTCCGTAACACCCTATAAACTGAGGTGAAGTATCTTCAATGGTAACCCAAAGAATGTTTGGTTTTCGCTGAGCAAAAGCAGAGTTGGCAATTATCAGTAAACAAATAACAAATCTGTACATCGGTCTAAATTTCTTTAAAATTAGAAAAAGATTCTATTCCTGAATAACGAAAAAAGGTTTCAACTAAAATTGAATGATTCCAAATTGATTAATCCTGAAATATTTTAATTCCTAAAAATTAAATTTGTGAGAATCAACCAAAAAACTAAAACCTATGAATTCATCACGACGGGAATTTATCCGGCAGTTAAGTGTAGCCTGTGGAAGTATTATGTTTGTTCCGGCTTGCTCGGGTTACGATTCTGTTTGGCGCTTTTTTTCTGAGGCTGAAGCAAAAACAGTTATCGCATTTGCAGAACAAATTATTCCCCGTGACAAAGATGCCGGTGCTTCTGATGCAAATGTTATCAATTTTATAGACAAGCAGCTGACCGGTCCTTATACACGTTTTCAGGAAATGTATAAAAAAGGTATTCCGGCAATCGAAAGTTCAGCAAGCAATATTCTTCAAAAAGCATTTTATGAACTTGAATTTGGTGTTCAAACTGAATTTATGATAAAAATGGAAAAAGGTGAACTTCCTGAAGAATTTTGGAAAGAAGTTAATCAAAGGGATTTTTTCAGGTTGATGCTCGACCATACCATGCAAGGTTTTTATGGATCTCCCCGACATGGTGGAAATAAAAATTATGTCAGTTACAAAATGATGAAACTTGATTATCCGCATGTAATTGGCCAAAACCGCTACGAATCGAAATGTGCACAGAACAGCCCCTCCCGGCCTCCCCAAGGGGAGGAGAAAGAATTAACAAATGCTCCGGTTTAATGAATTCAAAGCTTTTTATTTATGAAAAATAAACATGTAAATGCGATAGTGGTTGGCGCCGGCGCCGGAGGTGGAATTGTTGCCAAAGAGTTAGCTGTTGCCGGATTGAGTGTTGTATTATTTGAACGCGGAGGCTGGGCAACTTACGACGACCACGATGACGATGAATTGATTTCGCAGCGGACTACTGTTTTGGGAAACGCTTTTGGACCAGATGATATCAGGCATCGACGGGTTGTTGCAAACAGCGATGGGTCAACCCGGATTGTTTTGCCGAGCGAAGGAAGCTACAGCAACAATGCCGCATGTGTTGGCTCAGGAACAGTCAGTTACGGTGCAATGGCCTGGCGGTTTATGGAAAAGGATTTCAAAATGAAATCGACTTACGGACATGTTGAAGGTTCAACCTTGGAAGACTGGCCAATTGATTATTTTGACCTGGAACCTTTTTATGAAAAGGCAGAATGGGAAATCGGGGTTTCCGGTGATCACAATGCGAATCCTTTTATGGCTCCCCGAAAAAAACCATATCCGATGCCGGCATTTACTTACAACCGCGAGGGTCAGTTACTGCATGATACTTCAAAAAAATTGGGATTGCATCCTTTTTCAATACCCATGTTGCGTAATTCGGTTAGAAACAATGGCCGCCCTGCATGTTACAGAATGCGCAGTTGTGTAGGTTTTGCCTGCCCTGTTAACGCGAAATGCGGAATACATAATACGGTAATTCCAATTGCCATAAAATCAGGAAACTGCGAATTACGCACTCATTGCCAGGTTGCTGAAATAATGCTCGATGAAAAAGGCCGCGCTACAGGTGTAAAATATTTCGACGAAAACAATAAAGGACAAATCCAAACTGCCGATATAGTTGTAGTAGCTGCTGCTGCAGTTGAAACCGCCCGTTTACTTCTCAATTCGAAATCAAAACTTTTTCCCAACGGGGCTGGAAATAACAACGACTGGGTAGGCAGGAATTTACAGGGACACGCCTATACAGGGGCAGTGGGTTTAATGGATTATGAAGTTTATGATGACGTTGGTCCGGGTGCATGCATGGCAATCAGTGATTTCAACCACGATAATGAAGGAATAATTGGCGGTGGCGCGCTATGTAATGAATTTACTGCAATGCCTTATTTGTTCTCGAAAATGCGTCCACTGGGAGCAAAAAACTGGGGTTTGGAACACAAAGAGTATCAGCGAACCATGTTTAAAAGAATGATTCGTTTGCATGGGCCATTCCAGGAAATACCAAGTTTTGAAGCACGCGTGACTGCAGATCCGGAGGTTAAAGATTTTTGGGGAATACCAGTGGCAAGACTTTCGGGAAAAAGACATCCTTACGACAGGACCGGATGTGAGTTTATGTCGCAAAAAGCCGAAGAAATTTTAAAAGAAGCCGGAGCTGCGAAAACCTGGCAAAGCATTGGCGGTGGCCCGGGAATAAGCGGAGGACAGCACCAGGCCGGAACCGCACGTATGGGTAATGACCCAAAAACTTCTGTTACAAATAAATTCGGACAGGTTCATGAAATTGACAATCTTTTTGTGGCCGATGGTAGTTTAAACGTTACAAATGGCGGGTTTAATCCAGCACTTACAATTATGGCTCTGGGTTTTTATGTAGGCGACAATATTGTAAAAAACTGGAATGGTACAAAGTTTAAATAGTGGGAAGTCAGAAGTCGGGAGACAGAAGTTGAAAACTCAATAAAAGACAACAAAACAAAGCTAAATGAATACTAAAATTTTCAAAAATGTAATTCGGTTGATGGTTGTTTTTCTACTCATTTTGGTTATTTCAGGAGGAGGCTATTCCTGGTGGAATTCCGCCAACCCCGATAAAACTTGCGCGAGTTGCCACGAAATCAGTCCTTCACACCAAACCTGGGCAAGCTCTGCCCACCGCGATATTTCATGTTTCAAATGTCATGGGACAGCACTTGGAAATGGATGGCACAGTTTAACCGAAAAAGTAAACATGGTTTTTACTCATACAAAATCTGCACCTCATCATGATGAAATCCGGATGACTGAAGACCAGGTTTTGGAAACGATGTTGCGTTGTAAAAGCTGTCACGAAAATGAATATTCAAACTGGATGGCCAGTGGGCATTCGGCCAGTTACTCCGATATATTTCTTGATGAAAAACACAATTCTGACGAGCAGTTAAATTTTGATTGTTTACGTTGTCACGGAATGTTTTATGTAGGAACTACTAACGATTTGGTTGACCCAATTTCGGTGGAAGGTCCGTGGAAGATGAAAGATGAAAGCCGCACAAATCTGGCTTCAATTCCCTGTTTGGCCTGTCATCAGATTCATAGTCTGGGAACGCCTGCTGTTCGACCGGATTATGCCAATCCCAATTACATTTTTTATGGACGCGCGATGTTGAATAATTCTATTGGACTGTATTTCAGACATGAAAAAGTTCATTTCAACCTCGAAAATCTGCCGACTCCGGTAATTTTAAATGGAAATGATACGGTTCAAACTCCAACCGATCCGGTTTACCGGCTTTGTGTACAGTGTCACGCCCCATCAGTCCGCCACCAGGCCGGTAGCAGCGACGACCACACACCAACCGGTGTTCATGAAGGTTTGAGTTGCCGTGCCTGCCACGAACCTCATTCCAATTACCAGCGTAATTCGTGCGACAAATGCCACGCTGAAAAATCAAAAAACTGTAAACTTGATGTGAGGTCGATGAATACAACTTATATTTCGCCTGAAAGTCCAAACGATATACATTTCGTTTCATGTAAAGATTGTCATAAGGATGGACGTGGGACACGGACTTTCCAAAGTCCGTGAACTTCTAAAATGGAAAGTCAAAGTCCCTACAACGAATTTCTCTTAATAAACTCAAACGGGCTTTTGATGCGTTTAAAATCGCCTGTTAATATCATTTGTGCTGCAATTCTACCAATTTCATCATGATTGGTTGAGATGGTGGTAATCCCCTCTTCCAGCAACTCTTTTAAAGGATTGTCGTTGTATGCAACCAACCCAATATCTTTTCCCAGTTTCCAGCCTTTACTTCGGCAGATTTTTATAAACCTGTACAAATCGTCATCGGAAATCAACACAAATGCTTCACCCTTTATAAAATCAGTTTCCTGCAAATCATCGATAATTGAAAACGGCAGGTTGTTTATCTGACAAAATATCTGGAATCCGCGAACTATGTATCGTGAATAGTACTGATTTATTGGAAATACAAGGTTTATTTTTTTATATTTTCGAACCAAATCAATCCCTTTTTCAAGTGCGGTTTGAATATCCTTTTCGTATTCCTGATAAACGAGCGGATAATCTTTTAGCAATTCCATATTGCGATCCACCAAAAGCACTTTCTTTTTTGGGATATTTTTAATTACGCGCACCACATCCGAATCATCGTCTTTAAAATGAGGTAAAATCACAAAATAATCGTAATTAACAAGTTGATTTGCCACTATTTCCTCAAACTGTTCAACACTGTAATTGTATATAAATACATCGATACTTGCTTTGCTGCCAAGGGTTTCCGATAATGAGTAATAAATACTTCGCTTATAATTGCTTAATTTATTTAAAATGAGTGCTACTTTGATTTTTTTGTGGATGTTTACCTGATTTACATAATAACCTTTCCCGCGCACCGATTCAAGTATTCCCTTTTTGCGCAAATAAACATACGCCTTTTCAACTGTATCCCTCGAAATCAGAAGGTCTTCGCTTGTTTCGTTAATTGATGGAATCCGTTGTCCGATTTTAAAAATACCAGCTTCGATATCCGACAAAAGCAAATCAACAACCTGTTTGTATTTAGGTATTTCCGAATCGTGATTTATGCGTAAATCGTGGCTCATTGAAATAAAATAAGCAACAAAAATATAAAAGCATTTACAGAATATCATTATTCGGTAATAAAACCTTCAGTGAATATTTTTGTTAGAACTTATAACCTATAAAAAAATTCGTTAAACTGAAGTTTCTAAAAATGTTAAATATGAAAAAATTAATTTCTGTTCTAATTGTTACCTCTGCCATTTTTTCCTGTACACAAAAAAAGGAATCAAAAATCACACTTACAGGTGATGCAGATAACGGGGGTATAACCTTGCCACAAGGATTTTCGGCTATTGTAGTTACTGAAGAATCCGGAAAAGGGCGACATATCGATGTAAATACGAATGGTGATATTTATATTTCATTAAGTCAGCAAAAGGAGAATAAAGGAATTGCCTGTCTGCGTGATACTACCGGCGATGGACGGGCCGATATTATTGAATATGCAGGCGAGCATCTGGGAACAGGAATAAAACTTCACAATGGTTTTCTTTATTTCGGTTCAGATACTGCAGTTGTTCGTTATCCTATGACAGAAGGCAATTTATTACCAGGAAATAACTGGGAATTAATTGCCAGGGGATTTCCGAACGAACACCAGCATGAAGCAAAACCAATGGAATTTGACGGGAAAGGTAATATGTATGTTAATGTTGGAGCTCCTGCAAATGCATGTATGCAGCAAATGAGAACAAAAGGTTCTCCGGGAATGGATCCCTGCCCTTTGCTTGAATATTCGGGAGGTACATGGAAATTTAAAGAAGATGTTTTAAACCAGGATCAAAGAACAGATGGGATAAGATATGCAACAGGAATTAGAAACGGCATGGCAAACTGTTGGAATACAAATGTGAATGAGTTGTATGTACTTCAGCATGGACGTGACCAGCTCAGCCAGTTTTTCCCGGATATGTATGATGACAAGGAAAACGCTGAACTACCTGCCGAAGAATTTTTCCTAGTAACAGAAGGTTCGGATTTTGGATGGCCCTATTGTTACTATGACCAGTTTCAGAATAAAAAAGTACTGGCACCGGAATATGGTGGCGATGGCGAAATACAGGAACGTTGCGAAAATAAAACCGATCCGATTATGGCTTTCCCGGGGCACATGGCACCAAACGATTTGCTTTTTTATACCGGAAATATGTTTCCTGAAAAATATAAAAATGGTGCATTTATCGCATTTCATGGTTCATGGAACAGGGCACCTGAACCACAAAAGGGATTTTTTGTTGTGTTTGTTCCGTTTAACGGAGCTAATCCTTCGGGAGACTGGGAAATATTTGCCGATGGTTTTGCAGGAACTGAAGTAATTGAAAGCACAAGAGATGCAAAATTTCGTCCGTGCGGTTTAGCGCAGGGTCCCGACGGTTCGTTGTATGTTGTTGACAGCAATAAAGGTAAAATCTGGAGAATTATTTATCCATCATAAATCCAAAGTCGAATAGTTAAATTGGGCGCGAAAACGGGAAAACCCGGACCCGTAAAATTTAAATAACGGGTTAAAATCAAAAATATATTATATAAAAGCTGATGCTCATTTTTTGTAACTATTATTATTCTGGTTCGTGTGGAAATAAAAAATCAGGTGAACAAAAATCTGTTATTGTCCAACCTGATAAAACAGAAATTGACAAACCGGAAAAAAATCAAACAAATAATATGGCAAATCACCCCGGCAAGAAAGTTTACGAATCAGCCTGTTTGGTTTGCCACATGCGTAACGGTTCAGGAGTTCCCGGAATGCATCCACCGCTCACTGAATCGGAGTTTGTTAATGGTGATCCTGATAAACTGATATCAATTATTTTAAAAGGTTTATCAGGAAAAATGGAAATTCAGGGTGAAATTTACAACAGTATAATGCCACCACAGGCACATTTAACCGATCAACAGATTGCTGACGTATTAACTTTTATACGAGGTAGTTTTGGTAACACTTCGGGAGAAATTTTACCCGGGCAGGTACAAAAAATAAGAAATGAATAGCAAAAAGCCGGAAGCCCGAACTTTGAAAAGATTGATACTTCCAACTTTCAATCTTTGATTCCGGGCTTCCAACTTCCTGGTTTCTATTCCAATATTTTAACTGTTGTTCTGCGGTTCAGCATTCTACCTTCAGGTGTTTCGTTAGATGCAATTGGCACTTTGTCTCCATAACCGCGGAATGTTAATCTGTTTACGGCAATTCCATTTTTCACCAAATAATCCACCACCGATTTTGCCCTGTTTTCCGAAAGTAACTTGTTATTTTCCGAGTTACCCGAACTATCGGTATGTCCCTGAATTTCTATTTTCAGTTTGGTGTTATTCTTTAAGAAAGTAACAACATTCTGCAATTCCGGCTCCGATTGTGGAAGAATTCTAAACGAATCTGTTTCAAAATAAATGTTGTAAAGTTGCACTTCAGCGCCAATCTCTATTGGTTGAAGTTCACTCTCCAAAATTTCAGGTTCCGAAATAGAATTGGCTATGTTCTGGTTTATAAATTTTGAAGTATAAAGATAACCTGGCTCAGCAACAGTAAAAGCATAATTCCGGTTCAGCATTACAAAAAACAATGCTTCGCCTTTTTCATCGGTAGCCTGCGACTGAAATCTACTCGCCTTAAATGGCTGGCTCTCCAGTTTCACTTCAACTTTTACAGGTTTTTTAGTTACCATGTCTTTTACTTTAACTCTCACATAAGCAACAGGAGTAGTTGCAAGTCCCCTGTCGATATTAAATGCAAAAATCTCCATTCCCTTTTCGGTTTGGCGCGAAGAGGAGAAGTATGTTGTATCACAAATGTAATTCAATGTTAATGCATCATCGTCATAGTGCGTATTTATTGGGTAACCAAGGTTTTTCATATTTAAAAGATTTCCCTGTTTATCGGCATCTGCTGCAAACAGATCCATTCCACCCATTCCCGGATGACCGTCGGAAGCAAAGAAGAAATAGTGCTTATCGTCATACATGAAAGGCGAAATTTCATTTCCCGAAGTATTGACCATACTCCCAAGATTTTCAGGAGTTTTCCATTGTGGCTGACCAATATCAGAAAACCCGGTTAGTTCAGCCCGCCAAATATCCTTGTTACCGTTCCCCCCATTTCTGTCGCTCGAAAAATACAAGAACCGGCTTTCAGTGGAAAAAGTAGGCTGGCCTTCCCATTGACCTGAATTTACAAGGTCTCCCGCATTTACGGGATTTCCCCATTTTCCATCTTCAAATTTTAAAAAGTATATATCGCAATCGCCCATTCCATCAGGCCGGTTACATACTGTAAAAAACAAAATCCGCTCTCCTTCACCCAATCTTTGAATCCCAACGTTATCAAACACAATTGAATCATTTACCGGACGGGCAATTTGCCACATAACCGAATCAGGCAAAGCCATATAAACTTCGGTGTTTGTTTGTGTAACTGATTCTTTCGAAGTACGGTTAAAAACAACCCTTTTCCCATCCGCCGAAACTGTTGGCCAATATTCACCTTTACCTGAATTGAGTTGTCCTGAATTATTTATCGAATACATTTCAAATTTGCAATTGGCCATTTTACATGCCAGTAAAAATTGTTGTTTTACGGGAATGAATTTATAATCCGTGTAAATATTGTAATATCTCAAGGCCTCAGGAAAATCGCCCTTTTTGAAATACGCCTCGCCCAACCGGAAGACTACTTCCCACTCGCGACCCAACTCCCCGGCTTTATTCAGATGAAAGATTTCAAGGTCTGTTGAATCCAGTTTTTCGTAAACATCAGCCAAAAATAAATGAGCATCTTTATTTACCGCATCAACGGCTAAAATCTGATTAGCTGTTTTAATTGCGGCTGAATAGTTTTTGTTGGAAAACTGTTTTTTAGCATCAACCAACAAATCTTCCACTTTTTTATTTGACTGGGCAAAAATTGCAGAATTGCCAAACATCAATACAATTACAAAAAGAATTTTAAAAAATTTCATGTTCGATTTTGTTTAATTTCAGTTTATAAATATCACGGTTTAAATTGCGGCCTTAAAAATAAAACAATTCCTTTATAAAGCATCTTTTTAGTTCTTTTCAATTTTTACAGTAGTTCGTCTGTTCAACATTCTTCCTTCTTCTGTGTTATTTGGCGCAACCGGAGTAGTTTCTCCCTTACCTTTTGATTTCAACCGGGATGCCGAAATCCCATTTGAAATCAAATATTCAACAACCGATTTTGCCCGCAGTTCCGATAGTTCAAGATTACTTTCCGGACGACCTGTATTGTCAGTATGTCCTTGAATTTCTACTTCCAATGCGTTGTTTTTATTTAAGAATGCAATCAATTTCGCTAATTCAGGTTCCGAAGATGGTAATATCCTGAATGAATCAGTTTCAAAATAAATATTGTACAAATTCATTTCGGCACCAATTTGTATTGGTTCAAGCTGAATATTTAAAAGAAGCGGGTTTTTTAGTGAATTTACACCTTCCAATTGAATAAACTGAGAATAAAACAGATAGCCCGTTTCGGAAACATTAAAGGCATAATTTGAATTTAGCGGAAGGCAAAGTAAAATTTCGCCATTTTCGTCAGTTTTTTCAGTTCGATGCAAGGTTGAATCGGAAGAAATATCAACCAAATCAACAACTGCATTTATTGAATTACCTGTTTCAGCATCCGTAATTTTTGCTTTTACATAAGTAACCGGTTCGGGTCGAAGTTCTTCGGGTAACTCAAAACTGAAAATATCCAATCCCGAATCAACATTGCGTTCAGAGGCAAAGTAGGCAGTTTTTCCATCGAAACCAATATTCAAACCTTGCTCGTCTTTAAAAGTATTAATTGGAAAACCCATATTTTTTGGTTCTGTAAAAACTCCATCTTTTCGCAATTCAGTTTGAAATAAATCCAAACCACCCATACCTACATGAAAATCAGAAGCAAAATAAAAACTTTTATTATTGGGGTGCATGAATGGCGAAATCTCTTCGCCGGGAGTATTTATAACATTTCCAGTATTTTGCACACTTCCCCATTTCAAAGATCCATTTTCTTCAATCAAAAGAAGTTCTGCCACCCAAATATCTTTTTTTCCCTCGCCACCTGCTCTGTTCGACGAGAAATACAAAAAACGGTTATCCGATGAAATTGTTGGCTGCGCATCCCAACTGTTGCTGTTAACACTTCCTGCATTTTTGGGCGAGCTCCATTTTTTGCCATTATAAACCGAGTAATAAATATCGCAACTTCCAAAACCATCAGCACGGTTGCAGGCAGTAAAAAACAATATGCGTCCATCGGCTGAAAGCGCTTGTGCACCTTCGTTTTCGTAAGTATTAATTTCAAGAATCGGTTTGGCATCAGTCCAGCCCGTGGAATCAAATTCAGAAATAAAAAAATCTTCCTGAACCACTCCTGCCGATTGTTTCAACCTGCGTGTAAATACGAGTTTTTCGCCTTTAAGAGAAATTGAAGGCCAATATTCATCGTTTTTAGTATTGATATTTTCGGAAAGCCGTACAGGATTGAAATCGACCGGATTTTTCATTGCATCAATTGCGAACCTGCAACTCAAAATACTTTGTTTGATCTCCATTTTTCGAATTTCAGAAACACCGGGCGTTTGAATGTATTTTTCGAAATTGGAAAGTGCTTTTTCATAAATCCCAATTGAGTAATTTGCTTTTGCCAATCTGTAAAAAATTAGCGGATTTTTCGAATATTGAAGTGAGGTTTCCAGGCGTTTCTATTTCTTTTTGTGGTAACCCGGAATCATGATAAATATCTGACAATAAAAGTAGAGCGTCAACAGTAGCAGGCTCTTTCTTTAGTATTTTTTCAATTTCAGAAATCGCATTTTGGTATTCCTGCAAATTGAAAAACTGCATTGCCTTTTGAAACTGTTGCTGCGTTTTTGAGCTGTTTTGTGCGGTAATTTTGAAACCTGTAAACGCAAAAACAAGTAAAATACCAAAAATGTATTTTGTGATATTTTGAAGCATTTTAACCTTTTAATTCGAAATAAAACATGAAGTAAACAATCATATTTCTATTAACGTAAAACATTGACATAAATTAATCTTTGTCTTTGGCAAAATCATTCAAATAAAGCTGAAACATGGCAACAACGTGGCAAAGAACAAAAAAAAACAATCAGGAAGTATCATGTATTTAAAAATTATTTATTTTTCCACTTTAAAAATTATTAATTCATTTAAAAAATCATTTTTTATTTTTTATTGACTCAATAAAATGAAAAAAAATAGTGTTAAAAAAAACTACTCCGATTTCGATGACAATTTAGTTGCAGGGAAAAAGGGTTCAGTTTCAAAAGACAAAAGTTCCAAAAAAAGACTTTCAATTTACGATGAATACGAAGAAGAGGAAGATGAAATCTTTCCTCATCAGGAAAAATTTAAAAACCGTCGTAAATAATCAGTTTTGTACTGAGTTTTGAGTACAAAGTATTAAGTATCAAGTCAAGTTCCCTAATGACCTGAAAGGAATCCATAGTATTTACTCCCCCTAAAATTAAAAATTTGACATTTTTTAGTCGAATCGGTTTTCATTTGTATAAAACGCCTCAATTCCGGGATAGTGGTATTTTGTCCTTGCAATATTTTCGGGAAAGCAAAAATAGACTAATTCAGCAGTAGCACATTCTGTACCTTCGCCATCAATCAATGCTGCAGAAATTGTTACAAGTTTTTTGTTTACCGATTCTACTTTGCCTTTTACAGTGATTTCCCCTTTTGAAATATTCACAGGTTTAATGTATCGCACATTTAAAGACGAAGTTACTCCTGAAGTTTTCATTTTAATCAGAACAATCCACCCTGCCAGTTCATCAAGAAGAGCAGCCTGAATTCCTCCATGAACTACATCTGACCAGCCTTCCAGAGATTTCCGGGGTTGCCATTTTGCAACAAGTTCGTCGCCATTTTCCCAAAAGTCAAGCTGCAAACCAATTTCGTTAAAAGGTGAGCAGCCAAAACAATTGTAATCATGTCGGGAGCCCATTTCGATAAAGGGGTTTCTTATTTTAATCATACCAAAATGTATTGTAAATGAAACAGGCCGGTACAAAACCAGCCTGTTTCAAAGTTCTGTATAATATTCTAATTGTTGCCTAAAATCAGTGGTAAACCATCTTTCCCGCTACCAATCACAATAACTTTTGTGTTTGGCGATTTTGCCAAATCAATGGTAGCTTCAATTCCGCGTTGTTGTATAATTTTGTCAGTTAAACTGGCGTTTATAATACGGTTGAAGTTTGCAATCCCTTCAGCTTCAATCCTGCGACGTTCGGCTTCCGATTCTTCACTGCGCAATCTAAATTCATAAGCCAGTGCTTCCTGTTCCTGTTTCAGTTTGCTTTCGATGGCACCTTTAATTTGCTCAGGAAGATTTATTGAACGAATCAGCAAAGCTTTCATTTCGATAAAATTCTGACTAAGAACCATTTTTGTTTCATCAATTATTGATTGTTCAACTTCAGCACGTTTGGTTGAATATATTTCTTCTGCGGTGTATCGTCCGGCAACTTTCCTGACACATGAACGAACTTCAGGAATTACAAGCACATTTACAAAGTTAATCCCAAACTGTTCATGCAAATTTCCGATTTTACTATACGACGGATTAAAACGCACAGTAACATCCATGCTGATTGATAACCCGTTTTTATCAAGAACATCCATCGGTTCATCACGTTGCTGTTCGCGAACATTGTATATTGACATATCGTTCCAGGGCGCAATAATATGGAAACCTTCGCCAAAAATATTTTCCTTGTCCAAACCCGTTGTATATGGTTTAAAAATTACACCACGCTCGCCTGCCTGAATAATCAGGAACATTTTACCACCAAAAAGCAATAAAAGAATAAGTGCAACTGCTGCAATAATTAAGTACTGTGTTTTAAAATTGAATTTCATAGCTGTTTTATTTTGAATTTCGACAAAGTTAAAAAATTAAAAGTTGCAGTCGAATAATTTTGGTTTTGTTTGAAAAAAGCCGGAATACCGATGATTACAAGCATAAACCTTTGAATGAAAAACCGGAATTCTGAAAGATTAGTTATTTTTTTGATTAAACAAAAGCAACCATTTTTAAATTCAATTGAAATGATTTTTCTGAAAATCAGATTGTGTTATATTTGACTTATAAATTTTTCAACATGAAACGACTACTGTTTTTACTCATTGCAACAACCTGGTTTTACGCAGCTTTTTCTCAGGATTTTTCGATACCGATTTTAACCACAAGAAAAAATACGTCATCCTAACCAACCCAACTGTAAGTAACCTTAAAACAATTCAATATCTTGTAAATGCTGATTTGCTTGATATTAATTCCCGTAAAACAAAATTTGTGGGCGTTTATTTTAAAGGTCAGGATTACGACTTTTCTGAAACCAAATCATACATTGAAAACAACCACCTTGAGAATTTCTTTTTGCAGGAAATAAAAGGAGAATTAAATGAAGAAAATCTTTTCCGCGAAAATGACTGCACCGCAATTCTGAAAAAGGTTTTTGAGAACTCGATTGGTGTTTTCTTTTTTGGCGGACCGGATATTCCACCAGGTGTTTATGGCGAAGAAAACACACTTTCGGTTGTTACCGATCCACAGCGGCACTATTTCGAAACATCCTTTCTTTTTCAACTTTTGGGTGGATATTGGAACGAAGATTTTGAACCGTTCTTAAAAGAAAAACCCAAATACATGGTTACAGGTTTTTGTCTCGGCATGCAAACCATGAATGTGGCAACCGGTGGAACTTTAATACAGGATATTCCTTCTGAAATTTATGGTGCATCAACACCGCAGGAAATTTTAAACCTTGGCCGCACCAATCTGCACCGCAATTACTGGCAGGAAATTGTTGAAGATTCATTATTGATGGGTATCAATCTGCATACAATTCAGTTTACTAATCATGGCTTTTTTGGAGTTGCAGTTGATGTTTCAAAAAAGTTTGAACCCCGCGTTTACAGCAGTCACCACCAGGCAGCCGAAAAAATTGGAAAAGGATTGGAAATTACAGCACGCTCTCCCGACGGTAAGATTGTTGAAGGACTTGCACACAAAAAATACCCGAATGTTTTTGCGGTTCAGTTTCACCCCGAAGTTCCGGGTTTATATGAAGATTTGTACCTGCGAAAATTCAATCCTGAAGATAAACCACAAAGTTACCATGAAATTATTGGCAAGAAAAGTGTAAAATTTCACGAGAAATACTGGGCACATATTTCGGAGATATTGAAGAAGTCGAAGAAGTAAAATAATTTTTTGTCAAAATTTTAATAATCATTAGATTTGAAAAAAATGAAGCTATGTTAACAAAAGAAAAAATTCATTATACCATTGATTCACTTCCCGACAACCTAACTATCGATCAGGTTATCGACCAAATGATATTATTGGATAAAGTTGAACAGGGAATTAAGGACGTCGATGAAGGTAAGGTCTATTCAACAGAAGCGGTCAAAGATAAACTTAACAAATGGTTAAAGTAGTTTGGACTCAAAGAGCGTTGGATGACTTGAAAGACATAGGAGATTACATCTCAAAAGATTCTTTCAAATATGCAAAAATCACTCTTGAGAAACTGGTAGAAACAGCATCCATCATTGAAAATTACCCATTGCTCGGAAGATTCGTACCTGAAATTAACGATAAAACTATAAGGGAAATCATTAAAGGGAATTATCGGGTTATTTATCAAATTCGCAAAGAAACCTCAATTTTTATTCTAACAGTGTTTCACAGCGCAAGATCACTTACTACTGAAAATTTAAAGTGATTTTTTTGACTGAGAATATTGTTAAAGAACCAGGACACATATTTCTGAGATATTAAAAAAAGCCAAAACAAAGAATTAATTATGAACGGAACTTTTAAAACTAAATTTGGTCAACTCAGGTTGTTGGATGAAAGAATTTTAATTTCTGATAATTCCAAAATTCAATTCTTTTGGATAAAAGTAATATTAGTATTAAACCTGATTTCAGCAATTCTAAATTTAATTTCACATGGGAATGACAACAGCATCTTCTTTTATATTTGGATATCCGTAAGTTTTATTTCAATTTTTGTTTTTATTGCTTTATTGCGTTTTACCCATAAAAAAGAACTGTCAAACAACGAAATAAAGTCAATTAAATATTTAAAAAAGTTTAATAATCCAATCCTTTCCTTTCGATTAAAAAACAAATAAGAAGGGTTTATTTACTGAAGATCAAACCAACAATGTTTTTCTTGCTCAGTTAAAAACTTCTTTCAATTTCGAAGTTTAAACTTTCTTTAAACTTTAAACCCTGAACTCTAAACTTTTCGGACTTCTTTCCCTACTTTTGCGCCCTCAAAATTAAAGTTATCGAAAAATGACATTTCTTGAAGAAATACAACGCAGGCGGACTTTTGGTATTGTAAGTCACCCCGATGCAGGAAAAACTACTTTGACTGAAAAACTACTGCTTTTTGGTGGTGCAATCCGTGTTGCCGGTGCTGTTAAAAGCAACAAAATTAAAAAAGGCGCCACCTCCGACTTTATGGAAATTGAACGGCAACGCGGTATTTCGGTAGCTACTTCGGTAATGGGTTTTGAATATGACAGCTACAAAGTGAATATTCTTGACACACCCGGTCACCAGGATTTCCAGGAAGATACGTTTCGAACTTTAACTGCGGTTGACAGTGTAATTATTGTAATTGACGCTGCAAAGGGAGTTGAGCCGCAAACCGAAAAACTGATGAATGTTTGCCGGATGCGTAAAACACCCGTAATCGTTTTTGTAAATAAAATGGACCGCCCTGCACAAGATCCGTTTTCGTTAATGGACGACGTGGAAAGGCAATTGCAAATTAAAGTAAGGCCATTGAGCTGGCCAATAAACAATGGACCTGATTTTAAAGGAGTTTACAACATTTTCAACAAAAGCCTCAAACTTTTTGTAGCTGATATCCAGGCGATTGAAGAGCGCATAAGATTTGAAGACATAAATGATCCGGCCCTGGAAGATTATATTGGCGCCGATGCCCAGATTTTGCGCGATGAACTTGAATTAACAGAAGGTGTTTATCATGAGTTCGACCGTGAAGCTTACCTTGCAGGTGATCTGGCTCCCGTTTTTTTGGAAGTGCACTTTATAATTTTGGCGTTCAGGAGTTGCTTGATGCTTTTTTAAAAATTGCGCCCTCACCCAAACCAAGTTTTACTGAAGAACGCGAGGTTAAACCTGAGGAAGAAGGATTTACAGGTTTCGTTTTTAAAATACATGCCAATATCGATCCCAATCACCGCAGCCGGATTGCTTTTGTGAAAATCTGCTCAGGCAGGTTCGAACGCAACAAAATGTATAAAAACATTAGGCTTGGAAAAACATTCAGGATTTCCAAGCCCGACAGCGTTTATGGCATCACAAAAAGAAATTGTTGAAGAAGCTTTTCCTGGAGATATTATTGGTGTGCCCGATACAGGTAACTTTATAATTGGCGACACACTGACCGACGGTGAAGAAATCAACTTCAAAGGTTTGCCCAGTTTCTCGCCCGAAATGTTCCGCTTTGTCGAAAATGCTGACCCCATGAAATCAAAACAACTTGCAAAAGGTGTAGATCAGTTAATGGATGAAGGTGTTGCACAGCTTTTTACAAGTCAGTTTAACGGCCGGAAAATTGTAGGTACAGTTGGCCAGCTTCAGTTGGAAGTAATACAGTACCGGCTGGAGCATGAATACAATGCCAAATGCCGTTTTGAGCCCTTATCAATGTACAAGGCGTGCTGGATTCAATCTGAAGACAACAAAATGCTCGAAGAGTTTAAAAAACGTAAACACCAGAAAATGGCGAAAGACAAATTGGGCCGCGACGTTTTTATGGCCGATTCACCATTTATTTTGCAAATGGCACAGGACGAGTTTAAAACTATAAAATTCCATTTCACTTCAGAATTTTAGGCTAATTTTGAAATAAAAAATCATGGTACTTCTTAGTTCATTTTACGAAGGTGCAACATTTACCTACTTTGTTTTGCCCTTCCTGATTTTTGTTGCCCGTATTTGTGACGTTTCTATCGGAACAATCAGGATTGTTATGGTTGCAAAGGGCCAAAAAATAATCGCACCAATACTTGGTTTTTTCGAGGTGTTGATTTGGCTGCTTGCAATTTCACGCATTTTCGAAAATCTTGATAACTGGGTGTGTTACTTTGCTTACGGCGCCGGATTTGCAACAGGCAACTATGTTGGAATGTACATTGAAGAAAAACTGGCAATGGGAATCATAAAAATCCAGATCATTACAAGTAAACCTGCCGATATACTTATTGAAAAATTACTTGCTGCCGGTTATGGAATTACACACCACGATGCCAGGGGCGGAACCGAAAATGTGAGTATTATTTACAGCATCATTAAACGCACTGAACTTCCTAAAATGGCCGAACAAATAAAAACCTACAATCCAAATGCATTTTATTCCATCGAAGACGTAAAATTTGTCAGCCGTGGAATCTTTGCTGAAAAAACAGTCGCGAAACGTTGGAGGATTGGGAAATAGACATCTGTTTAGGATAGAAATCAAAATTGCCACAGATTCACGGATTAAATTGTCGGTGAATCTGTAGCAATCTTTATAATTGAAAACTGAATCTTATAACTCAGTGTGTATTACCGAATATTTCTGCAACATCTTTTCCAAATCATCAATTACCTCTTTTTTCTTTTCAGCGAAAAGTGATTTGTAGTAATTAATTCCATCGAACAGATTATCCTGAAACGATTTCAGATTCTTTTTCTCTTTTTGGTTGTCAGGGTCTTTCAAAAATTCTTCAATCCGCTCCTTAAAAATATCGAGGTACATTCCGAGTTCTTTTAAAAACATGTGCGGGCGCGGACGATTGTCCAACAAATTTAATACGACCGTAAATATGGTCAACCATTTCTTTCAAAGTTGAAATTTTTGAGAAGTACGCCAAATTCGGTCCTGGACAGCAGGTAACTTTAAAATCAGGTTTAACTTCAAGGTTTTTCGACAGTAAAGTTGAAGTACTCAAACCTTTGCACAAACATTCCCTTTCAATAATTTTACTATAAGTTTTTTGATATTCTTCCTGTGGAAGATTCATGTCAGAAAGTTCTTTCAATTTGATGGTTTGGTATTGACGTGAGGACGTACAAATTGGTTTTTCAGTATATTCAGTATTGTATTTTAAAAAGCCTTTTGTGCAGGTAGCACCGGGCCTTCCGGCCTTTGCTAGTTCCATTTTTTCAATGCTCATCGACACACCTTTTACTGTATTAAACGGAACACCCAATGGCGACAAACCACTATAAACCAAATCATCTTCCTTTGCTTTTGCCAAAATATTCAGTGTTTCGGTATCGATACTTATAACTTCGGGAACCAGCATAAACGGAGTTGCCCAGCCTATTCCATTGGTTGGAAAACAGTGTCCGCCAAATTAACGCCCGATTCAATTCGGTATTCAGAAATCCAAAGCCCTTTGGCAGAAAGCATTTTACCCTGCACAAAAGCCGATCTGAAATCACTTACTTTTAGTATTATTTTCTTTTTGATATTTCCATTTTTATCAGGAAAGAAATCTTCGAAATTCTCAATGTAACTGTACAAACGCGGGCTCATTCCGGCAGATAATACCAAAGATGAACTTAAATTACTTGTAGCAAAACCCCGTAAAGCAGCATGTGCATCGTTATGTTCGATTGGCAATTCAACCCCATCTTTCGAATTTACCTTATCGAGCTTGGTCATTATATTTACGTCGATAGAACCCACGTGAAGTTTTTCATTTATCCATTTTGTAAGTTCATCGGCTGCCTGCTGGCTCTTTTCAGCCAGATTAAATTTCGATTTTAAAACTGAAAAATCAGGAAGCATATCAACATATTTTTCAAACTCACCGCCTGCTTTTGTTGCAGATTCCTTTAATTCCTGAAATTTGCGTTTTACAATTTCATCAACCAGATTAAGGTACGAAGCAATTCGTTTCGCCCTGAAATCGTCAACTTTTTTTGATATGGTTTGAAAAGGAATATCGAACTTTTTACTGTAGAACTCACGCATATTTTCGATAGTAGTGTCGTCAACCAGCGAAATAACCGACGAAATCCCAAAATGCGCAACATTAATAGGTGTGTCAATTGAATATCCTACCCCGAGTACCGGTATGTGAAAAGTATGTCCTTCGAATAGTTTCATGTAATTATTTTTGTTTTAAAGGCAGCAAAGTTAAATTTAATCCGACGATTACAAAGTATAAGATATAATTTGTCCCGTGCCTTCCGGTGCAAAGAAAACGAGATATCTGTATTTTCCCTGCAACTTAATGTGCAACAATTTTAACTTCCCGTCCCTGACATGTATAAGACTCAATCAAAGAAAAACGGGCCGGTACTCCTACAAGGTTTTAAAACCAGAAATAAGGTTAAAGAATAACGAACTCAAACAGACAATTAACCAAAAACATGAAACCTTATTCTTAATATCAACCTTATGAAATAATTAAACAAAAAAACCCCTATAAAAGGCAGCAACCTCCATTTTCATTATCTTTATTGAAAATAACCTTACTTAAAATGAATTACAACAGGAGAAACTTTTTAAAGACAGCAGCAACCGGAGCAGCAGCAGTGTCCATTTCCCCAAAACTTGTTTTTTCAGCAGATAAAACTATTGCAGTTGAAATTATAAACCCGCGAAACAGGGTTCCCGTGAGTTTAATTATCGACGATTCAACAACACTTGTAAATCTGGCATACTATGGAATTCCGCAATTTGCCGAAGTTTTTCCCGATAATTACAAACAGGACTGGCGCAAACTTCCCCGCGAAATTCCGGATAGTTTTGTACGTGAGTTTGGCGAATGGAGCGCTGAAAACGGTGTGAAAGGTAAATACAGCATTGTTCCTTACCCGGCTTGTACGGGCTGGGTAAACCGTTTTATTCCCGGCTGGACAGAAAAGGAATTGCGAAACAGCCTGAATCTGGTTAGAGAAGTAATTGTTCCGAACTGGGATATTCACCCTGAAATGATTAGCCACACGCGTGTAATCAATATAAAAACCGGGAAACCATTTCCGTATGCCACTCCCGATTTTATGGAAAACTGGGAATGGAGCCAGAACAAAAGCGCCGATGAACTGGCAGCCTACCAGGCATACGCACTGCAAATTTTAAAAGATGCAGGGCTAAACTGCGAAGGATTAACTACTCCCGGAGGTTATGGCGGTCGCAATCAGGACAATCTTGCATTGGGAATATTAGATGCAGTTCGGGATGTTTACGGAGCTGAAATACCACATTATTTCCGCGACCTTTTTACAGAAAAAGAGAAAAGTGTTGCTCCACAGGTACGATTTCCATCGGGCCTCGACAGTAGTGATCCAAAATGTGTGGTTTCTATATTGGGTTGCACCGGCGACTGGTTTGGTGGCTGGGATGGACTCGAACCAGGTGATGTTGATAGATTTATTACTCCGGATTTAAAAAGCGGACGAATGGTCGAGGTAATCGATAGCGGTGAACCGGCAATTATGGTTTGTCACTGGCCGGGTATTTATTATAATGGCGAAAAACTTGGTTTTAACATTCTGAAAGAAGTAAAACGACGTCTCGATCAGAAATACAGTTATCTGATATGGTTAAAACTTAGTGACATTTCACGGTACTGGGCGGCCAAAGAGTTAACAACTATTGCGATTGACAAAAACTCAGTTAAACTAAAAGCACCATTTGCTTCGCCTGATTTTACATTAAAACTAAATAAAGCGATTAAAAATCCTGAAATTAAAAACGCAGCACCGCTTAAAAGAATTGA
Organism: Draconibacterium sp.; assembly: GCA_016705335.1. Lineage (GTDB taxonomy): Bacteria > Bacteroidota > Bacteroidia > Bacteroidales > Prolixibacteraceae > Draconibacterium. The sequence continues at coordinate 97 of JADIYN010000043.1, read as the reverse complement.
CAATATAAAAGATTTAAAACCAGGAACTTTTCAGATTGAGGATAATACAACTATTATTTGTTTTGATTTGAAAAAAGGTGAAACTGAAATTTTGATT
>JADIYN010000042.1 GCA_016705335.1 Draconibacterium sp. | reverse complement strand
TTAGTTTGGTATAAGAATGATTATGTTTCCAAATGTAAAAAATATTTCTTTTAAAAGTGCAGGCTTTCAAAATATTAGGATTGTGGTGAGATTTTTTATTTGGCTAAAAGTTTAGAACGGGTAACCTATGGCAATGTTAAACTTGAAGTTTGAGAACATGTCGCCGGCTGTGTTTATCCAGTTGCCGTTGCCGTCGTTGTAAGGGTAGCGCAGCGGGAAACCAAAGTCGGTGCGGAGCACAAAGAAATCGAAATCAAACCGCAGTCCCAAACCTGTGCCCACTGCAAGCTGGTGTGCAAAACTGTTAAACCCGAACTGTGCTCCCGGACGGTTTTCGTCGCCATTGAGCAGCCACACGTTTCCCGATTCGAGGAAGAGTCCGCCATCGATAAAGTTGTTGAGCGGGAAACGGTATTCGGTGTTCAATTCAAGTTTTATATCGCCGGTTTGGTCGATTATGCCGTTGTATTCTTCGGGTTTGTAACTTCCGGGACCGAGGGAGCGGGCAGTAAAACCACGCAAACTGTTTGAGCCGCCGCTGTAATACTGTTCAACATACGGCATCACCGATGAGTTTCCGTAGGAAACCCCTGTTCCGGCGTACAACCGCATTACCCAGCCTTTTTTTATTGAGTTTGTGTAGAACCTGAAATCGATTGTTGTTTTTATAAACTGCGAATACACAGCGCCCAGCATTTTGTGTGGCCGCTGGCTGTCTCCCAGCTTATAGATCATATCGATTGCGTTGCCCGAGGTGCTGATTTCGCCCTGGAAATATATTCCGTTGTTCTTTCGTGTGGAGTTGTCGTAGGTAAAATTGTATTTGGGGCCGATGATCGTTTGTTCTTCAAAACTCTTTTTTACATAGGGGTTGCTCCCCACAATTGAGTCGAAAGCTGCGGTTGTTTGTTTCAGCGAAACCATGTTTATGCGGATGGGGGTAAACTGGTGTGTTACCATTTTGCCTTTGTTCCACTGGTAACCAAAACTCGAGTTTACCGAGTTCATGCGGTAGTACCTCACGCTGTTTATAAACTCGAACCCAAGCGTTCCCACCGATTTTGCGATAAGTGTTTTGTTTTCGCGAATCGATTCGAAGGGCACAAGCATTCGTGGCAAAACAAATGATGAGTTGATGCCCGCATTGTATGAATTTGTTCCCAGGTCGTTATTACCTCTTTTTCCCCATTGCCATTCGAAACCGCCAAAAGCCCGAAACTGCAGCCGGTTTGCAGCTTTTGCAATGTTGCTGTGGGTGAGTGTTATTTCGGAAGTGGGGCCTGCAAAGCCTGTGGATTTTGATTGCACGGCGCCTTCGAAACTGAGGCTCACATTGTCTTTGGGTTGTAGTTCTACAAACACATTTAAGAGGTGTTTTACACTGTCGGCAACAGTAAACTGCATTTTTACCGATTGGAAAACCCCGTAGTTATTGAGTAAAGGTATTGTTCCGAGGTGTTTTGTTTCGGCATACAGATCGCCCCGGCGGAACAAAATACTCCGGCAGATAACGTCGGGTCTCAGGTATCCGGTGTGGCCTGTAATATAAACACCTTCGTAATTCAGCGTGTCGGTTGACTGGGTTGAAACCGTATCGGCTGACAACTGTTTTACCCTTACTTCAACCCTGTTTATTTCATATTTTTGATAAACATAGGGTTCAGCCAGTGGTTTTTTCCGTACAAGCAGGTTCATCTCAAAGGGTGTGTCGCTTGTGTCGGCAACAACTTCAATGTTTTCGGGACTAAAAAAGTAGTATCCTTCTTCATTGATTATCGACGCCATTTTTTGTTTTTCGTTTTTAATGGTTTCGAGGTTGAAAATATCACCGGTTTTCAGGTTCATCTCCGGTGTATATTGATTTATCAGTGTGTCGATTGAATCGCGCGCGGGTTGGTTGAATATTTCATCGAGCGCAAAGGGTTTGTCAACTTTTATGAAATAGGAAAGCTTTGCTTTTCGCGGATCACTTTTTGCCGTGTCGATCTTGAAAGTTGCATCGGCATTAAAATATCCGTTTGCAAAAAGTTCCGATTCAATTTTGAGGGTTCGCTGTTCGGGATTTACATGTGATACCAAAACGGGTTCCTGTTTTAATTTTCGATATAAAAAACCTCCCTTTTTACCATCTTCGGGTTTGCGGTAGTTGTAAAACCATAAACCAATGGGAGGCAAAACCCGTTTCCCCATCAGCGCATTGTTGGGTTGAAATGAGGTTACTTCTTCGGCGATCTCTTCAACAGGTTTTGTAACTTTTCCTCTTTCATCGCTGATTACCTCAATTTTTTTACGTCCTGTATATAGCATTTCATCATCTGCCAGAAACTTTGTATTTGAGCACGAACCCAGCAACAGCACTGAAATGGCTGCAATAAAGAACTGATATTTTATGTTGGTTTCGCATCCCTAATTTAAATCCAGTTTACCCTAAATCCTCACACAATCCGTTACCCCTAAATCCCCTAAAGGGGACTTTGAAGACTTTGTATTTACTAAGCTTGGGAAAACTAGGTGGCCCCCTTCAGGGGGTCGGGGTGTTGGTGTTTTTTAATTTATGAATTTGACAATATTTTATCTTCATTTTTTATTTCTCCTTTTCCACATGTTGTTTCTTTTTGCGTTGCCAGATATCTTTCAGGGTTCTGTAATTTTGCGCCATAAAAACCCGATGCCGTATTTCACGACTTCGCCTTCGAGCATATCTTCGTAATCGCGTTTCTGGTAGAGTTTCAGGTTTTTTGTGTTGAGCGAATCCAGCGCATATTCGAAAATAAAATTCTCGAAAAGACTGTTTGTCTGGTAGGCTCCTTCGTTGTAATCGTTTAGCTTTCCCGATATTTTTACTGTTGCGCGGTCGTTTAGGAATTTGCGTTCCATTTCGTAGGTAAAACTTGTTTTTTCCTTCTGGTTGCCTGCCGGGTTTGCCTCGTTGTAGGTGTCGATACCAAATGAAAGCTGTGTTTTGTTTAGCGTTGTTTTTGAAAGCGAATTTAACTGCGACTCCCAGAAACTGTTGATTTGCGATGAAATGTAGTTGCTCGATTTTTCGATGCCCGGTAAATCAATGGTTTCGAAAAGCAAAAGGTTTACTGCCTGGCGCATTTTTTCATCGGTAGACAGTGAACTTATCACACTTGACATATATTGGTCGTCACTTTTGATATCGAAAATTATACCCAGGTCGGACAGTTGGTTTTTTATTTGCATTGATACAACAAAATCAACAACGCGTCTTTTATCATCGATAGGATTTATATAGGCGCCTCTCACTTTTGAACTGGCTTCAAGGTTAAGCTCAGGGTTTTCGATGCTGCCATCCCAGCTAATCGAACTGGCGGGTGTTATCTCAAATGTTTTTAGCGGCCAGCCAGTAATTCTCAGTTTACATTCTCCTGAATTTATTTCATAATCACCGTTCAGGCTCATTGTGTTGTTGGGTAACATGTTGTAGTTGAGCAGGCCACTTCCTGTAATTGTAATGTCGAAAGCGTAGATATCATCAATTTTTACATTGAAAATGCTTTTGGGATTTATTGAGATTGTTGTTTCAATCATCGGCATTTTTGTGGGAGTAGAAGTTATGTCGCTTTGCGGATAAATTACCTTTAAGCTGTCGGTTATTGTGGCAAACACAACATCATTCTGCGAAGCTCCAACAGATAAATCCTGGATTAACTGGTAGGTGAGGTTTGTGCCGCTTTCCAATTCAACATCACCTTTTATTGTGGGACTGAAAATTGAACCGCTGATTGTGAGGCCCGAATTCACAACAATTTTACCAAACAAAGGCGCATCTTTTGATTCCTTTGTGTTCATCAGTTGAATTTTATCGGCTTTTACTTTCAGATCAACATTTATGTCGTCGGTGGTTTTGAAGTCGATTAAACCGTTTACTGTTAATGGCCGGCCCAAACTGTCGATCACAACAAAATCGTTAAAAGAACTTGTTTTCGTTGATAATGATTTTATTGTTTGGGATTGAAAGTTTGGTTTCGAGCGGAATTATCTTCAAACCTAAATCATTAAACCTGACTTCGCCATTGAGCGACATTTTGCTGTTTTTGCTGCCAATTGTGACTTCGCCGCTTGAACTGCCGTGTAAATTATTGGCATATTCTGCAATAAAAGGTTCAACCAGTTGAAACTGCAGTTTGTTGAATTTGCTTTTTATAAGAAATTCATCGTTTATGCTGTTTGATTCCATTTGAGCCGAAAAAGAAAGTGAATCGTCGGCAGAGATTATAAGTTCGCCGTCATTTATTCCTGTTGAATCAGACTTTAAAAAACCGCTGGCCGTGAGCTTTTTAAACGTAATGTCGTTCCATTTCGTATCCAGCATTTCCAATTCGAGCTCAACTGAAGACTTTTCATTTTTGCTGTATTTTATATTGCCGCTTAAAATTCCCTGCGGCACATATTCAGCAATAATTGGAATTGCAAGGTATGACAGGTCGATATTGTTCAAATCCAAATGAAGCGTGTCGGTGCTTTCTCCATTTAGCGAAATATGGCCTTCATTTGAATTCATTTCGAGATTGGCAAGCAGGTTATTCTTCGTTTTGTCGTACGTGAGGAATTGCGGTTCGGCTAAAGTCCACTGCATTTTATTGATTAACCAATATTGTGTTGCCGATTGAAATAAAACCTTTTCGCCATCACTTTTAACTTCAATCCCGATTTGGTGAATGATGCTGTCTTTCGTATCCAGAACTTTTATCTCCGCGATAATTGAAGCAGGGAAAACCTCGAAATTAATTCCCGATTTGCCAAAGACAAGTTCGTTAACCAAAGAACTGTCGATGTTTGCCCGTGCGATCAGCCTGTCGTGTTCAATACGAATCAGCAAATTTGGATTGTAAGTCAGTATTTTTCCATATTTTACCGATTGAGTTGACAGTGTGGCTTCAACCATACTATCTTTTTCGTTTTTGACGATTTCAAGGTTTATGTCGCTAAAGCTCAGCACCGAATCGGGATAAAAAAGATTAAAAACTTTATCATGTTTTACTGTCGCACTGAGGTTAAACCCGGGCAGTTTTGAAATTGCATCGAGATTTGTAAAGTTTGCTGAATCGATGCTGACGATTGATTCAATTTGTGTTTTATCAATGGCATTTTTAAAATCGTCAAACGAGGCTTTACTATCAAAATTTGCTGTTATAAAACCGATTCAATGTGCGAGTCGATGCCGTTGTCGTTGCTGTTGAGTACAAAGTTTGTTTTTCGAGGATTACTTTTGATTTTTATTCTGAATTAAATCAATCAGGTTGAGCGATGCATTGATTTCTTTGGGCGAATAGGTGAAGTTGCTTTCAATACTTCCTTTTCCGGCGAAAGGTTTGTTCATCAGTTGTAATCCAAACAAATCGATATCGAATTGTCCTTTTAAATTTCCTGAGTAAGAATTCTTTTCAGGCATTTCAAAATTCCCGTTCAGATCAAGGTGCAGCGCTGTCGTTTGACTGAATCCTAACTTTTGCTTCGTCATTCAAAACCTCTGCAAACATTGAAATATCGTGCGTTGTTTTGTTTTTGTAACGAAGCGAATCAATTTGAATATTTGCATTTCCTTCGGGCATGTTTTTGCTGTTTAATCCGCCATCCAATTTGATATTTCCCGTAATTATTTCAGGATAAATTTCACCCAACAATTCACCCAACATAATTTCGGTAAATGAAGCATCCAGTTTTCCTTTTGTTTTTTCGATATCGAAATTTCCAGTTGCTGCAATTTTTGCCCGATTCACTGTTGATTTCGTCGAACAACGGGTTATACAATTCGTTTTTTATGCTCCCGGAAATTGTAAAGGGTTTGAAATTGGGTAACTCGGTTTGCGGACTGAAATTGCTTAAAATAGGAAGAATCATTTCGCGGGAAACTGCGCCCGAAGCAAACTGCAAATCACATGCTGAATAGGGCATATTCAATGGGTTTTCTATCGTTCCGTCAAGGTTGAATTTTAATCCTGTTGTTGAAGAAATGCCAAATTCGCTGATTTTTAATGCTGAAGTATTTCCTTCTGCTTTTGTTGAAAAATCGAGTGTTTGTTTTTTTGCAAAAAGCCCTTTTGTCTCCTTCAATAAAGCTGAAAGATGAACTTCAATTCCCATGTTTTGAAGTGAATCGGAAAAGAAATGTAAGTCACCTGATTCAATACTGAGTGTATTTGACAACGCAAAAGAGATCTTTTCGAGCTTGAGTTTATAACTGTTTGGCGTAATCAGTGTATTTTCAAAAGATGCGTTTAATCCCTGCACGGGCAGCCATTTTTCGAGCGCTTCATTTTGTGTTTTATCCGAAGTTTTGTAAGCAAACATTCCGTTTTTTATACTGAACTCATCAACAGCAATTTTCCATGGTACAACGGGTATTGAAAACGTTAAAGAATCTGTATTTACAGTTGTTTCGGCGGTAGTTGTGCTGTCGGTTTCAAAAGTAACATTTGGTTCGGTCAGGTTAATTTCGCCAATTATAATCTCACTAGTGGCAAGTTCTAATTTATCAAGCGAAATGTTGCCGTCTTTCAAATTCAAAATAAATATGCTGACCGCTTTCGGGCTGGTGCAGTGTAAAATTCAGATCAGCAATTGCAAGTATTTTTACAGCAAATTTCCAGTCGTGTGTTGCAGTTGAATCTTCCTGCTGTGTGTTGGTTCCCTGCCAGATTGCAACTGTTCCTGCCGATTTTTCAATAGAAATCTTTCCGGCTTCAATCCTCTTTTCCGTTAAAGAGAAAGTATCAAAATCAATTTCAGCTTTTGCAAGTTTTTCTGTTACTGAAATGCCGTTTACCGGGTCATTGTAGCTTACACGTATATTTTTTAAAAGGATTGAATTTGCCTCAAAATCCCATGGGTTTTCGCTGTCTGCGGCTTCTGTTTCAGGTTCGGGAGTTGTTGTTCCGGAGGGATTAAAAACCGAAATAATATTCATTTTCCCGGTTAAAGTATCGGTTTCAATGTTTACAACTGCATCGTTTAATATCAGTTGTCTGATCACTATTTTTTTTGAAAGCAACGGCAGGATTCCCAGATCAACCCTTACTTTTCCTGCATAAATTACAGTGTCGTTGGGTGGTGTGATAATTGAAAGTTCGTTTACCCCGATTTTGCCATTTAACAATAAGGTGATTTTCCCAATGTTAACAGGAATGTTTTTCTCTGATAAAACTGTGTTGACTTTTTTTGTAAGAGCTTTATGAACAAACGGGAGATTTATTGCCCCTACCAAAAGTAAAAAAAGCAATACTACTGACAGAAGCAGGTACTTCAATATTTTAATGGCTTTTTTTATTCGTGGCGACACATTGCTTGCTTTTACTTTATTTTGCTAAAAATACAACTAATTCCTGAACATGTTAATTGAAACAGACAGGCCTGAAATATTGTTTTCAACTATTACTGCGCATTATATTCAAAGGTTTGAACAGTTTTCAAATTCTAATGTTAACATAGTAAAACTATAAAATCATAACTATGAAAACGTTAGCCGGGTATTTATTTGTACACGCTGTATTATTCCTGTTGATAGTAAATACAGTTTGTGCGCAGGAAAATGTCACTTCAGATTCCTTGTTCTTAACTTCCTCAAAAAAGAATGCTTTTCCGGGAAAAGAAAAAAGGGAAAGGAAAAATTCAATCATGTTAAACATTACAAATCCACTGCTTATTTCTGACAAATTTCGTGTTATTGGATATGAGCGTACTTTTGCAAATAACCAGTCGATTACATTAAATGTTGGAACATTTTCATTGCCGCAATTCCTGGGTGGAAATAATTCTGATTCATTGAAAATAAATAATGACACTTCGGAAAAAGGATTTCATTTCTCAACTGATTACAGGTTTTACCTAAAAAAATTAAACAGGTTTGATGCGCCAAGAGGAGTTTATCTGGCTCCCTATTACACGTTTAACTATTTGAAACGCCAAAACTCATGGAATTTGGATGGTTATGAAAGTGAGGTTTTTACAAATACTTCGTTCAATATTCATTCACTGGGAGTTGAATTGGGTTATCAGTTTGTTTTTTGGGACAGGTTTGCACTTGATTTAATATTGATTGGACCGGGTGTTGGCTTTTACAAAATCAAAACCGAAATTGGAACAACGCTTAGCACCGCTGATGAAGCCCTGCTTTTGAAAGAATTAATGAAATTATTGCTGACAGAATTCCGGGTTATGATAAATTAATTGAACCGGGTGACTATGTAAAAAAGGTTCGGCAAATGTTGTAAGTGCGGGTTACAGGTACATTATCAGGGTGGGTTACAGGTTTTAGATTTACTGTTATTAATTCTTTTTGAAGAAAACAATTATCCTGTTTTAATTAAAAATCATATTCCGGAATAAAATTCTAATTTTGCAACATTGTTGCATTTGATTTGTTGTTGCAATTATGAAAGCGGAGGACATTTTACATAAACATAATTTGGTGCGCACGAGCTGCCGGCAAAGTATTATTGATACGATTGTCAATTCAGGTTTTGCCATTTCTGAAGAAGAAATAAAACAAAGGATTGATAGCACTTACGACAGAACCACCTTTTACCGTTCGTTTAAAACGCTTATCGAAAATGGTATCATTCATAAAATTGTAGTTGACAATCAACTTGTAAAATATGCTTTGTCAGAGAATAAGCCAATCAGCAAAAATCACGTGCATTTTTACTGCAACCAATGCGGAATTGTGGAATGTTTGCCTGGTGCTGAAATTAAACTGCCTCAACTTCCAAACGGCTATCAGCAGGTTGAAGCTGAATTGATTATTAAAGGCTTATGCATAAAATGCAATAATCAGGATTAATGTAATTAACAGGAATAAAATTTCGAAACGCATAAAATGAAAATCAGAATGGGAAATGTTTGGATAGGTGCCGTTGGAAGCACTTTACTGGTTAGTTTGTTATCTTTTACGGGGGTTTTATTTCTTGCCATGCGGGCAAAACAGTTGAAGCGGATCATTTTTATCCTTGTTAGTTTTGCCGTGGGTGCACTTTTTGGCAACACATTTTTTATGCTGATACCCGAATCATTTGCTTTAATTGATAATGTTCAAATGATTGGATTACTGATTGTTTCGGGACTTGTTGTAATGTTTGTGCTCGAAAAATTTATCCACTGGCACCATTGTCATAATGTTTCGCACGAACATGATGCCGCGCCGTTGGGCTATATCAGTCTTGTTACTGATAGTCTGCACAATTTTACCGATGGCGTGTTAATTGCCGCAGCCTGGATGGCTTCACCCGAAGTTGGAATTGCAACAACTCTTGCAGTTGTAGTTCACGAAATACCACAGGAAATCAGCGATTTTGGGGTGTTGCTTCATGCAGGTTTTTCAAAACGAAAAGCGCTTTTTCTGAATTTTGTGGCTGCCTGCACGGCAATTCTTGGTGCGGTTATCACAATTTTACTTGGTTCGGTTACCGAAGAACTTATCAAATTTATCCTTCCTTTTGCTGCAGGTGGTTTTATTTATCTGGCCGGCAGTGATTTAATTCCTGAATTGCATCGTGAATCATCGGTGCGGAAAAGCCTGATTCAATTAACTGCAATTTAGCCGGAATGCCCTGATATTTTATATCAGCCTTCATCACGAACATTCGCATAACGAAAAACATGTTGATGAAACTGAAATGCACGACCATGCACATTAGAGAATTATTGAATCTAAGATCAATTTTATTTTAAAATGAAAATCCGGGTTCAACAGGATAATACAAACAGTCGGTCTTGAATCCGTCAGGGAACTTTATGAGGCATCTTTTCCGCCAGAAGAACGCCGGGAATTTTTTCAATTGGAACAGTTGATTTCTGATCGCGAACTTTTTGTCAATCAAATAATAACAGATAAAAACACAATTGCCGGTTTATGCATTTTCTGGGTTTTCGGTGAATTTGTTTATATAGAACATTTGGCTGTGAAACCTGAATTACGAGGCATTGGAATAGGAGAGGGGACACTCTCAGTTTTACGGGTGAAATTCAAAGTACTGATTCTTGAAACTGAACTTCCAGTTAATGAAATGAGCAAACGCCGCATAAAATTTTACAGGCGGAATGGTTTTAGTTTATTTGAACGACAATATTTTCAACCTTCTTATGGCAATAATAAACCTGAAGTAGAACTAAAAATCATGTGCACAAAAGCTGATATCAGCAACGAAAAACTTGATGAATATTTGCTGCAGATCAGGAAAAAAGTTTATCTGAAAATTTTCTGAAAAGATTTCTGGTGAAATCATCAAAGTTGTGGTATAATCCTGTCATTCCTTCTGAATTTTTAAAAGAGATTATTAATTCCTGCTATAATAATTGCATACCTTCGGCATTTAAATACTCATTATTATAATTTGTATTTATTGGGTAATAATCAAGAAATTAACTCATATTGGCATGATCAGACTAACCAATGAAAATGTAACACTCAGGGAATTTACACCCGATGATAAATACCGTCTTGTTGAACTGGCAAATAACCCTAAAATAAGTATTAATCTGCGTGATGGATTTCCAAATCCCTACACTATTTCGGATGCGGAGAGTTTTCTTGAAAAATATGCAAAACTCGATTCATCCCAGATTTTAGCCATTGAATACAACGGTGTTTATGCCGGAAATATAGGATTGCACAAGGGAATGGATGTTTACCGCAAATCGGCTGAATTAGGTTATTTTCTGGGAGAACCGTTTTGGAACCTTGGCATAATGACAAAAGCAGTGAACCTGATTTGCGATTTTGGGTTTAAATCAATGGATATTGTACGTATCCATGCCGGAATTTTTGAATACAATCCAGCTTCAATGAGGGTTTTGGAGAAATGCGGATTTAAAAGGGAAGGTATTTTTGAAAAGTCGGTTATTAAAAATGGAGCTTTTTTCAATGAAATTCGATACGCTAAAATTAAAAATGAATAAAACGAACAATGTAGGTTGTCCAATAATAAGTTGTAATAAAACTGTTTATTAAAAAATCAGGATTACTTTTACCAGACTCAAATTATCAGAATCAATTATGAAAAAATTTTTCCCCGTCTTAATATTTTTAGCGTTACTTTTATTTGTTTTCTCCTGTATTCAAATTCCCCAAAAACCAAAGCCTGTTATCAATTCAGATTTGCAGGGAAGCATAAACCGTTATAGTATAGCCACTTTCGACAGTCTTGCGATTGACTCTTTTGTTAAATCATTTCCTGAACTTGGTAAATATGAAAACGATGTGAGAAAAATTTACAGCGGATACAATTTTCACCACATTTGGTTCGACGAAAAAGGTGTGCTCGAATATGCCAACTCCATGTATGGCAAAGTGAAAGGTATTGCTATGGAAGGAGTTTACAATGTTTTTCCATACCCCGAAAAAATAGGAGGAATTTTTGAATCAGAATTGGAAAATACCTTGTCGAATGCAGAAACGGAAATAATGATTACTACAATGTTTTTGTTTTATGCGGAAAATGTGTACAAGGGAATCGACGATAAAACAGCAACAGCCATTGATTGGTTGCTCCCGAAAAAACAGGTGTCGTATGAAAATCTGCTTGATTCAGTTTTAGCAAACGGCGAAGTTGCGAGTCTCAATGATTCGGTTTTAATCCGTCAGTATTTTAAGTTGCGTGATGTTTTAAAAGAATATCGTGATATTCAAAAAAACGGTGGCTGGGATTCGATATTTATGGATGCAAAACTGAAATCTTTTAAAACCGGGGATACAGCAAGTGCAATTGTTCAAATCCGCCATCGTCTTTTTATTTCAGGTGATATTGCTGAAAACGATAGCAGCAATTTGTATGACGAAACACTTTTAGCAGCTGTTAACAAATACCAGAAACGCAATGGAAAAAAAGTACAGTCTGCCATTACCCGCGAATTGGTTGACCGTATGAATGTGCCGGTTGGCGAGCATATAAAAAAATAGTTGTAAACATGGAGCGCTGGCGCTGGGTTTCACCTGAAATTGCCAATGCAAGTGAATATATTTTTGTGAATATTCCTTCGTATTTGTTGCAGTTTAACCGCGATGGAGTTACAGTTCTGGAATCGCCGGTGGTAGTTGGTAAAAGCATGTCAAAAACCGTTATTTTTAGCGGGAATATGAGTTACGTGGTTTTCAGTCCGTACTGGGTTTTGCCAACAAGTATTATCAACAGCGAAGTGAAACCGGGAATGAAAAAGGACAAAAACTACCTTGCCAAACACAACATGGAATGGAACAACGGACAGGTTCGCCAAAAACCCGGCAGAAATAATTCACTTGGCCTTGTAAAGTTTCTGTTTCCTAATTCAAATAATATTTACCTGCACGATTCGCCATCGAAAAGTCTGTACCGAAAAGACAGCCGTGCATTTAGCCATGGTTGCGTGAGGGTAGGAAAGCCGCGGGATTTAGCAATTGAAGTCCTTAAAAATGATACTGCCTGGACACCTGAAGAAATTGATGCAGCCATGAAAGCCGGAACTGAAAAATGGGTTCAGTTAAAAGACAAAATACCTGTTTATATCGGTTATTTTACCTGTATGGTTGACCAAAACGGTGAATTCAATTTTTATGAGGACATTTATGATATGGATGAACGTTTATATGATATTCTTATTGGTTATGAAGATGGTGATCAATAAGTTAGACGGTATTTGTCTGATTCGGCTATTTAAGTTTTGTTTACAATCATTAACGTATCGTTAAGTCAAAACAGGTTTTTAGTTTGATTATAAACCCTACTTTTGCCCGATGAGAAAAATCTTTTTGGTCATACTACTCCTAATAATATATCCTGTCCTCAACATAGCAGTTTCTGAGGAACCTAATTTAACGGATGTCAAATCAGATGTTTATTCTTTTTTAAATTTATCGCAATTGGGTTTGTCGAAAGAAGCGTATCAGTTTGCTGTAAAAGGGTTTTACAAGTTAAGGGAACAAGGTCAACTTCTCAACTCGTCTGTCCTTACAATTATCGATTTTTCGCAATCGAGCAACAACAAACGCCTGTATGTGATTGATCTATACAAAAGAGCATTGCTTTTTAACACTTATGTTGCACATGGGAAAAATACTGGCAATGAATACGCTGAAAAATTCTCGAATATACCGGGTACTTTACAAAGCAGCCTGGGTTTTTATATTACAGAAAACATGGCCATTGGCTCAAAAGTTGGTTTGTCGCTTATTCTAAAAGGGCTCGAGAAAGGGATCAACGATAAAGCGCGCGAGCGTGAAATAATTATTCATGGAGCTGATTACGCCACCGAAGATTTTATTAAGAAAAATGGCCGGCTTGGACGAAGTTTTGGTTGCCCTTCATTGCCACCCGATTTAATAAAACCTGTCGCCGAATCAATAAAAGACGGAACCTGTCTGTTTATCTATAAACATGACGATAATTATATCAACAAATCAACTGTGCTGAATTAAGAGGGTGGAGTTCAGAGTTCAATCCCGATAGCTATCGGGACAGAGTTCGGAGTTCAGTGCTCGGATAAGGAAGTAAAAAGCAGAAGGTAATTAATATCCAAGAAACAATATCCAAGAAACAAGAATCAAGTATCAAGAATAAAGAAGTATCAAATATCCAGCACCCAGCATCCTACTTCTTCATCGACGACTCCCTGATTACCAGATTGGTTGGTAAAACAACTACTTCTGTTGAACCTGTCCCTTTTTCAATCTGTTCAAAAACAAACGCGCAGCTTCCTTTCCCATTTGAAAAGTAGGGTGGGTTACCGAAGTAAGTGTGGGTTCAACAACAGTTGAATGAAATTCATCAGTAAAACCAACAAGGGCAATATCTTCGGGAATTTTTAGCCTGTGTTTTTTTATTTCTTTCATCGCAGCGAATGCAACTGTGTCATTTATACCGAAAATGGCATCCGGAATTTGCTTCAATTCAAGTAATTTTCGTGTGGCAATTGCTGCATCGCCTGCATTTAATTTGGTTTCAACAAGTAATTCGGGGTTAAATTCCAAACCACATTCTTTCAATCCTTTTAAATAGCCTTCTTTTCTGTGTTTCGAAATATTCAGATGATCAGGCCCTGAAATGTAGGCAATCCGCCGGCAACCATTCGCGTAAAAATGACGGGTAATGTTTGCTGCAGCTTCAGTTCCGTCAACAGTTACCGACGGAACATTCAGTATTTCGGCAACCCGGTCGAAAAAAACCAAAGGAATTTCATTTTGAATAAGATTTTCGAAATGTGCAAAATTGCTTGTTTCCTGACTGATGCATGCAATAATTCCTTCAACGCGCGTTTTTAGCAGATTATTTACCGCCTCTTTTTCCTTTTCAAGCGATTCGTTTGAAGAGGCAATCAAAATGTAATAACCGTTCTCCTTGGCAACTTCTTCAATTCCCGAAATAATGGATGAATAAAAATGGGTAACCAAATCGGGTACAATTACACCTATCATTTTTGTTTGCTGACGAAGTAAACCCATTGCGAGCGGATTGGGAATATAATTTCTGGCTCTTGCAAGATCCTTGATTTTTTGAGTCAGTTCATGGCCAATAATCGGATTGTCCTTAAGTGCCCGCGAAACAGTTGAAATTGATATCCCAAGTTCGTCGGCTAAATTTTTTAATGAAACCGGCTGTTTTTTCATTTGAATAGAAAAAGTGAATCACAAAAGTAACCAATTTTAATGTGTAAACGATGGCGAATCAGAATAGGGCAAACCGGAAAAATCATTAGGTAACTGACTTTAATTTTCAAAATTATTTTCAAAAAAGACTTACAAGTATTAAATTAATGTTTTATTAATGTTTTTTCGTTGACAAAGTCAACCATTATGCGATACATTTGTCATTAAAATTGAAAACTATGTCGTTGAAAACACCCTTGGGTTACGTTCTTTTTAAAACAAAACGGGTATATAGTCATAAACTGATGGCCAGGTTTAAAGAAAACGAAGTTGACCTAAGTTTAGACTTGTATATTCTTTTATTTCAGATTAATGCGAATGAATATGTAACACAACAGGAACTTGCCGATCATTTACAGAAAGACAAGTCGTTTATAATGAGACAGATAAATGTACTTATTGAAAGGGGATTTGTTGTTCGTTCGTGGGATGTGCATGACAAACGCAAGAAAAATCTTGTTTTAACCAATTCGGGCAGAAAAATGCTTGAAGAAACTGTTGCATTTGCCAGGAGTGTTTCGGATGAATTGTTTTCAGGAGTCAGCAGTGACGAAAAACTTGTATTTGATAATGTTATCCAAAGGATTTTGGAAAATGGCGGTTTGGAAAATGATACTTTAAAATGACAATAAGATTTAAACTTTTTATATGAAGAAAATTAACACATTCAGAACACTTGGTTTTATTTGGATAATGGCGATGGCAATCTCGTGTTCCAATTCAAAGGGTGGAAGTCAGCAGCAGGCAGACGACCAGCCAAAAACCTTTAAAGTGATTGCGCTTCAGCCACAGTCAACCACAATGTATAAAGATTATCCCACAACATTGCAGGGGCAGCAAACCGTTGAGATCCGCCCAAAGATCTCAGGTTATATAGAGGAAATATTGGTGGATGAAGGCGCCCGTGTAACAAAGGGACAAGTACTTTTCCGCATTTTTGCAAACGATATTCAGGCCAGTGTGCGATCGGCAGAAGCTTTTGTAAAAGTTGCCGAAGCAGATGTTGTATCTGCCAAAATCAATCTCGAAAAAACAAAACCGCTTGTTACAAAAGATATTATCAGCGAGTTCGAACTGGAGTCGGTGGAATCCAGCGTTCTGGCAAAAGAGGCGCAGTTGGCACAGGCAAATGCCATGTTGGCCAATGCCAAAGCCAATTTGCAATATACAGTTATCACAAGTCCGACAACCGGAATTATCGGTAATTTCCCGTATCGGGTTGGCAGCCTTGTTAGTAGTTCTATAGAGCCACCGCTTACTTCGGTCTCGAACACGTCAAAAATGTATGCCTATTTTGCCATGAATGAAAAAGAATTTCTTGCGCTCACCAATGATTTAAGCGGGAAAAACTTTCAGGAGAAACTAAATTCATTGCCTGACGTGTTGCTTGTACTGGCTGACAATTCATTATATGATATTCCAGGCCGTATTGAAACCGCCAGCGGATTGGTTGATCAACAAACCGGGGCTGTTAATATCAGGGCGACATTTTCAAACGAGGAAGGTACTCTGCGAAGTGGAGGAAGCGGATTGGTGCGGATTCCAAAACATATCGACTCTGCCATTATAATTCCGCAAAAAACCACCTATGAATTGCAGGGCAAACACTTTGTGTATGTCCTGGGAAATGATAACAAAATCAAAAATACAGAGATTGAAGTTTTGGTTGGCAACCTGAAAGATTCATACGTGGTTACAGGTGGTTTAAATGCCGGCGATAAAATTGTTATTGAAGGAATTGCATCTTTAAGAAACGATATGACAATAAATCCTGATCTGGTTGAAGGCAATAACCTGTCAGAGAATCAGGCTACCGGAAAACAAACAAATAATTAAATCAAGGGAAACTCATGTTTAGAATATTTATTGAAAAGCCGGTTTTATCTTCTGTAATATCAATCATAATTGTTATTCTGGGGCTTTTGGGTTTGTTCAGTTTACCCATTGAACAGTATCCTGATATTGCCCCGCCGACAATCAGTGTATCAACAAGATATACAGGGGCAAATGCTGAAACAGTATTAAAAAGTGTGATTACTCCTTTGGAAGAACAGATAAACGGGGTGGAAGACATGACTTATATGACTTCAACCGCCAGTAACGACGGTTCAGCCAACATTCAGGTTTTTTTCCGTCAGGGGATTGACCCCGATATGGCGGCAGTAAACGTGCAAAACCGCGTGGCACGTGCAACCGGACTTCTACCTGCCGATGTTATTCGTTCCGGAATAATTACAGCCAAACAGCCGATGTAATTGCAGCTTTAAACGAACAAAGTCTGGAAGCGGCTCCGGGGCGTTTTGGCGAGCAAAATAACCAGTCATTTGAGTATGTGTTAAAATACACAGGTAAACTTTCTCAGCCGGAACAGTTTGAAAATATAGTGATTAAAGCTGATAAGGAAGGTAATATTCTGCGTTTGAAGGATGTCGCCCGTGTGGAATTGGGTTCAATGAGTTATTCTACTTCAACCCTGGTAATGAACAAGGCCGGAATCACAATGGCAGTTTTTCAATCTCCCGGATCGAATGCCCGTGAAGTTATTATTGAAGCAAAAAAAGTACTTGATGACGTTGCAAAAACTTTTCCTGAAGGTGTAAAATATACCATATTAATTGATGCCAATGAATTTCTCGACAGCTCTATCGAAAAGGTTATTCATACTTTGCTTGAGGCATTTTTACTTGTTTTTATTGTCGTATTTGTTTTTCTTCAGAATTTCAGGGCGACACTCATTCCTGCCATTGCAGTTCCGGTGGCAATTATCGGAACTTTCTTTTTCCTGAGCCTTTTTGGTTTTACAATCAACCTGCTGACTTTATTTGCAATGGTTCTTGCGATAGGAATTGTTGTTGACGATGCCATTGTGGTTGTGGAGGCGGTTCATGCCAAAATTGATCAGGGTGCAACAAATGCCCGCGAAGCTGCAATTGCTGCAATGGACGAAATTTCTGTTGCCATAATTTCTATTACACTCGTAATGGCGGCAGTGTTTGTTCCTGTAACTTTTATTACCGGTACAACCGGTGTATTTTACAAACAGTTTGGTATAACACTGGCTGTAGCCATTGTACTTTCGGCAGTAAATGCACTTACGCTAAGTCCTGCACTTTGTGCCATTTTTCTGAAACCACACAGCGAAAGCGCTTTGCATCAGAAAGGTTTTATGAAAAGGTTTTATTCGTCATTCAATGTCTCGTTTGAATATATGACACAGCGTTATAAAAGGGCAACCCATTTTTTTATCTCACGCAAGTGGATTTCCTTTTTACTGATTGCGCTGTTTTCAGGGATTTTGTATTTATTGGTAAAGACTTCACCCTCGGGGTTTGTTCCATCTGATGACCGTGGAATTATGATGATCGATATCAGTATGCCACCGGCGACTTCACTTGAACACACCAGAGAGATTGCCAAAAAAGTTGATGAACTTGTAAGCAATACTCCCGAAATTGTAAGCCGTTCAATGGTGGTTGGCCGATCGATTATCAGCGGGCAGGGCAGTTCCTACGGAATGTTGTTCTGTAACCTGAAACCTTTTGCTGAACGAAAAGGGAAAGGTCAGGATATAAACAGTGTGATTGGGAAACTTTACGCGGCAACAGCACAAATCAAAGATGCAAGGATCATAATTTTTACTCCGCCTATGGTTCCCGGGTTCAGTATTTCAGGCGGGGTTGAATTGAAACTTGAAGATAAAACCGGTGGAGATATCAAAGACTTTGACCAAATTTCGAAACAGTTTTTGGGTGCACTAAACCAGCGGCCCGAAATTCAATATGCAATAACGTCTTTTAATACGGGTTTTCCACAATATGAGGTTGAAGTTAATGCAGCACGTTGCAAACAGTCAGGAATACTAGTCAGTTCTGTACTAGGCGCGCTGCAGGGTTATGTTGGCGGTTTTTATGCTTCCGATTTTAACAGGTTTGGAAAACAATACCGCATTATGGTGCAGGCCGAACCTGGTTACCGCGGTAATCCTGAAGATTTAAACAATATTTTTGTTCGTACCTCAACCGGGGAAATGGCTCCAATTACAGAGTTCATCACATTAACCCGCGTTTACGGACCGGAGAATATTACACGTTTCAACATGTACACTTCAATTGATGTAAACTGCTCGCCAAATGTTGGTTATAGTTCAGGAGATGCGATCAAAGCCATTTCTGAGGTTGCCGAACAGCATTTACCACCCGGTTACGGGTATGAATTTTCGGGCCTGACACGTGAAGAAATTGCATCAGGAAATCAATCGATATTGATTTTTATTTTGAGTGTAATATTTGTGTATTTCCTGCTTGCCGCCCAATATGAAAGTTACATTCTGCCACTTTCCATATTATTCTCGCTGCCAATTGGACTGGCGGGATCGTTTATTTTTGCCTGGATAATGGGTGTTGAAAACAACATTTATCTGCAAATTTCGCTGATAATGTTGATTGGCCTGCTGGCAAAAAATGCAATTTTGATAGTTGAATTTGCCTTACAACGGCGGCACAGGGGAATGAGTATCATGCAATCCGCTATCGAAGGAGCCACTGCCCGTTTAAGACCAATTCTTATGACTTCTTTTGCTTTTATCTTCGGACTTTTGCCTTTGATTCTTGGAGGTGGAGTTGGTGCCAACGGAAACCGTTCAATCGGAGTTGGAGCAGTTGGTGGTATGATTGTGGGGACTTTAATCGGAATTTTGGTAATCCCAACCATGTTTGTTGTTTTCCAGACACTTCAGGAAAAAATAAAAAAACCTGTAAAAGAAGAAATCTCAGTGTTCAATACAATGGAAGGTTCTCCTGAAAAATAAAGTTAAATTATGAGAAGTATTTCTTTCAAAAATATAATTCTGGTTGTTGGAATAGCAGGGGTTTTGCTTTCATGCAATTCATCACAACACTATCAGCGCGAATCAATAAATACAGAAAATATTTATGGTGTGGAAAATTCCGACACCACAAATTTAGCTCTTACACCTTGGCAGGATCTTTTTACCGACCCACTTCTGCAGGCTTGTATTGAAGAGGGGCTGGACAATAATCCCGATTTGCAGATTGCCATTCAGCGGGTTGCAGAATCAGAGGCTTATTTTGAACAAAGCAAGGCTGCATTATTGCCGGGAATAAACGCAAAAGCTACAGGAAATTATACGCGTAATTCTGAATCTTTAAGTCAAAACAGCCGGCGTGAAACAGGAAGTTACCAATTGGGAATTGAAGCCGGCTGGGAGCTGGATTTGTGGGGCAAACTCCGAAGTGCAAAACGGGCGCCTACGCCAATCTGCTGGCAACTGATGCCGGACGGAAAGCCGTGGAAACCCGTTTGATATCGAACATTGCAACTGCCTATTACAATCTATCGGCTTTGGATGCAAAACTTGAAATAACTCGGCAAACGGTTCAGAATGATATTAATATGATTGAAACCTTCAAAATATTAAAGGAAAGTGGTCGGGTAACAAGCGCGGCAATTGTTCAAAGTGAAGCAGCACGTTATGCAGCCGAAGTTACAATACCAGATTTGGAGCAACAGATAAGGGAAGTTGAAAATGCGTTGTGCCTGCTGTTGGGTCGCACTCCCGGTGAAATTCAGCGAAATCCGCTTTCTGTACCATTGGATGCTACGTTGCTAAAAACAGGTGTGCCTTCTCAATTGCTTGATAACCGCCCCGATGTAATGCAGGCAGAATATGATGTAATGAGCGCTTTTGAAATGACAAACAGTGCGCGGGCCTATTTTTATCCTGCACTTACGCTTACTGCATCAACTGGATTTGCATCAGGAACGCTTGATAATTTGCTGGATCCTGCCTCTTTTGCGGCAAATATAATTGGAGGTTTGACTGCCCCAATATTTAATAAGAAAATAAATGTTACACGCCTGAAAGTTTCCAAAGCCCAACAGGAAACGGCATTGCTCAATTTGCGTTACATGCTGCTTAATGCAGGTCAGGAAGTAAATAATGCACTCGGATTGTATGAAACTGCCACAAGAAAAAATCGATCTTCGGCAACAGCAATTAACTGCGCTTGAAAAATCGGTTGAATATACACGTGAATTGTTGACTTACGGTTCATCATCATACATAGAAGTGCTGGCTGCCCAACAAAGTCTTTTGGGTGCCCAGTTGAACAGCGTAAACGATCATTTGCAACAGCTTGATGCTGTGGTTTCACTTTATCGCGCTTTGGGTGGCGGATGGAAGTAAGAATCTTCATTTCATTAGTTTTCAACCAATAATATCAAAAATGCCGCAAGCCTGACTGTCAGGTTTGCGGCATTTTCTTTTTGATCGCGAAATGATTCAAACAAACACATAATGCAGGAAATAGAAATAGAATTAATTCATCTATTTTTACTTATTGAAATAATGATTTTTATGTAACCGAAAATTATTTTAAGACATAAAATATCGTTGTTTGGTGAATATTGAACAGGTTTGTTACTTCGATAATTGTTAATTTAGAAACCTCATAAGGAGCCTTTTTTCTCAAAGTCGGAAACTATTCATTCTTTACAGAAATTTATAACAGAATTAAATACATACAAATGAAAACCAACTTAAAACTATTCAATTACACTTTCTTTTTTATAGCCGGATTACTGCTGTTTTCAAGCTGTGCAAAACAGTCGGGCCTGTCTGAATCTGAATTTCTGAATATCCAAACCAACTTCAAAACCCCGGCTGAAAACAATACAATTTGGTGTTACTGGTATTGGATAAATGATGACATTTCAAAAGAAGGGATTACAAAAGATTTGGAAGCAATGAAAAAAGCCGGAATCGGAACGGCATACATTGGAAACATAAATCCGGCCGGAATTGACGGAAAAGTTCCCATGCTCAGCGAAGATTGGTGGTCGCACATGGTTCATGCTGTAACCGAAGGTAAAAGAATAGGCGTTGATATCGGTATTTTTAATTGCCCTGGCTGGAGCCAGTCGGGTGGTCCCTGGGTAAAGTCTGAAATGGCAATGCGTTACCTTACTTTTAGCGAAACCAGGTTTGAGGGCCCGGGAATAACCGGGATGAATCTCATTCAACCCAACAATGAATTTCAGGATGTACGTGTACTCGCTTTTCCTACACCTGCAAAAGAATCAGTTAATTTAAAAACTGTTGGAACTGACCTGAAAAGTACTCCTCAAATTAAAAATATCGAAAGCAGTTTTGATGGCGATTTAAAAACTTTCGGGGAAATAAAAGTTGAGAAAGAAAGTATAGTTTCAATCGAAATAAAAACGAAAAAACCCATAACAGCCCGCCAAATTTCTTTAATTCCGGCACAAACACCATTCAAATGCGAATGCGCTTTGTATGCAAAAATTGATGGAGCAGAAAAACTTGTACATGAGTTTTCTTTCGACAGAAGTAATTTTTCTGTAAATGTTGGCCCAATTGTAAAAGGCGAGCTGGCGATTGCTTTGCCGGATATAAAAACAGATGAATTCAAATTGGTTTTGCAAAATTTCGGAGGTAATTTGAACAGCGTTGGATTTGCTGAAATAAATATTTCGGAGGCTGCCGTACTTGAAAATTTCGTTGAAAAACAGTTGGGAAAAATGTTTCCAACACCTTTACCATTCTGGAATTCGTATTTGTGGAAAAACCAGGAAGGAAATATAGAAAAGGAAATGCTTGTGGATGCGGGCGAAGTAATCGACATTAGTGATAAACTGGATGAAAACGGCAAATTAATCTGGGATGCTCCGGCTGGCAACTGGACGATCATGCGAATTGGGATGACACCAACCGGTACAAAAAATTCGCCATCAGCGCCTCAGGGACAAGGTTATGAAATAGATAAAATGAGCAGCGATTTGGCCCGGTTTCATTTTGAAAACTTTGTTGGCGAATTTCTGAAACGGATTCCTGAAGAGAGCAAACCGGCATTTAAATATGTTATTGCCGACAGTTACGAAATGGGATCGCAGAACTGGACGGATGGATATGAAACAAAATTCACGGAAAAATATGGATATGATCCTGTAAAATATTTACCCGTTTTGTCGGGGCGGATTGTGGGCAGTGTGGAAGAATCGAACCGGTTTTTGTGGGATTTGCGTCGTTCGGTTGCCGATGATGTGGCCCACGAATATGTTGGTGGTTTGCGAAAAGTGAGCAATGAAAACAACCTTAAATTATGGCTCGAAAATTATGGACACTGGGGTTTCCCATCGGAATTTATGATGTATGGCGGGCAGTCGGATTTAGTTGGTGGTGAATTCTGGAACGAAGGAACATTGGGCAATATTGAGTGTAAAGCTGCATCATCAGCAGCCCATGCCTACGGAAAACCAATAACTTCAGCTGAAGCTTTTACCGCATCAGGAAAAGCATACACGTCATCCGGCAAAACTCAAAAAACGGGGTGACTGGAGCTACACCGAGGGAATTAACCATTTTGTTGTACACCTGTACATTCATCAGCCCGACGATGTTCGGGTGCCGGGAATGAACGCGTGGTTCAGCACCGAATTTAACCGTCACAACACCTGGTTTGGTCAGGCAAATTATTATTTTGACTATTTGCGCCGTTGTCAGCATATGTTGCAACAGGGAAAATATACTGCCGATGTTTGTTATTTTATTGGCGAAAATGCTCCTATTATGACGGGTGGCCGCACCCCTGAAATTCCTGATGGTTTTTCATACGATTACATAAATGCAGAGGTTATTTTAAACCGGCTTACCATAAAAGACGGTAAATTTATGCTGCCGGACGGAATGACTTACAGTGTCATGGTTCTGCCCCCACTTGAAACTATTCGCCCCGAAGTATTGTCGAAACTGGAACAACTTGTTCAGCAGGGTGGAGTTATTTTAGGTCCGAAACCTGAAAAATCGCCTGGTCTTCAGAATTATCCGGAATGCGATGTGCAGGTAAAGGAATTGGCGGCAAAACTCTGGAATGGCGAAGTTCAGGATGGAAAAATGATAAACAGGTATGGAAACGGACTTGTGCTGAATGGACAGGATTTGACAGAAGTTTTTCAAATTCTCAAGCTTAAAAAGGATTTTGATTTGGGCGAAGATGTGCCTGTATTGTGGACACACCGAACCTTGCCGGGGATGGATATTTATTTCATCACAAACCAGGGAGATGATGAAGTGGAGATCAATCCAGTTTTTCGTGTAGGTTCAAAACTAAAACCCCAGTTGTGGGATGCGGTAACCGGAACTATCAGACAGTTAAATGATTTTCAGATTACTGAAAACGGAACTGCTGTTCCAATTAAATTGAAACCTGCGGAAAGTTGGTTTCTTGTTTTTACTGATGCTGTAAATGCTGATGTTAAAAAAGGATTCAAAACAAATTTTCCTGAACCTGAAGTAATTCAAACGCTCGAAAATACTTACACGGTTGATTTCAAAAATAAAGCAATTGGCCCGCAACAACCTGTTGCTTTTGAGAAACTGACTGACTGGGCTGAATCAACTGACGAAAAAATAAAATATTATTCGGGAACTGCAGTTTATACCACCACTTTCAATTGCGAAAAAGTTGACGATACTTCAGAATATTTCATCAACCTTGGCAATGTTGGCGTTATGGCAACTGTGAAACTTAAAGGTAAGAATGCAGGCGGTGTGTGGATGGCGCCTTATCGTTTAAATATATCAGGTTTGTTGCAGACTGGCGAAAATCAACTTGAAATTGAGGTGGCCAACCTTTGGCGTAACCGCTTAATTAAAGACAAAATGCTGTCCGACAGCGAAAAATATTCATTTACTGTTGTAGAAGATATTGCTCCCGGGGAAGAACCATTACCTGCAGGTTTGCTTTCACCGGTTTCAATTGAAATACTAAAATAAATTCATTGTTGCCCGGTAAAGCTTCAGAATTTTATATAACTAATTTTTCACTGCTCTGCGGCTTTAAGCTGTCCATGTTATATGCTGACTGTTTAAAATTGTAAATCCGATATAAATTATCGTATTTTTAATTCGTACAAAAAACATCGCCCATGAATAAATATGTATTGCTCGTTAGTTTTGTGATAGCAATTATTACTTCAACAGGACAAAATAAAATCGAAAAAACAAAAAATGATTTCGATGTAAATATTAAAGTTGACTTGAAAGAAAAACTTGGACCGGTAAATCATATATGGCGGTTTTTTGGCGCCGATGAACCCAACTATGCCTATATGAAAAATGGGAAAAAGTTGCTTGCCGATCTTGGGAAACTAAAGAAAAAGGAAGTGTTTTTCAGAACTCACAATTTACTGAACACAGGAGATGGGTCTGCTGCCTTAAAGTGGGGATCAACAAATATTTATACCGAAGATAAGGATGGAAAACCAGTTTACGACTTCACAATTGTTGACAGTATTTTTGATGCCTATATATGGAACGGAGTTTTGCCGTATGTTGAAATTGGTTTTATGCCGGAAGCAATGTCTGTTAAGCCGGATCCGTACCGCCACCATTGGGATCCAACTTTGCCTTACGATGAAATTTTTACGGGTTGGGCATATCCGCCAAAGGATTATAATAAATGGGAAGAACTGGTCTATCAGTGGGCTTTGCATTGTGTTGAAAGATATGGCGAGGCGTCAGTAGAAAAGTGGTACTGGCAAACATGGAATGAAGCAAATATTCCATACTGGAAAGGCACGCCCGAAGAGTTTTATAAGCTTCACGATTATGCGATCCATGGTGTAAAACGCGCATTTCCATCGGCAAAAGTAGGCGGTCCGGATTCAGCAGGCGATGGTGGAAATTTTACTAGGAATTTCATAAAACACTGTCTGACAGGTTTAAATTATGCAACAGGAAAAACAGGGACACCGATGGATTTTGTTTCGTTTCATGCCAAAGGGGAACCAACTTTTAAAAACGGATTTGTGCAGATGAACATGGGGTGGCAACTGAGTACAATCGAAAAAGGATTTAAAATGATAGCAGATTTTCCCGAAACCAAATCACTGCCAATTGTTATCGGAGAATCAGATCCCGAAGGTTGTGCAGCCTGCCAGGGTGAACAGTTGGGCTACAGAAATGGCAGCATGTACTCAAGTTACACGGCGGCAAGTTTTGTTCGCAAACTCGATTTGGCCGGAAAATATGGTGTCAATTTGGAAGGAGCATTAACCTGGGCTTTTGAATTTGAAAACCAACCGTTTTTTGCCGGGTTTCGGGCGCTTTCAACAAACGGAATTAATAAGCCTGTTTACAATGTTTTTAAAATGTTCAGCATGATGGATGGGGAAAGGGTTGCTGTAAACAGCGACGCCGAAGTGAAACTGGACAGTATTGTGAAAAATAGTGTCCGCGGAAAAGCGGATGTTTCTGCCTATGCAAGTTTTGATGGGGAACGGGTTTACATAATGGCATGGAATTACCACGATGATGATCTGGAAGGACAAGCTGCCAGCATTCATTTTAAAATAGAAAACCTGTCATTTAAAACAGGAAAAGCTAATGTTTCATGCTATTTGGTTGATAAACAACATAGCAATTCCTATACGAAATGGCTTTCCATGGGATCGCCGCAAAATCCAAATGAACAGGAATACAAACAACTGGAAGATGCAGCGTTGCTGGAGCAAATAAAATTTAGCCCGACAATCCCAATCAAAAACAACACTCTTGATTTTGATTTTGTACTTGAACGGCAGGGCGTGGTGATGTTTGTGTTGCAGTAGCTTTGAAAAAAAAGGGTGCCTTGAACTCGCAACCAGAAATTTAACCCCCTGTAGGGACTGCCCAACTTTAGGGGAGGTTTGGGGGGGGCAATTCCGGAAAGTTTTGAACTAAATCACTTGTCTTTTGAGACAGCCTCTTTTTTTTAACCATAACTGGAATTTTTCTATTCCAGCAAATCTGTTTTCCCCTCGTTAACCAGTTTCAGAATTAATTCACCAAATAAAGTATTTGCCCAGGCAAACCACGAGCGGGTGAAGTTTTTTGGGTCGTCTTTGTGGAAAGTTTCGTGCATAAAACCGGTTTCGGCATCTGTGTTGCGCAGGGTTTTCACACACCAGGCAATTTCTTTGTGGTCGGTGCTTGTCATGGCACGCATGATAATGCTCATGGGCCAAACCATGTCGTAACCCACATGCGGACCACCTATTCCTTCGCCGGCTTTACCTTTAAAGAAATAAGGGTTGTCATCGCTCCAAACCAGTTTACGTGTGTTCTGGAAAATGGGGTCGTTTAATTCTACCGAACCGAGATAGGGCAGGGCAAGCAAACTTGGTACATTGGCATCGTCCATAAAAGTTGCATTTCCAAAACCGTCAACTTCAAAAGCATACACTTTTCCGTATTTTTTGTGTTCGATTATTGCATATTTCTGAATAGCGGCATTTACTTCGTTTGCCAGATCAGTACATTTTTTTGCAAATGTTTTATCACTGGTAACTTTGTTGCTGATTTCTGCCAGTTGTTTAAGCGAAATTACGGCAAACAAATTCGATGGAATTAAAAAACCGTAAGTGGCAGCATCGTCAGACGGGCGGAACGAGGAATTGATCAAACCCACCGGTTTTAGCGGACGTCCGTATCCGCCGTTCGACAAAGTATCCAGTTGGCGGTCGGTTACGCGGGCAATTTATAAGGTCCAGTTCCGTCTTTTCTTTGTTGAACGATAAAAGTATCAACGATTTTTGCTCCTCTTTTGCCAGTCGGCATCAAAAACTGAGGTGTCGCCCGTTGTAATCCAGTAATTGTAGGCCAGCCGTACCGTGTAGGCCAGTGAATCTATTTCCCATTTGCGCTCGTGCAAACCGTCCTTCATATCGGTGTTGTCTTTCGCCCATTCGCCCGGCACGAGTTCTTTGTTAAATGCGTTGGCATACGAATCGAGCAAAACACATTGCGTTTGACGGTGAACCACGCCAGCCAGCAATTTCTGCAATTCCTTGTCTTCTTTTGCCAGTGGCAAATATGGTCAAACCTGAGCCGACGAATCGCGCAACCACATGGCATGAATATCGCCTGTAATTACAAAAGTATCGGGTTTGCCGTTTTTTGTGCCGAATTCAACAGTTGTATCCAGCGTGTTTGGGAAACAGTTTTCGAACATCCACGCCAGTTTTGGGTCTTTTATTTTGGCTTTTGTGGCTGCAATTGTTTTTTCAACAGCTGCTGAAGTAAAATGTCGTTTTCCAACCGGTGGACGGTTGCTTGTATATGTTACATTGGCAGTTGCTGCAAATGCTGCACCTGTTCCTGCCATTGCCAATCCGCCAACTACTACCGTCCCTTTCCTGATAAAATCTCTTCTGTTTGTCATTGTTTTATTTATGTTTTTAAATTCAATTTATTTCACCTCATTTATCTCCAAAACCACACTTGTTCTTCTTAAACTTACGGCAGGGTTTATCCCAACTTTCATCAAAAAATCGCCTGAATAAATTTTGCCTTCAGCAAGTGGCGAGCGTGATCCGGGGTAAATATTGATCTCTTTTACTTCGTATTTTTTACCTGCATCCAATCCGTTCAGTTTAACCGGTAAAACCGAGGTGTCAATCTGCTGACGGTTGTTTACAAGGTAGTTAAAAACAATTGCTTTGCTTTTATCCTTGTTGCTGTACATCAACGAAGCAATGTTGTTTTCGTGTGGATTTACCAGTCTGTATAAATCTCCGTGCCACACAATTTCTTTAAAATCATCATAATTTTTAACGGCTTGTTTGGCGAATTCCAAATCTTTTTCATTGAGTTCTCCGGCAACAATATCGAAACCGAGTTTCCCCATGCTTGCCACGTCAACCCTGAATTTTAGCGGTTGTTTGCCCCAGTCGGTAACATGGTTGTCGCTCACAATTGCGGGGTAGAAATACGAATAATCCCACTGCATAAAAATCCGCTCGATGGGTTCGGTGTCATCGCTCAGCCAGAATTCGGTAAAGTATTTCAGCAGTTCGTAATCGGCACGGCCACCGCCACCTGAACAAAGCATCATCGGTACTTTTGGATATTTTGCGCAGTCGTTCCAAAACACTGTATAATCCGTGTACATAATCAACATATAAATGCGATTGCGGCAAACCCTGTTTTTTCAGGTATTCGGAGTTGGCATTGTAAATTACTGAGTTGCAATCCCATTTTATAAATGCCAGATCGGGGTTTTGTGTAAACAGGTTGTCAACTATGTCAAACACAAAATCCTGAACTTCGGGATTACTCATATCGAGCACCAACTGGTTGCGAAAATAAACTTCGGGGCGGTCGGGTTGGCGAATTACCCAGTCCAGATGATTTTCGTACAACTCGCTTTTGGGATTTACCATTTCGGGTTCAATCCAAATACCAAATTTTACACCTGCTTTTGTGGCTTCTTTTACCAGATAACCAATTCCGTTGGGTAGTTTTTTTACATTTTCCTGCCAGTCGCCAAGACCTGCATTATCACCATTTCGCGGGTATTTATTGCCAAACCAGCCATCGTCAAGCAAAAACAGATCAACACCCAAATCATTTGCATCTTTAAACAGTTCAGTCAGTTTGTTTTCATCGAAATTGAAATAAGTTGCTTCCCAGTTGTTTAGCAAAGTCAAACGTTCGCCTTCGCCATCAAGAACACGGTATTTGCGCGCCCAGTTGTGCAGATTGCGGCTGGCTTCACCAGTTCCTTTTTCAGAGATCGTGTAAATAAACGAAGGTGTTTTAAATGTTTTATTGGCTGCGAGCGCATATTCAGAAGCATACGGATTTATTCCGGCAATCAAACGCAGATTTTCATAGGAATCCACTTCAAAATCGATTTTGAAATTGCCGCTCCAGGCCAGTTGTCCCAGCATTACTTTGCCACTGTTTTCGGTGGCTTTTTCGCCAAACGACAGCATAAAAGTGTGCGATTGCAGCAACATGGCGCGCGCACCCAATTTCGAGTCGATGGTGTGAATGCCGCGCACAAGTTTGGTTTCGGTGGGCTGCATTTCTTTTTGCCCATTTGTTGCTGTAGGTTGTCAGGTAAAAATCCTTATCGGAGAAATACAGGTTTGCCGAAGCATATTTTTTCAAAACCACAGGATTTGCTTCGCTGTGTTTGATTTCCGTCCACTGCTCAATCACGTTTTCCTTTTCCCAGACCTGATACACCAAAGTTACCTCAAACGGATAATTGGGGTCTTTCAGTAAAATTCTTGTAATTGAAGAATTGGCATCAGCTTTCTCCTTTTTGTGGCTCACATAAAGCAGTTCCAGGGACGGGTTTCCATCGGCGTGAAGCACCTGGATGGCAGGTTCTGCAAGGTTCCAGGTTCCGGCAGGTGTGTAAGCCGAATTGTTTATTCCGGCGTTGTTGTCGAAAAAGTGAAATTGTTGTGCAACTGCATAATAATCGGTTTCGTTGGTTAAAGGCGCACCTGAATAGATGGTCATCAAACGGTTTTGATTGTCGGTTTGCAGTAAAATAACCGAGTTTTTGGTCTCAATGGGAATGGTAACTTTTTGCGCAAAAACTGTAAAAAGCATTGTTGCAAAACCAATGGTTGCCAGGGTTTTTTTCGATAGCAGAATTTGTTTTAACTGTTTCATTTTAGCTGGTTTTAGATTTTTGTTTCAATTTTATTTGTTCTGTAATACTTTTAACGCTGACAAGTCTTTGGTACCTTGTCACAGCTTGTTCCGATTTGTCGGAAATAAAAGTCACAATCAAAGTCGATTTCAAAAGTACAAAAATGCACGTCAAATTTGTTTTATTGTGATTTGAAAAACCATTAAAACCAACATTTGGTCAACTCAATAAAATTTTTGAAAAATCCAACCCAAATCAAAAAATAGTTAAGTGTTTGACAACACGGGGTCTAAAAATTTTTAAATTTGAAATCGCAATCATAATAAACCAAACATAATGCAAAAAAAATTCCGACACAAAAAACCCCGTTTCATGAAAAGTGTAGTTAATCAAATTATTAATACATTCAGGTAATGCCGAAATACCCGCAAATTGCGGGGAAACAGATTTTATCGTTCAGTTTAAAACTCTAATAAAAAAAGATATTTTCAAATGAAAAAAACAATACTACTAAGTTTGCTATTCTTTTTTACAATAGCATTTATTTTCGTTTCATGTCTTAAAGACGAGGATGAGCCAATTCCAGTCCTCTTCCGATTTAGAAGGGGCATTTTATTGGAAGATAACCTGGCCAAAAAATTTATGTAAGTGAGAATAATAATCGTTTTTATACCAATATTTTTTTCACACAAAATGATTCAATTTATATCATCTTAAAGTGAAAACAGGTGTAAAATATAACTTGTTTTGTTTCCAGCCTGGTATTCCATATTAAGTCTTAGAATGGTACTACTAACTTCTAAGCGTGACACCATTTCAATATCAACTTACGAGACAGGAAAGTGTGAAATATTTTTTGAACCAAGTTTACCAGATGATTTATATCTGTTTGTTTATTTAAACAGCTCGGTTAATGAAACATTAAAATATAATCTGTTTTTTGAAGAATTGGCTCCTGCAAATCTTGACTTTATTAACTTAAAGTGGGAAACTACTGAAACTGGCAGGTAACCGATCTGCAAGACCATTGGAATTTCTAGGTTCCAGGTAGCAGAAGAATTTAGTGGATTAGACTTAATTCTGTTATTTCAGACAATCATGATATTTCATTTACCATAAAATCAGATACAAAAACCACACTTCCATCTTTTGGAATTATTTTAAGTGGTTCTTCCGAACTTTTATATTCGATGGATTATAAAGAGCAATTACCTCAGAAAGGAACTTTTGAGTTTTACAGATAACAAAAACTATCGGATAATTAATTTTTGGGGCAATGGTATGGGCTATGAATTACTATACAATGACAATACCAAATTTATATTTAAAGACAGGT
>JADIYN010000041.1 GCA_016705335.1 Draconibacterium sp. | reverse complement strand
AATCTGCTCGAAACCAGTAACAATAGTGTCAGGATTGCTTTGGCAGGAAAAATGTTGCCTTACACAATTATCTTCTCGGGATTTGCGATGCTTATAAATTTCCTTCTTTACCAGATTGAAGGAATGCCATTGAACGGTAGCTTTTTTATAATTTTTACCGCACAGATAATTACAATAATTACCTACCAACTAATGGGTTTAATTTTTATTGGTGCAACCATAAACATTCGACTGGCACTTTCATTGGGAAGTGCTTATTCTATGATGGGGATTACCTTTTCTGGGTTGACCTTTCCGTTGGAAGCTATGCCAAAAATAGCACAGATTTTTGCAGCTTTCTTTCCGTTTACCTGGTGGGAAAAAATCGTTATTTCCCAATCATTGCGGGGCGCGCCACTCTATGATGCCCTACCCTACATTTGTTATATTCTTGTTTTCCAGTTAATTGCTTTTGGTTTTCTGAAGGTTTATAAAAGACATCTTGACAATCCAAAATACTGGGGAAAAGCATGAAGAAGAAAAGAAGTTCAGAGTACAGGGTTCAGAGTTTTAAGAGAGAAATCAACAATGAAAGAAAATAAAAATAACCGGTTTGAATTGGTTGCAGTACATTTTATAAATGAGTTGAAAGCCATTTTTAATGACAGTGGTGCATTACTTATTTTAGTTGGTGCAATGTTTATTTACCCGGTGCTTTATTCAGTAGGATATTTTAATGAAACACTGACAAATTTACCAATTGGAGTAGTTGATTTGGATCATTCGGCAGCAAGCAGAAAATATGCAGAAATGATTGATGCTTCAAGCGAATTGAACGTTAGTTGCAAACCTGAAAGTCTGCTCTCTGCCGAACAACTTTTTATGGAAAATAAAATAAATGGGGCAGTTCTAATTCCGAAGGGTTTTGAAAAAGAAATTATGGCAGGCAGAACTGCAAATGTTTCGGTTTATGCCGATGCAAGTTATTTTTTGAAATACAAAAATGAAATATTAACTGTTACGTATGCAAATGCATATTTCGGAGGAGGTATTTCAGTTTTGCGTTATATGGCAGAAGGAAAATCAATTCAACAGGCCAAAGTCAGTAACGAGCCGATTCCTTCACAAACACATATTCTTTACAACCAGGCATCATCGTACGGCAGTTTTATAATGCCCGGAATGATACTTATAATAATTCAGCAAACGCTTTTAATTGGAATAGGGGTTTTGGGTGGATCATTCTCTGAATCAAAATCATCGCCATTTTTATTGTCAGCAAAAAACAGGAGAAAAGAAATCGTGCCTCTTTTAATGGGAAAAACAGGTGCTTATTTATTTATTTCGCTTTTCAACATTGCTTTTGCGCTGATAATTGTACATCACTGGTTTAATTACCCCGACAAAGCCAATCTGTTTGAAGTGATGATGTTAATATTCCCCTATTTATTGAGTGTAATATTTCTTGGAATTGGTCTGTCAACATTGTTTAAACACCGTGAATCGGCCATTGTTTTTATGGTATTTCTTTCACCTGTTGCCTTGTTTGTAAGCGGACTTTCATGGCCGGTTTCCGCTATGCCCGAATGGATAGTTACACTTTCGAAAATAATGCCAGGAACTACTGTGGTTCCCGCCTACCTGCGGCTACGAACAATGGGAGTAGGAATCTCAGCCGTAAAAACTGAAATTGTATTTTTATATATACAGGCAGCTATTTATGCAGTTATAATTATTTCTGTATTTGGATTTCGGATTTTGTGGGATAGAAAACCAAAAACGGAACAAACTGTTTCTCAATAAAAAAAACCGTTGCAAATATTACTTCACAACGGTTTTGCAACTATAACTTACAATTTAATTTCTTTGTTTTATTCGGCAATCCACGATACAATTTGTTCATCGTCGGGTTTAACTTTTGAAGGGATCATTTTTACAAGGTTTCCTTGTTCATCAATCAAATATTTCTGAAAATTCCACCCAACTTCCGAATCCAAAACTCCGTTTTTACTTTTCTGGGTCAGCCACTGATACAAGGGATGCATATCGTCGCCTTTTACCGATATTTTCTCCATCATCAAAAAAGTAACACCATAGTTTTTCGTACAAAATTCCGAAATTTCCTCGTTAGTACCAGGTTCCTGTTTCATAAAATTGTTGGCGGGAAAACCAATAACAGTGAAATCCTTATTCCTATATTTTTCATACAGTTCCTGGAGTTGACTGTACTGCGGTGTTAAACCACATTTCGATGCCGTGTTTACCACCAAAACTTTTTTCCCTTTTAAAGTTGAAAGATCAAAATTATTCCCTTCGATATCTTTTACCTTAAAATCATAAAACGATTGCTGCGAAAAAGCAGTTACTGTTAATATTGCCATGCTAAAAATCAAAACTATTTTTCTCATAAAGAACATTTTAAATTGTTTATGAAATTTAAAACAACAAAAAGAATCAAAAGTTCTGGAATCCTGAGTAAAGGTATCAGTAGTAATTCAACCTGATATTTTTTAAAGTTTTAAAAACACTTGCAAGCGAAAGCCAGTGTTCCTGAAAACCTTTAACTTTGCGAAATGAATATAAACATTCCAAAATCAATGAAAGCGGTTGTTTTAACCGAAGACGGAGCGAAACCAGTAATTGCCGAAGTTCCGGTTCCTCAACCCGGTAGCGGTGAAGTGTTGATTAAAATGTATGCATCGCCAATAAATCCATCTGATTTAGCTTTTTTGGCAGGCGGTTACGGCATTAAAAAGCCTTTTCCTGTAATTCCCGGATTCGAAGGTAGTGGAACAGTTGTTGCCGCCGGAAAAGGAATTCTTCCAAAATTATGGATGGGCAAAAATGTTGCCTGCGCAGCATCGCCAAAATACAATGGTTGTTGGGCCGAATATATGGTAACTACAGCAACTTCATGCGTTCCTCTTTCTAAAGAAATTTCTATGGAGCAAGGTGCAATGATGTTTGTAAATCCGATGACTGCACTTGCTTTTTTTGAAATATATAAAAACCTGCCCAACCCGGGCAAAAAACTCCGTGCCATTATCAACACAGCAGCGGCAAGTGCACTTGGCCGAATGGTTGTTAAAATGGGCAAAACACAGGGGATTCCGGTTATTTCAATTGTCAGGAGAGAAGAACAGGTGGAAATTTTAAAAGCTGAGGGAGCAGAATATATTATTAATAGCAGCGATATTGACTTTGAAGAAAAACTTAAAGAACTGGCGCCAAATTAAACGCAACAGTGATTTTTGATTGTGTGGGAGGTAAAATGGTACAGCAATTAATTGACGCAACTCCAAACGAAAGCAAGCTTTTTATTTACGGTCGTTTATCATCCGATTCCTGCGAAATACAACCCGGTAATTTGATTTTTACAGGAAGCCAGATTCAGGGATTTTGGCTGACAAGCAGGCTAAAAACCCAAAGTTTATGGCAAACTATTTTTAATGTTCGCAAAGCACATTCACTGATTGGAAAAGAACTGGGAACAACCATTTATAAAACATTTCAGCCGGAGCAAATTACTGAGGCCATTGAAACCTATCAAAATAACATGAGCAAAGGGAAAGTGCTGATTCGATTTTAACGTGGTGCCCCCCCGGGCGCGTGCGAGAATCTGATCCGTTGAGCCCCTCTACTAATATCAGTTAAAATGACTAGTAACAAAAAAAAACAATAAATAATTTTAGTGATTTCAACGGTTCTATCCATAAATTGCGAAACTGGATTTTTGAACCTTCTGCCTGTAAACCAATTCCGCCTTTTGTTACCGAACAATTCGTTGCCACGTTTTGAAGCAAGCCATTGATTCTTAATTCAATGGTATTTCCTTTACACGTAATATCATAGCTATTCCACTCGCCGGCTGGTTTTTCGTTTGACGGGTGTAATTTCGAAATAAGTGGTTTTTTATCCACTGTTGAAGTAAAAACTGTGTCTTTTAAAGTAGCGCTCATTCCAACCCCGTGAACTATAAAATCGCCTGCATTTTCATGTTTTAACTGCCCCTGGTAATGACCCGGCCAAATTAAATCGGGTCCGTTTGTATGTACAAAAATGCCACTGTTTGTTGGTTCTTCAGGATATCTCCACTCAATATGAAGTTTATAATCGGCGTATTCTTTTACAGTTCTTAAATAGCCCACCGGAACGCCAACTGTTTCAATAACACCATCTTTCACATAAAAATAATCGTTTGGGCTTATTATCGAGTCGTTCACAAAAATTGTCCATCCCTCAAGGTTTTCACCATTAAACAGCAATTCTTTTTTATCAGTGCAGGAAGTAATAATCAGAAATACAAATACAGAAATCAACAGTGTTTTCATATCGTTTAATTTATGTGATACCAATTTGATTCATTTTATCTGTCAAATAAAATAGTTTTTAGGCGAATTTGATTTGAATTTTCATTCGAATTAATCATGCTAATATGCTAAAAAACATTGTATTATTCATCCTTTTCAAATTGAATGGTTTTACAATTTCCTTTGAAATAAAAAAAAGCAAGGCTGCAGTTTGATTTTCCGATTCTTTCCTTTTCCCTTTTGTGATTGTTGGGCTTCAGCTTCTAATACCTTATTTTAATTTTTATCGTCCCTTCAACTTCCTCTTCCGAAGGAAAAACAATATACCCTCCCCACTACCTGAAGTTATTGCTCCTGAATATTTTGTGAAGTAGTTGGTTTTCATTTCTTCCATTACCCATTCAGGAACTGTGTATGGCAACATTTCACTCCAGGCAATAAATGATTCCTTCATCGATTCACCCAATTGTTTTACACTTTTTTTAAGAATGGCTTCATAACATGCAACCCCCGAATCAGCCAAGCGTTTGATGATTTTGGGATCGAGATTCTTTTTGAGAATCGGATTGTAACCTTCGGGGCGTGGTTGAAGTGGCGCAAAATGCAATACATTGGAAAGCCATTCACAGGTTTCCGGGTCAACTGTGTTTTCAAAATGATGGGGCCAGAATTTTCCATTGTAATCAATCCGTGTAATTCCGGGAATCAGCAAACCAAGGTGATCCTGCGATCCAGAGATATATTCTGAACCGGGAGGATTTTCAGCACCAAAAAGCAACTGTGCATTTCGGGCCGGATCGCCGTCAGGAAGTTGATCTCCCCACAACTCAATTGCAACTTTGCGCGAACTTGTCGCCATCCCTGAGCGATCATTAAAATCCAAAGTTGGCCACATTTGAGCAACCACAACCGAACCCGGAAGTATTTCGGAAACCCAGGGCTGATCCATCCAACCACCTGCCAAACAAACGCGATATGGAAATTTCAAATCCTTTTTTGATGCCGAACTTGAACGTGCCGGCAGTCCTTCTTCCGGAATGCGATCCAAAACAACCAGCTCAACACCATTTTCTTCACACAGCTTTTTTTTCCCTTCTGTGAAACCATCATGATTGACAACAAAAATATCAGGCTTCAAAACTTTCATATCAGGCTCAAAATCAAGCATTCCAAAACCAGATGCAATATTTGCCTTTTCGACAAACCGAACCGCGCCAACCATATATTTGCGCTCTTCCTGCGAAAAATAAGGCGCTTTTCCTTTTAAGAATTTTATGTTTTCATCCTGACCAACATAAACATGCAGTTTACCAAATTGGGCAGCAGTTTTGAAAAACGCAACGTGGCCGGCATGCAACAAATCGTAACACCCGCTTACCATTACTTTTTTATCTTTCATTTGATTTTGTTTGTATTAACCAAAGCCTGATTGAAAATTTCACAAAAAGAAGCCTCAATAGTTAATTACTGAGGCTTCTTTCAAA
Organism: Draconibacterium sp.; assembly: GCA_016705335.1. Lineage (GTDB taxonomy): Bacteria > Bacteroidota > Bacteroidia > Bacteroidales > Prolixibacteraceae > Draconibacterium. Next base: position 51,396 of record JADIYN010000041.1, on the reverse strand, counting down.
ATAAACCAAAAATTATTTTTGTCTGAAATCATTTGTTCTTTAATCCAGTCGTAAGTTTTTTTCATCCCATCACGAAGTGGATATGACGGCGCCCAATTCAGATATTCTTTAATTAAGGTATTATCGCTGTTGCGCCCGCGAACGCCTTTTGGAGCACCCAAATCATAACTTCTTTTGAGTTTGTAACCTGCAATATCTTCAACATAATCAACCAATTGATTGATCGATACCATTTCGTCGCTACCCAGATTAATTGGTTCCTGAATATTACTGTACATGATTTTCAGGATTCCTTCAACACATTCGTCGATGTACATAAACGAACGGGTTTGTTCGCCATCGCCCCAAATTACAATTTCGTCTTTGCCGTACAATTGGGCTTCTATCACTTTTCTGCACATGGCTGCAGGTGCTTTTTCACGACCGCCGTCATACGTTCCGAATGGCCCGTACACATTGTGAAAACGTGCAACTCTTGTAGTTATTCCAAAATCTTCGGTAAAATGACGGCACATTCTTTCAGAGAACAATTTCTCCCAACCGTAGCCATCTTCAGCCAAAGCCGGATAAGCATCAGCTTCTTTAAGTCCGGGATTATTTACGTCAGTTTGTTTGTCACCATTGTACACACAAGCTGATGATGCATAAAAGAAACGTGTTACTCCCAGGTCGCGTGCAGCCATTAAAAGATGCGTGTTAATTAAAACACTCAGCATACAATCGGCTTTGTTGTTTTCTATGAAACCCATTCCGCCCATGTCGGCTGCCAGATTGAAAACTTCGTAATATCCGTTTACTGCAGTATAGCAATTTTCTTTACTATTCAGATCGAGCACTAAGTTGTCACAGTCATCGTGAATCTGATACCATTCGGTTAACGGTTTTTTATCGACTGCGCGAACTTCGTAACCCATTTTCAATAATTTCTTTGAGAGGTGGCCACCAATAAAGCCGCCGGCTCCTGCTACCAATGCTCTTTTTTCATCTTTTTTCTGTTTAAATTTTATTTCCGACACAAAGATTGACAATCTTTTTATACCCTGCAACCCCTTGAAAATGGGCAGTTTTATGCAAAGGTTTGCGCAAAGCTTTGCGTAAAATAAATATGTTGTAAAACATGAAAATTGGGTTATTTTTTATTTTACTGACGTTTTCAGTAACTGTAAAACTGACAGGTTTTAATCAAACTTTTGGCAACTCCCATGGTGAGCGGTAATGTGCTTTTACCATTTCATTTGCGTTAGCATCATTTATAAATTCCTGTTTTATCGGATCCCAGAAAACTTTTCGGCCCAAACGGTATGAAATATTTCCAAGGTGTGAAATCCTGGCGATGTGCGCTCCAATCTCTATGTCGCAATTAGGTTTGTTGCGGTTTTTTATACAATCGAGAAAATTGGCAACATGCAAATCCAAACCTTGTCCTGTTCCTTTTTGCAACGGCATTCCTGCAAAATCTTTTTTTGCTGAAGTGCTTGTGGTTTCAGGAAGTACTTCCCAGCCGTTTCTATCAACAACCAGTGTTCCCCATTCTCCAACAAAGGCAACACCATGACCACGGTTTCCGTAATTGGCACCGTAAATTCCGATAGTGTGATCCCACAAAACACCAAAATCGCCAAAGTCATATACAGCCATACATGTATCCGGCGTTTCCATTGCATCGTCAGGAAAAGCATATTTTCCACCGGTTGCCATCACCGATTTCGGAACGTACTGATTCATGCCAAAAAGTGCATAATCGAGCAAATGAACGCCCCAGTCGGCCAATAAACCACCTGCATAATCCCAGTACCATCGAAATGTAAAATGAAAACGGTTTTGATTAAATGCCCGTTTTGGAGCTGGTCCAAGCCAAAAATTGTAATTTACACCAGCCGGAACTTCTGAATCAGGAAGAACCGGGATTGAACTTTTCCAACCCACATACGACCAGGCTCGAACCGACCGAATCCGTCCAATATTACCGGCATGCAAATACTCAACTGCTGCTTTCCAGTGCGGATCGCTGCGTTGCCACTGTCCCACCTGTACAACTTTGCTGTAACGTTTTTGGGCTGCCACCATTAAATTGCATTCCTGAATCGAATTGGCCAACGGTTTTTCTGTGTATAGATCCTTTCCTGCTTGCATGGCATAAATACCAACCAAAGCGTGCCAATGGTCGGGTGTCCCGTTTATTACAGCATCAATATCCCTGTTGTCCAGCAATTCCCTGAAATCGTTATAAAGAATTGGTTTTTTGCCTTGTATTTTTTCAACTTCTGATGCACGTTTTTCCAGAACATTTCTGTCAACATCACAAATTGCAGCACATTCCACATTGGGTTGTTTTAAAAATGCTGCCAGGTCGCTAAATCCCATTCCATTGCAGCCAATTAAGCCAACTACTATTTTTTCGTTTGCCGAACCTGCACTCAGTATTGTTGGGAATGCCCCGAATGCTGCGGTGGCCAGTGCAGTTGTTTTGATGAAATTCCTTCGGGTTGAGTTCATTTTATTAGATTTAAGTTGAAAAGTATGGTTAAAGATAATCTTTCCAAAAGTCATAAAAAAGTCCGCCCGACGAATTTCAATTCATCGGGCGGACTTTAAAAAGAAATAGAAAGACAATCAATTTACAAGTTTGACTTAGGAAAGTATAACTCCCTGAAAATGTTATACTTTAGGTAATTGCCAATTGTCTCTGTAAGTCAGTTTCATCAACTTATTTGCTTCTTCCTCCCTGAAACTTTTTGTTGTGTCATCCCAGTGAATCCTTTGTCCAACGCGGTAGGCTATATTTCCCATTTCTGGAAACAATGGCAATTTTTGCACCAACTTCAACCGCGGCATTAACAGTACCACCTTCACGGATACATTTCAGAAAATTCTGTACATGTTCATCCAAACCATCGCCATAATCTTTTTGTTTTTACCTTCAAAAAATGGTTTCTTTTCGCTGGTGTTTTGTCCCGGCATTGTTTCCCAACCACCGCGGTCAACAACCAAAGTACCTTTTTGACCTACAAAAGCAACACCATGTCCACGACCATAAGGGCCAATTCCCGGGTTTAAACCACATTCCCAGATCATCGAATGTTTTGGGTAATTATAAAGAGCTTGCTGAATATCGGGGGTTTCAACTGCGCCGGGTTCATAATAGTAAATACCGCCACCGGGAGAAATGGATTGTGGCATATCGGCATCCATAGCAAAAAGAGCAAAATCAAGAAGGTGCACACCCCAGTCAGTCATTGCACCACCGGCATAATCCCACCACCAACGAAAATTGTAATGAAAACGGTTTTGATTAAAAGGTCGTTTGGGTGCAGGTCCGAGCCACATATCATAATCAACCCCAGCCGGAGCCTCACTGTCGGGAAATGCAGGAAAGGTGTATTGTAACCTTTGTAAATCCATGCTTTTACCAAATGCACATCACCCAATTCCCCTGATTTTACAATATCAGAAGCCTCGAACCAGTGTCTTGAACTGCGTTGCCACATGTTAACCTGAACTTTTAGTTTAGGGTATTTCGCTGCCATGGCAACCATCGCATTACATTCTTCAATGCTGTGACCCATCGGTTTTTCAACATAAACATGTTTTCCTGCCTGCAATGCCATCATCATAATTATTGCATGCCAGTGATCGGGCGTTCCAATAATTACAGCATCAATATTTTTGTTTTCAAGAATTTTTCTGAAATCGCCAAAAGTCTGAGGCCGCTTTCCTGTGCGTTTTTCAACTTCAGCAGCCCTTTCTTCAAGTATTTTTGAATCGACATCACATAAAGCTGCACATTCCACATTTTCCTGTTTCAGAAATGCATCCAGATCGCTCCACCCCATTGACCGGCAACCGATTAAAGCAACGGTTATTTTTTCTGAAGGCGATGCACAGGCATTTAACAATGTTGGGGCAACACTAACAGCTGCTGCCGCAACTGCTGTATTTTTTATAAAATTCCGACGGTTTGTATTCATCTTTTAAAGATTTGAGATTATTAGTAGCAAATAGCAAGAATAAAATTTAATACGATTTTTAATTCGGGGCTAAAGTTAGTTTTATCGCAACAAAGGAAAAAATAATAATTGCTAAAATTTGAATGTATTTTATCCCGGCTCTTTTTCAATCTTATTCAGGTTAAAATTGACCAATCGGTCATTCTTAACTTTTTTTTAACATCACTTTTTTTGTAAATAAAAAAATGTTGTTTTAAATTTGACCAACCGTTCAGTCAAAACTTTCAATTTTAATAATATGTCGCCACGAAGTGCAAAACAATTTGATGATATCAGAAAACAAAAGAAAGAGTTGATTTTAGAATCAGCGCTTGAACTTTTTGCAGAAAACGGTTTTCATGCAACTTCAATTAGTCAGATTGCAAAAAAGGCCGGAATCTCAAAAGGTCTTATTTCCAATTATTTCGAAAGTAAAAATGAAATTCTAAGTGAAATTATAAAAGTTGGATTTGACTCCATATCTTCTAACTGGGATTTGAATAGCGATGGTGTTCTATCCGAAGATGAATTTGTATTTTTTATAAGGCAAAGCTTTAAAATAATGCGTGAAAGAATAGAGTTTTGGAAACTTTACATGTCTCTCATGTTACAGCCAAAAGTCACTGAGTCTCTAAAACAAAATTACAGTGATGAAGCCGGTGCTATTTTCAAACTTTTTTACAATTTTATAATTTCGAGGGGAAGCAAAGATCCTGAAAGTGATATGCTTGCAATAAGCGCTCTTTTAAAAGGTTCTTTTATAACAGCAATTACGGCGCCTGAGTTTTTTCCTCCTGAAAAGCTGGACGACAAAATTATTGCTGCCTGTTTTAAAATTTTAAACAATTAATAAATGATCATGAAAATTAAAATCTTTATAATACTGCTGGTTCTTGCAAACTCTGCGGCTTTTGCCCAGGACATAAAAGATATTATCCGGAAAAGTGACGAAAAATTCAGGGGAACTTCAAGCGAAGGCGAAATGACAATGATTATTGAACGCCCAACATGGTCGCGGGAAGTTACAATGAAAAACTGGTCGCTTGGTAATGAATATTCGTTGATTTACATTACCTCGCCGGCAAAAGAAAAAGGACAGGTATTTTTAAAACGCGAAAAAGAAATGTGGAACTGGGTTCCCAATATTGAGCGGATGATAAAAATTCCACCTTCGATGATGATGCAGTCGTGGATGGGCTCAGATTTTACAAATGACGATTTGGTTCGTGAATCTTCAATTGTTCATGACTACACACACAAATTATTGGGCGAAGAAATTATTGACGGGTACAATTGCTACAAGGCAGAATTAATTCCACTCGATGATGCTCCCGTGGTTTGGGGGAAAGTAATAATCTGGATTTCGAAGGAGGAGTTTTACTGGTTAAAATCAGAATATTATGACGAAGACGGGTTCCTGGTGAATACCGAAAATCTTTCGGAAGTAAAACAGATGGACGACAGAAAAATTCCAACCCGAATGGAAATGATTCCTGCAGATGAACCGGGAAACAAAACCATCATAATTTTCAGGAACATGAAGTTCAGCGTAAAAATTGATGAATCCTTTTTCTCGCAACAGAATATGAAGAGGATAAGATAGGATTGAAGGATTGAAGGACTGATGGACTGATGGACTGAAAGATTGAAGTATTGAAAATAAATTTAAAATGGACAAAATTCAATTTAGAGAAGAGTTAAAGTTAAGGTTAAGAAAATTTGTTCTCGACCTAATAAAACTTTGCCAGGAAATACCTTATTCAAAGGAATCAAATATAATTACGAAGCAACTTCTTCGCTCAGGAAGTTCAGTTTATGCAAATTACAGGGCTGCAAACAGGGCTCGTTCAAAAGCAGAATTCTTCAGTAAAATTAGTATTGTAGTTGAAGAAGCTGACGAAACTGAAATGTGGTTAGATCTTTTAATTCATTCCGATATTCGTAATACGCCTGAAACAATTCGACTTCATAACGAAAGTCTTGAAATTCTTAAAATTATGGCAACAGCAAGAAAAAATGCACAATAATGAAGACAAATATCAGTAAATCTGTCCATCAATCATTCAGTCACTAATTATGAAAACCAATTTAAAACTTGCATGGAGAAACCTCTGGAGAAATCGGCGACGCACAATTATCGCCATTTCATCAATAGTTTTTAGCGTGCTTCTGGCATCGTGGATGCGATCGATGCAGGAAGGATCATACGATAGCATGATTGAAAACTCGGTGAAATTCTATTCGGGTTATTTACAGGTTCAGGATACAGCTTATTGGGAAGAACGAACACTTGACAACAGTTTTGAAGCCAAACCTGAACTCATTCAGAAAATAAGTCAGGTAAAAGATGTTTCAATGGTATCAAATCGGGGTGGAGTCGTTTGCCCTGGCTGCCAACCATTTGAAAAGCAAACCGGCAATGGTAATGGGAATTGAACCTGAAACGGAAAATCAAATTACAGGCATTTCAAAAAAAATAAAAGAAGGAGTTTTTTTAAAAAATGGTGATAAAGGCGCAGTTTTGGGAAAAGGCCTTGCGGAATACCTTAACCTGAAAGTTGGCGACACTTTGGTAATGATTAGCCAGGGTAATCATGGCTTGAGTGCCAGCGGGCTTTTTGAAATTAAAGGAATTATGTCGCACCCCATTTCCGAGTTCGACAAAAGATTGGTTTACCTCGATATTGAAACAGCCCGCGAGTTTTATTCCGCTCCCGGATTATCAACTTCGCTTGTAATAATGACAGATAACCACAACCGGGTAAATCATTTAAAACATAAAATCGAACAAATTACCGGTACACAAAACAGGGTAATGACATGGAACGAAATGCAACCTGAAATCGAACAATTAATAGAAAGCGACAGGGGAAGCGGAATTATAATGCTTGGCATTTTATACATGGTAATTGCATTTGGTATGTTTAGCGTTGTATTGATGATGGTGAAGGAACGACGCAGGGAATTCGCGGTGGTAAATGCTGTTGGAATGCAAAAAAACAAACTTTCGGTTGTAGTATTTTTTGAGACTATTTTTATTGGACTTATTGGATGCTCAATCGGGCTTATTATCAGTTATGTATTTTGCTTGTATTTTTTTTACAATCCGATTCCGCTGACCGGCGAAATGGCCACAGCTACAGAACAATACGGAATGGAACCTTATATGTTTTTTTCAATGAAATCGTCACTGTTTTACAGCCAGATGATTTTGGTTTTCTTCATCAGCGTTTTTATTTCAATATTCCCAATTTATAATATTTATCGATTGAAAATTACAAAAGCAATGCGGGGATGAGGGAATGAGTGAATGAATGAATGAATGAGTGAGTGAGTGAGTGAATGGGTGAATATAAAAATGATATTTAAAGTTGAAACCCGTTACCCGGAACCAGAAACTTTAAACTTTAAACAAAAGAATTATGATATGGTCAATTGCCTGGAGAAATGTTTGGAGAAATAAAGTGCGCAGCATAATTATGATTGTTGCCATTGCACTTGGCTTGATTGCCGGCGTATTTACAATGGCATTTATGCAGGGCGCAGTTGATGCCCGAATCCAGTCGGCCACAAAAACAGAACTGGCTCATCTGCAAATTCATGCACCTCATTTTTTAGATAATAATGAAAGTGGTCTGTTTATTAAGGATGCAAGTGTATTAACAAACAAAATTCAAAGTCTTGACTCAGTTGTTGCTGCAAGTGAACGTTTGGTTGCCGAACCTTTTATAACCGCCGCACATGGAACCGGTGGCGGAAGACTTATTGGAGTTCAACCCGAAAAAGAAAAAAATGTAACCGATATTTGGGAACATGTAATTGAAGGAACTTACCTTGAGCAAACCAGCAGAATGCCGCCCGTTCTGATTGGCAATAAACTGGCAAAAAAATTACAACTAAAAATCGGCTCGAAAATTAACGTTCAAATGGTTGATTTTAATGGCGATTTATCATCGAAAGGATATCGTGTTTGCGGCATTTATAAAACAGCAAACACAACTTACGACGAAACGCATTTATTTGTTCAATACGATGATTTGAGAACCCAGCTTGGTATTGAAAATGATGCTGCACACGAAATTGCAATTATTCTGAAAAGCGGAGATGAAGCCTCATTGGTAAAACCATCAATACAGAAAATTGCTCTGGGAAATGACGTTCAAACCTGGAAAGAACTCAGTCCCGAAATGTCGCTGCTAACCGATTATATGGATGAATACATGTACATTTTTATACTGATTATTTTACTCGGATTGTGCTTTGGAATTATTAATACAATGTTGATGGCGGTGCTTGAACGAACCAAGGAAATTGGAATGTTAATGGCAGTTGGAATGAACAAGCGAAAAATTTTCACGATGATAATTTTGGAATCGGTAATGCTAACTTTTACCGGTGGGATTTTTGGAATTTTAATAGGATCAGCCATAACTAAAATATTTGAAACAACTCCAATCGATGTTTCTGCATTTTCTGATGGACTGGAAAAATATGGTTTTGCTACTCAAATTTATACTTCGTTAAAACCCGACACCCTTGTAACCGTGGCAATACTTGTAATAATTACAGGACTTATTTCGGCAATTTACCCTGCCAAAAAAGCACTGAAACTGAACCCGGCTGAAGCAACGAGAACGGATTAAGGAAGAAATGCGGAAATGCGTGAATGCGACAATGCATGAATGCGGAAATGATATGAAATGAAAATATAATAATTCTATAAATCATGAAAGAGAAAGAAATATTTGTGGAGAATTTAAAAAAGCGGACAAAAAAATTTGGAGTTGATGTGATTCTTTTTTGTGATTCATTGAAAGTGTGCAAAGCATCTGCGGTGGTAACCTACCAACTTGTAAAATCAGCAACTTCTACAGGGGCGAATTATCGTGCAGCCTGCAGGGGAAGGTCGGACAATGAATTTTTCAGTAAAATTTGTATTGTTGTTGAAGAATGTGATGAATCTGTTTTTTGGCTCGAAATTATAGAAGAAACTGCTTTATCAAACAACATTACTGAACTAAAAAGATTATTAATAGAAGGTAACGAAATTCTGAAAATCCTTTCAAAATCAAAGGATACAACCTATAAAAACCTCAATTCAAAAAAAAAATATTAAACAGAATAAAAATATTAAAGCAATAAAGTATTATAACAATTATGCATTTTCGCATTAACGCATTCATGCATTTAAAATTATAAAAACATGAAAATTATTGAAATAAAGAACCTGCACAAAATTTACAACAGCGATTCTGTTTCTGTGCATGCTGTTAACGGGGTTGATTTAACTTTCGAAGAAGGTGAATTCTCGGCAATTGTCGGCCCTTCCGGTTCAGGAAAAACTACTTTGTTAAATGTAATTGGTGGACTTGATGATGCAACTGAAGGTTCAGTAATTATTGACGGAGTAAAAATTAATGAACTTTCTTCGCGAAAACTAACAGATTTCAGGATGAAAAATATTGGCTTTGTTTTTCAGGCTTATAATTTAATACCTGTGTTAACCGCCAAAGAAAATGTTGAATTTATAATGCACTTGCAGGGAGCTGATAAAAAAGCGCGCGACAAACGTACTTCAGAATTATTAAGCGCTGTTGGTTTGGGCGGAATGGAAAACCGCCGCCCTTCAAAACTTTCGGGTGGCCAGCAGCAAAGAGTTGCTGTAGCCCGGGCGCTGGCTTCTAAACCAAAATTTGTACTGGCCGACGAACCAACCGCCAACCTTGATTCAAAATCAACAGAAAATTTACTCGATATTATGGAACAACTAAATAAAGAGGAAAAAATAACGTTTATATTTTCAACGCACGACCAGCGGGTGGTTAACAAAGCACGTCGGATAATAACCATCGAAGACGGGAAAATTATAAGTGATATTAAAAAGGATTTGACATGAAAAACCTGGTAACTGTTATTTTAATAAGTGTTTATTTTTTGGGTTTTGCAACCGACCCAAAAACCGCAAATAATTTAAACACTGCCGAAAATGTAAGTTACCTCTCTCCTATTGAAAAAGAAATTATTTACGAAATCAACCTTTTCCGATCTAATCCGGCCGATTATGCCGACAAATACATTGCCCCGCTTGCCAAAAATTATAAAGGCAAACTGCTGTATTACCCTAACGACAAACCGCTGCTAACCAAAGAAGGTGTGCGGGCTGTTAATGAATGTGTTCGGGAACTAAAAAAAGTTGCCCCGCTTTCAGTAGTTTCCCCAAGTTCGGGACTTACAAAAGCTGCTGATGACCATGTAAAAGACCAATCGAAAACAGGAAAAACAGGGCATTACGGAAGCGATCGGTCCGATTCAAGAAAAAGGATGGAACGCTACGGTGATTGGAAAGTGCGCATTGCTGAAAACATTGCATACGGTGGAACCTCTGCACGCCAGGTAATTATTTACCTTTTAATTGACGATGGTGTACAGGATCGCGGACACCGTAAAAACTTTATCCAGCCTGAATTCAAAAATGTTGGCGTTTCAGTCGGCTTTCATCCTGAATACAATACCATGTGTGTGATGGATTTTGCCGGTTTTTTTGTCGATAAATAATATGAAGAAGTTTGCAATCATATTTCTTTTAATCCTGATTTTCATTCAAGACAATTCTCAAGCTCAAAAACTTACGTTGAACGGGTATATCAAGGATTTGGGAATGTACTATAAACCTGCTTTCCCAATTCAGGTTTCAGAAACAGATAGCCTTGATTTTCTTTTTCTGAATCAGATTCACAACCGGTTAAATATCAGGTGGTACGCTACAAATTCTCTGACTTTTGCACTTGAAGCCCGAAACCGGCTGTTCTTCGGCCAAATGATCCGCAGGTTTCCAGATTATGAAAGTATGGTTAACAATGATGAAGGTTACTTTAATCTTGGTACGATAATCGCCTCAGGCGAAAGCTGGTTTTTGCATTCTGCAATCGACAGGGCATTTGTGGATTACACACTTGATAAATGGCAGTTCACAGTTGGCCGTCAACGAATTAACTGGGGAGTTAACCTGGTTTGGAATCCCAACGATATTTTCAACTCTTTTTCTTATTTCGATTTTGACTATGAAGAAAGACCCGGAACCGACGGCGTTAAAATTCAGTATTACACCGGTGTTACTTCTTCAGCACAATTGGTTTATAAAATTGGGCGCAACAATAATGAAACAGCAGTCGCCGGAATGTACAGGTTTTTACAAGGAAGCACAGATTTTCAGTTTCTGGGCGGTTGGGCTGGTAAAGATTATGTTTTGGGCGGTGGATGGTCAGGTGATATTAAAGGCGGCGGTTTCAGGGGAGAGCTTTCATATTTCATTCCCAGGAAAAATGACAACGGAAGTGAGCAGGCATTTGTTGCTTCAGTTTCAGGCGACTATACACTAAAAAACAGTTTATACCTGCACACTGCCATATTATTTAACAGCATTGGCAAAACCGGCGACGCCGGTGGCGACCGGGGAATTTTTAATCAGGATTTGTCGGCAAAAATGCTTTCGCTGGGAATGTGTAATTTATTTGGACAAATATCTTTCCCATTCACTCCGTTGTTTTCCGGGAATTTCGCGGTAATAATGAATCCACTCGATCAATCATCATTTTTAGGTCCTTCACTTACCTATTCAATTGGTAACAATTGGGAGATTATGGTAAACGGACAGTATTTTTTAGGTAGAAGCGGAACTGAATATGGTGATTACGGACAGGCAATTTATGGCAGGTTGAAATGGTCGTTTTAATAGTAATAATTGACAAAGTAAAATTTGAGGTACTGAGAAATATCAATTAGTAGATGTCTTTTGCATTTAATATAAATTCACACATTTTAAAACCAACATACTTAACCGCCCAAACCAACGTTACTGTAATAGTCATTTAAAAAAATAATATACTTTTACCTCCCGAAATTTTATGGGTATGAACGTTAGGTTTGCATTACTTTTTTTACTGATAATCATTTTAAGCGGTTGCGGATCGGCAAAATATGGTCGTGATGCTTTGCTGTCGAAAGATATTGGCGAGTATTACAGGGCAATTGAAAAACTCAGAAAAGCTACAAAAAAGGAAAAAGACCGCGACAAAAGAAAACTTTACGCATTTGAAACCGCTGAATGTTACCGATATATTGGTGATTATGAAAGGGCTGAATTATATTACAAAAATGCTATCCGCCGCGGTTATAAAGATAATATAGCGCTTTTGCACCATGCCGATATGTTGCGTGCAACCCAGCAATACGAAGAATCAATAGAAACTTACCGAATATATCTCGATTCGGTACCAGGTGACGAACGGGCCCTGGCAGGTTTGGAATCAATCCGTAAAACCCAGGAATGGGTAGCAAATCCTACGCGTCATATTGTAAATCCGATCAAGGAAATCAACTCAATCCAAAGCGATTATTCACCGGTTTTTGTTGCTGGCCGCGATAATGAAATTATTTTCACTTCTTCAAGAAAAGGTGTAACCGGAAAAAGAAAAAGTGGAATAACCGGACAGGGATACACTGATCTATTCAGAAGTACTTTTGGAGTTCAAAAACAAAAATGGGAAAAACCAAAATTGCTCGATGAAGATTTAATTGTGAATACTGAAGACGAAGAAGGTGCAGTCACAATCTCTTCAACCGGAGAACAAATGATTTTTACCCGCTGCCGTTATGATAAAACGCAACCTCTCGGTGCTGAACTTTATTCCACTTCCCAATCACGCGGATCTTTCTCAGAACCTATTAAAGTGCAGGTAGTTGGCGACAGTATTGTTGCAGCACACCCGGCCTATAACGAAACAGAAACCATGCTTTATTTTGTTTCCGACATGGAAGGCGGTTTTGGTGGTAAGGATATCTGGGTAGCCGAAAAGAATGGAGGCACTTACTCAGCACCTGTGAATCTGGGCGAAAAAATAAATACTTCCGGCGACGAAATGTTCCCCTTTGTACGCGATAATGGCGAACTGTATTTCGCTTCAAATTTTCTGCCCGGAATGGGTGGTTTCGATATTTTTGTTGCAAGCAAAGACGAAGATGGCAACTGGAAAGTTGAAAATATGGGGTCGCCAATAAACACCCCAGCTGATGATTTTGGAATTGCTTATGTAAAAGGTGAAGATAAAGGAATGTTTACAAGCAGTCGTAAAGGTTCTCGCGGCGATGATATTTACTCATTTTTGGTTCCGCCAAAGATTTACCAGGTTGAAGGAAATGTTTTTGATAAAGAGAACAACAGCCGCATTGACGGAGCAACTGTGCGCGTTATCGGAACCGACGGGACAAACATGAAAATCCGCACCCAAAACGGCAAATTCAAAATGAAACTCAAGCCTGAAACAGAATATGTTTTTGCAGCTTTTAAGGATGGTTACCTCCGCGACAAAGCCACAGCAAATACAATCAACCTGGCAGACAGCAAAGATTTTGAATTCGATTTGTTCCTGACACCTACCGACTCACCAATAAAAGTTGACAATATAAATTACGAATTTGCCAGTTTTGAATTAAAACCTGAATCAAAAATTGCGCTCGATACGGTTTACACAGTTTTGGTTTTCAACCCAACAATTACAATTGAATTGATGGCGCACACCGATTACGTTGGCAGCGACCAGGCAAACTTTGAGCTTTCGCAAAAACGTGCACAAAGTGTTGTTGATTATTTAATTGAAAAAGGTATCAGTCCGCAAAGGCTCGTTGCCAAAGGCTATGGCGAAACCTGGCCAAAAGTGGTTACCCGCGAAATTGCAAAACAATACGATTTCCTGAAAAGAAACGATGAGTTAACAGAAGCATTTATCCTGAAATTACCAAAAGAGCAACAGGACATTTGTAATGCCATTAACCGCCGCACCGAATTCAGGGTGCTTTCAACAGATTTTATCGAGAAGTTTGATGCTGAACCGGAAAAATAAAAAGCTAAACAGAAGTCTCTGCTTTAAAAAATTTCGTTTCAAATTACATTCATTTTTAACCTATTTCGCTTGAATTGGGTGAATCCACCTTTCTACGCCATCAATTAATATGTTAATAAATCATTGAAATAGCTGTACTGATTCTACTTATACAAATATTAAAGCCATTTAATTCGAACAAGGAATTTATTATTTTAAGTTTTTTTAAGATTGTTTTAAAACATATATGGTTAACAATCAGATAACTTTATATCATTAATATTTTTAAAATTGTTTTTTAAATTAGCCTGCTCAAAATTTGAAACAATTTAATTCAAACCAACAAAAAAACCTTTCTCAATATGGAAAACAAGCTTCAGGAACTTACCCAAAACTTTATACAACAGGTATTGAAAAAGCCAAAAATGAGGCGGACCAAATAATTGCAGAAGCGCAGAAAAAAGCCGATAAAATTATTGCTGACGCCAATGCAGAAGCCGTTTCTATAATTAACAACACAAAAAAAGAAAGCACCGAATTACAATTAAAAATTGAGTCAGAGTTGAAACTTTCTTCGAAACAGGTTATTTCTTCCATTAAAAATCAGATTACTAACCTTGTCACACAGGATCTAATATTAAATGACATAGATAAAAGCCTGAGCGACAAAGATTTTATTAAAACAATCATCGAATTAATGGTTAAAAAATGGCAACCCGATGATGCTGAAAGCACCGATCTTCAAATAATTTTGCCCAGACAAGGAAAAAGAGAATTTCAATAAATATATCAAAGAAAAGATTAGTAATTTGATGAAAAAAGGACTTGAAGTCAACTTTGAAGACAGTTTTAAATCAGGTTTTAAAATTGCCCCGAAAGACAATAGTTATATCATAAATTTCACAAATGAGGATTTCGACAATTTCTTCAAAACTTATTTGAAAGCCAAAACTGCAAACCTACTTTACGGAGAAGAATAATGTTTAAAAGAAACTATTATTACTTAATTGCGGGATTACCGGATATTCTTATCGACCAGAAAAAAATTCCTTTTTCCCTGATTGAGTTAAAACAGGAACTTCAGTATCATCTTCACCCCAAAGATTATCAACTTGTTGAATATCTGTTCTTGCCTTATGACAATATCAATCTTTTAAATATCCTTCAAAAGAAGGAAGCAGAATTTAACTCACTGGGTAATTACAGCGAAAGTTTTTTAATTGAGGAGATTAAAGAACCTGAGAATCTGCCTGAATACATGAAAAAGTTTCTTGAAGCTTATCGTGAAGAAAATCCAATTCATCCGAATTTAAGCCTTGAAAACCAACTCACCTGGTTGTATTTCGATTTCATGCTGGAGCAAAAAAACCAGTTCTTACGCGACATATTCACTACAATTCGCGATATCAACAACATTTTTGCCATTTATAATGCCCGAAAATTTGATTTGAATATTGAAAATCAAATGATTGGCAATTACGAATTAACAGAAGCTGCAAAAAAAACAACATCAAAAGATTTTGGTTTGTCGAGTGAAATTACACCGATTGATGAAATAATAGGAATTTACGAAAACAACAATCTATTTGAACAGGAAATGTCAATTGACCTGTTAAAATGGAGACACATGAACAACCTGAATACTTTTAATTATTTCACAATAGAATACATTTTAGCCTACGTCCTCGAATTTATTATGGTTGAACGATGGTCGGGACTTGACACTGACCAAAGTAAAATGACTTTCAAAAAATTGCTAAACGACATAGAAAACAGTATCCAATTTTCCAAAGACTTTAATATAAATGAAAAAAGAAGGTAAAACTACACACGGAAAAATTGCCGGAATAATAGCCAACCTTGTAACGGTTGAGGTTGACGGTCCGGTTTCGCAAAACGAAATTTGCTATATCAAACTGGCAGACATCGACCTGATGGCCGAAGTAATTAAAGTTTTTGAAACAAAAGTTTTCGTGCAGGTTTTCGAAAGTACACGAGGGTTGAAAATAGGCCAGGCAGTTGAATTTACAAATGCCATGCTTGAAGTTACACTTGGCCCCGGCATTTTATCACGAAATTACGATGGCCTTCAACACGACCTCGATCGTATGGAAGGCGTATTTCTGAAACGTGGCGATTATACCCAGGCACTCGATTTTGAAAAACTCTGGGACTATACACCACTTGTAAATATTGGTGATGTTGTTATTGCCGGCGACTGGCTTGGCGAAGTAATTGAAAATGTGATGCCACATAAAATAATGGTGCCGTTTAAATTCGAAGGAAAATACACAGTAAAAAAACTCACACCAGCCGGACAATACAATGTAAATGAAGTTATTGCAATACTTACCGACAGCAAAAACAACGAAGTAAATGTTACAATGACACAAACCTGGCCTGTAAAAATTCCGATAAAAACCTATAAAAATAAACCTCGTCCGTTCAAATTACTTGAAACAGGAGTCAGAACGATTGATACTTTAAATCCGATAGTTGAAGGCGGCACCGGATTTATTCCCGGCCCGTTTGGCAGCGGAAAAACAGTGCTTCAACATGCTTTGTCGAAACAGGCAGAAGCTGATATTGTGATTGTTGCAGCCTGCGGCGAACGTGCCAACGAGGTTGTTGAAATTTTCACAGAATTCCCTGAAATTGACGACCCTCGCACCGGACGCAAATTAATGGAACGCACGACAATTATTGCCAACACTTCGAATATGCCGGTTGCAGCCCGCGAAGCTTCAGTTTACACAGCTATGACTTTGGGTGAATATTACCGTTCGATGGGATTGAAAGTGCTTTTACTTGCTGACTCGACTTCGCGCTGGGCACAGGCTTTACGTGAAATGTCAAACCGCATGGAAGAACTACCCGGGCAGGATGCATTTCCAATGGATTTACCTGCAATAATTTCAAATTTCTACTCGCGCGCAGGTTATGTATTTTTAAATAACGGACATACCGGATCTATCACTTTTATTGGAACCGTTTCGCCGGCCGGTGGAAACTTAAAGGAACCTGTAACTGAATCTACAAAAAAAGTGGCACGCTGCTTTTACGCACTCTCGCAGCAACGTGCCGACAGCAAACGTTATCCGGCGGTTGACCCCATCGACAGTTATTCAAAATATCTTGAATATCCTGAATTACAAGAATACCTTAGAAAAACATCAGCGAAGATTGGATTGAAAAAGTGCTTTCTGCCAAAAATTACCTGTTGAGGGGAAAAGAAGCATCGGAACAAATAAATATTTTGGGTGACGATGGTGTTCCAATCAATTATCACCTGAGTTTCTGGAGAGGAGAAGTTATTGACTTTGTAATTCTGCAACAGGATGCTTTTGATGATATTGACAAACAAACTTCACTTGAAAGACAAAAATTTCTGCTCGAAAAAGTGCTCGAAATATGTGAAACCGATTTTAATTTCGAATCATTTGACGAAGTAAATCCTTATTTCAAGCGAATAATTAACAACCTGAAACAAATGAATTATTCAGAATACAAATCCGAAAAATTCAACCAGTATCTCAGTGAATTAACTACCATTACCGACGAAAGGAAATAAAAGCATGGAAACAAAAGCATTTCAAAAAATATACACAAAAATTATACAGATCACCAAGGCTACCTGTTCGCTTCGTGCCAGTGGAATTGGATATGAAGAACTGGCAATGATTAACGGCAGGTTGGCGCAGGTTGTAAAAATAATTGGTGAAGTGGTAACTTTGCAGGTGTTTGGCGGAACTGAAGGAATTCCGACAAATGCAGAAGTGGTTTTTATGGGAAAACCTCCGGTAATTAAAGTCAGTGATGATTTG
This sequence comes from Draconibacterium sp., assembly GCA_016705335.1. GTDB lineage: Bacteria > Bacteroidota > Bacteroidia > Bacteroidales > Prolixibacteraceae > Draconibacterium. The sequence continues at coordinate 33,708 of JADIYN010000041.1, read as the reverse complement.
GCCGGACGATTTTTTAACGCTTTTGGATATCCAATTGACGGCGGCCCTGAAGTTGACGGAGAAGAACGTGAAATTGGCGGACCTTCGGTTAATCCTGTGCGAAGGAAACAACCATCGGAATTGATTGCTACCGGTATCGCAGGTATCGACTTAAACAATACAATTGTAACCGGACAGAAAATTCCGTTTTTTGCCGATCCCGATCAACCATTCAACCAGGTGATGGCAATGGTAGCCATGCGTGCAAAAGCCGATAAAATTATACTTGGCGGAATGGGACTTACAAATGATGATTATCTGTTTTATAAAAGTGTTTTTGAAAACGCAGGTGCACTCGACCGAATTATCTGTTTTGTAAATACAACTGAAAACCCACCGATTGAACGACTTTTGGTTCCCGATATGGCATTGACAGCTGCTGAATATTTCGCTGTTGACAAAAAACAAAGTGTGCTGGTTCTGTTAACCGACATGACTTTATATGCTGATGCACTGAGTATTGTATCAAACCGTATGGACCAGATTCCATCGAAAGACAGTATGCCCGGTTCACTTTATTCTGATTTGGCAAAGATTTACGAAAAGGCAGTCCAGTTCCCTGATGGCGGATCGATTACAATTATTGCAGTAACAACTCTTTCAGGCGGCGATATTACACACGCAATTCCCGACAATACAGGTTACATTACTGAAGGTCAGTTGTTCTTACGTAAAGACTCTGATATTGGAAAGGTTATAATCGATCCGTTCCGCAGTCTGTCGAGGTTAAAACAATTGGTTATTGGCCAAAAAACACGAAAAGACCATCCGCAGGTGATGAACACTGCAATTCGTTTGTATGCCGATGCTGCACAGGCCAAAACAAAACTTGAAAACGGTTTCGATTTAACCGATTACGATGAAAGAACTCTGAAATTTGGAAAAGAGTATTCTGACAAACTTTTGGCAATCGACGTAAATATCGATATCGACACGATGTTGGATACAGCCTGGAACTTGTTTTCAAAATATTTTTCGAAAGCTGAAGTAGCAATCAGGAGCGAATTTATGGATCAGTACTGGAAGGGGGAATAATTTTAACCACTGACCCTAAAAGGGAGAATTTGAAAAAACATATGATTAGTAGAATTGGAAAGGTAGTTTTCAAAGTAACTTTAAAACAATGAAATTTCAATACAACAAAACCGCGCTTCAGGATTTGAACAAGCAATTAAAAGTGCGTGTGCGTGCTTACCTACCATAAAAAACAAGGAGGCAGCGCTACGTGTGGAAGTAAAGCGGGCCAAAGATGATGCGTTGATTTATGAAAAAAACCTCTCCCAAAAAATCTCGGAATATGAAAAGTTTGTAAGGATTTGGGGTGAATTTGACAACACCCTGCTTTCGATCAAAGACCTGGATTTATCGGTTAAAAAAATTGCAGGCGTAAAAGTTCCGGTATTGAACGATATAGTTTTCGAAATTAAGGAATTCAGCCTTTTCAACAATCCACAGTGGTTTTTAAAGGGAATTTCTATTTTAAAAGAACTTACAACAATTGCTATTGAACGGGAAATACTTTTCAAAAAAAGTGAGCTGTTATATATTGCCCGTAAGAAAACAACCCAAAAAGTAAACTTGTATGAAAAAGTACAAATTCCGGGTTATGAAGATGCGATCTTAAAAATTAAACGATTCCTGGAAGACGAGGAAAACCTTTCAAAATCGTCACAAAAAATTGTAAAAAACCGTCAACAAGAGCAGGAGGAAGTGGCATGATAGTACCAATGCTAAAATATACGTTTATTGCCTGGCATCTTGAATATGATAAATTCCTGAATGACATAAGGAATATTGGGGTGTTGGATATTGTTGAGAAAATCAGTGATCCGGGCAGTTTGTCAAAAGAAAAAATCGACTATTTTAAAAACGCAAAACAGGTTTATGATTTTCTTGAAAAACAAAAAATAAGTGCACTTGCAGAAATAAAGGAAACCGAAGAAGATTTAAAACGTCGGAATGTTGATATTGAGCATAAAAATCTGGCACTTAAAAAATGGCCCGAAATTTATATTGAGGATATTGAACCTTTCAATAAAAAACTTACAATAATCCGATTTCAGTATTACCGTGACAGGTATGGAAATAAAGATTATAAGAAACCAATACTCAACGGAAAGGAAATTTTAGAAAAAGTACTTAAATACAGAGACCAGAAAGATGCGCTTATACAACACGACCTTATTTTAAACAAAGCGCTGAAAGCTGCCTTACCCTGGGGAGAATTTTCAACACAAACCATTCAAAAACTGAAAGAAAATGGTGTAAATATCCGGCTTTTTATTTCATCAGAGAAAAAATTTGACAAGCAATGGCTTGAGCTTTACAACATTGAAATCATCAATACAATTAGCCCGTATATTTATTTTGCCCTTGTAACCACAGACGATGAAAATATTGAACTTGATGCTGAAGAAATCAGCATTCCGGAAGAAACTATAAGTGAGGTTGAACAAAAAAAATTGGAACGTTTTGAGGAAATAACAAGAATTGAACAGGAATTGAACTTTATTGCCATCAATTATCTTGACGAATTTCAGAACTATCTTTTTGGACTTGAAGAAGAAATCGATTTTTCAAAAGTTCTGACGAATACTGAAAATGCGGTTGAAGACCAGGTGAGGATAATAGAGGGCTACGTTCCTAAAAATGAAACCAAACAACTTAATGAATATCTAAAACAAAACACTGTTGCTTATTTCATAGAGAAACCGAATCCTAAAGATAGAATTCCGATTAAACAAAAAAATAACAAATTCGCACGTTTGTTTGAACCTATTGGTGAACTTTTTTCATTGCCGTCGTACACCGAAATGGACTTGACACCCTATTTTGCACCTTTCTTTATGATGTTTTTTGGTTTTTGTTTGGGAGATGTTGGTTATGGTTTGCTGATTTTGGCTGGTGCAACGTTTTATAAAAGAAAAACTAAACCCAATGTAAAATCCGTTCTGTCATTAGCACAATTTCTGGGACTTGGAACGATAGTGTTTGGCACACTTACCGGTACACTTTTCGGTATTAACCTGCTAAATGTTGAAAGCCTGGAAATATTAGAAATTTCATGCTCGACAGCCAACAGGTATTTAATCTGGCACTTGCAATTGGGATGTTTCAGATTTTATTTGGGATGGCATTAAAAGCTATAAATAATTATCGTATGATGGGATGGCAGTATTCCATGCTGCCAATTGGTTGGATAATTTTGCTTTTAGGAATTATAGATGTTGCCATTTCAAAATTTGTTCCGGCTTTAAATATGTACATTATTTATTTTGGTATTGCACTAATCATTATTTTTAGTGACCCCACGGCTGGAATTTTTGGCCGACTGGGAAAGGGAATCTGGGAATTATATGGTATCAGTGGAATTTTTGGTGATGTACTTTCTTATGTTCGCCTATTTGCTTTAGGAATTTCGAGTGCCATTCTTGGGTCGGTAATCAATTCTATTGCATTGCAGATTAAAGGTTCATCAGCTATTGCGGGGCCAATCTTTTTTATCATCTTCTTAATTATTGGACATGGCGCCAATCTTATGATTTCGTCTCTGGGATCTTTTGTACACCCCATGCGTCTCACATTTGTTGAATTTTATAAAAATGCCGGGTTTACCGGTGGAGGTAAAGAATATAAACCGTTTAAAAAGAAAATTATTAATACATAAAAAAGAATTGAATTATGACAACACCAGTAATTTTATCTTACATTGGGCTGGCCTTAATGGTTGGTTTGGCAGGTATTGGAAGCGCAATTGGGGTTTCAATTGGCGGAAGTGCAACATTGGGTGCACTCAAAAAAAATGAAGCTGAATTTGGTAAATATATGCTATTAAGCGCTTTACCAGGTACGCAAGGTTTATATGGCTTTGCAGGTTTCTTTATTATTAACACTTCGGGGAAAATACTTACTGACATGACTATGCTGCAAGGGATTGCCATTTTTGCCGCTGGTTTTATTCTTGGATTGGTAGGTTTAATTTCAGCAATTCAACAAGGTAAAGTTTGTGCTAATGGTATTGCCGGAATTGGTGCCGGATACGATGTATTTGGGAAAGCAATGGTGTTGGCTGTATTTCCGGAACTTTATGCAATTGTTGCATTTGCCACTACTTTCCTTATCAGTACTGGATTGTAATAATTTTATGGGTATTCCTGCAGGATAATACAATGCCATGTTTGGAAATATTTCTGAACATGGCATTGCTTTTTGTTTTTAACGGGAGCAGGAGAATCCTTTCTCCTGATTTTCGGCAATATTGATATTTAACTGTTGGTCATCTCAAGGACTTGGAAAGTCCGTAACCCACTATTTCACAACCAACTTTTCGAGATCTTTTGATTACCGTTGTACAGATTCAAAATGTAAATTCCTGAATTCAAATTGAAATTGTATTGAGCACTTTTGTTTGGATACTCAATAATCTGTTCAATTACTTTTTTCCCGGTTAGGTTTATCACATCCAATTTGTTGTAGGTGAAATCCGGGCTGTAAATGGTTATTTCACCCTTTGTTGGGTTCGGATAAATTTTTAACGATGACTTTTCAACCGATTCTATCCCGGTTAAAACAGGTATAGAATCCTTTGAAACCAAAACAAAGGTAACCGAGCGTGCAGGTGCTTCAAACTTGGCTTTACCAAATATACTTTTCCCATAAGCGTTCAGAGTTTCATAATTCAATGGGCCGCCGCCTTGCAAAGTGGTGGTTTCTCCATTCACATACACTTTTCGCGAAAACTCGCCATTGTCGGTTCCGCCAGTTAAAACATACCGGTAAAAACTTCTTGCCTCAGGGTAATTTTTCATGTCAAGCTCAACAATCTGCTTTGTTGTTCCCTTGTTTACAACTACGACCCCACTTTCTCCTGACGAAAACGATGAAGCGTATGATACAATACCGCTATTTCCGGTTACTGATGATTTCACCATAATATCGCCAAAATACTTTTGAAAATAAAACATATAATAAAAAGGTGCGTGAGGCGAATAATAAGGAACTCCGGGTTCATCACTTGCGGCAAATAATCCGTGGTCGTTTCCGTTGCTCCAGCCATTTACCAAATCCCAGCGCATGGCTTGTCCATATTGGTTTTTAATAAGTTCACCCAAAACCAATGTTGCATGCATACCATTTATAAAAGAAACTGCCTGTTTGCTGCCCGTTGCAAAAATGTTCCATTCGGTTAAAGCAACAGGAAGATTTTCCAAATCGGTATATTTTTTCAGATCGTTTATAACATAATTTTTATGGTCTTTTGTAATGGATGCCGAATTTAAAATAACCGTGGCATTTGAATTTTGATCGTAAGGTGTATAATAGGAATGAACGATCAGAAAATCAGCTTTGTCGGCCACCTGCGGCAAAACACCGCTGTTCCATTTATTCATCACCTGGTTGTATGTTACCAAACTTTCCATAAGTCCAACCCCTATTTTAATTTCAGAACCAATTTCGGCAGCAGCACTTTTCATTGAATCGATAAAAATGCGACAATGTTTGCCATATAATTCACCTGAAATTATTTTTGGCTGCCCGTCCTGATTTAATGAAGTATCAATCTCATATCCGGCTTCCCAGCTTCCCTGGTTTTCGTTACCTATTTCCCAGAATTTTGTCCTTCCATTATCATAACGTACCCAGTTTGCTGCATAATGAGCAGCTGTTTCAACCGGATTGGCACCGGTTCCATAGCGTGCATAACTGTAATTTACACAAATACAACCTGTTGAATTTGTTTTTGCCAGCAAGTCATAATAATCATTCAGATTCATTGCCCAGTTTGCAGTATTCATACCTGCATTCAAATCATTTATTTTCAATGTTGGTGGAATATCGGTTGGCCCGTTTCCAGCTTTTGCATCCCAGAAATGTTCGTTTGAAAGATTTCCGCCAGGCCAGCGTAAAACGTTTGGACTTAAATTGGAAATATCTTTAATCAATGCTGTTTTTGTGTTCATTTTGCCCGCCCATGGAATTGAATTGTTACCGTAAATGTATTTACTTACCTTGGTTATCGTATCTTTCAAATCGACAGTTATCGTTACTGTTGCCGGTTCAACAGGTTGAGGTGTATTTACGTAACCGGGACTTGTGGCTGTTTTTGGTTGCCAGTCGTCAAGGAAAAATCCTTGCGGATTAGTTACTTGTCCTTTTGCAAAAACAGAAATAAGCAACAGGCTAAAAAGCAATAATAAAGAAGGTTTTCTGAAATGTTTCATATTATATAAAATTAAACGAATGTGAATTTGTATTTAATTCGGTTTTTGTTGAATTAAATTAATTCCCAATCAATTTAAAAATTCTCACCTCATTTTTAGTGCCCACTTTGAGTGTATAAAAACCGGGATCATCAACCTGAATAATGGTTTTTCCTGAAACTGAATCCAATTCAACACTTTTTACCAAAGCACCAAGCGCATTGTATAATTCAGCCGTTACAGTTTCAGTTCCGAAAATATCAGTTTCAAATGTAAATGATCCGTTGAAAGGATTTGGATAAACCCTGAATTGAAGTTGGTTCTCTTCAATCCCCGTTGTACAGGCCGGATCGTTGGCAGAATAAACCAGTACATTCACTGGCTCTGAATTTGCCATGCAACCATTGGCGCCGGCAGTTAAAACATAGCTTCCGCTTTGTGCGACATCGATTGATGAAACTGAGCCTTGTAATTTTGTATTTCCGTTAAACCAGTTGTAAGAGGCGTTGCCGGCAACATTAGCTGTCAGGTTTAACTGGCCACCCGGACAAAAACTCAAATCGACTGCTGTTACAATTTCTACTGCTGGAATTGGATTCACTTTTACTTCAAAAGGCATTGAAACTTTCTCAATATTCTCATTACCAACTTTTACCGAATATAGACCTGCCAAACCTGTTGTTAACGAAGCAGTATTTTCGTTTAATAATGTATCATTTCGAAACCATTGATAATTCAAGCCATCAACACTTGCAGTTTTCAGAGTTAAGTTTTCACCTACGCACAAACTGGCTGGTTTTGTTGCTGTAATTTCAATATTATCCGGAATGGCAGTATCAAAAGTAAGAACCACCAAATTGGTTTTTCCGCTTTGTTTTGAGTTGTCGATTTTAAATATTCCGGTTCGTGTTTTATCGCCCGATTTAATTTTGTATTTGTAATCACCAAGAAAACCATCAAATGAAACTTTACCCAATGAATCAGTTAATCCATCCGTCGTTTTTGTCCACCACTGATTGAAAACCAAGTTTTTATATGCTTCACCATGAGGTCTGATATTCCAGTTGGAATCATACAAAGCACCTTCGGGCAACCAATGTGCATTTGCCCAGAATCCCCAAAACAAAAATGACTTTACGTTTTCGTGACTAAAACAAATGGTAATAAAATCGCGTGTATATTCAGCCTGAACCGAACGTTGTGTAACATTGATATCGTGTTCTGTAATTTTAATTTCCTTTCCAAGTTCAGCAAAACGATCGAGGATTGTGTAAACTTTTGGTATCGAAGTAAGTTCGCTGCCAAAATGGCCCTGCATTCCAATACCTTCTACATCACCTCCTTTTTCGTCGATATATTTAACGAGGTTATAATATGAATCCTGTTTTTTCGTGTCGCTTCCACCGCCGGAAAGTATTGAATAATCGTTTAAATAGAGCTTCACCGTGCGATCATTGTTACGAACCCTTTTAAACCAGTCCGCCATTATATCTTTTCCCAGAATGTCCATAATATCATGTTCCGAATAAGGCTCATTAATAACGTCCCAATCAACCAGTCGCCCGCTTGTAAATTTGGTTACCTCATCAATATGTTTATCAATTGCGGCGCGTAAAGCAACCGGATTTAACTCGTCGTTTTTCAGCGTTGATGGGGTAAATTTCCATGATGGCCAGATAACATTGTGTCCCCGAACAGCAATTCCATGAGCGTCCAGTGAATCCAACGATTTTCTGATATTTAGTGTAGAATTTGGATTGAATTGCGGCCATTTTAAATCATTCTCAAAAACAACCTCGTTAAACAATTCATACACTTTATTTCGAAAAATTGTATTGGATATGAAAACACCGGCAGGAATAGCAGTTCCAAAACCAAATTTATGTTTTGTCATTTCTATTGAAACCTCAGCATCTTTTACTACTTCTCCATTTTCATCGTAAACCTCAATATCAACAATTCCCTTTCGAATTTGATTGATGCGCTCCTGGGCGGAAACGCGCCATTCAGCATCAGCGGCTTGTCCCGGGTAAGTAATTTCAGAAACAGGCAGATCGTTGATATTGATTGTGTTTTTGAAATTCAGAAACTGAACGTCAGCCACTTCAATGGTTTGCGAGGAATAACCGGTAAAAAACGCATATCTGACATCGGAAGTGCTCCATGTTGATTTAACTTTTACCGACGCATAATACTGTTTCCACTCACTGCCAATCAATACTTTATGTGAGATTTCCTTTTCATAGGTGGTTTTATGTTCAATAACTACAGTAAGTGCACCTTCACCCGATTCCTGAATTGTTGAAATAGTGCGGGCAAAAAAAGTTACAAAAATTACATCGTTTGTGGTAATTCCTCCAACCGAAGGAAACTGGATCTGAGTATCCCAAAAATTGGCAATATTTGGTCCGGTGGCGCACCTGATAGCTTTTGTAAAAGATTGATCGGCGATTGTTACCTGAGTTAATGTGCAATTTCCAATTTTCACATACGTACTTCCGGTAGTTGCATTCAACATTGTTCCACCCTCAGGAATTTGTGCCGAAAGAATTACACTTCCACAAATAAAGGTAAAGGCAAAAAAAAGTTTGAACATAAAAAGTTTCTTCATTTGTTTAGATTTTAATAAGCCTGCAAAGTTAACAGTTCAAACTAATTAACCTTTTAAAATAATTCTGAATTTCTTAAAACCGCCACACAAACAAAAATTAAGTCTGTTAAAATCAGCTTAAAATACCCTTGTTCCAAAAACAAAACGCTCTGACCACCACGGATTCTGAATTTCTGTAATAATTACTCCTTTTGAGGTTGAGGCATGAATAAACCTGCTGTTACCCAGATAAATACCCACATGTGTAATATAATCGGGTGAATTGTATGATTTTGTAAAGAAAACCAGGTCGCCTTTTTTAAGTTCGTTTTTGTTCAGAACGATTTTTCCATAACGGGCCTGATCCTGCGACCGGCGCGGAATATTTATTTTATTTGCAGTAAACGATAAATAGGTAAGCCCTGAACAATCCAAACATTTTTTAGTGGTTCCGCCCATACAATGCGGGGTTCCCAAATATTTTTCTGCCGTGCGAATGATTTGTTTTGGCTTTTTTCTTCCGGTATCCAGTTTTAGTTCAACCCCACCTTTTATGAAAGACTGCATTTCGCTGCTTAAACCGGAAGATTTTGTATTTACTGATGAAACAGCAAATTGCTTTTTACTGCATGAAACAGTTGCAAACAATAACATCAGCAAAATAAAAACAGACTTTATGGAATAACGATTTACACTGAACGAATGAAAAGAAAGGAACTTCATAAACTGAGTTTAATTTTTTAAAGATTACTGAATTTTTTCCGGTTTCTCAAAATCATTGTTCATTTCGCATGGCAATTTCCAAATATTACCTTCAAAATCGCCAAAATACAATTCCGATTTGCTGAATTTGTGCGAATCACCATCGGCCCAGAAAAAACAAAATGGCGCTTTAAAATTTACCGGACGACGAACATAGGAATGACTCATTTTACTATTTTTTGTAAGTTGCTTTTCATTCATCCATGTTTCACCATTATCACCTGATTTCCAAACTGCGAGTTCACCGCCAACTCCCCACTTTTGCGGTCCCGGTTCAGTTGGACCAACAACTTTCCAGTAGTTTTCTGAAATGTATAAACTGCCCATATCGTAATTATGGTCTGATTCTGTAATTACCGAAGTTTGCCATTTTTTGCCGTCCCATTTTGTGATACACCATTCGTATGGTGCACTTTTGGGCCCGGGTTCGTGACCGTTGCTTCTAATATACAAACAGGCCGGGTTTCCCGCCGGGTCAAAACCCATATCTTTCAAATAAACATTTTTTCCTTTCGATGCGTAATCAATCGCCTTTGCTGATGAATTCAAATCAACTATTGGTATCTGAAGCTTTTCACCTGAAACATTCGTCCAGATTAACCCGAAATCTTCGGTTTGAACGTAATATAAATCGGTTCGTTTATCCACATTTCCCTGCGGGTGGCGATTGAAAAATGTGCCCAACTTTTTCCCTTGAAAAATATTACTGGTTTGATAATGTCCGGATTGTTCCCCTGTTTTTACAGGAATTGCAGCCAACAGTTTGTCTTCTGTCCAGTGAATTCCATCGGTACTTGTTTCGAAATAAAGCTGGCGGACTCCTGTATATTTTGTAAAGAAATGGAAATATCCAAAATCGGTATTCCAGGGTTGCGGATAGGTCATTTCTTCTTCCGTTATCTGCTCAAATTCATCAATATTCAATGGTTTTTTGCTTTTGAATTTGAAACCCGGACGGGTTTGTCCGCGCCCGCTTACAAATACCCAGATATAATCTTCATCGTCAATCATTATCGAAGGATTATCGTGCGGATCGTTAACACCCTGCTTGTCATAAACCACTGTGGGTTTTGAAACTTTGCCGGTAAGATGGTCGAATTCACCAATCATGCAAAGCAGGTATTTTTCGTTTTCAGATTTCGTTCCTCCAAATACAAAAAAGGTTTTATCGGCTTTTTCAGAATAAATTGCCAGCGGAACATGCTTGGCTGTGTAGGTCCCGAGCGCCATATTCGTATTTTGTTGAGTTCGACCAGATTCATGAGTTTTGTGTTGAGAGTGAAATGTGTTTATTGTTAAAAAATATGGAAATCAGCATTATTTTTCTGAAAAGTTTTGTAGTTGGAGAGGGACCAAATTTTGTTCCATTGGAGAAAACATTGGTTCTGTGCAATCAATTGCCTGATTTAAGAAGAACGCCAAAAATGAGTCCATGACATTGTCGTTTCAATGATACGACAATTAATTAATGACTGCATCATTCTTCGAAGTTTCTCTGTAAATGAATTTCCATATTCGAATAACCAACCGAGGATGAGCGCTTTTATTTTGCCGCTTGTCATTCCAATTTGCCAATATACACATGCGCATTAACTTAACCGCCTGTGCTACTTGCTCAATCAGTGATTTTATATCACCAAGCAAATTGGCTTTTGTTGTGCATTTTTTAAATTTTCTCAGTATTTATTTAAAACCTAACTGCGGTGCACTCTTCAAAAACCACGTGGATTTAATCCCCGGAATTTAACTCCTTTGGAGTTGTGATTTTAAATTTCTTTTTGATAAAACCACTGTCCTTCTCCTTCTTTTGGAAGTTCAATTTTCAAATGTGTTTTACCATCGGTTACATTCAAATTCTCACCTGAATATTCTCTTTGTAAAACGAGATTGATTTCAGCTAGTTTTTGAGTTGGATCGGCAACAGAAATCTGAATTCCGTTATCCTGTTTTTTCAGCATTACCAAACAGGGCTGGTCAACTTCAAAACCACCAAAAGCAGCAGATTTACCGGCTTTGTAAAAAACCACTCCCGCCATGGTTTTATCCGAGGTAACAACTTCCTGTGTATTTATTGTATTGATGATTTCAAAAGAAAGTTGTTTTTCCATCTCTTCCAAAACCGACCTGGTAGCATTGGGAACTAAAATGTATTCATACGAATCGTTTTTAGGATTTTTGCCATGTTCAAAATACAGCTTAAAAATATTTGCTTTCAAAATCTCTTCGGGATAACGGGATGCCACCCAGTTCCAGGCTCCATTTACTTGTCCTGATTGAAGTTGAAGACTACCTCCTTTTGGAAAAAAATATCCAATATTGTCATGCAAAATCCACTGTGGGTTTTTTACTTCTTCGGATTCGTTCACTATTTTTTCACCACCTGCAGTTTTAACAACAACTTCGCCATTTAAAAACGACTGATTAACCGAAGTTGTAACCGGCAATCCTTCTGAAGCAGAAACTCCGGCACCCAAACAAATAACTTTGTTATTAAACATAAACCACGATTTACGTGCTTTTAGTCCGTCTCGGTTGTAATCCATTACTGCAATTCCGTTTTGCCCATCAGAAACACCACCCACAAAATCGCTTTCAATTCTGTAACCCCGCGCGGTGAGAACGGGAAGTGTATCGTTGTCCTGCTGAACCGTTGTTCCCGGAATTTTTTTCCAGTCCCAGAAAGGAAAGATATCAAGGTATTCGTTTTGAGTTTGGTAAAGAAAAGTTGCTCCGTCGCCCATATAATATCCCTGGATATTTTCAGAATTACAGGATTCGGCGCCAATTACTCTTTCTGAACACATTTTTAATGAAAAATAATATTCCGGCGTTCTTTGAATCTGAACGTCGGAACGCCAAAAATGACGGTTTCCTGAAAGATTCTGCCATTGGTTTGCCTTTTCGTAATCTGATGCAAATTCCGGGTCGAGCTTTTCCATTTTTGTCATACTTTGCGCCAGTGAAGCCGCCTTTGTTTCCTGTGCTTTTGGGAACAATTGCCTCCCACAGGAACTGATATCGTAGAAGTTTTTCCATGTTACCCACTGCTGGCCTTCAAGAAGGTAATTCCTTAAAATTTCAACTTTGCTTTCGTTAAACTGAAAGGGAGTATTTCTGAGAATTGTAATCCATTTAATCATGTCGCCAACATAGGCGAGCCCGTAATTTCCAAACTGTAATTGTGGTCCGTGCTGATGGTATGACCAATCGGGCTGAACACCTTCACCGGTACTCACAACAAGTTCTTCCTTAATGGATTCAGAAGCAATGCGAATTGTGTCCACATTTTTCAGCAATAAATTTCTCAGCAGTACATTGCCTGATTGCCATACTTTATTTTGCCCTGTCATTCCTATTTTTGAGCGGTTGAGGATTTTCACCCCTTTTTCAATTTGTTCAGGAGAAAGTTCGGCTTCCATTAAAATCATTACCGGAGCCAAAACCATTGGAACCCCAATTTCGGGATACCACCAGTTGGGACAAATCAAATCGTTTTCGAGCCAAAAATTTAGCGCCAAATGCATTTTTTTCGAAATATTTTTCTGTTGGTAAAATTCTGTTCCTGAAGTTTGATAGGCTTTTGAAATTTCAAGCAAATTTGACAAATGATTTCTTGGAGTCCACCCTCCTCTTTCTTTGCTTGTATAATCAATGTCACCCCAGGTTCCATCATCCTGCATTTCATCTAAAAGTTCTTTTACATATTGCAGATCAGCAGGTTCATCCAAAATATTGGTCAAAACGTTTTGGTGCAAAAGCTGTAATTCTTCAGGATAATTTTTTGTTTGTTCGAATACTTTGGATGTTTTGGGTTGTGTGCAACTGAAAAGCAATAAAATCAGGGTTAAATTAATCAGGTTTTTGAGTTTCATATTAATTTATTTTTTGAGCTAATTTAAAAGAAAGTTTGAAAACCGTTAAAACTTAAATTTGTGCTGCTGTCCGCTGTTCAAAACAACAGTTTCCTTTAAATCTGATGACAAATCCCCAATATTCAGCTGATTTATTTCAATAGTTCCTGAATCTACAAGAATTTCAATTTCGCTATCACCAACTTTTGCTGTTCCCCAGACATAACCGTTACTCCAGAAATAATTTCCTGGTTTATCAGTAAAGGAAATTGATTTATCGACAGCCGAAAATTGAAAACCGGATAAAGCCAGATTTGCCGCCCAGCTTGCCATTGCACGCGCATAATGATGACCGCATTCTGCCTCATCAAACGGACTGCGTTTATTGCCATTATAACGATCACGAATGTTTTTGACAACCTCAATCCCTTCGGGCTGCATGCCTTCGTACATCATTCCAACTGCCGCTGCATATTCAAAACCTGTCATTACTTCTGAAAAATAAGGAAACGGTACTTTTGGCCTTCCATTTGGCCAACTTGCCATCAAAAGCGCTTTTTCATCTCCCAATGCGTATGAACGCATATTGTTGAAATGTTTTCCATGGTTTCCATCGAATTGTATTTCAAAATACTTTTCAATGTGGTTTTGATATTTTTTTCGGAAGCCAGATAACCCAAACCGCAAATATGAGCCATGTATTGACCAACCAACTGATCTACCAAACAACCTTTTGCCAGTTGGTATTTTGGCATATTTGGGGCTGAATAATCAGTTATTTCTTTTTTGGTTTCGGGGTCGAGTACCATGTGTTCGTAATATTCGCCGTTAAACAGGTTTTCATCTGTCCACTTGCTCCCCAAAGCGAAAATTGTTTCGCACTTTTTGGCAAAATCCTTGTCACCCATTGCATTTGCCATTTTTGCGGCAGCCTTTAATGCGCCCAAATACCAGAACTGCATTTGCGGATTTGGCCCTGAATAGTTCACATCCATTGTGTTGTGCTGACTGCCTTCCATAACACCGTCGGCATTGGCATCCCAGCTGTTTTCTTCCCACGCAAAGGCAAGTGCGTTTTTAACGTTTGGCCAGCTTTTACTGAGAAACGCGTTATCGCCCGAAAGTTGCCAGTCGCGGTACATTTTCATAATTGTGCCCATTTGTCCATCGGCAGCTACACCACCCGATTGTGCGTTTATTAGTGGCAATCCGGCACGGAATGACATGCTTCCGTTATCACGTGTGGCATAATTAAATTCGACATCACGCATGGTTTCGGCCAAATCTCCAAATAAAAAAGCAGTTGCCTGTTCGTAATTCCAAACGTGGGTGCACGAACCAGCGCACGAACCAAAATTGTCCATGCATCCCTCCCATCCCATCATGTGTCCATCGGCAATCCTGAAAACAGTTTGAGACCGCAACGTACTTAAATTGAACAAAGCAGCTTCCTTTACCACTTCAGGCAAATCCGACGAAAGAAACGAATTGACAAACAACAGGGTTTTGTCTTCCAGATCATTCAATTCAGGATATGTTTTTTCGATTACATCCCACGCATCTTTGTATTGAGTTGTGTAATAGTTTCCTACAACTTCGTTTGACCATGCTTTTCTGTTTGGGAAATGCCATGTTAAAAAGAACCTGAAAACAGTTTTCCCGTTGGCGGGGATACTTTTTGTTACAGCAAGCGAAGCCAATGGATCATCATCGAAAGATTCTGTTTTTTCAACCAATTTTCCGTCATCGCTGAAATCGTCCCAGAAATCAAGCACACTGTTTGCCCATGCATTTGAAACCGAAGAAGTGCGGTAAGTAACAGTTTCTTTTGCATCTGTAGTCAAAGCCATTGTTCCCGAGGCAGGATCGTTTTTGTCAACTTCGCCAGGCAAAAAACCGATACCACGGATATTGCCATTTTCCCTGTATTCGTTTTTGTTTTTCACCGCACCTTCATAAATTTTATCACCTTTCCAGTCAACATGATATTTGCTCCCGTCTTTTCCAATAAAGTTGCGGATTGAACCGCAAACTGAAACTTCCAATGGTTTATTGGTTTTGTTTTCAACTTCATACTGCAAAACTGCAATTGGGATTCCGCTGGCATCGGCATCGCCCGGAATTAAAGGATTGAACGCCTTGATTTTTACTTCGACAGGCAAACTCTCATCAGAAAGATTTACAATTCCGAATGGGTAAGCTGCATCGAAAGTTGCCTTTTCAAAACGGGGAATTCCATGGTGATCGACCGGCCGGCCTTCCATGTGTTCGTATTCAAAATCAAGAAGTGGACCCATTAAACCTTTTGTATAACTTTTTAGTGCCATCGTTAATAAAAACAGCAAAAAATGGGGCGTCATTTCCGGGTGTAACCGTGCTAAAACCTTTTCCCGGGATGTTCATAATCTCCCAATCGACCAAACTTCCGCGGCCATTTACAGAAACAGTTCCGGTGCCAATTCCACCAATTGGCATTGCAATTTTCGAAATGTGATTTTCGTCGTAATGTTTTAAAACAGGCCATGATTTTTGGGCAACAACCGGTTGAAAAGCCAACGAAATCAAAATAAATGCGAAAATTATTTTATTTGTTTTCATACAGAAATTAGATTGGATTCATATAAATCTTATCTGAAAAGTTTTATAAAACAGGCATTTTCAATACACTATTTTTTTGCAAGTTTTATTACATCACCCGGTTTTGTTTCGAAAACAAGGTTTTTTTCATTCTTTTCAAAATTGAAACCGGTTTTAAATTCCTGTTCTGCAAACGGATTTTCCAAAACCAGTTTTCCGCCCTTTTCAGCTATTATTTCAACTGCCGAAATCACTCCGTTTTCCATTTTTACAGAAATCAGAAAAGCACCGTAAGTTCTTAATTTATTAAATGAAACATCTTTCCAGCCGGAAGGAATTGCAGGGAAAATTTTCACAACACCTGTATGACTTTGTATCAGCATTTCCTGGATTGCTGAAGCAAATGCAAAGTTCCCTTCAAGTGTAAAAGGCCTGTAAGTCATTGTTGAATGGCCCGCTTTACATTGATCACCGTTGGCATGAAATGAGTTTTTCAGACAAAAACATGAAGCAAAAATACGAAGCGCTTCAGCAGCTTTTTCACCTTCAAAAGCGCGGGCATATAAATTTCCTTCCCAGCTGTATGAATATCCGCACCAGTAATAGGGCCCGATTTTTTCAAGATTTCGCAATGTATTTTCGATAATTTTTTTGTCGGATTCGCCCTTTGAAATATCGATTAACCCAAGCGGATGAAAAGCCATGAGATGCGAAAAATGCCGGTGCGACTCAACATACGGAACTCCGGGTGTAAAAGTAAGTCCCGATTCAGCATCGACATCGAATTCAGGCCATTCAGATAAAATTTGATCCCAATGTTCCGCTTCTTCCTTTAATCCCAATTCATTGGCTAATTCTGCTGCCTTTTCATAAGTCCAGCGAATTAAGGCCAAATCGAAATTGGTAGTTTCGGCAAACCAGGCTTCACGCGAATTATTATAAATTTCAGGACTTGAACTAATCAATAATTTTCGATTTCCATTTTCTTCTTTTACCGAAATTTCATCAAGAAAAACAGCCACATCCTTTATCCACGGATAAGCCCGGTTTTCAAGGAAGTCTGTGTCCATAGTATATTTCCAATGCAGGTAAAAGTGGTGCGACAACCACGATGCAACAGTTTGTCCCATTGAATACTGAATCCAGCCACCCATAGGTTCGCCCTCTAAAGTTGTAACGCCCGGAACATTCATTCCTTCAACACCAAAATAATCATGCGTATATTTTTTGAAGGTGGCCCTGTATTTCCAAAGCCAGTTCAGAAAACCTCTTCCAATCCGAGATAGTTACCGGTATAAGAAGGCCAGTAACTCAATTGCGTATTCAAATCATGGTGAAAATCACCTTTCCAGGGCGGAAGTTTTCCGTGGTCGGCAGTCCACACAGCCTGCAATGAAATGGGCGGTGCATCGGCACGGGCAGCCGAACCGAACTTGTACATTTCAAGGTAATATTGTCTTTCGAGCAGTGAATCAGGAATTGAAACTGAGGATTGAGCCCAGTAGTTAAGCCACCATTTTAAATGATCGTTCAACGAATTCTCATACCCCTGATTTTCAGCAGCAGCAACATTTTCTGTTGCCTTTGGTGAAGGCTCCCAGCCTTTTTTTACTGATGAAACCGACCAGCAACCAACGAGTTCATTTCCATTGTTTTTCCATTCGGTATGTATCTGGTATGCAAAATCGCCCCAGCCTTTTTGATTGTAAGTAAATGAATTTCCTACTTTACTAATTTCTCCCTGCGGATATCCAAGTTGGTTTAAATCTCCTGTTGACTGATCAGCACGTTCGTTGCTGCTTTCACGGTTATAGGCAGGCGCAACAAGTTCAATGTTAATAGTTTCGGGCAGGTTTTCGAATTTGTACCAACCAACCGGATTTTCGGCATGGACAAAAGTTGTAAGTTTTGCGCCATTTTCCCAATCAACTGTGCAAACCGCGGTTTCAACATCCAAACTCACCTGTTTTATTTTTCCCAGTTTCGAAATATCAAATTCAAGTGCGCCCGCCGGAATTTTTGATGGAGCAGGCAATTGGTCGTAAGGAACATCAAAAGCCTTTTGAACTTCATTGTATTTATCTGCCTTCCAGTATTCATAAACGTCCTTGAATTTCCATTTATCGAAATCGATATTTTCCATTGGCCGCAAATCCCACAAATCAGCACGATCGAGCGAAAAACGTAGTTTGCCCTCTTTTTGCCAGACCAGATTACCAACCATCCCGTTTCCAAGTGGCATGGCTTCGTCCCAGGTTGTGGCCAGTTCTGGAAAAACAAGGTTGTGGGCAACTCTTTGTTGCAATGGTTTTAGGTTATGTTCGGAACAGGAAAAAAGGATAGAAACAAATCCAATAATTAGTAAAGTTTTAGTGTTCATTGCTTTTAGCTTTTTTTTGATATTTAATCTTCATTCAAAATTGAAAAATTTGGATAAGTAACAAACCTATTTTGTCAAAATCCCTATTTCTCCTGCGGAAACCCAATCTTCTCCATTTATTGCCTCTTTCGACACAAACCTGAAGTAACGGGCATTTTGTGGTTTATCAAACCTGACAAACTGTTTTACCGGATTGTTTTTGATATTGCTGAATTCTCCTTTTGTTGGAACCAGTTTCCAGTTTGCACCGTTTTCGCTCACATAAAAAGCATAGCGAAATGCTGTTCCGCTTTTATTGTGGTCGGTGCGCGGAGTGTAAGTAAAACCTTTCAACACCAAATTTTCGCCTAAATCCACTGAAATATGATGCGGTTGTTTTGCCACATCATTTCCCCATGGTGTATGCCACATGGTAGTTCTGTTTCCATCAATTGCCATTTCTGGCGGATTATTCGGGTGGCTGGAATCGGCATCAATAACTTTCCATTTGGCCGGACAAATATCGTAGCTTTCAACAACCACTGCACTTTCGTCAGTAAAATTGTTTACAAAGGCTTTGGCTTTTATTTCACCGCCTTCGGGCAAAGCAAATGATTCAATAAAACGTTTTGAATCTTTTACAGGTTCAGAACCGTCTAATGTGTAAGTAATTACCGGATGCGGAGTTTCTGTACTAATACTAACAATTCCATTTTTATCCCGTTGAATAACAGGATCGCTTAACAATTCAGGCGCTTCATAAAGATTAAAACCTGAAATCAGGGCACCATCACGTGCTTCCTCAATAGTCAGCCTGATTTGATTTGTTTCGACAGCCGAAAAACGGAGCATTTTTTTATACCCAATTGTAGTTGAATTCGCAATTTCTTTCCAATCTCCATCAACCATCACCTCCACTTTAAACTTTTCAACCCGTTGCCCTTTTTCAATAAATTCCTGAATTGACAAAACATTGAATCGCTTCATTTCAGGAAGATCAAATTCTGCAACGGCAGGTAATTCCTTGATTTCCCAGTAACTTTCGGCCTTTCCGTCAACAGCTTTTTGGGCTTTTTTATTTAAAGTAGCAGCGTTTAGTAAAATATCCTCATCAAGCATTTCGTCTAAATATTCACGGAATTCCTTTAAACGTGCCACGTCGTTTTCATGAATCAATCCACGTGTATCGGGCGGAACATTTAGCAATAAAACAGCGTTTCTTCCAACCGAACTAAAATAAATATCCACCATTTTTGCCAGCGATTTCACCTGATTATCTTCACTTTCGTGGTAAAACCAACCGGGGCGGATTGAAACATCAACTTCAGCAGGATACCAAAACAATTTGGAAACCTTGCTGATAACTTCGCGGCTGCCCAAATCATTTGTCATTGCATTAATTCCCAATTCAGCATTTAATGCTGAATTTTCGGGGCGGCCTCCCGGCGCCAGAGCAGTTACACTCCATTCCGTTTCACGACCGTATCCTGATTCAGTTCCTACCCAGCGCACATCTTCGCCAACAATTGCAACTACCGCATCGGGCTGAAGTTTGTGAATAGTATCATAATACATGTTCCAATCGTATTCCTGTTTCTTTCCGTTTGGGCCTTCGCCATTTGCGCCATCAAACCAAACTTCGTCAACTTTACCGTACCATGTTAAAAGCTCGGTCAACTGGTTTGTAAAGAACTCGTTGTATTTTGGTGAATCGCCATAACACTGCGCATTTCGGTCCCAGGGTGAAAGATAAACGCCAAATTTCATCCCAAACTCAGTACATGCATCTCGTAATTCCTTCACTACATCGCCTTTACCATCTTTCCATGGAGAAGATGCAACTGAATGTTCAGTAGTTTTGGTTGGCCACAAACAAAATCCGTCGTGGTGTTTACAGGTTAGGATAACCAGTTTCATCCCACCGTCTTTTAAAGTTTTAACCCACTGACGGGCATCAAGTTGAGTTGGATTGAAGATTTCAGGTGATTCATCGCCGTGCCCCCATTCCATGTTTGTAAACGTGTTGACGGTAAAGTGAATAAATGCCGTCATTTCCAACTTTTGCCAGTCGAGTTGCTGAGGAGTTGGAACTACATGAGCTGCTTGTTTTACTTTTTGTTCAAGGGAAGTTTCTGTCTCAAAAACTACTTTTTTTTCGTATTCCGGAACAGTGTTTTTACAGGAAATTAAAAATGAGGAAGCTGTAAAAATGAATATAAATAACTTGTTTTTCATACAATTTGTTTTAATTAAAAGAAGTAAAAAAACCATTTCAATTGACCATAAACTTAAAATTTTCTCCCGGTTTTAAAGAAACCAATTTTTCAGTATCGGTGTATTTTACTTTTGTTTGCCCCCCTTTACAGAATATATTTTTGCTGAAACTAAACTTCCGTTTTGCCATTTTATATCCACATCAAAACCTCCGCGGGCTTTTAATCCTTGAACTTCTCCAGTTAACCACTCCTTGGGTAATGCCGGAATTAAATGTATTAACCCGGCATGACTTTGCAGCAACATTTCGGCAATTCCTGCTGTTGTCCCAAAATTGGCATCCATTTGAAATGGCGGATGTTGTCCGAATAGATTTGGGGAAGTGCTTTTCGATAAAACAGTAGCTAAGTTTAAATTTGCTTTCTCCCCATCCTGCAAACGTGCATACTGGCTAATTAACCAGGCCGCGCTCCATCCTGTGTGGCCACCACCGTTTGCAATGCGGTAATCGAGCGATTTTTTTGCGGCAGCAGCCAGTTCCGGGGTATTTAAAACTGTAATTTGTAACCCGGGATGAACAGCAAACATGTGAGAAATATGGCGATGCCCGGGTTCAACTTCCGGAAATTCTTCTGCCCATTCCATCAAACGGCCATCGCTGCCAATCTTAGGCCCTGCCAGTTTGTTCAATGCAATTTTAACACTGTCGGTAAATTGATTGTTAATATTTAAATTATCCGAAGCCTTCAGGAAATCAGTAAACAAATTCCAAATTACCTGTTGATCATGCGACGGTCCCATACTGATTTGGCTTTTGCTACCGTCAGGTGCCACAAAAGTATTTTCGGGCGAAACAGCAGGTCCGGAAACCAGTTTTCCTGTTTTTGGGTCTTCCACCAG
This sequence comes from Draconibacterium sp., assembly GCA_016705335.1. Lineage (GTDB taxonomy): Bacteria > Bacteroidota > Bacteroidia > Bacteroidales > Prolixibacteraceae > Draconibacterium. The sequence continues at coordinate 12,216 of JADIYN010000041.1, read as the reverse complement.
CCAATCAAGATAAAATTCCGCAGATCCCTTAAGTACAGGGTACATTCGTTTCAGGAAAGCCGTATCGCCTGTAAACACGAAATGCTCCATTATGTGTTGGCAAATCCATGCCCCGGCTCCTGTGTGCATGCCCCAACTAGCCGCTTCGCCCGGCGAAGTGTAACCCCATAAATTGGTAATTGGATGAACCACCCAGCCCCTGCTATGATATTGAATAGCAGCGGTTTTTGAGCCCGGTCCCACCAGCGATTCAATTAAATCAAATAACGGCAGGTGCATTTCGGAAAGATTGGTTACCTCTGCCGGCCAATAATTCATCTCCACATTTACATCGGTGTGGTAATCGCCATTCCATGGTGTTTGAATTTTATTTGCCCAAATACCCTGTAAATTGGCTGGAAGTGTACCCGGACGTGATGACGAAATCAATAAATACCGGCCATATTGAAACATCAATTCAACTAAATGCGGATCGGATTTGGATTGTTTGAAATTCTGCACCCGTTCATCTGTTGGAACCGGCATTATTTCATTGGGTGTAATATCCAATTTCACGCGACTAAACAATTGCTGATATTCCTTTTTATGAACATTAAGTAGTTCTTTATAATTTTTTGAAGATGCTTTCCTAAGATTTTCAGTTGTCAGTTTTTTATAGTCGCGACCTTTGTATTCAGGATATTTCAAAACATAATCGGTAGAAGCAGAAAGCAATAGCGTTACTTCATCAGCGTTTTCAATTGTTAATACGGAGTCGTTGCAACTTACGGTTCCGCTTTTGTTAATCGCCATTAAACGTGCCATATATTGTAATCCTGCTCCCCCTTTTCCATCAGACAAAGTACCGGACATTACCAATTGATTGTTTTCGGAGTAAGTTTGAAAACGCTCTGGACGAGTCATCGAACATGAAAAAGAAATTTGTCCGGATTTATCTGCGGTAAAGTGCGCTACCATAACCTGGTCGGGGTAGCTTGTGAAGATTTCGCGCTGAAAATTTATTCCATTTTGTGAGTAATCGACCCTGACCACTGCATCATTTAAATCAAGTTCCCTGCTATAATTATCGTAGGCTGAATTATTATGGAAGTTAATCCATAAATCACCCAAAGTCTGGAAACACCCAAACGGTACATTTGCCCCATTCCCATGACCCGAACCTGCACCTTCGCATACCTGGGTTTGATTTGTTAAATCGGTAGCTTCTTTATATTTACCCTCAAACAGTAGTTTACGAATTTCCGCTTGTGCGGCAAAAGCTTCCAGATTGTTATTTTCATCGGGGCTACCCGACCACATACTTTCTTCGTTCAACTGGATGCGTTCTGTATTTACATCGCCAAAGACCATAACGCCCAGCGAACCGTTACCCAAAGGCAATGCTTTTAACCATTCGGGATCGTCTTTCCATCCATTAGGATCGTCTGCAACTGTTGCATCAGCAGGTTGATTGTACCAAAGTTTCCAATTGTCTGTTTCCCTTGTTTCTGTGGAACAAGAGAGAAGCGAAAAAATCGCGAATAAAAATGGTATTGATTTTTTCATTGTTAAAATATGGTTTTGTTTTTTGATAATGTTTAAACTCGTCAATTTATTTTCACTCTTCACTAATCAACTTTGAGTTGTGTTTTAATAGAGGTAAATTTATGATATTTAATTTCCGACATAAACCAACCAACCCTTTCTAGGTCCAACAGTAATTTCATCGCCTGTTTTCCATTGTTTTGCAGTTTGAAAATCCTGAATTTCAGGCGCATACAAAGTTGTTTCTTTCGGATCGATCCCCAATTTTTCAAAATCAATTTTAAGAGAAATGGTTTGTGGTTTATCTGAAAAATTTCCGATTGCAATCAGTGATTTCCCTTGCTTCTTATAAACTGTTGCTTTTACGTCAAATTTTGTGGTTGTTACCAGTGGTTTATCCTCCCAGAAGCCAATCATTTCAGCATCCTGAATATGGAATTCGTCCCAGATCTTCCATACCGGTCGCGGATCGGCCTTAATCTTTTCCGATGACCATGGCAAACGGGTTGTCATTCCAAAAAGCATTCCCAGCCAGCGGTTTCCTCCACCTTGCAACATATCGCCCATTAAACCAAAGGGAATACCCGACACTTCGACAAGCCAGTTTTCATGCGACATTTTATCATACTGAAAACTTTCGCCAAACCAAAGCTTGTCAATGTATGGAAAGTACTCGGTGTATTGTGTTGCCGGTCCTTTTGAAAATCCTGTATTTGAATGTAAATCGAGCAAGCAGCCGGGTTTTGTATTGTCGAGTACTTTGCGGATGCGCTTAACTATGCGCCTGTCGTAAGATACATCGTCGAGATACAAACCATCGATATCAACATTTTTTACAAGCCATTCCAAACCGGCAATGTAATAATTGTACCAGCGCGAATCGCCCGGGGCATTTACAATGGAAGCATCGGCACTTTTATCGGGAAACCACTGGTACCACTGCGGATGGTAGCCCGAAATTAAATGTTCGCGCAACCACGGGTAACCACCACCATTACCGTTTCCCAGAATTTCGTCGCCCAAACTGCGCAATGCCCATAATTCGTTAGTGTAATTGGTTAGCTCCCGAATGGTGTAGTAAATTTTTACTTTTTGTCCTTTTTCGTGCAATTTGTTCACAAACCATTTCATAGAATCAACAGCAACAAACGGAAAATTAATATGCGGATTGTAATTATTTGCATGGTGCAGGTTCACAATTTTTACGCCGCTCTCAAGATCTTTATCGCCTGGCATCGGGTTTCCACCGTTGTGGTAATAGCGGTCGGTAAACTGGCTTTTGTAATTAATATCTTTAACCGGCGTAATCAACATCGACCATTCAAATTCAAACTCCTCCCCTTTTTTCAAGTCACGGCTGCCACTGTACACAATTGCTTTCACTTCACTATTGGTACTTTCAATTTTGAAACCACCTTTATCGTCGTTATACCACGATTCGGGGTATTCAGGATGATACAAATTCAGAAGTGGACCGCTGTAATTGCTGCCCCGTAATTCGCACCACAAACCTGCATGAGCGTTTCCAATCCAGAAACTATCGTGCGGTCCGTTCCATTTTGCATTGTGGTTCACAGGAACTGTAGTCCCTGGCAAATCCATTCCCATCATGTATTTGGCGATATTGTTTTTAAGGGGAATTTCCAAACGAAAGTCTTTTGCTTTTATCGGATTTAAGGCTTTTACTTTCAGTTTATAATTGATATAACCATCGGCTTCAATTGTTCCAAGGCCTGAAATTTGAACATTTTCTGAAACACTTTCCCAGCCACCTTGCATAACACCAGGTTCATTTTTAAGCAATTTCACATTTTGAGGTTCAGAAAACTGTTCTTTCCCATTTTGAGTTTCAACAACAAACAAAATGGGGCGGTTTAAAATTTCAAGCCCTTTTACCTCAATTGAACCGGGAAAACCGTTGTTTGATATGGTCATTTTTTTCCGGTGAACTGGTAAGTATTTTCACCTGAGAATTTTATAGGTGAATATGATTTGGTAGGGTTATCGTCAATTCCCAATGTTGAATTTAACCAACGTAACCGAGAGTGGCGCCAGGCTTCTCTATCGCCACGGTCGGTCAAAACTTCATTATTTATTTTTAAACTGACATTTACAGTTTGGGGTTCAGCGTTTTTCGGGGAAACAGTCACAGTTCCTTTATAATTTCCTTTTGCAATGTTTTCAGGAATATCAACACCAATCCATAGTGGCTGCACTTTTCCTTTTTCAACATCAACCCGTTTTACAAATAGTTCTCCATACGGATCTATTCCACCTGTATTAAAACAAGTTAAGTTTGAAACCGGAATTTCAACTTCTCCATTTTTAAGCGATGAAAATTCCACTTTAATATTTTCCAAATCTTTTTGAGCCGCAAAAATACCCAATTGAAAAGTGTAATATTCATTTCGTTGAGCTTCCCCTTTAAAATTAAGAAACGGGCCACTTTCAATCCATTTCTGAGGGATTTCATTAAGCATCCGGATAGGAAATTTTCTGTCTTCGGGGAAAATTAAAAAATTGTTTTTATGAATGTTCAGCAAAGAATCTTTTTCTGATTGAAGGGCGATTACTTCCATGGGGTAAAAACTGTCGAATGCAGTTCGCGACTGAAATCCAAGCAATTTAGCTTTCGGAAGTTTGGAAATTTCAATCTTTCCCAACCAGCTTTTTTCAGGCTCATTTTCATGCTCTAAATATCCTTTATTGTAAAATCCGTATTCTTCCTGAACGAAATACGGTAAGTAGTAAAAGTAGTACTTCCCAATTTTTTCGATCGGTCCAAAAACCAGTTGGCAGCGCTCGTTGTCCACAAAAATGCGTTGGATATTTTTAATTGTGTCGCCGCTTTCATTAATAATAATAAACTTTTTCTCCTCCGGCTTTCTGTCATTGCGTCGCCAAACAATATTCAATTCAACTGCGTCAGCCGGTTCATTTACATTTAAAACAGCACGGTGGTTTCCAAGTGTTTCCGGCCAGGGATCTTCTGATGTTAAATAGGTATTTTTATTTTCTGTTGTGCAGCTTATGAACAGAACTAAAACAGATGCGATAATGGATTTCATATTTATAAAATATTCATATTTACAGGATATAAGCTCTAAAAATTCATTAATAAAATTGTAATCGAAATGTTGCCAACCCATAAGGAATCATGGTAATTGCTCCGGTAACGGGTTCTCCGGGTTCTTCGTTAAAAGTACAATAGCGAATTGATTCAGGCGCACCGGCAGGGAACGTAAGCTTCACATTTTCCGGTTTATCGGAAAGTGAACGCAATCGTACAAGTGTTTCTTTTCCTTCGCCCAAAGATTTTAAGATGGTAACATAAACCTTTTCGTTATCAATTGCAACCAAAGGTTTGGTTTTTGGATTTACATTTGCCGTAACATGCACCAAAGGTTGCGATTGCTCCATCCCAAACTGGTTGGCAGTAACCACATTATATTCACCATGAGGAAGGATTCGGTAGCGGAAAGTTACCGGACCATCCTGCGTCAATGGAAAATTAGTAATCCAATGATTGTTCATCACCCAGGAATAGATGGCTGAACTGGGTTCGAGTTTGCTAATCCAATTGCCTTCGTTTCCCCATTTTGTGTCAAGATTTGCTGTCATGTTTCCATATTCGAAAAGTGGAGCATCCAGTGAACACCAGGTTACACCTTCCTTTTCGTTTGAAATATCGAGCCAACGCTGCATAGCAATCCAGTTCCGGTTTGCCTGTGGCAACTGGTCTTTTTCCATCTCCATAACCCCCCATGGAATATCGACACGGGTTTTTCCTTTGGGAATATTGAAGCCAAAACCAAAATGAACACCATCCTTTTCGATAAGTGGAAGTTTATCCACCACATTGGTAATTTCCACCCAAGGCTGCCCCTGTACAAGTCGAACAGAACGGGACACGCTTCGACAACCAACAGCCTTTGAACTAACACATAGTTCAACTACCAATGGACCCGATTCAATTGTAGTAATAACAATACTTGAGTCAGCTTTCGGGTTGTCAACATTGGCACGCAACCACCGGAAAGCATTCAATCCTCCGTTAACGTTTACATCCGCGAAATTGTGACCGGTTGCAAGATTAATGAGTTTTGTAATGTTCCCCGATTTTGGGTCAATTGCAACACGAAGTTGCTCGTTTTCGAGTGTTGTATTACTTATTTTACATCCTTCCGAATTGGGACTTTTTCCACTCACAACACGAAAGTGACGAGAACCTAATGCAGGAACGTCGGAACACATAAACACAAGTTCCCCCGTTGAAAGCCGTTGTGCCGGCACATCTTTTTCTTGTTCATCGGTAACCCGATCGCCCCGAAGACTTTCGGCTTTTGAGAGAATTATAAGTCCGCCTTGATTCCATGAATGGGTATTAAAAACTGCCACTCCTCCCTCAGCAGCACCTTCGGGTGATCCAAGCGCCCCTTTGGATTTATCAGTGACAGGTGCAAGTACTTCATCAAATAAAACCTGGGTACGATCACTGGCCTGATGAAAATAACTTTGCTTTACCTTCCAAATTGCATCCTGAAAGTAGGGTTCCGAGGGATTCTCGAAACACCAGGTATGCTCTGAACTTAGTGAAATATAACGCCACGCCTCATCAAACTCGTCTCTTGGCACTGATTTGCCCGGATTGAGCATGGTCCAAATTGTTTCGGCCTGCGCGAGTTTTTCTTTGGCATTGCGATTCAAGGCAGAAAGTCCGGCAGCAGTGCCAAGTCCATCTGTCCAGTATTCGGTAAAGTCACCTTTCACTTCAGGGAGCTGGTTGCCATATTTCTTTTCTATCATTTCCATGATTTCGTGACCTCCTGAAATTATTATATGAGGGAAAGCGTATTCTTCGTTCCAGGCTTTAACAGCATCCGGAATATCGGCATCCAGCGGGCAGTTATCCCAAAGTGTCCAGGAAAGAACCCAGAAATCATATGGATATTTTGCCTTTTCCATCTCCATTAGTTTACCAGTAAAATTGACATTGGCGTTGCCGGTTTTAATTACTGCCGGTATTTTCGACAGGTCGCGTTGACCAAACCACGGACGACCTGTTGTTGCACCTTTGGTCATACTTCCACTGTTGGCATATCCATCGGGTTGTAAAAACAGAACTTTTGATTTACCATCGGGCCCGACCCACCAAAACGGTAGCTGACTAATTCCTTCGTGTGTGTGCCCGGAACGAGTTTTATTTGGCCATGACATTATATACCGCACACCCTCCTGCGCTAACACCGGAACTAATCCCCACGACATACCGGGGATATCCATTTGCTGAAAAACATCCATTGGTTTGCCTGTAAGTTTTTGCATTTTGCGGCTGAATTTAAAGGCATGGAACAGTTCTTCATCGGAACACACACTTGTGTTGAGGTTTAAATAGCTGGCATCAACACACAATTGCCCGTCGCGGATAGCCTGCAGAACATTCTCACGTTCATCGGGCATTGATTGCCAGAGCCGTTCAAGGGGCCAGGTTACTTCAGGGTTCCAACGATATCGTGAGCCTTCAGGATAACCCTTTGTAGCTTTTGCAAGTTTAATACCCTCAATAATATTGGTTTTGTGCAGTATCTCAACATTCTTTTGCGTGTTGGTGTAACCAATATCTACATGCGAATGGTTGTAAAGGTAAACGTTCCAGTGGCGCATGGGTGGGACCATCACTGTCTTTTTCAATTTTCTATTATCCTGAATTAAAGTCAAAGTAACTTTAGCTTCATTTTCGACACCAATATTTGCAGGCAATAATACATTACAAACAGAGTCGCCATCGGCCTGAAAATTAAGATTTGTGATTTCTGTCTGTTTGTTAAAAGCAACTTCTATTTGCGCATTACCAGAGACTTCACCACCTACGAAGGTGATTTTAATTTCCCTTCCCGGCCTGCCATCTTTGCGGTAGCGGTAAACAGGTTGGGACAGGCAATTCATGTCATTTGGAAAAGACGAAGCATTCATTTTTATTTTATCAGGTTCAACAAATTTCACATTTTGTTTATCCCTGGATGCTTGTTTGTTGTTGCAATCAAGGCAATATATTTCATGGTTTGCTGGCTTCTCTCCAGTTGTCCCTGAAATCAAGAAAGAAGAGATGATAATAAAGCCTGCAATATAAAAGCTTGTTATCGTTTTCATGTATTTATATTGATTTAATTTCCACCTTTTCATTTATTGCTGTTTCAAATGTTATTCTTTTACCTTCAATTATTTCAGCCTTTCTACCATTTCTGTAAAGTTGTACTTTGTTATCGGGCCAGGGATTGACCAGGGTACAGGTTTTTCCTTTTTCACTTAGTATTTTTACATCAGAAATAGTTCCGTTTTCCAGCTTTGCCGAAACCAAAAAAGCGCCCCAGTTCCTGATATTTTTAAAGCTTGCATTTTGATTTTTGGGAAAAACCGGGAACAAACGAATAACATTACCTACACTCATACACAACATCTCATTTAAGGCGTTTGCTACTGTGCAACTGTTCTCTATTCCATGCGGATTGTTTAGCTGAAATCCATTGGGATAGGGGTGCAAAGCATATTTATGCAGTTCATTTAAAATTTTTGATGGATCATAACCCACCCTGATTGCCGCTACAAAAAACTGCTGCTGGTGTTGTTGTCCTGCCATCGTTGCATTATATCGATTGTATTCCGGGCAACTTCCAATAATTCTGAATCGCTGTCCAGTGTAATTGCATTAGCCGGATAGATGTGCTGAATTCCCAATCCATTATCGTTCCACCAGGCAACGCCTTCTTCGGAATATCGGAACACTTTCCTTCCGTCACGAATTTGAACAGGGAAATCGCTGATTTTATCCAAAATATCCTGCCATTTTTCCTGTCTGTTTTCATCAACTTTTAATGTAGAACTTAAATCAATAATCAAATCGAATGCATTTCGAATCAGCCCAAGTGATAAAATCGGGTTTTTATCTTTCCCGCTACCCTCGTGAATTGCATCGTCGTAAACAACATAGCGCCCATTTTCATACTTTAAGTAATCTTCCCAAAAATTAATAACTGCCAAAGCATAAGGATAGATTTTTTTACCGTAGGCTGTATCGTAAGTACAGCGCCAGTTTTGAGCCATATTAATAAGGCCGTAAGCTGCATTTGAACGTTGCCCGAAAAATAGCCCGCCCGATTCTTTTTCGTATCGGGGAAAGTTACGGGTAACTTCAATTCCCAATGGTCCGATGCCTACCGGATAAAGGATACCTCTTGTGTTTGTTATATTTTCCGCATACCATTCTCCACGTTGCATAAAATCAATCAATGGGGCATCCTGAGGTTCTCCCTGTTCCAACCGGTTAGCAGAATACAATCCATAAAATGGGGCTTGAAAATTATAGTTCAAATGGTAATCGCCATTCCATGCCAGTGCATCTGTTGTTGTCCAACCAAAAATTCCGGGAGGAAATTTTGATCGCGGCTACAGGCTCCCATTGTGTAAAGACCCTGATAGTACGCCTTCATTAGAACAGTGTCGTCAATGCTAACATAAGATTTTTTCCAGTAGTTTTCCCACCATTTATTATGTTCGTTCATTAATGTTGAAAGCGTTTTTTTGCTGATTCCTGAAATTCGGTTCAATACAAATTCCAGTGGTTCATTACTTTTAAATTTACTTTCAATTGCCAATGCTACGACTACTTTTTCACCTGGTTTCAACTCCAAATTTCTGTCTGAATAATTGATAATTTTTAATGCCACTGCCACCTCAGAAGCAATATCCACGCTATCTAAAAAAGCACGGCTAAGCCAGAAAATATCTTTTTCTCCAGAACCTGATTTAGATTGGGGATTTTCAGGAGCGCTTAGATTGATTGCAACATTAACTGCATTATCAATTGCTTTGAGTTCAATGAATATCAAATTATCGGTTGCTGAAACCCATGATTTCGCTTCAATCTTTTGATTGTTTTTTTTCAAGACAGAGGTAGTAACTCCATTTTGAAGTAATTGCTCAGCGCTAAAAGTGGCATCATTAAAACCTGCAATACTTACATCAACAAAACCAACAGAACGCGGACCCGATAAACCATCTCCCTGAGAAACCAATCTCCAAAAATCGTTTTTAGATAAGTAAAAACGCAAACCATTTTCTCTAATCCCTACACTCAATGTTAAATCGCCATTCCCCATTAAAGGAGCATCGATGCTAACATTATTTGGAATATGGGATGGCGCCCCGGTCCAGTAATTTTTAAGGGATACTGTTTGCACTAAATCAACTTTTTTACATTGGGTTGTCAATAAAAAATCCAAAAACAGAAAAAAGTATAATAGTCTATATTTTATCATCGTATAATAATTTACATTTTGATTCATATCTGCAGTTTAACATGACTCCAGATCAATTTGCATAACAGGTCAGTTTTTTATTTTTATAATGTTGTCACTTCCAACTGTAACTATTCGGGTTTCACCAGCCCTAACTTTTACTTTTGGCCATTTATTGAAGGCAATTGTTGAAAGTGGCCTTTTTGCCTGCGTTGCTGATTCAGCAAAAATGGCAACATCGGCATCAAATTCAGTAGGATTTGTGATTTTCAAGTTTACTCCATTTTTATCACGGTTAACAACTTCTGCCACTACATGGTCAAAAACAAAAAATTGCTTACTATCGGGTTGCAAATAAATTCCGGGTATTTCCAAAGCCATCAGAAAACCATTTAACTCGTTCCAACCTGTAACGTGTGATCCTCTTTCGCCCCGGCTGTCGGCATCACAATAGGTTAGGCGCTCATTTGTATATCCACCGGGGCGGATGCTTTCGCCGTGTGCATGAATGATATCATTTAATAAATCGGCATAAAGCAGATTGCCAGTTGCGCGGTATATTTTGAATAGCGTCACCAGCGAGTCATATTCCAGGTGCCATGTTTATTCTAGTACTTGCCAGTAAATACCTGCAAGTTTGCCCTAGTTTACCCAACTCTGTTTCCATGGGAAGCTCATAATCGTATGAGGTCGTCCAGGTTGCAACCAAATTTGCCAGTTCACGGGATTTTCCAGCCATTTCTCATCTCCTGTGGTTTGATATAAGGCCATTAGTGAAGTCATAAAACCAGCTGCGGTTTCGGAATCGGCATTTTGTAAAATATCAGCGCAGCCTCCTGTGGTCATTCCTTGTGCTACAAAATCACGTTGATAATAAAAATCAGCAGCTTCTTTTGCAATTTTCAGATATTCCGGTTTGCCATAAAAATTGGCAGCCAGAGCCAGGCCACCAATGGCCATAACACCTCCTGAAGTATTGTATTCAGCCACTTCTCCGGTTTCGTTGTTTAGCATTCTTCCCCATTGGCCATTCTTTTTCCAGGTGGCAACAAAAGCATCTGCAAGACGTTGAATATTTCTTTCCCAATCAGGTTGAATTGATATTTCCCTGCCTTGTGTTTTAATCAGTTCAAACTGTTTGATCATCCAAAAAAGTACATCTGCGTTTTTTCGAGTAAGAACAATCTCCGGAAATTCGTCATATCCCTCGCGTCCAAAATTTTTACCGTCACAATTCAATGCCCCGAAAAAATAACCCGCGTCTCCCTGAGCACGTGGAATGGCAAAATCGAAAGTACTGCTTACCCGGTCAAGATGAAATTGGTCGCCGAGCGCTAACATGGGATAAGTATTCATTAAACCACCTATCCATCCAAACGATATCCAATTGGCATTCTCAGGGCAATAAAACTGAAACTTGTCACCGGCATACCATCTGCTATCAATACGTTCTGTCATCCATCCGGTAACCTGACTAAAAGGGATCAAATTACGCGGACTGTTTTTCCCTGTAGCCGCTTTACGAACCTCCATAAATTTTTCCAATAGCGCGGGAATATCATCAGCTTTAAACGAGTAGATTCGCAATTGCATATCGATCTGGTCTCCGGCTTTAAAATCGGCACCACGGTCGGTGCTTTGAGTAAAGCCAACAAAAGCAGGTTTCCTTTCCCGCACCCCTGGAGCACTTATTACTAAACTAGCCAACTTTCGGTCGGCACCTTCTTCGACTATAAAACCGTTATCAGCGAATTGTGATTTTTGCCCACTTAAAACAATAAATCCACGTTTTTCTTTTTTCCTAAAAAAACATATGGCTGGTGTTGCCATATTGCAGGCATTTACCTCCAGCCTCGAAATAGTGTTCTTTGTTGGTGAAAGCTGTGGAATGGGTGACAGACATCAATGGAATGTCTTTTTTATAAAGATACTTACGGTCCAGACCGGATGCATAAGCCCTGTCAACCAACTTACAACGATTTCCATTGTAAACCGAAGCAGGAAGCATAACATAGTTTTCTGTGTCCCAGTTACTAAAATCAAAAGCAACTGCAATTCCAGCTTCTTTCTCACTGCCTTTTTCCAACAGAAACTGAATATTAATGTCCATTGCTATTGAATCTGCATCAACAATATTTGTGTTTAAAGTAGTTCGCCATTCTACGTCATTGTTTAGAAGTCCTCCGCGTTTAAAGTTTTTAGTTTCAACCAGGTTGGTGCCTTCATATTTACAATGTAAAAGTCGTATTTTGCCATTTATTGTTTTTAGAAAATTATCAATTTCTGATGAAATTGTAAGCACATTCTTTTCCTCCGGTAACCATTTGTTGATAACCCTTTCGCTCTCTTCTTTTCCATCGGATGGAATAGATGGCGAATTCACCAAATCCATTTGTTC
>JADIYN010000040.1 GCA_016705335.1 Draconibacterium sp. | reverse complement strand
AGGTATCTGAACGCCATCGACATTAAAATGATAAGCGTACATATCGGGTTTCAACGGCCCGATGGTCAGTGTCCAGATTCCATCGTCGCCTTTTGTAAAAGGAAGCGGCTCTCTGCCCATGTTATTGGCTGTGTAGATTGCCCCTGTTGGCAAAACAACTTTTTGCGCATTGGGCGCTTTCAACCGAAAAGTTACGGTATTGTCGTCGTGCACCTCGGGCGAATTTACAGAAGCGCTGAACGGATTCAGGCCTTCTGTATTCTTTTGCGGATTGAAATCGAGATTGACATTGGCCTGCTGCGCCCTTATTCCAAATGGGACTGCCAAAAGAAATCCAACGATATAAATGATATGTTTCCTCATAATTCGATTCTGTTTATTAGTTAGTGTTAGTCTTATTTCTATTTAAAAACTCTTGCTGCAAAATCGTGTAGCGATTTCCGCCAGACCTGCCATTCGTGGTCGCCGGGGAAAGAATTGAACTCAACTTCGAGCCCGTTTTCCTGCATGGTTTTCACCGCCTTTTTTGTGTGTTCAATACGCATATCCTGCTCGCCTAGGAAATGTAAAACAAATCGATTTTTTGTTGAACTCAGCCGGTTTGGAGAGCAAACCCGGAATTTCTTTTTCGGCATCGAAACCGCTTCCCGAAGTTCTGATTCCGCCAAAAATTCCGGAGCTGAAAATGCCCACAGAACCAAAAAAATCAAGGCTTTCGAGCCCGACATAAAACGACTGCCCGCCTCCCATCGACAAACCGCAGATTGCACGGTTTTTTGCCTCAGTCAGGGTTCTGTAATTTTCATCGATAAACGGCACAATATTTTGTGTCATCTCCTTTTTAAAAGCGGCCATTCCTTCACTGCTGTAGCCCCCGCCACCGGCACGCACATTTCCGTCGGCAATCACCACAATCGTCGGTTTAGCTTTACTTTCGGAAATTAAGTTATCAAGGATGATATCGGTTTTTCCCTGATTTGCCCAGCCGGTTTCGTCTTCGCCGCCACCATGCTGGATATAAATCACAGGGTATTTTTCATTGGTATTCAAATCGTACCCCGGAGGCGTATAAACAAACAGCCTGCGCCAGTTATTCGTAACCTTTGAGAAATAATATTTCGAACTTACCGCTCCGTGCGGTACATCTTTTACTTCATAAAAATCGGCCCCTTTTTCGGGTATGTCGATGGCGCTTGCCATTTTCCCGGTACCATAAAACGACTGGCTGGCAGGGTCAGCAACCGATACATCGTCAATCACCAGGAAATAGTAGTGAAAACCCGGCACAATGGTTTCAGTGCGAACCGACCAAACACCGTTGGAATCTTTTACCATATCGTACTTTTTCCCCAGGTCAATCTGCATTTTCTGCGCATTGGGGGCTTTTACCTGAAAAACAACACTGTTATCGGGCATGATACAAGGGCACTGGTTTTGATTAATGTTAGTTGGCGCTGGAATTGAATTGTCGACCAACTGAGCCTTGGCAAATTCAATGGAAAATATGGATAGAAACACCATCAAACCAAGAGAATCAAAGAAATATTTTGCAGGAAACAAATTCATAATCTTTTGTTTTTCAGCTTATTTGAACAATAACTGTGCATACTGATGCAGCGACCTGCGCCAGGTCAGCCATTCGTGGGCTGTTCCGGGCGATTCGTAAAATACATATTTGATTCCCTGTTTTTCCATCATCTTGCGGAAAGCACCCACCGAACCGGGGAATGGATTGGGTTCTTTTGTTCCGAGGCCAAGCCAGAAAACTTTTATCTGTTTATTGATTGCCTGCACCATCGTTGAATTTACCATCCAGAAAAGTTGCCGGGTCAATTTCTGCAGTACCTGGGTAATTGGATGTTCCGCTGAATCCACCGTAGGATGCGAACTTGTCGAGGTTGTTCATGATGATGCGCATGGTTTGGTTGGCACCCATCGAAAGTCCGGCAATGGCGCGGTGTTCGCGGTCGGCAATGGTGCGGAATTTTGCATCGGTCATCGGGATGATTTCGTTTATCATCACCTCTTCAAAAACCGAAGCCGGACGACCCGGGTTTTCTCCGGTTTGTGGTTTGTACGCGTAGCCATTGTCCATCACAATAATCATCGGAACAGCTTTTCCGGCGGCAATCAGGTTGTCAAGAATCAGTCCGGCCTTCCCTTGTGATGCCCAACCTGTTTCGTCTTCAAAACTTCCGTGCTGAAGGTAAAGAACAGGGTAGCGTTTTTGCTGATTCTGCACGTATTCAGCCGGTGTGTAAACAAAGCAACGGCGAAAAGAATTGGTCAGTTTTGAGAAGTAAATGTTTTCGCTTACCAAACCGTGAGGAACATCTTTGACAGCGTAAAAATCCTTGTCTTTGGCCGGAATTTCGATTCCGCTCCCCCAGCGACCGGCGCCGTAAAAATAGAGGGTTCCGGGGTCAGGTACTGATGCACCGTCAATGTTTAACTGGTAGTAATGAAACCCTTCATCCTGAGGTGCCGATTCGCCTGTCCACATTCCTTTTTCATCTTTCACCAGATCGTATTTCACACCGCCAATATCAAGCTGAACTTTATTGGCCTGAGGCGCTGAAATGCTTGTGCGAACCCGCCCTTCGGAGTTTACCTGTGGAAATAATTTTCCCAACTGGTTAACCGATGATGGGTTGAAATCTTCTGTAACTGCTGCATTCTGTGCAAAATTTGTATGGGCGAGCAAAATGGTGAGCGTAATTGAAATAATGTATTTTTTCATTCGTAGTTTCTTAAAATTTTAAAACCCCAAACCCAAAAAAATTACCCCCCCAAAAACCCCGGGCCCGGGGGGGGGGGGGAGGGGAAACCCCCGGGGGGGGGGGGAAAAAAAAAAAAAACCCCAGGGGGGGCCCCAAAAAAAAAAAACCAACAAAAAAAAAAAAATTTGTATTATTCCTTAAAAAGCATGGGTGCCAACTGGTACAAACTGCGTCGCCAGGTTTGAAATTCGTGAGCAGTTCCTTCTGAAATGTATGAAACTGCATTAAATCCGGCATCTTTAAGCGCGACTGCGGCATTCTTCACGCCATCAGGTCTTTCTTTGCTACCGCAACTCAGAAACATGAGTTTCACTTTCGACTTGTCCTTAATATCAGCAGGAGCGTATGTTCCTCCGCTTAATAACCCATATTGTGAAAATACATCAGGATTGTTTATTGTAATGGTTTTTGTTTCCATGCCACCCATTGATAAGCCTGCCATTGCACGATTTGACTGGTCGGCCATTGTTGCAAAATTGGCATCGATGTATGGAATCAGCTCATCAACCAAAACAGTTTGAAAAGGTTTGATGTCGAAATTGCGCAGGCCGCCAAACTTAATTTCGTTTGTCATTCCGTAAGTCATTACAATAATGAAAGGCTTTATTTTAGCTTCTGCAATCAGGTTGTCCATAATCAGGTTGGCGTGGCCCTGACTTGCCCAGCCGGTTTCATCTTCGCCCCAGCCGTGTTGCAGGTACAAAACAGGATAACGTTTATTGCTATCTTTTCCATAACCGGGAGGCGTGTAAACAAATGCCCTACGCGAGGTATTTGTGCTGGGTGACGGAAATAAAATCTGCTGCACATGACCATGAGGAACATCTTTCAGCGCATAAAAATCCGCATCGTGCGCCGGAATTTCAATACCGCTCTCCCAACGGGTTGAACCGTAAAAATTCAGGGTTCCGGGGTCATTAAAAACGCCGCCATCGATGGTCAGGTGATAATAATGAAAGCCTTCATCCATCGGGCCTTCGGTGGTTCCCACCCAAATGGTGTCAGCCCCTTTTGTAAGTTTGGTTCCTCCCCGGCCGCCAAGTCCGAGACTGACTGTTACACTTTGGGCTAAAGGTGCTACCACACGGAAACGGGCGTAACCCTGCGAGTTCACCATTGGGTATTCCTTACCGGGCTGGTTCAGGGTTGATGGTTTGAAATCTTCCTTGATTTCTGTTGGGGTTGTTTGTGCAAAACAAAGACTTCCGTTATAAAGTGAAATAAATCAGTATACATGAATATTTTGTTTTTCATTAAGTTTTTTTAAATTTTAAGCCGGCATTTCTCAAGAATCTCCCCCTTAATACTGGACTTTAGTCCTTAATTCGCCAAAGCAATTTCTTAACTTATTTTTAGTCAAAAATTTATTTCTGTTTAAAAAAAGGGTGCAAATTGGTATAAACTCCGTCTCCAGCTTTGCCACTCGTGCGCTGTTTGCGGAGAAACATAAAAATGGGTATTCATTCCGGCTGCTTTCAGTTTTTCGGTATTTTCCTTTGGGTCACCTGAGTTTCCTCTTCTTGGATTCTCCAATTCACGGCTGCCGTATCCAACAAACAATAGTTTTACATTCTTTTTTGAAATCCGGGAGCTTTTCCACATCCTCAAGACTGATACTACCTCCGCTGAACATACCGACATTCGAGAAAACATCAGAATTAGCCAACGTAATTGCACGGGTTTGCATACCTCCCATCGAAAGTCCGGCCATGGCGCGGTGTTGCGGGTCGGCAATGGTTCTGTATTCGACATCCACCATCGGGATGATGTCTTTCAGCAAGGTATTTTTAAAACCATCGGCCCAACCTTCAGGTGGCCACTGTGCAGGACGTTCGCCATTGGCCGGTCTCTGCGGCATCCTCCAGCTACCGTTGTCCATTACAATGATGAAAGGCACTGCTTTCCCTTCGGCAATCAGGTTGTCCATAATCAGGTTGGCGTGGCCCTGACTTGCCCAGCCGGTTTCATCTTCGCCACCACCATGCTGCAGGTACAAAACCGGGTAGCGCTTTTGGGTATCCTCGTTGTACCCCGGAGGTGTGTAAATAAAACAACGGCGCATCGCATCGTTTTCCTTTGAGTAATAAATCTTTTCAATTACCTGTCCGTGGGGTACATTTTTTAGGGCATAAAAATCCTGGTCTTTGGCAGGAATTTCGATTCCGCTACCCCAGCGACTTGCGCCAAAGAAATACAAACTTCCGGGGTCGGGCACTGCTGCGCCGTCAACCCAAAGCTGGTAATAGTGGAAACCCTCATCCTGCGGAGCTGATTCGCCAGTCCATACGCCAGCTGTATCTTTTTTCAGGTCGTATTTCAACGCGCTGATGTCGAGCTGAACTTTTGTTGCACCGGGTGCTTTTATCTGCACACGGACACGACCCTCGGAATTCACCATCGGGAATTCCTTACCGGGTTGGTTGACTGTTGAAGGTTTGAAATCTTCAACAACTGCCGTCTGGCTGGTTTGGGCAAAACCCACAAAACCAGTCATCGACAACAACAAAACAGAAACAAATAAATACTTTTTCATACTACTCCTTTTTTAATTTTTGAATACGAGTTGTGCAAACTGATAAAGGCTTCTCCTCCAAGAATGCCATTCGTGAGCCGTTCCCGGAGAGACATAGAAATGCGTGTTCATTCCGGCTTCTTTTAATGATTGGGTATTCACTTTCGGATCGCCACCAAAGCCGCCGCCCCTTGGGTTTTCGAGTTCGCGGCTACCATAGCTGATAAATAAAAGTTTAACGTTCTTTTTAAAATCGGGCGTATTCTTAATATCGTCCATGCTTATGCTGCCACCACTGAACATGCCAATTTGCGAGAACACATCGGGATTGGCCAAAGTGATCAGGCGGGTTTGCATGCCACCCATCGAAAGACCTGCCATAGCACGGTTTTTCATATCGCCGGCAACACGGTAATTCGCTTCAACATAAGGAATCAGGTCGTTGAGAAGGATTTTTTTGAACTCGCCGGCAAAATCAAAACCGCCCGGACCTCCCGGTCTTCTTCTTGTTGAATCAGCGTTAGCAGTATTTTCCGGTCTTGGATTACGGGGCCTTTCAAAATTGACGCCGCTGTTTTCCATTACAATGATAAATGGAACTGCTTTCCCTTCAGCAATCAAATTGTCCATAATCAGGTTTGTATGTCCCTGGTTTCCCCATCCGGTTTCATTTTCGCCCATACCATGTTGCAGATACAACACCGGGTAGCGTTTCGAGTTGTTTTTATCGTAGCCGGGAGGAGTGTAAATGTAAGCCCGACGCACACTGTTGGAAGTTTTTGAGAAATATGGTACCTCGCGCAACTCACCATGAGGAACATCTTTTAAAGCAAAGAAATCCTGATCGTCAGAGGGGATTTCAATTCCACTTCCCCAGCGACCAGCGCCAAAGAAATAAAGGCTTCCCGGATCGGGTACAGATGCCCCGTCGATATTCAGTTGGTAATAATGAAAACCTACATCCTGAGGAGCAGATTCGCCAGTCCACACGCCTTTTTCATCTTTCACCAGATCGTACTTTACTGCGCCAATATCGAGTTGTACTTTGTTGGCCCCGGGTGCTGAAATCTGGGTGCGAACCCTTCCCTCGGAGTTTACCATCGGATATTCCTTGCCGGGTTGATTTACTGATGAAGGTTTAAAATCTTCAACAACACTGGTTTGCGACTGTGCAGAACATACTCCGCTTGTCAGCAAAAGCGCCATTACAAATTTTTGAAGCTGTTTTTTCATTTAAGTTATCTTTTAGTTTTCGTTTAAATTTCAAGTTATTACATTTCTTTCACTCACCCCCATTGACATCCGGAGAAACCCCTCTCTTTGACAAGGGGCAGTCCCTTGGAGCTTTTGATAAGTCATTAATATTCTGATATCTGTTCATCCTATTTTTTATTCCAACCCGCTGTTTTTTATTCTGAAATAGTCGAACGAAACATCGAAAGGCGTTTCAGGTTTTGTGGTGCTTGAATCAAACCAGAAAGTACTTTTCATATATTGGGTCACAATTCCATCGCAAACAATCAATCCTGCTTTGATATCTTTTAACAACATATCGGCGGTTCCGAGTTTTTCGAAAGTTGTTCCGTCAACCGAGTAGTAAGCGGTGTAGGTACTTCCCTTTTTCTCCAGTTTCAGGAAAAGCGCATTTTCGCCAACAATTTCATTTTTCAGGTTAAACGTGGCGAATGATTTTGTAATACCGTTTTCTTCCATTACCAGGTCGACGGTACCGGGCTGCGGACCTCTTTGTCTTGTGGTTTTTATCACAGCCCTGAACATCAGTTGTACAAAATTGTCGTCGTCCTGGTATGCAATAATTCCTGCATTTTCGGGTTGCGACGGAGCTCTTGACGCCACCAGTTTTGTTTCGATGGTCCAGTCGTTGTTGGCGCTTTGCAGCAGCATATTTTTTGCATTGTTTGTGGCTTCTGTAACAGCTCCCGCTTCGCTGGTAATGGTAAGCGAGCCCGCCTTTTTGGAAAGACTCTGTGCCGGGTTATTTTCGCGGTTCCACTGCCAGCGCGGATTTACAGCGCCACCGTCAAATTCATCGCTCACCGATTCTGCATCGAAATTGAGGTAATACACGTTCTTTTCTAGTGTGATATCGTCGATAAACTGAACGGTGGTAGTTCCCGGAATTGCTTTGGCCTGTTCAATTTCAACCGAAATACCAGTGCTCAATGCCTCGGCTTTCACCACCGGAATTTTCGAATTGCTTTTCAGCAGATAACTGTAGGCTTTTACCTCCTTGTCAAAACCCGGGATATTTTTCCCGTTCACCGTCACTGATTTTGGATTCAAATCGGGCATCACCTTTACCGGGTAGCTGTTTGAAACCGTGGTTCCGTCGATGGTAACCACCGCAAAAACCGATGCCACACCCACGCCCGTGGCGGTTACTTTTCCTTTTTCGTCAACGGTAACCACTTTCGGGTTGTTGCTTTTGTAAGTAATCTGAGCTTTTGAAATATCGTAAAAACTATCGTCGGACATGGCTGCAGTTACGCTGGTTTGAATGGTGTTGCCCGGTCGCAGCACAACTTTGTCCCTTTCGGCCACCACTGTGGTTAGCACGGGTTTGTAGCTGCCAGTCATTTTGGCTTCCAGTTGTCCTTTGATATCTTTTGACGAGGCTCCTACTTCAAAAATATACCGGCCCGGGTCGAAAGTGATTTTATCTTTTTCAGCATCCCAGAACCAGAGGTCTTTGCAGTCGATATCGATGGAAACCGTTTTTACCTGGCCGCGCGGAATGTTCACCCTTTTAAATCCTTTTAACCGTTTTATCGGCCGTTGCAATGCAGCCGGACTGTCAGGCGTTTTTACATAAACCTGCACAATTTCGTCGCCGTCAACGTTTCCTGTGTTCTGAACATCGACACTGACAGTGATTCTATCGTTGGGTGTAATGTTGGTTTTGCTGATGGCAAAATTGCTGTAGGCAAACGTGGTGTACGACATTCCAAACCCGAATTCGTAAGAAACATCTTTGTTGAAATACCAGTAAGTACGGCCGTTGGTGCCATCGCCACGCAACGTATAATCGTTAAAATCGGGCAGGTCGCTTAACGATTTAAACCAGGTTACATTGAGTTTACCTCCGGGATTTACGTCGCCAAACAAAATTTTTGCCATGGCCGTTCCCTGTGCCTGTCCGTTGTAACCCGTCCAGATGATTCCCGAAATGTTGGGCAGATTTTTAAATTGCTCCACCTCCACCATTCCCATGGTTTGCATCACCACAATTGTATTGGGATTGACCGCTGCAACAGCTTTTATCAGTTCATTCTGATTGCCGGGCAGGTTTAACGAAAAGCGGTCGGATTCTTCTCTGCCGGTGGATTGGTCGGTACCCACAAAAATCAGCGCAACATCAGCACAGGCTGCCAGATTCAGAGTTTCTTCGTCAATCTTTTTTTCTGCTTCGCGATAAACGAGTACCAGTTTTTGCGGACCTGTAATTCCCAGTGTATTGATTTTCACCGAAATAACTTTGGGACGTGCAAAACCCGGAAATCCGCCGCCACTTTGCTGCCCACTGCTGACTTTTTCGGATGCCAGCACATTCCCGGTAACCGAGCCAACCCTGACTTCAAGAATTCCACCTTCGGCAGAAGCACTCAAATTAAACCTGATTGAATCGACATTTGTAATATCAACATCATCATACGCTGTCCAGTCGCCATCTTTGATACCACTTATTGAAGTCCGTCCAAATCGTGAAGCGACAATAAGGCCCGGTGCTGAAGAAACAAATTTCGTTGCATCGTAGTCTTTTAAAACCTCGTCATTCCGAACTATTGAAAAGTTGTTCACCGTAATAAAGTCTGTATTTCTATTTGTATTTCCACTGGCCATAGTAACTATTTCGGTATTCAAATGATGCTCTTTGATATAGTTTTGAATACCTTCAAGCGGTGAAATACTTAAATTAGGTTCAACCTGACCTGAATAATCGCCCAACTCAACCTTGTCAGCCTGCGGACCCAAAACGGCTATTTTCTTTACATGTTTTAAATTGATGGGCAACGCTTTTTCGCCACTATTTGTAATTGTGCTGTTTTTCAGCAACACCGGAGTTTTGGTGGCAATTTCGAGCGCGAGGTTGTTGTGCGACGGGTCGTTGATAATGGAAGGTTTGATACCGGCGTACGAAACAATTTCGCGTGGGTCGAACTCACCCATTCTCATTCTGATGGTAAAAAGATTCACAAGTGCCTTGTCGATTTCTCCTTCGGTTAAAATTCCCTGTTGCACGGCTTTTAGTGCGTTCGACTGGTAAACGCCACCGCAATCGGTATCAACACCAGCTTTAATTCCCAGCGCTGCCGCCACTTCGTAACTGTCGGTAAAATGATGGCCTCTTACAATATCGTCGATTGCGCCACAGTCGCCGGTTACATAACCCTCCATTCCGTAGGTTTTGCGGGCGATGGTATCCACCAGAAACCGGCTGGCCGACATGGGAACTCCGTTTACCGCGCCATAAGCCGTCATAATTGCCGGAAGTTTATCTTCCCTGATAAGGGTTCTGTAGGGAGCCAGGTAAAACTCGCGCATATCGCGGTCGTCCATGTTGGCGCTGCCCGAGTGGCGGTTAAATTCGGTATTGTTGGCAAAATAATGCTTTCCGCAGGGAACAGTTTTCAGGTAAGTTGGGTCGTCGCCCATTAAACCCTGAATAAATCCTTTGCCGATTTGCGAAACCAGAAAAGGGTCTTCGCCAAAAGTTTCGGCAGTACGTCCCCAGCGCGGGTCGCGGGTGGGTTCAATCACCGGCGACCAATAAGTAAGCGTAAAAATTACCTCGTGATTAAAACCACGGGCTTCTTCAGCAATCACTTTTGTTTCACGTTTAATCAGCTCCGAGTCCCAGGTTGCGCCTACTGCCACGCTGTTTGGAAAAGAAGTTGCCGTCATGCCGGCGTTGTTGTTCCGACCCATAATCCCATGAAGCGCTTCGCCCCAAACATCGTAATGATTCACTCCCAAACGCGGGATGGGTGGCATGGTATTTCCGAGCTGGCTTTGTTTTTCTTCGGGTGTCATCCGCGACACAAGGTCGGCTGCCCGTTCCCTGAACGAATACGCCGTATTCAGGTAAATCGGTTTTTTTGCCTTCTCTCCGGCAGGCATAAAAGCCATCATTAACAGCGAAAGCAGAATTAAAAGCGTTGTTTTTTTTTGTTTTATTTTCATGAAAAAAGCCGTTATGTTTTTAAATAAGTAATTTATCTACGTTTTTCGTGCGTTATTTTGCAATTCCAAATCTCTTGGTTTTATAGTCAATACAAATTGTGTTATTTAAGAATAGTGTGTTACCAATAATTCCGTCACAATACATTCGCTGAAAATCAAAATTGTTGTCGAGTGCATAATAAACTTTGAAATTGTTAAATGAATTGACACCAATTTTGATATTTTTTGATGAGTTTGAACCAAGCATTGTAACTGAATTACCCCAATTTGAAGCATTTATAGTGTCATTGATTTTTTGTGTTGTAATTTCTTTCCACTTACTCAAAGAAGTAATCATAGCAAATAGGCTCGAACCTGTATCATACATAAAGTAAAGTGTCTTTCCATTGACCACAATCGGAACCAGAATACTACTACTGTCTATAATTTTACATTCTACAAAACTGAAACAGTTTTCCAAATCTGAATTAGAGCTATCTAAAACACTTATTGTTTGGTCAGGAAAGTTAATAATCAAACGTTTATTCAAGAAAATATTTGCTCCAACAGTACCTATGCAATTTTCTTCTGCTAAATCATTTTTATTAGATAAAATTGGCTCACTATAATTCTTATAACCTCGGACATTCCTTTTTCCAAATTTGAGTTTTCCAATATTTACCTCTACACCATTAATTCTAAATAATGGTCTTTCTTTGGTCGCATCAGCTAAAGAGTCAAAATGCAAATAGTTATATGCTGTAATGCTTTGCAGACTTCTTTGATATAAAATAGTATAGTAAGAAGCAATATCTAATTGTGCATAATAGGTTTTAGTTACAGTGTCTAAATTTAATGGAAGATACATTGCTGTGTAAAATGTGTCTGTTTCTGTTTCGAATGTGCTCCAATAAAACTTCTCTGTTACATTGTCAGGAGTAATAGAATCAATCCTTTCCTCTCTTGATTTGCAACCGATGAAAAACACAGTCAAACTAAGTATTGAAATTGCTAATATCCTCATTGTTTTGTCTTAAAACTTCGTTTCAATGTCTTTGTCTGATTTTCTAAAATGAGCTCTAACTATTTTATTGTCGTACTTCTATTCGCCCCCAATCCTCCAACTGGCGGAGCTTTGCTGCCAAAAAGGAATTTGCTCTAACGATTTTTTACTTAAAAATTCTCGGTGCAAATTCGTTGAGCGCCCTACGCCAGGTGAGCCATTCGTGGGCTGTTCCCTGCGATTCGTGGAATACGATATTTTTGATTCCGTGCGCTTTTAATTTCTCAACCTGGTCCTTCGGATTGCGTTCTTCGGTGCCGGTGCTGATGAAAAGCAGGTTCATCTGTTTGTCGAATGCAGCCGGGTCTTTAAATACGCCGTTAAAAGCACTTACAACATCGTCACCACGCACAAAAAATCCGCTGAAAGTGCCCATCCACGCGAATTTGTCCATGTTGGCAAAAACCGTCATGGTGGTTTGCATGCCACCTCTCGACAAACCGGCCATCGCGCGATGCTGTTTGTCGGTGTTGGTGCGGAAAGTTTTGTCGATATACGGAATCAGGTTATCAGCATAAATTTTGGTAACATCGCCCGAAGCCTGACGAACATCGGAGTTGGTTTTGATATCGCCGCTGGGCATCACCACAATCATTGGAACCGCTTTTCCGGCGGCAATCAAACCGTCCATAATATTGGCCATGTGTCCCTGGTTCGACCAGCCGTTTTCGTCTTCGCCCCAGCCATGAACAAGATACAGCACCGGGTATTTTTTATCAGGATTCTGCTCGTATTCAGCCGGAACATACACGTTGATATGACGTTCGAGCCCATTGATTTCTGACCAGTAATAAATAGAACGCACCTGTCCGTGAGGAATGTTTTTGTTGAACCGGTAATAGTCGCCTTCGGGGCCTTCGGGAATTTCAATACCCGACGATTCCCAGTTGCTGCCAAAGTAAGCTTCAGTATTTCTGTCCATCACAGCCACTCCGTCAATCAGCACGGCATAGTAATGAAAACCAACCACCTGCGGGTCGGATGTACAAGTCCATACACCGGCAGTGTCTTTTGTCATGTCGTATTTTTTTCCGCTTAAATCAATCTGCACATTCTGGGCAGTCTTTGCCACAACCCGAAACATGGCCTGACGGGTTTGGGCATTTACCGCCGGGTAAGGCGATAAAAATGTATTGGTAGATGCAGGTTTAAAACCTTCGGGAAGTGGTTGCGGTTGCTGTCCGCGCTGAACACCGGCAAATTGTGCTGATGCGATTCCGCAAATCAGCGTTGCTATCAGAATAAAAGTAATTCGTTTCATAATTTTAGTTTTATAGTAAGTTTTTAGTAATCAATTTATTCTTTATTGTTTGTAAGAGACTCACCCTCTTCTCCCTCTCTACGGTTAGAGAGGGACGATTCGGCAGAATACGAAACAGCGTAAGTGAAAAATTAGTAACCTTTCATTTTCAATCTTTTATCAACCATACTTCGTTTTTTTAAATCTCTTTGAAGTTCAAAATGCATCACTATTGAAGTACGACTTTTGCTTTTTTCAAATCTTTGTCATCGGAACTGGTTCCGTAGAAAATCTCGTATTCTCCGGGAATTACAGCCATTTTTCCACTTTCCCTGTCGAAGAATTCAAACGAATCCCAGGGCAGACTGATATTTGCCTTTTCTGTTTTACCGGCGGTAACAGTTATTTTCTGAAATCCACGTAATGTTTTTACAGGTCCGTCGGAATCATTCAGTTTGTGAACATAAACCTGTATCAGTTCGGCACCGTCCATTTTACCGGAGTTTGTTACAGGAATCGAGAGTTCAACACTTTCGTTTTTATTGATTTCATCGTTGTAAACTTTGGCCTCCCCAATTGTGAAAGTTGTATAGCTCAGTCCGAAACCAAAGGGGAACAGCGGTTTTTCGGTCATAAAACGGTAAGTACGGTCTTTCATGGAGTAGTTTTCAAAATCGGGAATCTGTTCCACGTTTTTATAGAATGTAACCGGAAGTTTGCCCGTCGGATTGAAATCGCCAAACAAAACATTTGCAATGGCAGATCCACCGGCCTGACCGGGATACCATGCCTGCAAAATGGCTTCGCACGATTGTGTTTCTGGAACAAAACCCATAGCCGAGCCTGAAAAGTTTACAAAAACCACTTTCTTTCCGGCAGCTTTCAAAGCCTGCAACATCCTGCGCTGAATAGCAGGTAATTCAATATCGGTACGGTCGCCACCCTTAAAACCGGGAATTGTCACCCGCATTTCTTCGCCTTCGAGCGACGGAGCGATACCACCCGCAAAAACCACAATATCAGCATCTTTTACTTTTTCTATGCTTGCTGAAAGATCAAACGGAACGAGTGTTCCGAAATCAAAATTCAGTGAAGCGTCAAAATTTCCCTGAGAAAAGTTGATTTCTATTTCATAGGATTTGCCGGCTTCCACTTCCATTTTGTGCACAATATTGGGAGTTGCAGCAAAAATATTCCTCACCACCAGTTCGCTGTTGATTGTCAGCGTTGCCCGTCCCATATTCTGAAATTGAAAAGCAACTTCACCCGATTTGGATGGACGGAAAATCGTTTTGTAGCGGGCGGAAAAATCGCGGATATTTACCCCGGCTGCAAAAGCAGTTGCCCTGGTTGTGGTTAAACGGAAAGGTGTTGCAAGAACATCGGTTGCAATCGGTTCGCCTTCGGGAGTGCGTGTATTCCAGTACTGTGCTGCGAAACCATTTTTACCATCATATCTGCACTCATGGAAAAGACTACTGACAGCCATATCCATCGTGCGGTCGCAACCCGGTTCGTAAATCAATTGACCGGCAGGAACCACTTTTTTCATAGCTTCGAGCAGAGTTACTGTGTGTGCCGGAAATCCGTTGTAATTTCCCCATTGCATTACCGAGTCGTTGGCATTTGGCCCTATCAGTGCAATTTTTGAATTCTTTTTTAAGGGTAAAATATTATTGTTGTTTTGCAGCAGAACGATACTTTCTTCGGCGATTTGCAATGCAAGTTTCTGGTGTTTTTCGCTGTTCACTACTGAAATCGGGATTTGCCAGGCCGGTTTTTCATTCATTTCGCCTAATTCAAAACGCGCTTTCAGCAATCGTTTCAATGAAATATCAATCTGACTTTCTGCAATCAAACCGGCAGTTACCGCTTCTGGCAACTTTCGGAAATCGCTGCCGCATTCCAGGTCGGTACCGTTAATTACCGCGCTGGCGATAGCATTTGTAGCATCGGGGTGTGTTGCATGTGCGTTCTGGCGATAAAAATCGTTGATGGCCCAGCAGTCGGAAACCACCAAACCATCGTAGCCCCATTCGTCGCGAAGTATTTGTGTTAAAAGCCGGTTACTTCCACAACACGGTTCACCTTCGAAACGGTTGTAAGCACACATTACTTCTTTTACATTGGCAGTTTGCACCAATTCTTTAAAAGCGGGCAGGTAGGTTTCCCATAAATCGCGCTGGTCGATATTTTCTGCATTGTAAGAGTGGCGGTTCCATTCGGGACCGGAATGAACAGCATAATGTTTTGCGCAGGCGTGCAGCTTGTCGTATTCCGCATCATCCGGGCCCTGCAAACCTTTTACCACGGCAACTCCCATTCGGCTAGTCAGGTACGGGTCTTCGCCGTAGGTTTCCTGTCCACGCCCCCAGCGTGGGTCGCGGAAAATATTAATATTCGGCGTCCAGAAAGTTAAACCCTGGTAACGTTTCAATCCGCCCTGTTTGCTGTATTCAAACGATTTTGCCCTGGCTTCATCGGAAACAGCTGTAAAAACATCGAGTAACAAAGCATCGTCAAATGAAGCAGCCATGCTGATTGCCTGCGGGAAAACTGTGGCAAGTCCGGAACGACCCACTCCGTGCAAAGCTTCATTCCACCATTCGTAGGCTTTTATTCCCAATCGCTCGATGGCAGGAGAATTGTTCTGCATCAGCGAGGCTTTCTCTTCCAGCGTCAGGCGTTTCAGCAAATCATCAGCACGCTCATCGGGTGTTAATTTCTCGTTTTGATATGGGAATGGCTGCGCATTCGATATTATTACCAGTAAAATCAGGCCAATTGCAACAATTGAACCCCGAAATTTAGCAGTGAATGGACAATTTAATAGTCGTTGCATTGAAATTGATTTAAGTTGATTTTCTATTTAAATATCAATTGCGAAAACTGGTAAAGGCCACTTTTCCAGACAATGAAATCATGTGCTCCTCCCGGTTCGACGTAATATATGTGCGGAACATTGTTGGTTACCAGATAGTCGTGGGTGCGTTTACTGAAAGTAATCAGCCCGTCTTTATCACCGCAGGAAATCCACAGCAATTTGAGTTGTTCCTTTGCTTTTGCGGGGTCGGGAATAAGTTGTTCCGGACTTTTTGTGTTTGGAGCTGATGAAAATCCGCCCACCCAGGCAAAAACATCCAGATTTCCCAACCCGAAATTCAAAGATTGGCCACCACCCATCGATAAACCGGCAATGGCGCGGCTTTCGCGGTTGACAATCACCGGGAAATTCTTTTCAACATAAGGAATCAGGTCATTGAGCAAATCTTTTTCGAAAGTGGCAAAAGCTTCCACTTTGTCAGGTCAAAAATATTACCAGTTGCACGGTCATCTTTCATAGCGCGGCCGTTGGGCATCACAATAATCATTGGTTCCACCTTCTTTTCGGCATAAAGGTTATCAAGAATCACTTCGGGATGACCACCGTTCAACCACTCCATTTTATCGCCGCCAATACCATGAAGCAGGTAAAGTACCGGATATTTTTTATCGGCAGAATAGCCGGGAGGTGTGTAAATTAAAGCCTGTCGGGTTGTTCCAACGGTGGTTGAGTTGTAACTGATTGTATCGATTTTCCCGTGCGGAATGTCGGTGCGTACAACATCGAAACCGGGTGCAGCAGGTGTTATTGTGGTTTGTGCAAAGGTTAAGTTTGCGAAGATTAAAAATGCTGTAAGCATAAAAAGTAAATGTTTCATATCGTTTAGATTTTAATTGCTGTTTTTACTGATTGTTTTTGATTTAACGACTAATTATTTTGTGGTGTGATAATCCGGTATTTCCCGCTTAAATGCATGAGGCTGAAAAGGTAAAGCAACCCGTCGTAATACGGGTCGAAATAGCCGTCTTCGTATGGTTCGAGTTTTGCGTTCCAGAGTGCATGGACAAAATCGAGGCTTTTTTTATCGTTTCCGATTAGCGAAGTAGTTGCAGCAGTTGACTTCAATCCCAGCGAATGCCTGAGTTTTTTGAAACCGCCGGCTCCCAGAATAAAGTCGGGTGTAGTTCCGTCAGGATTGAACTGGTCTTCGAAAGTGTCGATTCCCTTTGAACGCAAAAATCCCTGAAGACGTGCCGCATAATCTTCCTGCCAGTTTTTGTCTTTTCCATACCAAACATAGTCCTGGGTAATATTCATGGGCACCCTCCACGAGTCGTAACGAAAAGCAGCCGGCATCCAGGGTGTTGAATGTGCTGCGCCACTGAATTCGGAGTAATCGTAGTTGAGTCCTGTGACCGGATGACATGCACGGTGCAGGAAAACGCGCGAAGTGTCGGCGCAATCAAGGTAAAACTGCTCGTGACCGTCGTTGGCATATTCGGCCCAGATTTCGTAAAAAGCAGGCAAATGATACGACGGGTCGGTCCAGTTGTAGTTTCGTCCTTCGGGTACAAAAGTGATTTGTTTGTGCTCCACATTGATGAGGTTGTAAATGTTGCCGGTTCCGTCTTTTTTCCACATGGCATCCAAAATCCTGCGGGCTTCGGCATAATAATCAATTCCGGTTTCGTTTCCCCAGCGGTTGGCGGCAAACAAAAGACCGGTAACATAGTATAGTTCGCCATCGGAAGCTGAGCCTGGCGAATTTTGTTTCATTGTTTCAGGGTTGAAACTCCAGGCAAAATAGGCTTCGCGCGGGCCCGACTGGTGTTGAAGGTACTTTTTCGAAAAGCGCCAGATGCGATCGAAAACCTCCTTTTTTATCGAGTTGAACGGCTACCATCATTCCGTACGACATACCTTCGGTGCGGGCATCTTTGTTTTTTATATCGGAAACATAACCCATCGAATCACCCACTTCGAAATAAATACGGTTGGAGCCTTGAATAAATCGGAATAAGCTTTTTCCACTTTTTATCGATTTCGGCCTGACTGTAACCCGCTTCGAGAAAGAGGTTCCGGTAAGCGCCTGTATGGTAAATCTTATTTTCCTGTTCATTTCCTTGTGAAAAGTCAGTCATCATTTTCAGATTTTGTTCAACCTGAACTCCCGGACCATGCCCCCCTCCCGGAACTGATACAAACTGACACGGAACTTTTGCATTCTTCAACGCTTCGTAAAAAATAACACTCTGGCAGTGCGGAACCACCCTGTCTTTATCGCCATGGAAAATCAGAAACGGAGGGTCATTCTCATCGATATAAGTTATCGGACTGGCTAATAATGTTTTTCTTTGTTTTCCTGAATGGGTCCGCCAATGTACAGTGAAGCAGGAGATTTTATATCGTTATGAATAAAATCGGTTCCGCCACATGAATCCATAACCAGCATATTTGTTGGGCCAAACCAATCAACCACAGCATCAACAGAACTGCTGAATGATGCATTGTTGCCGGTTGTTCCTTCAATATCTGCAGTAACTGAACCAAGCGTAAACTTTTTTACATATCCTGAAGTTCCGGCCATTGCAGCAAGACTTCCGCCCGATGAACTGCCTGTAATCCCGACAAAAGAAGTATCGAGCTGGTATTTTTCGGCATTTGCCCTAATAAACCTGGTGACAGATTTAATATCGTTAACCTGTGCGGGGAATTTTGCATCAAAGCTCGAACGATGGTTTGGAGTTACAACTGCAAAACCAGCCTCAAGCAAAGCTTTTCCGAGTGTGGGAAGGTCGGCTCCTTTTGCATTATTAGCCATCCATGCACTTCCATAAATTGAAATTACAACCGGATATTTTGGCTTCACCATCTCTGGCAAATAAATGTCCAGGTTATGATAATTCATTGAATCGCCTTCATAGTTGATGTCTTTCCAGCTTTTGGAAAATGACTGGCTAAAACTGTTGAGGGAGGCAAAAAGTAAAAGAAAAAAAGTAAGTCGTTTCATAAGTTTAGTTTAAGTTTTCAATTGCAATTTACTGAAAACTACCGGTTAAAAAAGCAATGTAAAACAACATAGGAGAAATACTATCAGTTTCTATGTTTTTAGTTAGAATAAGGTTTAGGTAAAAATAGACATTTGACACTTACCATGATTTCAATTTTAGATATTCAATTTTTAATTTTGGATACCGGGCTAAACAAAAAATTTGGCTAATGCCCAGGTTACTGTACTTATGGAAACCGTCAGTTGAAACTGACGGCAATGGATAGTTTCACTGGCTAACTATTGCCGTTGATTTAAGTCCTTGTAAAAAAGGAATGCCTTTTGTTGGTTCCTGAACCAACTTGTTAAAGATTTTGCTGACTTGTTACTAAATGACCCGTCCTTGCTAAAGATATTGCCGACTTGCTAAGCAAGAACGCCCAGACAGGTTACAAGTGCGGTCCAAACCTTAACAAGGACACTCGGAAACTTTACAAGTAAACTGATATTTTTAGCAAGTGCGGCTCAACCTGTAACAAGGGAAGCGATATTTCCAGCAAGGGAACAGATATTTCTAACAAGGGGAGCAAACGGATAAACAAATCATAAAGTGGCTCTTCCCAATTCTGCTTTTTATCCGGTTTGATAGGTTTTACACAAATAGTTAAAGAATTGACTACGCAAGGTTCAAATAATTTTTAAATTTGAAATACATTCAATTTAACCAAAACAACATGATTCTTTCCTGTAGAAAAATCGCACAGAATTCAATAATCTATATAAATCAAACAATTAACATCTTTGGCTAATCAGAAAATACCCGCAATTGAGGGATTACAAATGCTATGTGGCAGCCCTAAAAAAAAAATAAAGTAAACTAATTTAAAATGACAGATAAAAAACTTGAAACCGGAACAAGACTTGGCTCTATGCTTCTTGACCATTTCATAATGACAGATTGCGGGAATATTTTCATTCCAGAAATTATCTCCATGACTTCAAATATGTTGGTTCACGAACAACCGAAATCAGATGTGTTTGGTGGAACGAGTTATATCTTTATGATTGGATTTGCAATTTATTTTTGCAAGGACTGTATAAACGGACGCAGTATTGCAAAACGAATTCTGAAATTACAAATCGTTGACAACTCAAAAGGCGAAGTTGCTTCCCTCTGAGATATCTTGTAAGAAATTTATTTATCGCCCTGTGGCCATTAGAAGTAATTGCTGCATTAATAAATCCAAGCCGACGAATTGGCGACAGGGTTGCTGGAACTAAACTTGTTTCGTATGACTCCGCATTAGAACGACCAAAGGTAAACTTCGGAAAAGTTGCTATTTCTTTAATTCTTGCTTATGGATTTATGATTTTATTAATGATTCCACTCAGTTCTATGCAACCAAAGTTTGTAGAAAATGAAACTAAGTTTGTAGAAAGCTCTTATAATTTAAAAGTTAGCAAATCAACAGAAAAACTATTTAACGACAGCTTGGGACAGATTCTAAATGCGGACATTAAGGTGTTCGAAAGAATTGAGACCGAAAATTTGAAATACGTTTCTGCCATTTTCGTTCTAAAAAAAGATTATTTAGAATTTGACAATGATTTCGAGAAACTGAAAACAGAAACGACAAGATTACTTTTTGACACAGTTTCCTGAGAAAACATTTGTCGGAGAATTAAAATACGTCTATCAGACAAGTACAAGCATGACTTCAAATACAATTTATCTTGACTGGAGAAAAATAAACGACAGAAAGGGTAACCGCTAACACTCCATTCCAGCGCGATTATATAGCATGGTTTTATAAAAGTTATTTCTTCGTTTTATCAATTTAAGGTTATACAATATTTATTAATAGTACGGACGGACTTTAGAGGTTTCGAAAGGAGAAAAACTATTTATTCCACAATTTCGGAGGGTGATTTTCCGAAGAAGGTTTTAAATACTGTGCTGAAATAACCCACGCTGCCAAAACCACACATTTCGCTCACTTCGGTAACACTGTATTTTCGGGTTTGCAACAGTTCTGATGCGTGACGAAGCCGGATGGTTTTTATTAAATCGGTGGGCGACTGTCCGGTTAGAGATTTAACTTTCTTGTATAAAAGCGATGTGCTAACATTCATCGCAGAGGCAAATTCATCTTTATCGAAACTGGCATTTGCCATATTTTCCCATGCAACTTCCATCAGTTTCTTTACAAATTTGTCGTTGATTTCGTTGGCTAACAAGGGTTCTGTATTGTCTTTTTCAATCAGTTTTAATGCTTTTTCCCTTACGATTTCGCGGTTGTGGATTATCGTTCTAATTTTTTGAACAAGCAGGTTCATATCGAAAGGTTTCGTCAGGTAATCGTCGGCACCCAAACCCAGACCATGCAACTGTTTTGCTTTATCGGTCAAGGCGGTCAGCAGAATTACAGGAATATGCGAAGTTTCCCAGGTCTTTTTTACCAGTTCGCATAATTCGAAACCATTCATGTTTGGCATCATTATATCCGAAATAATCAAATCGGGTGTTTGTTTCGGAATTAACTCCCATGCTTTTTCGCCGTCTTCAGCTGCTAACGTTGTAAATTCACTTCCGATTTTGTTTGCAATAAAATTCCTTAATTCATCATTGTCTTCAACAATCAAAATGCTCATTTTTTTCGCCTGAGTGTTTTCCGGATAAGATTCTGTGGTTGTAATGAGGTCGTTTGTAACATCGAAAATTATTTCAGGTTCAGAATTAAACGGAATTGATTTTGCTTTTTGAGCTACTTCTTTAAAAGGAATAACGACCTGGAACGTGGAACCAACATTCTTCTGGCTTTCGCAACTGATGCTTCCCCCATGAATGGTTATATAATTTTTTACCAGCAGAAGCCCGATTCCCGAACCGACAATTTTCGCGTTCATCGCATTCTGGCCGCGATAAAACTCCCTGAAAAGCTTTCGTTGTGATTTTTTGCTGATTCCAATCCCGTTATCTTTTACTTTAAGTGCCCATTTGTTTTTATCGCCTTTAAAATCGATTAACACTTTTCCACCGGGATTTGAATATTTCACTGCATTTGAAATCAGGTTATCGACGACTTTTTCCATTTTTGATTCATCGATTGCCGTAATATAACTCATTCGATCAGCAACAAATTCAAAATGAATATTTTTGCTTTTTGCCAATGATTCATACATCACACAGCGGTCGGAAACAAGTTTAACGATATCGGCCATTGCCAGCGAAGTTATTTCTTTGCCGATATCTGCTTTCTGGAGATCCATTAATTGGGTAACTACCGAAGAAAGCTGCCGTGCCTGGTTCACCGCGATTTGTAAGTATTGCTTTCCGGTTTCCGACAGATTTTTCTCGTGTGTTAATTCCTCAACCGGGGCTTTTATTAATGTAAGCGCAGTTCGGATGTCATGAGCCGTATTTGTAAAAAACCTTACTTTTTCCTCTGTGTGTTTTTGTTTAAGACTGTTGATATAATAGAGCAGAAGCAAAATAACGATTCCGGAAACGGCAATTATCAGCAGAAAAATAAACCAGGCTTTTTTCCAGAATGGCGGTATTAAACGTATTGCTATTGAACGTTCACTGATTACTTGTGCCAGCGAACTGTCGAAAAGTTTTACCCGAAGTGTAAATTTCCCACTCGGAATGTTTGTGTAAGTAATTATTCTGTTACCTGCCGGCGTTGACCAATCGTCTTCAAAACCTTCCAGTTTCCACGAAAACCTGGCACCTGAAGTAACGTCAACCGGAATCAACTCCAAACTAATTGTATTCTGAAAATATTTTAAAGTAATGTTATCCAGTTTGTCAACCGGGGTATTTAAACTGTAAACCGAAGTATCTCTTACTGAACGCCCCGAAACAGTAAGATCCTGAAAATAAATTCTTCCTCCCGACGGAATTTCCCTTAAGGAATCGGGTGAAAAAGAAATAATTCCACTGTTGGTTCCCCACGCCAGTTTTCCATTTTTTAAAACGGCAACAGCACTTTTATTATACGAAATGGCTGATAAAGGTATTATTGATGAAAATGTTTGTGCTGTTTTCCCAATCGGGTCAAACCTGCACAAACCACCTTCAGTGCCTAACCAAAGATAATTATCAGCATACACAATGCTGTTAATGAAATTTGAAGGAAATCCTTCACGGGTTGTATATTTTTTTGTTTTCCCGGTTTTGAAATTATATTCGACCAAACCTTCCCCACTTGTACAAATCCAAATTACTGTATCGAGAACAAGTATATCCTGAACAACAATATCCGATAACAAATCTTCAATGCTTCCGGTTTGTTTGTTCAACATTGATAATCCATAACTTTGACCGATAAGAATTTGGGTTGACGACAATTCAGCAAAAGAACTTATTGACTCTTCAGCATATGTTCTGAAAGTGTTTTCACTTGTTTTGTAGCAAATAAATTTTCCATTTACGCCACCAATCCATAAATCATTTCCGCTATCTTTAAAAATATCGAAAATAAAATTGCTTACCGTTGGCGAACCTTTTATTCCCTTTGCATAATGCGCCAGTTCCCTTCCGGTTTTTCTGTCAAGAACGTAAACACCCGAAGAATAACTTCCTGCCCAAATTCTACCCTTGTCGTCTTCGCAAAGTGTGAGAAAAACCTGTGCCTGTTCAAGCTTGTTGTTGAAAAGGCTTTTCCACTTATCTGACAGCGGATTCCAAATACTAATACCGTTATTGGTTGCAATCCAGATTTTTCCGTCACTGTCTTCCAAAATACCATTTACATCGTTATTTACAAGCGAGTTTTCATTATTTGAATGGTGAACAACCTGCGTAAATATTGGTGAAGCCAAATCGTAGAACGACACTCCCCCGCTAATTGTAGCAACCCAAACCCGTTTTCCCCGTTCATAAAAAATATCGTAAACACCGTTTCCGGGTAACGAATTTACATCATCAGCACTTTCTTTGTAAACATTCAGAACTTCATTACCCAATTTATTTAGTTCCCAGATTCCCTGCCCGTCGATACCAATTAACAGGGTTGAATCAGAATTTTCTTCAATAGCCAGGATAGGTTGTCTGGGTAAAGTTGACTGAAGGATCTGGGAAAACACACCTGAACTAAAATTATAAGCAAACAAGCCATTTGAAATCGTTCCCATCCAAAGTTTGTTTTGACTTTTATCGAAAAAAACGGATGAAACCGAAAACGGACCTGAAATGTTTGTTTCATAAATGTTTGTGCTTTTAAGGGTTTGTGTATCGAATTGCCTGATTCCGTCGGTACTGATAATTAAAAGTTGTCCGGAATCATACCATGTTATTGAATACCTTTCACTGACTGTTTTTTCGATCAATTCCAATTTACCTGACTTGTATTTATACAAACCTGTATTTAAAGCAATCAGGTAATCGTTGTTATAATCTGTCAAAAGAGAATAAACATCGAAATTTTTGTCTTCGAACAGATTGTTTAAATTAAATAACAGGTCGAACCGATCGTAAAGTGGGTTATATTTAAAAACCTGACCATTATTTGTGTAAGCTGTTAGTTCTGAGTTTTCATATATCAGATTTACAATTAGCACACCTTTCGTTTCATACGGAAGCTGGTAAATACGGTAGTCATCATCGGTCAGTCTGACAATTCCGGTTTTTGAGGATGCCCAGACAAATCCATTGTCATCTTTACAAATGGAGTTTGTAACCCTCATTGAGATTCCAAATAAAGAGTTGACACTGTTAAACTTTACAGCTAAAACATTGAAGGAAAATAACACGCAAAGAAGCAGGAGAATACGCTTCAGGCAAAAGGATGTGTTTATTTTTTTCAGTTTGAGCATTATTATTACATACAATTTGAATTCATAAAACATTAAAAGCTGAAAATACAATTTTCAAAAGTATGTATAAATTATACTCAATTCCTATTTCTGTTTTAGATCGATAATTTCCTTTACCGGAATTTCTCCATAAGCAACCTGCAAATCTGTTTTGCCGTTTTTATATTCAACAGTTCCAAAACCAAACTCAGTTGAAATGAAGCTTTTGAAGTCGCCAATATTCGAATCTATATATAAAATTCTGTCAACTGCATCATAACGAACACCTGTTAATCCCTGCAATAAACCATAACTTGCCATGGCGCGGGCATACCAGTGTCCACATTCATATTCGTTAAACGGATTTCGGATCTTTCCATCGTAACGTAAGCGCACTTCCCTTACAATTTCAAGTCCTTTTTCAGTTTCACCAACCGACATTAAATGCGAGGCCACCTGATATTCGATACCTGTCCACACTTCATTGCTATAAACAAATGGCAGAGTTAATTCATCGCCTTTTGGCCAGGTACAAAGTAACAAACCACCTTCATTTCCTAAAGCATACGAAGGACGTTGCGGATTAACATGATCAGATAAATCTGTTTTCAGGTTGTATTTATAAACTGAATTCAAATGACTTTTCACTTTTTCAGGTTCTACAAAATCGTTCAATCCACTCATTTTACCCATCCACGCACCAAGAATTCCATCTGATAAACACCCGTTTCCGTACTGGTATTTTGGCCCTTCTTTTTGCAGAAGAGCAATCGCTTCTGGCGAATAATTCATGTTAATTCCAACTTTCGATCCTGCCACAGGATCTTTTGCATTCAATCCTTCAACTGTTATTTTCTGGATAAAATATTCACCGTTGTACAAATCATTTTCAAGGAATGTTTTTCCTTTTGTTTCCAGTATCTGGTATTCAGAAACATTGTCGCCAGCCGCTTTTCCCATTTCAATAATTGCTGAAAGAGCGCCCAGGTAAAAGCTTGTGCACATTCCTTCAGGTCCCCAGAATTCAATGTCGTAAGTATTATGGTGAGGTTCTTCCACAATTCCTTTGTGCTTCGGGTCCCAGGTTGCAATACAATAATCAATACTCTGTTTCACACTTGGGTAAAGCGATTTCATCCAATCTGTATTTCCCGAAATGCGCCAGTCGCGGTAAATTTTCATAATTCCTCCCAGTTGTCCGTCGGCGGCAGCGTGAAATCCATGTGAATCAACCGCCTGAATAGGCAAACTTGTGCGGAAATTCTGATGGCCGGGTTCGTTTTGGCTAACCGTAAATTCAGTTTCGCGCAAAGTTCTTTCCAAACCCGGAAATAGATGAGGAATTGCCTGTGCATAATTCCAAACATGAGTACACGAACCGTAACAACAACCTGAATTATCGTGACAACCTTCCCAGGCCCAGAGTTTGCCATCTTTTTGCCTCAAAACAGTTGGTGATTTCAGTATTGTTAAGTTGGCAGCAACTGCTTCAACAACTTCAGGAGGTAAACTCGAATTATAAAAGCTGTTGGAAAAAAACTGAGATTTCTCTTTTAAATCTGAATAGTTCAGTTTCCAGTATTTTACAACTTCATCGATATTTTTAAAGCGTGATGAATACCAGGGTTCGTAATATATATCGCTTAAATCGGCACAGCAACCACTGCCCGGTTCACATTTGGCCAAATCGGCTTTTAACTGTTCATCAGAAACCGGACCCAAACCCTGTCGCAAATTCGAATGAGGAACATACCAGCTCATCATTAGCCTTACTGTTTTTTCTTCGCCCGGATTAAGTTTAAAAGGAACATAAAGCGATGCTCCCGGAGAATTCATTGTTGTTGTGTCTGCGATGTATGAAAAATCAGCAATATCTTTCCAGAATACAGTTCGCGAATCAAACCAACCACCCCGGAACCAACATAAATCGGTCACAGTTTCAGGATCATCGCAGGTTATTGCAAAATCACCCTTGAAATAAGGTTGTTCAGGTGTACAATTCTGCTGCAACAAAAAACCGCCCGGAATTCCTGATATTTTGTGTCCTGCATTGTACTGTCCGCCCCATTCGTTTGGAATTTCAATCCGCATAAAATTTTCGGAATGATAGGAAAAACAAGCTTCAACAGTTTCATTGGAAGTATTTTTGAAAGTGTACTCAATTCCACCAACCGGCAAACTTGAATTATCTTCATCAGTTGGAATAAAAGGGCTCCAACCGGTTACTGAAACCTCCATAGGAATGTCTGAATCCTTAAGTTTTATATTACCGAAAGGAAATTTTGTCTCGAATGACGCCTTCCCGAAATGGGGAAAACCATAACTTTTTTCGCCAGCACCATTTCCTGTGTTTGGATTGCCAAAAACTTTCCAATCCGGAACGGGTCCTTCCAAAACTTTGGCGCCATTTTCCAATCCTTTTACCGAAAGAGCAGCCATCATAAAAGGTTCCTTGTAAACTTCGGGGTGATTGCGCACCGAAACATGTGAAATTGCCCCGGTACCTTCAAGGCAAAACATTCCGGCACCAATTCCACCGATTGGAAAAGCCAGCCGGTTTAAATTATCACCGTTGTATTCTGAATTAAATACTCTCTCTTTTGAAATCTGATTTTTTTGCTGACAAGAGGCAACAATAAAAACCGCTAAAACAATCAGTAATTTTGAATTCATGGTTGATTAGTTTAGTTGAGATATTAATGTTATTTACAAAGATTCACTGTGCTACCCTTTAGTTTTTGAAATTAAAAAATCAGTATGTCAGTGGCTTAATATATCTATCAAATGCTTAAACGACAAATTAATCCAGGTAATCATCAATTACTTTTGCCCAAATATCATAACCTTTTTTGTTCATGTGCAGGCCATCTTCAAGAAAAACATCTTTATAAACATTACCATGGCTGTCGAGCATTGGATACCAAACATCTGCAAACCCAATGTTGTCCTGTTTTTTGCAATATTTATTCAGTTTTTTATTGAATTTTATGTATTCATTTTTAAGATGAACACGTGCAATACTTGGTTTTGGCGAAATAAAAATAATCTGTGTTTCAGGCAAATCCTTCTTAATTTTCAAAGTAAGTTGTTTTGCCTCTTTTAATATTTTACCCGGCTTCTTTTTGTCGTTAATATCGTTGTCACCTTCGTAAATAAACAGGATTTCGGGTTTTTGTTTCAAAATTACTTCATCATAAAAATACAACAGATCGCTGAATTGTGAACCTCCAAAACCATTGTTAATCACGTTGTATGCTGGAAAATAGGATTGAACATCTTTCCACATCCTTATACTCGAACTTCCGGCAAAAACCACAAGTTTTTGATTGTTGTTGAAATTGTATTCTTTATCGGCAAGTTCGTCAACATCATTTTTAAATCGGTTTGGATCCTGGGCATTTGAATATAATGTTGCGATTAGAAGAAAAATGATGATGATTAAATTGGTTTTGACCTGTTTCATATTATTTCAGTTTATAGGTGCGTATTTCAGTTTTTGCCAGTTCAGGTAATTGGTTTACTGGTTTATCGAGGTAAAAATAAGCAGTTGAAGACCAATCATCGGAACGGTAAAAATTTGTCCATCCCGAAATTAATTTGTTGTTTTTCAAATCAACCGGAGGAACTGAATCCATTAAACCCTGAAAAATCTGCCCTTCCTGAATACTCACAGGAATTAACGGCACACCCGCATCGAGCATTTCAATTACTTTTTCCTTTTGATTACCTCCCATCGCCTGAATGGTAACACTCAAACCGGTTTTAAACATGATTGGGTCGGGAATATGAAAGCGGTAAAAAGTCCACTGGTCTTTCTCGGTGTCAGCCACCAAACAACCTGTATAACGGTTTGCAAACCGTCCCTGTCCCCAGGCTGTTCCTATATAATCTTCGGTTCCGGTTCCAACCAGCGTTGGAAATTCGTCATCCCCGTCAATGTACATTTTTACTTCGCCCTCGCCCCACCACGATTTTTGATAAATTGGGTTTGCAATAACTCCAAAGTTGACCCCCAAAAACCTGCCTTTTCCTTCAGTTTTTGGTAAAATGGTATAATCAACTCCGGGTGTAGTTGCTGTATCACGGTTCCAAAAACAGTGGAAATACAGATTTGAATTATTCCATTCCTTGGTTTTAACAAAGTCGATATCGTAAAAAAGCATGTTTAAATCGGTGTTGCTTTCATTGGTAACCGCCACTTTTGCTTCAGTTTTAAATGGCATTGGAATAAAACAGTTAAATGACCGACCTTCAGGATTGGCAAATAATTCGTTTTGGTGTGCAACCATTCTTCCCAAACCGTTTCCAAAAAAATCGCCAAAAGGCGCCGAAACTGCCGGTTTTTCGCTTCCATCCCAAAATATTTCAATTTTTAACGAACGCAGCATTTCTGGCGAACGGTCCTGAATGGTAAACCACATTCGGGTAATAATTCCAGAGCCTTGAACGTCGAGTAAAACCTTTGTTTCACCGGCTTTTAAAATATCATACGGATGACCTTTTGCTCCTTTGTTTTCAGTTCCTCCTTTACCTTTTTCAGAACCTGGATTTTCGAAACTATTCCAGCGTGGTTCTAATTCCTGGTATTGAAAAAGAGGTACGTTCAGAGTCTGATCGACAGTTTTGGGCTGATCGGGATTACAAGAAAAGAGGATTAAAACAAGCGCGATTGAGGATAGTAGAAAGTACCTGTTTGATTCCATTGGTTTAGTATTTCAAAATGATTTTTAAAGATAATAAATTACCTCAAAACCAAACAAGAATAAAAAAAGGATCACAAATCCGGGTATATTTCAATAGTTCCGGCTAACTTTTGTTTGAGTAAATTCTTGCGTTGATTTTAATCATTTAGAAGAATTATTCTCTTTTTCAGTAATATATTTCAAAGACTCAAAATAGTCAAATATTGTTTGGCGTGTGGGGAAATAGAAATAATTAAAACTGAAACTCTTTGTTTCATTATCCTTTAATGTTATCCTGAATTCCTGATTTGTTTTTTCAACCGATTGAACGTCCACTATTTTAATAAATACGGGTTCTTTGTCTTTTGGAAGTTGATATTGAATTTTAGTATCGTCCCACGAAACAAAGTATTTTTCGATTTTGAAATTTCTCAAGGTGAGTGCAATTCCCAAACCTCCCTGCATCAGAAATATTAAATAAGTTGAAATTGAAACATCCAAAAGTTTCTGCTTGTTTGTTAACAAAATAGTTAATATACCCCAAAGTGTAAAAACGCTCAATGCTACTGCAAGAACAAATATTATTTTGTTGGCTGTTTTGTTAATCTTATATACCTGAAATCGCGTTGTTTCCATAATCACCTGGTTCAATATTTGTCAATCTTTCAATTCCCCGTAACTAATCAGTTTTATCCCTTTTTCTGAATAATCTATTTTACTTTTCGCTTGTAAAAACCCGAGTTACCCATTCGCGGTCAAGGCCAACATTTTCGTAACCTTTGCGGCTAACAACCCTTGTTTTGCGAATGGATTGGCTATTTTAACTTTTTCATTTGTAGTCTTTCTCTTTCTTTTTCAATAACATTGTGTAATTTCTTTTGCAGCAATTCTTTAGCAGATAACTCAACTAAATATTCTGCTACTCTGATTCCTGATTCTTCAAGTTGCAATAATTCAATTTGTTCTTTTGAACCCTCAGCACAAAGTATTAATCCAATTGGTGAATCTTCTCCTTTTTCAGTTTCATACTTTTCAAGGTAGCGAAGATATAATTCCATCTGACCTTTGTATTGTGCTTTAAACCTGTCCAATTTCAAGTCAATCGCTACAAGTCTTTTTAATTTTCGGTGATAAAACAATAAATCGAGTTTAAAACTATCT
The DNA here is from genome assembly GCA_016705335.1 of Draconibacterium sp. GTDB lineage: Bacteria > Bacteroidota > Bacteroidia > Bacteroidales > Prolixibacteraceae > Draconibacterium. The sequence continues at coordinate 29,836 of JADIYN010000040.1, read as the reverse complement.
CCATCAATTAGCATTCTTTTCTGACGTTCAACAAATGTAAAACCTTTTCCTAACTCAAGGATGAATTTTTCAAGTTCCCTTAAAATCGCATCTTCTAAAGATTTCTCGCTGTAATTGTCTTCTAACCCAAGAAAATTTAAAAAATATGGATCACGAAAAACGAGTTCCGGACTGAGTTTGTTTTCATCCTCAACTCTTTGAGTTCCTTTTTTATCAGTTCTTCAGGCTTTTTCGAGATTGCCGTTCTTTCAAACAGCATCGAATCGATTTTTTCATTTAAAGTGCGGGTGTTCCAGTTTTCAGTTCTTGCCATTTGAATGTAAAACTCACGTTTTATTTCATCGTTCAAATAGATAAATGTGCGGAAATGAGTCCAACTCAATTGTCTACTCAGTGCGTAGAGAATTTCTTTTTCCGGAAAAGTCTCCGCAAAGCGTAGACAATGCCATATATGCTGCTCGCTCCAACCTTTCCCGTATTCCTGAGTTAATTCCTGAGAAAGTGTTTTTACAACTTCCTTACCATATTCCCCGCGCTTATTTTCAAGAACTTCAATTTTTATTCGATTCCCAATATTCCAGTAAAGTATTGTTGTCGCAGCGTTTACAGCGACTGCGACGGTTTGCCTTGCTTCTTCAATCAATTGTTTTATTTCTGAAAACAGGCTGTTGATATTTTGTGGTTTGCTTACCATATTCTGATTTCTGAGTATAAAAATAAATATTTAATGGAAACAGCACAATTAGAATCCACCTATGCTTTCCAGCTGTGCTGCAAGGGCTTAAGTCCAACAATCCCGATGTATATCAGGATAAGCAAACTGAAAATTATTTCCTTCTTTTAATCCGCGTAACTAATCAATTTTATCCCCTTTCTTTTTAATTGTTTCTTTTACTTTTTCGCTTGTAAAAACGCGGGTTACCCATTCGCGGTCGAGGCCAACAGTTTCGTAACCTTTGTGGCCAACTGTTTTCATTTCTTCTGAATCTTTAGCCGGATGCTCAACGAATAAATATTTTCCGGGAGTAAGTTTTTCCAGATTTTCGCAGAATTTGTCGATGCGTTCTTCGGGTTTGGTATCACGCCCCCAGCCGCCAAAATATTTCAGGTCATTGGTTTCGGTATCCAAATTGTATTCTTTGGCCAGCTTTTCAACAAGTTGTTTCAATTTTGGGTCAAGACCCATAAATCCCATGTGGTTGCTGAGATGTGAAATGTGCGGTAGATATTTCAACGACACTTCAATCTGGGCGCGGAGTTCCTGTTCAACTTCTTCTATTTTCCAGTTTGATTCTATGATTGAATTGTTCGGTGGAAAATTATCATTCTTCCAAACCATTGGAAAAAAATACCCGTCTTTATCGACCAGGCTGGGACAATGAGTTAAAGGACGCCATTTTACTGTACTCCACTCGCTTGTTAAAACAAGGTGAATACCAACATCAAAACCCGGATTTTCTGCAAGCATTTTTACGGCTTCGGGAAACCAGGCACATGGCGCCATTAACTCAACCGAGCGGACAATCCCGTTTTTATATGATTCAATACACGCCACATTAGCTGCGTGAAAAGAGCCAATATCATCGGCCCTGACAAGTAATTCGATACTGTTTTTCTGACCAAAAATACCGGATGCAAATAATGCCATGACAAATAATAAAATAGTTTTTTTCATGTGTTTATGTTTTACCTGGCAACTTCGTGTCCTGGAGAGAGAATATAATCTCGCAAAGTCGCGAAGCCGCAAAAATTTTAAGAAATATTAAAATTAGCCATACCACTCACGTGTTCTTCCCTGCAATTTGCTAAGTACATCAATAGTAATGTTCACATCGTTTACTATCTGAAAATCAAACATTCCGACACAAATAAAGTCGGCGCCATTTTGAAAAGCCCAGTTAAACCCGTCTTCGGGAGTAATTGCTCCTGCTGCCAGCACTTTAAAGCCCATAACAGGAACTTTTGTCCGGTTAACAAATTCAGTGGTTTTCTCGGGAAATGGGCAGAAGCAGTTGTCATGGAAACGGTTGTGATCGAGGTGGCGTTTGCCATCTACTTCAAACGGGTAGCGGTTTTCACGAGGGTGTGCCGACCAGTATTGGTCGTGGTGCATTGTTTTCATGTAATAATCTGGAATAATCCCTTGTTCTTCACACATAATCAGCGAATCTACAGTGTGTGCCCCAAGTCCTGCAACAATGTTGTTTCTTCTGATTTTTTCGAGCATTTTTTGGATCACATCCATTCTGTTATCCCGCACAAGCCAGTCACACCAGTTTCCCTGTACCTGAATCATATCCATCCCTGCATCCACCGCTTTGTTGATATTTATGAAAAAGTCGTTCTTTTCCATTTCGGGTGCCACCTGTACGATGACCTTTATTTTACTGCCGGTCATTTTTTTGTATTTCTGCATTGTATCCATCGTTGGGAATCCAATGTTGATGGAGTTTATCCCGGCTTTTTCGGCAAGTATTAGTGTTTCAAAAATTTTCTTTTCAGTATTGTAAGCGCGGAAAAGTGAAGGAACATAAATTAAATCGCGGGAATGCGCCCAGCCACCAATTAGGTTTCCACCCAATACAATCCGGCTGATTTCGTGGTCGCCAATTTTCCCCATTGGTAACGAACCTTTTAAATCTTTTATATCTGCGCTGCCAATTTGAATGGTAGCACCAGATAAGGTGTCAACGCCAAACTCCCGGGCCTCCCTGAAAGCTCCAAAACCAATAATTCCAAGTGCAGGAATAGTTGCCAGGTTTTTCAAAGCTTCGCGGCGGGAATGAACAGAGTCGTGATCTTCGGCAATAACAGGTTCAACTGTTTTCTTTTTAGATTTCATCCACGAAAGGGCATAAATTCCAAAACCTTTTTCCTTTAAAAAGAAGATTACAAGTAATGCCAGTCCTTCTATCAAATTTTTGTTTACGATATAAAGACTTCCTTCAGCACCGCCAAAAATATCGCCGCCAAACGGTGGATAGGCAAAATAGTACAGCAACAACAAAAATACCCCTGAAATGGCAGACAAGCGAATAAAAACCCCAAGAAATAAACCAAGCCCGATCAAAATCAACCCGGCCATATTTAGCGGATCAATTATATTCATTGCAACTTCTGAAGCCGCCAATGTATGATAAAACCCGGCAAACGGACCTGTAGCTTTCGCAAGATAGCCGGCAGACGTCCAGTTTCCAGCGATAAGTTTCGAAATACCTTCATAAAAAAAGTGCCAGCCAATAGCCACCCTGAACAGGGTAACCATGAGTTTCTTCCAGTTCCAGTTTTTCATGCTTTAGTTTGATTTAGATATTGTTGAGAAACAAAAATATCAAATTCGTTTTTTAAAATGAACCGCTTGTTGCATGATAATGTGGGGTTTCGCTTTATTTAGAATATTTATTGATAATTGTTTAGAACTGTAAAAAATCAAACAATAAATATGTTGTCGTTTAATAGCAGACTGTCTGGGAATTTTGGATTCTGTCAGATATTATTGCACTTCAGTACTTAACTTCTTTAACCCTTTAATAATAGCTGTTTCAATTTGTTTGTAATCCGAAATGGTTTTCGCGGTATAAATAAAAAATACTGCTAACTGTTTTTCTCCCAACTCATCATAAAACTTTTGTTTGTTCAAGCGGTAAGCTTCGCGCATCCGACGTTTTATTAAATTTCGTTTTACAGCACGTTTAAAATTCCTTTTCCCTACAGTAAATGCGGCTTGAACCTTGTTTTTTTCCGGAAGTAAAGTTTCAAGATAAACAATCTTAACAGGGTACACAAAAACTGATTTTCCTTCAATAAAAAGTTTATCGATTACTTTTTTACTGCAAAGCCGCTCATTTTTATGAAATGAAAAACCCGTTGTTTCGTTGTCGGTATTTTCTTGTAAGTTGTTCATTTTGAATTAAAAAAGGCTATCCACCAATTGTCGGACAGCCTTTCAAAATTAGCTATATTTTTAATATTATATTTTATTATGCTTTTTAATGTACTGTTCCAAAGCCATTGTCATTGAAGGGGCCTGGGCAGTTGGTGCTTCAATATCCAACCTTAATCCTGCCTCCCGTATTGCCTTTGCAGTGGTTGGGCCAAAACACGCAATTCTTGTTTCGTTTTGTACAAAATTGGGGAAATTCTGAAGCAGAGATCTAATTCCTTGCGGGCTGAAAAATACAAGGATGTCATATTTAATTTCGCTTAAATCGGATAAGTTGGCGCTAACAGTGCGGTAAAGAATTGCCTTTGTATATTTATATCCTTCAGCATCAAGCAAATCGGGTATTTCCTGTTTGTGTATGTCCGAAAGTGGCACAAGAAACTTTTCTTCTTTGTGTTTTTTCATCACATTCGCTAAATCAGAGAATTTGCCGTCGGCATAGAAAATTTTGCGTTTGCGGTAAACAATGTATTTCTGCAAATAAAAAGCTGTAGCTTCTGAAATGCAAAAATATTTCATCGTGTCGGGAATGGTTAAACGCAATTCCTGGCTAATTCTGAAAAAATGATCGATTGCAGTTCGGCTTGTAAAAATAACTGCTGTATGTTCCAAAATATAAATTCGGGTATTTCGGAACTCTTTCCCCGGCACACCTTCAACCTGAATAAATGGCCTAAAGTCAATTTTCAAACCATATTTTTCTGCCAATTCGAAATAAGGTGATTTTGCCGTTTCCGGTTCCGGCTGCGAAACAATAATACTCTTAACTTTCAAGATATTCTGCTTTTTAGTGTAACTTATCCCCTTCTTAATCAACAACTAGTTTATAAATCAAAAGCAAGGGTAAAATTTCAAGGGTACAAAGGTATAAAAAGAGATAAAATATTGGAAACTGTTTTTTCAATAAAATTGATACGCCTCTTTTTAATAACATTGCATAAAAAACCAAAGTTGTTAATATCCCCAGAAACACCGCAATCATTGGGTTTTCGGAAGGGAAATAGGCTATTAATGCTACCACCGGAAACAGAATAATTCCAGCCCCCCGATTAAAATTATCCATGTTAAACAGAAATTCTCTTGTGTCACTGGCTCCAGTAAATATCGAGCCAAGCGCAAAATACGCCAACTTTTTAGCCAGAAAATAGAAAACCACAATTCCGAGAGTTGTACCGTAAAATGAAAGCGTAAAAAGTGAATTGTTATTTGAAACAAGTACAATAATCTGAAATATAAAAACTGAAAATACAACATAAAACAAAGCTTCAAGTCGGAATGAGCCATGAAGAATTGAATAGTTTTTTTCGCGAAACATGCGAAAAGCAGTAGGATAATTTATAAGTGACTGGAACAGTGTACTAATATATTTTGAAAAACTGGCACGTACACTAACCAACAGAATAAAAGCAAAAAACAAAATTCCAGTTATCCAGTCACCTTCAAAATTGTTTTTCTCACGGGGTATTATTTTAAGTCCGTTCCACAAAATGTGTTCAACATAAGTTGTATCGGGTTGAAAGCGTGCATCGCCAATAAATATCTTTTCTTCGGGACGTACTTCAAAAAAGCGGAAAAGTGAATCGGAAGGAGTTAATAATGTTGAATCGATTGGAACAAATGAAGTGGAATCCACAATTAATTCGGAACCCAGCACTTTTTCGACAGAAACTGAATCAAATTCAGCATTCCGGATTGATAAGTCCGTAACCTGGTTTCCATATTTTCCAAAATCATCCATTTACTTTAATAAGTGCGCAAAGATATTAAATGAATATGGATAGTTGTTTTTTGATTTGTATTTTTGACTGCAAATGCCAGCATCTGTCAATCAAAGTACCCGGTTAATTTATCTTGCCCCGTTGCAGGGATTTACTGATTTTATTTACCGTAAAGCATACAACGAAATTTTTGAAGGTATTGATGCCTTTTTTATCCCATACATTTCGGTTAAAAATGAAGGAGTTTTAAAAAAATATGAAAAGGAGATCCTCCCTGAAAATAATCAACAAACCCGTGTAATTCCGCAGGTTCTGGCTAATAACGCTATTGAATTGCTGTTTCTGTCAAAATTTCTGGCAAATAAAGGATACAAGGAAATCAATCTCAATCTGGGTTGCCCATATCCAATGGTAACAAACCGTGCAATGGGTGCCGGACTTTTACCTCATCCCGATAAATTACATCAGATTCTTTCCTCATTTTTTGAAAATTCAAATCTCAGTTTATCAGTAAAACTGCGTGCCGGATTAATTTCGCCATTCGAAATCGAGAAAATAATCCCAATTTTAAATCAATTCCCGTTATCAGAAGTAATTTTTCACCCGAGGATTGCCAGGCAACTTTATGAAGGAGAAATAATTGATTCGGCTTTTGAATTTGCCAAAACCAACATAAAACACAGATTGGTTTATAATGGCGATATTTTTTCGCCAGCCAATTTTAACGAACGATCACAAAAATTCGGTGGAACCAATTGTTGGATGCTTGGCCGTGGTGTTTTGATGAACCCATTTCTACCTGCTGAAATAAAGGGAAAAAACTTTTCGAAAGATGAAAAATTGCTAAAACTTGAAACATTCCACAAAAGGGTTTTTGAACTTTATACTGAAAAAATGGACAACGACGGGAATGTTTTGAACAAAATGAAACAGTTCTGGATTTATTTCAGTTATAACTTTGAAAAACAGGCGAAATCATTTAAGCTGATTAAAAAGACAAATAGTTTGGCACAATATCAAAGTGCAATAAAAATTGTTTTTTGGGCAAATTTTTAATTTGAAGAACAGTTTTCCCTTTCATATTTCTCCATTAAAACCATTAAAAGTTCCATCTCTGTTTGCTCTTCAACACTATTAAGATTACCGCAAATTTCCAAAAATCGCTTTAAACCTTGTTGGTAATCTTCTTCTGTTTCAATTTCGTACATCATAAATCAGTGGGCATCAAGCCAGTTATCGGCTGCATTCATTTCTACTGTTAACTGAACTCCAATGTCAACAGCGCCTTCCATTTCAGTTTTTACAATTTGTTTCACTTGCTCCAGCTCATCTTTTAGCACATCAAAATTCAATTCATCATGTACCTGTAGTACCATTTTTGATTTCAGTTTCAATGCTTCAAATTGCCGGTAAATATTAATCATTGCAATTTTAATAATATCGGCTGCCGAGCCCTGAATAGGCGCATTTATTGCATTTCGTTCCGACATTCCCCGCACAACAGCGTTGGCTGAATTAATGTCGGATAAATAACGTTTCCGGCCTTTAATTGTTTGAACAAAGCCCTGATTTCTTGCAAGTTCAATCTGTTTGTCCATAAATTCCTTTATTTTCGAAAAGTTTTCGAAATAACCGTCAATCAATTCTTTGGCTTCGGAGCGCGGAATATTTAATCGTTGAGACAGCCCAAAAGTTGAAATCCCATAAATAATTCCGAAGTTGGCAGTTTTTGCTTTCCTCCGCATATCGGAATCGACTTGTTCTTCAGGAATCTGGTAAATTTTTGCGGCTGTAATCGAGTGAATGTCTTTCCCTTCGTTAAAAGCTTTCAACATCTCTTCGTCATTACTTAATGCTGCCATTATCCGCAACTCGATTTGCGAATAGTCTGCCGATAAAAACAAATGATTTTCGTCCGTCGGAATAAATGCCTTTCGGATTTGGCGGCCATTTTCAGTGCGGATTGGAATGTTTTGCAAATTAGGGTTTACCGAACTTAAACGCCCGGTTGCTGCTATTGCCTGGTTGTAGGATGTGTGTATTTTCCCTGTCTTTTTATTTACAAGCAGTGGCAGCGCTTCAACATAAGTATTCAGCAATTTTGTCAATCCACGGTAATCCAATATCTTTTGAATGATTGGATGTTTGTCAACAAGTTTTACCAAAATCTCTTCGCCTGTTGAATATTGTTTTGTTTTAGTTTTTTTTGCATTCGAATCGATGTTCAGTTTTTCAAAAAGAATCAAACCCAACTGTTTTGGCGAAGCAATATTAAATTCCTGTCCTGCCTGCTCAAAAATTTCTTTTTCTACCTGAATAATTTCTTCACGCAGAACTTTTGCGTATTCCTTTAACTCGTTCGAATTGATTTTTACACCCGCATTTTCCATGTGAACCAGCACAGGAATGAGAGGAATTTCAATAGTATCGAACAACTGCCGTACCCCAAATTTATCTAATTCGGAATCGATTTTTTGCTTTAACTGAAACGTGAGATCGGCATCCTCGCAGGCATAATCGCGCAGTTTCCCGATTGGTACAGACCGCATTGTACGAATGCCTTTCCCGTTCCCGATCAAATCTTCGGTGGGCACTTTTTTATAGTTGAGATAAATGTCGCACAGATAGTCGAGGCCATGTTTCAAATCGGGTTGAATGAGGTAGTGAGCCAGCATTGTGTCATATAATTTGCCTTTTACTTCAATATCGTAATTGCTCAGCATTAACATGTCGAATTTAATGTTTTGCCCAATTTTGGTAATATTTTCATCGGCAAAAACTTCACGAAACTCTTCGATCACTTTTTTTGCTTCGTCAAATTTTTCGGGAAGTGTAACACAAAATGCCTCATGTTTTCTGAAAGCAAACGAAAGGCAGACAATTTCTTCTGATTGGGTATCCAACCCTGTAGTTTCCGTATCAAAACAAAACTCTTCCTGCACCGACAATTCCGCCCGTAAACTTGCCCGCTGCATTTCGGTTTCAACCAAATAATACTGGTGCGGAACTGTTTCAATTGTATCTTGTATTTTTCCTGCCGGCAGTATTTCGGGTGAACCCATGTCAAACAAGGTTCCCTGAAAATTCATTTCCGCCGGAGCAGGGGCTTCCCTGAGTTTTAATCGTTGAATAAGAGTCCGGAACTCCAGGTCTTCAAAAACTTCAATTAGTGCTTCTTTATTTACCTCATCGCGTGTTAGATTTTTTGTGTTGAATTCGATTGGAACATCCAGAATTATGGTTGCCAACTTACGTGAAAGCCTCACCTGATCTTCAAATTCAATTAAATTCTCCTTTTGTTTCCCCTTTAATTTTTCGATATTTTGGTAAATTCCATCAATGCTTCCAAAATCGGCAATTAGCTTTTCTGCCGTTTTAGGGCCAATTCCCGGGCAACCCGGAATATTATCGGCAGTGTCGCCCATCAAACCCAAAATATCGATAACCTGACCGGCAGTCTGAATACCAAAGTTTTCCTGAACTTCCTTTAAACCCCAAACTTCGGCATCTTCGCCATTTTTGCCGGGTTTAAACATAAAAATATTATCGGAAACCAACTGTGCATAGTCATTATCAGGAGTCATCATATAAGTTGTAAAGCCTTGTTTTTCTGCTTCTTTTGCCAAAGTTCCAATAACGTCGTCGGCTTCAAAACCCGGTTTTCGATGATTGGAATATTAAATGCTTCGATAATTTTCCGGATATAAGGAATTGATTTTCTTAAATCTTCGGGCATTTCATCGCGGTGTGCTTTATATTCGGGGAACATTTCGTGCCTGAAAGTTGGAGCAGACACATCAAAAACCACGCCTATAAAATGTGGGTTTTCCTTTTCCAAAACCTGAACAATTGTATTGGTGACACCCAACATTGCCGAAGTATTTACGCCTTTTGAATTATAACGCGGATTACGGATAAACGCAAAATAGCTGCGGTAAATAAGCGCAAACGCATCAAGAAGGAAAAGCTTTTTGTTTATTATTTTCAGACATATTTTTATTGAATTTGAATTCTGTCTTGATTCTGATATCTGTTAATCTTAAATCTCTTACTTTAATTATCCGATGCAAACCATTCCGCAAACGAGGTGGCAGTTTCATATAGCCGGACACTAAATAAGTTAACACCCGAAGGCAAATGTTGTTGAAGGATTTCGGCGATATAAATTACCATATTTTCGGAAGTTGGCTGAAAATCAACAACTAAAAATCGTTCATTGGTTTGTTTGAGCAACTCCTGTTGTTTTTCAGGAATGAGACTGTTTACTATTATCGCATGGTCGAACCGGGTTACAATTTGAGTTTTTACAAGTTCTTTTATTAGTCCAAAATCCATTACCATCCCATCTTTTGGATGTTTTGGCTTGTTAAGTGGTTCGCCGATTAAAGTAACCTCAAGAATATATGAATGACCATGAATATTGCGGCACAAACCATCATACTCATAAAGTGTGTGCGCCATTTCGAAATGAAAACGCTTGGTTACGCGTATTTTTGGCATATTGAATTTTTAGTTTTTGTGGCGTGAAAATACTTATTTTTTTGGGTGTCGCGAATTCCCGTTCACGATTTATAAATAACAAATGTAAATCCTCACACTACGATGGAAAGTCCAACTCCTGCGATCTACCCACGATTCTAAAATGGCTTCATTCGGATTAAAAATAAATTTGCGTTTGCAAAATTACCTGTCCTTTGGAACTTGTCCAAAGATTCTGGTTTTCAACTTCGGTATAAATTGGACGGGAAGAGTATTGCAAAGTCCATTTTAGGTTGTGCCCGTACATCAGCCAGTTAATTCCGGCATCAAACTGAAGGGAAGCTTCATCGAGTGCATCAAATTTTTTAAAAGTTAAAGCTCCGTAAGGTTGAAACCGGTTTTTTAAACCCTGACCGGGAAGCATGTACCCAAATTCTCCGCGAATAATGTGCCCTGTTCCAACTTCCCACTCCGAATTTCCAATTCCCTGTGGCAATGCCAGTGCGGGATTCATTTTTGAAACATTCATTTTTCCCATCGACCGAAGATAATCAGGGCCAAAAAAGTTGTAATAATAGCCCAGATATGAAGTAATTGATCCATTGTTTTTTGTTGGCATATCAAGAAAAATATCAACAGCAGCAAGAAAAATATCGCTGATTTGAGATGGATAATAATCGGCAAAGTCGGGCAGCAAATGCTCGTTTCCGGAAGAAATCAGCCAGGCAGCCAAAAATGGATCAACTGTTGACAAATCTTTTTTGGCCTCGACCAGCATAGATTCAGGATGATAATAAAAACCAGCTCCAATATTTAACATTTTTGCCCTTCCCAGATTATTCATTGTCATGTACGGAAACATTGGTGTTCTCTTTATCGAAAAACTGCCATTCGAAATAACCTTTCACTGCAAAATTTTCGTTGATTTTTTCAGTAGTAAATGGAGTCGAAATTGAATCAATTCCGTATTCAAAGGGTTTTACAACAGATATTCGATAATCTAATTTCCCAAGTACACCCTTTGCGTAAATACCCAACTGGCGGCCAAATCTGTCGAAAGTTCCGGCAACTGGATGCAAAGCCTGGATTGTCAACAACAAGAATTCAAGTAATTTATTGTTGGAATACCGCGAAATCCCGTTCCATGTAATCAATCCAAAACCAACGTGAAATTTATCTTTGCTTATGATAAACTCAGTTTCAGCATTATATAAACTGATTGCCGGTGTTTGTTTTGTAAGATAGGTTTGTCCATCATAACCTATTTGTGTGTATATAAAAACACGGTCCATCAAACCGGTGTAAAAAATCAGTCTGCTCCGGCGAATCCAATATCGAAATCGCCATATTGTTCAACACCGTTTATATCAGGATTATTCATAATATATCGGGTCCAGATTTGATTTACCATCAACATTCCGGCATACGAGCTTTTATCATCTGAAAGATAAAATTTCAGGTTGGGCATTTTAATTCGTCCTGCAAAGCTGGCGAACAGGTTTAAAATAAAACGATGGTTAATATGGAGTTTCAAAAATTGGCTCATGAATTGTTTGAGTTTAATCCGAAAACTACCGGGACAAAGATTAAAGTATAAAGTTTCTGAAATCTGTTCAAAAAATAGCATCTACTTTATAATTTTGAGTTTTTTGGGCAAAAATAAGTTAAATCTGTTTTCCAAAATGAATGAATTAAAAATCAAAATAGTTTCAACCCGGATTGGATATTCGAATTCCATTTTGCTTGTAAACGGTTCAAATTCAGTAATTATCGATACAGGTGTAAAGGGGAATATAAATCGGTTTAAATTGCTTTTAAAACAGTTTCAATTAAAACCTTCCGATATCAGACTGATAATTTTGACACACACACACTATGACCACACCGGAAACCTGAAAGCGCTTGCAGATTTAACGGGTGCGAAAGTGCTGGTTCATAAAAATGAATTTGAAAACCTTAAAAACGGGTTCATTGCCATTCCTGTTGGACAAGGAAAATTTTCGCATTTTATTTCGAAACTGGGAAGAGATTTACCCCAGTTTTGCATCACCAAAACCATTTTATTGCAGATTTAATTAACGAAAATGAATTCGATTTGCAGGATTTTAAATTGATGGGAAAGTGATTTCAACACCCGGCCATACAAACGGTTCGCAATCAGTATTATTAAATAAAACGCTCATTTCGGGTGATACTTTTGTCAATATGAGAAACGGTGATATTTTTCCGCCGTTTGCCAACGAACCTAAAATTTTATTGGAAACATGGCAAAATATTTTCGAACTGGGAATTGAAAATATTTACCCCGGCATGGTAAAATGTTTAAAATTGAAAAGCTGTAGAGGAGTTTGAGAAGTGGAAAAGAAAGCGGAAAATGGTTCTATTTATCTGTAGTAGAAACTATTGGTAAAAACCTACTTAAATTCAATAGTTGTTGTCCAACATTATTTCCGTCGGCAAACAAATCAATTGTGTAGGTATTACTCATAAATTCAGCTTCACCGGCATTGTCCCAGTAAATATTTACCGGCAAATCCTGACCTTCGTAATTAACTTCGCGCATCGCCGAAAATGGGATTTTAAGATCTTCGAACTGAAATAAATCATTTGGAGATTTTGTCATAAGCAGTTGATCAGGGCGCATAATACGCACATATACATTTTTGGCTCCCCGTTTTGAAGTAATGTTTTTACCCAAAACAAATGATATCCGGATTGATACAGCTTTTTGCGCAAACCTTGTTTCCTTTCCTCTCGAATTTAAAGCTTCCGCAATCAAATCGCGTGTTTCGAGCTGGGCAGCGCGTTGCAATTTTTATCTTTAGTTTCTATATCCTGGCTTAACTGCTCATTTTTATTTCAACCTGTTTGAATTGTTCTTTTACCTGCGTGTTTTCCGGCCATTAACTGTTCGTTTCTGTTATTGAGAGAATCAATTTGACAACAAAATCACGCATAATACCGCAGGGTTGTAACTTGTTTTGATAATCATTTATTTTTTCGTAGCTCACTCTTTTTGTTTGTTCCACTTCAATCAACAAATCCCTTACTTTGGCCTGCGCATAAACCAACTGTTCGTTTATTGTATCATTTTCAGTTTTCAGCAAATCGTAACCGGCAACAATTTGTGTTAATTCATTTTGAATTGAATCTTTTTCTGCCCTGATATTTCCCATTATCATTCCATGTTCCCGGCGTTGTATAAAAAATAAAACAATCATTGCCACAAGAACAACAGAAAGTGCAATTACAATAATATTATTTCGAAGGTTTTTAGATTTTTGTGCAGGCGTGTTTTCAAATTCGCTCATATTGAAACTTATTAATATAACGTAAAACGCCACAATTAACAATCTTTTGTGCTGCAACAAATTATTAAAGACTGCCAAATCAAATGGCAGTCTTATTAAAATCTATGAGTCAAACTATAATAAATTGCCAAACTCAACCCAAAATAAATTACATGAGAAGTTGGCAAACATAACCCGATCCCGGTTGATCTTCATCTATCATTTTGAAAACTGTTGAAAATGTTTTTGATACCGGCATTTAATTCCATTTTTACAGCTTCAAAACTGATTTGTAATTCAGTTGAAATATAACAATGATCCAAATTTCTATGCCACTTTTTTTATTTCTGCTGAAAGCCTTTCGAAAAAGTTCAACCTGACTTTAACAACTTCATTTATATACAAAACTCTTTCAGGCTGATATTTATCCTGATAACTGCCCGTGTCCCATTTCCCATTTCCATTCCTGTCGAAAATGATTTTTGCTTTGTACTTTTCCGGTTTCAAATAGTCAAAAATAACTTTCGCTTCTCCGTTAGTAATTTTCTGAACAACAACTTTTTCTGCATCATTATTACTAACCAATTGAGCAATCACAGGCATTTCAATCCCGTCAAATTCAGTGTAACCGTGCCATAATAATCCTCTTCGCGGGCTGTAAATTTCGATTTCAGTTTTTTTGCTTGTAACTCCAAAATATTTACAGCTGCCGAATCAATTTCAAGGATATAAACTGTCCAGGCTCCCATTTGTGCGATATATTGTATTTTCGGTATTCAATTGTATCTTTTTCAAATGAAAATTTAAAGGTTTTTTAAGTGTATCTTCAGCAAATACAGCAAAATTTTAGTGCTATCGAATTTAAAAATCGGTTCAGGCGGAATTCCATATTATTGTTCAACTCAACAATCGAACTGTTAATATCGGTTTGAAAACTAAACTGAACAACAGGTTCCGGAGTTTCTTCCTCTCCATTTTTCGTTTTTTCTTTTTGGCTGATTTTGAATCTTCTTTTCACGAAAATTCATTTCAATCGTATCTTTCTGCAAAAAGCTGTTTTAAAGGATCTAACTGAAGATAACGACTTCCATAGATAAGTATCAACCGGGCAACTGTTGTGTCGGAAATCCAACTATGAGTGAATCAATATTTTCATTGTATTCTGTTTGATACCAACTTGCTTGCATCATTGTTAATCAAATTAAGCCGAAAAGATCTTTAACTGATTCATTAAAAACAATAGTGCATTTGTAACGTGTTTCTCTTGAATATTTATCAAGATATTGGTCGAAAATATCTTCTGTAAACTGATGCAAATAAACTGGCTCAGGATAAAAATGAGTCTTTACAAACAACAATCGTATCGTTTGCGGTGAAAATTGTATCCATTTCTTCAACAAATTCTGCCGATGGAACAATTAGTGAATCTTCAAAGCCATTTCTTCGGCACTCTTCATCATACAATAAATTGTTATTCCCGTCGGAAAGCGAAAAAAGGTGATATGTTCCGGGCGCAATATTATCGATCATAAAAATGCCCTCTTTATCGGTTTTGGCAATATAATCGGTCTTGTTCTGAAAAATGCCGAATCGTGCAAATTCTTGTGCAACAGTACCAACCCTTTGTCAATTGGTTCAAGGTTGAAAGCATTTCATCAACCGTCCGGACACGCGCAACGAATCGAAAACTGAACCGGTGCTGAACGAAAACCGAAAATTTTCAATCGGGTTTTTTCATTGTTATCTGCCACCGAATTTTTAAAATCGAGCGAATATGTTGTGCTGTCTTTCAAATCTTCATTAAACTCGATTACCAATGTTTTTGATTTGGTCCGAATAATCGGTTTTTTAATCATTGGCGGCGAAATAACAAGCGATTCTGAAATATCTTCGATTGCCAAATATTCGTTAAAATAAGTTTTACATCATCTCCTTTATAGTTTAAAGTCCGGTAACCGGGTTCGGTTTTAAAAGTACAGGAGGAATTGTGTCTTTGGCTCCACCAAAGTTAGCATTCCGGGGTTCGCGAAGAAATTATGACAATCCAGGCAAGTGCTGCAACTATAATAAATGGTATTTTCCTTTAATTTTCATCCTTTTTTTGTGGAGTACAAACATACTAATTCCTGCAAACATTAAAAGTTATGCTTTGTTAAATAAAAACTCATTTAAAATCATTGTTCAGAATAAAAACCTAAATTGTTCTGTTAAAAAAAATCACAAATATGTCAAAAATAACAAGAAAAAGGGGGTTTTAAAAAGATTAAAGCCGAAACTTTTAATAAGAAAAATTAAAAATTCAATCATAACTATTCTTTACGGTGATCCCGGCAAAACGGTGAATTACAAGCAAATATCAACCTGGTTGGGCATAAAAGGATTTGAAACCCGCAAACTTGTAAATGCTGTTTTGCAGGAACTGCATGATGATGGTTACCTGGAGCAAATTGTTCGTGGAAAGTATAAACTGAAAGCAAAATCAGGAACGGTTGTCGGGATTGTAGATTTGCAACCTCAGGGTTTTGCCTATGTAAACAGCGATGAAGTTGAACGCCCGGTATTAGTATCGTCGCGAAACCTGAACCATGCCATGGCCGGCGACAAAGTGAGTGTCCGGTTATTTGCGTCGCGTAAAAAGCATGATTTGGAAGGCGAAATCATTGAGATTCTTGAAAGAGCAAAATCAGTATTTGTTGGTACAATTCAGACTTCGCGAAATTTTGCCTTTTTAATTCCTTCCGGAAAAGTTGGGTTCGACATATTTATTCCTCTGGAGAAATTAAAAGGAGCTAAAAACGGACAGAAAGCAATTGCCGAAATTATTGAATGGCCGGGCAACGCCAGAAGTCCGATTGGCGAAATTAAAGATGTTTTGGGCGATGCCGGGAACAACGATACCGAAATGCATGCTATTCTTGCCGAATTTGAATTGCCACACAAATTTCCTGAAAACGTTGACAAGGCTGCCGAAAAATTCCACTCGAAATTCCGGAAGAAGAAATTAAAAACGACGTGATTTCCGGGAAATTACCACTTTTACCATCGACCCGCATGATGCCAAAGATTTTGATGATGCACTTTCGCTTCAGAAATTAAAGAACGGAAACTGGGAAGTTGGGGTTCACATTGCCGATGTTACGCATTATGTAGTTCCAAATTCTATTATCGAAGATGAAGCACAAAGCCGGGCAACCTCTGTTTACCTTGTTGACCGCGTAGTTCCGATGTTGCCCGAGCGACTTTCTAACGGGGTTTGTTCACTTCGTCCGAACGAGGAAAAACTCTGTTTTTCGGCTATTTTTGAATTAAATGAATATGCCGATATTGTAAAAGAATGGTTCGGGAAAACCGTAATTTACTCAAACAGGCGTTTTACATACGAAGAAGCACAAAAGATTATTGAAACCGGGGAAGGTGATTTTTCAGCGGAAATGCTGAAATTAAACCAATTGGCAAATAAACTGCGCGACAAACGATTTAAAGAAGGCTCCATTGCATTTGAGCGTGTTGAAATAAAATTCGAAATTGATGAAAAGGGAAAACCAATTTCGGTGTATTTTAAGGAAGCAAAAGATTCGAATAAACTGATTGAAGAATTTATGTTGCTTGCCAACAAACGAGTTGCCGAATTTGTTGGGAAAAGCGGCGAAAATAAGACATCCAAAACCTTTGTTTACCGCATTCACGACAAACCTGATCCCGATAAACTTTCAACTTTTAATACTTTTATTCAGCGTTTTGGTTATGGAATTCAACTTACAACATCAAGAGCAATTTCATCATCACTCAACAATTTATTAAACAACGTGAAGGGCAAAAAAGAACAAAACCTTGTTGAAACCCTTGCCATCAGAACTATGGCAAAAGCTGCCTACTCTACCCGTAATATCGGGCATTACGGTTTATCGTTCGAGTATTATTCTCATTTTACTTCACCAATCCGTCGTTATCCTGATATGATGGTACACCGGCTTTCGAAAAATATCTTGCCGGTGGAAGATCAGCCAACGAGCAAAAATATGAAGATTTGTGCAAACATTCATCAGATATGGAAACCCGTGCAGCCAATGCCGAAAGAGCTTCGATAAAATACAAGCAGGTCGAATTTATGCAGGATCACATCGGGAAAATTTATCCGGGAGTAATTTCCGGAGTTACTGATTTTGGAGTTTTTGTTGAACTCGAAAATAAAATTGAGGGAATGATTCCAATTCGCGAACTTGATGACGATTTCTATATTTTCGATGAAAAAAATTATTCGCTGGTTGGGAGGCATTCGCACAAAACTTACCAGTTGGGAGATGAACTTACTGTAAAAATATGGCGTACCAATTTAGAGAAAAACAACTTGATTTTCAGCTTGTCAAAGGGAAATAAGCTGTTTTCAATTTGTAACCTTTGTTATTTAACTGTTTGGGCAAGTTTTCAATCATTCAGGCTGTATCTCGTCTATTTAAGTAAAAGTTCAAAACTATTTTGCAGGCAAAATATTTGGTTATATTTGTTTCCTTCTAAATCTGAAAAAAGTAAAAAGATGCAAACCAAAAATGAAACCGGGTATAAAAAAGACCTTAACAGAGAAAATATCTTAAAAATTGCCCGCGAAATTTTCAGCAAATACGGCTTTAAAAAAACCACGCTCGACGATATTGCAAACGCGGTTCGAAAAGGAAAAGTTCTCTTTATTATTACTTTGAAAGTAAAGAAGATTTATTCCAAGCAGTAATTATGAAAGAGGTTGATATTCTGGCACATGAACTTGAAATCGTTATCAACCGAAATACCGACCCAATTGATAAGTTACGCGATTATATCCTCACAAAATTGACCACTTTCAGAGGATTGGCCAATTTTTACCATGCCATTGAAAACGATGTTACAGCAGTTGGTTTTATAAATGATATTAAACGCAAATATGAACAGGACGAAATCAGGATGATAAAACGCATTTTGATTGAAGGTGTAGGAAAAACGAATTTGAAATTTACGATTTTAACCTTGCCGCCATTGGAATTACAACAGCAATAAAAGGTCTGGAAATGCCTCTTTCGGCTGGTACATATGGCAACGTAAACCTTGAAAGCAGTGTAGATATTATTCTGAAAATTATTTGCTACGGAATTATGAAACGATAATACCAAAATTTAAAAGAAGGATGTTTTCCAGGAAACATCCTTCCTTTTTTACCAAAACCGGAGAACAGAAACTTCATTAAAAAGGCCGGTTCAACAACCAGCCTTTTCTCAATCAACCTAAACCTAAACTAAACCAAAAACCAAACCATTTTTCAATGGTGAGTAAAATTGATGTTTACTCTTTGTAGTATCATTAAAACAAGCATTTGTAAAAAAGGTTTACAAAAGCATAAAATTTTTTTTTTTTATTTTTTTTATTTCTGCAACTCAATAATCATGGCGGTTTTAGCCGGGATTATTATTTCAGAAATTGCTGAAATTTTTTTCGATGTTATAATTTCCTTGCCTTTATTATAGCCTTTTATGATTTCAGAAAACCGATTTGTATCAACTTTTTTTCTCAGTTTCATTTTTATTGAGCATTACCATAACAACTTCTTCATTGTTATAGCGGAAATAAGTATAAACGCCATCATCAGGCACAAAATGCATTAATTTTCCTTTGTGAATTACAGTTTTATTTTTCGCCAGTTTTGAATTTTGGACAGTAATCCTGCATTTCCTTTTGTTGGTCTGATAGTCCTACTCCGGTGATTGCATTTACTTTATCACCTTGCCAACCTCCGGAAAATCGGCCCGAATATTTCCATGTTCGCTGCCTTCATGTCGCATTAAAATTTCAGTTCCGTAATAAATTTGTGGAATTCCGCGCATGGTTAAAAACAAGGCAACCCCCATTTTAACAAATCAACATCTTCGCCAACCTGCACAAAAAACCGCGACATATCGTGGTTATCGGGGAAAATAACAAGGTTATCTGGATCGGGATAAAGAAAATCGTTGGCTAAAGATTCGTAAATCTGAATCAAACCATCGTCCCAATTTTCATTGTTTCGCAAGCCACTGCTTACCGCATTTTGCAATGGAAAATCCATTAACGAAGGCAAATAACATTTATAACCATCAGAATTTACTTTTCCTTTTTGCCAATACGAAACAATGGCAGGATTCATTGTCCATTCTTCGCCAACAATATTAAAGTCAGGATATTCAGTTAAAACCTGTTTGGTCCAGGTTGCCATCATATTTTTATCGGGATATGGCCATGTATCCTGCCTGATTCCTTCTAAACCAACGAATTCAATCCACCAGATACTGTTTTGAATCAGGTATTTTTCCATAAATGGATTTCGCTGGTTCATATCGGGCATTGAAGGAACAAACCATCCGTCAACCATAGCTTTCAGATCGATTTCTGAAGCATGCGGATCCTGGTTTAACTGTTCGACGGTGATTTGTTATTTTATAATCGGGATGGTTGTTAATCCAGTCGTTCATCGGCAGGTCATTCATCCACCAATGTTCCGAACCCGCAATGATTAAAAATCATGTCCATAATCAATTTCATTCCCCGTTTATCCAGGCTCGTCATTTAATTCGCGGTACTCTTCGTTTGTTCCGTAACGTGGATCAACTTTATAAAAAATCGGTTGTTGAATAACCGTGATAAGAAACCTGGTCATGTTATTTTCGAGCACGGATTAAGCCAGACAGCCGTAAATCCCATTTTCTGCAAATAATCGAGCGAATTGATAATTCCCTGATATACCGCCATGTCTTCCATCTTTGTTGACGATTGGGTTTTTCCTTCATTCCTGCCACCCAGTCGTTATTTGGATTTACCATTGATAAACCTGTCGGGGTTATCAGGTAAATTACATCCGGAACATTAAATCCGGTGCGGGTTGCCGAATCCTTTTCCTGGGCTTTCAATTCGTACAAATAAGTTTGAACCAACTTTTTTTCCTTTGGTAAACTGAATCTCAAACTTTCCCGGTTGCACATTTTCTGCCAGTTTAAATCGACAAACAGATAATTTGGGTTTGAACTTTTGTTACCGAAACCAGTTCAACTCCGGGATAATTCAATTGACACGTTGGTTTCCGAAATTTTTTCTCCATAAACCATCAGTTGCAATTCAGGAGATTTCATTCCGACCCACCAAAACATGGGTTCAACACGTTCCAATTTCTGTGAAAATGTATTCAAAAAAAGAACTGGTAAATAACAAATATGTATTTTCATTTTTTAATTCTTCCTGTGTTTCCTTCCAAATAAACTTCAAACATTCGAATGATTCACGATTACTTAGCTTTTTCCTTTTTCAAGCTTAAATGTGCTCCCCTGAAATCGATCCGAAATTGATAGGATTTCCACTTGTCAGGAAGAAAAGGATTTAAAACCAGTTTTATTATGGGTGCGCATTCCTCCAAAACCCATTACAAACGACATCCAGGTTCCTCCCATACTTGTAATATGAAGCCCGTCTTCGGTATCGTGGTTGTAATTGTCTAAATCTAATCTGGCGGTGCGCAAGTACATTTCGTATGATTTCTGCTGATAACCGATTTTGCCGCCAAAATTGAATGAACGCATGGCGAAAGCGACGATTCGTGAACGGTCAGCGGTTCATAAAAATCGAAATGCCGTTTAAGTTCTTGTTCCGTAAAATCGTTTTCAAACCAAAACAAACTTTGCAAAGTATCGGCTTGTTTTATATAGCACGACCGTAAAATCCTGTCCCACGACCATTTTTTATTGATTGGTTTATCGTTTGCCGAAAGTTCGGAAACAGGAATTAATTCCTTGTCATCAAAACCATCTTGCTGAAGATAAATATTACGTTCTTCATCAAAAGGAAAGTACATTTTAGCGATAATATCTTTCCATCTTTTTGTTTCTTTTATGGCATTGAATTTCCATTTCGATATCATTTCCTCATACAAATACGGAAACTCTTTTTGCAAGAAATCAATTACTTCGAGTGTATATTTCAATGTCCAAACAGCCATGTAATTGGTGTGAAAATTATTGTTCACATTGTTTTCATATTCGTTGGGCCCGGTAAACCAAGCATTACATATTTCTGTTTTTTTCCGACCAGTTACCGCTGGCTCCAAAAACGGCTTATGGCAAGCAATACCTCAAAACCATACGGAGCAAGATATTCCTTGTCGCCGGTATAGTTTACATAATTGTAAATGGCGTAGGCAATTGCACCGTTTCGATGGATTTCCTCGAAAGTAATTTCCCATTCGTTGTGGCACTCTTCGCCATTTATTGTTACCATCGGGTATAACGCAGCACCACTGTTAAAACCAAGTTTTTCGGCATTTTCAATGGCTTTGTCAAATGTTGGTGCCTGTATAAAAGCAGTTTTTTCGAGATATCAATTGAAGCAGTGCCCAAATAGAATGGCAAACAATAAGCTTCGGTGTCCCAGTATGTTACGCCACCATATTTTTCGCCGGTAAAACCTTTCGGACCGATATTTAATCTTTTATCTTCACCCGAATAAGTTTGGTTTAACTGAAAAATATTATACCTGATTCCTTGTTGAGCCGCCACATCTCCTTCAATTTTAATGTCGCTGGTTTCCCACTTTTTAAGCCAAAGACTTTTGTGATTTTCGAACAACAAATCGAATCCTTTTGAATTTGCATCTGAGACCAATTCTTTTGCGGTTAATTGTTCAATTGAAAATCAAGGAAGAAATAGTCGCTGCATATTTTTCGATTGACAATATTTTCTCCTTATTTTTACTTTAATGGTTTGAGTTGCCTCAACGTATTTTTCCTTGTTGAATTTGATATTTTTAGATTCAGGTTTCCTATTTTTTTAATAGTTGGAAAATCATAGCCGTGCTCACCCTGAATTTTGTCTTCAACGTTTCAAGGGTAATGTTACCCTCGCATCCATCAATTTCTTTTGAAACTTCAACCCAGAATTTCTCATCGTAATTTGAATCTTCGTTAAACACATCACCATCGAGATATGGATTTACTAATATTTCGCCTGAAAAATTAAGCGCTTTTATGCTGTATTGAATCAGCCAATTGCAGTATTTTCATGCTTACAAAGCGTTTGAGCTTACTTCAACTTGATTTCCGTTTTCAAGTTCAGCTATAAAACTTCGCGAAAGCAAACCATGCTGCATGTCTAACATTCGTTTAAAGGAATGTATTTTTGCTTTTGCCAAATCAAGCTCTTCGCCGTTTATCGAAATGTTAATTCCAATCCAGTTGGTTGAATTAATGATTTTTGCAAAATATTCCGGATAGCCGTTTTTCCACCAGCCAACCCGGGTTTTATCGGGGTAATAAATTCCTGCAACATATGATCCATGAAGCGAATCCCCTGAATATTTCTCTTCAAAATTGGCCCGTTGCCCCATTTTACCATTCCCAATACTAAAAATACTTTCGGAAATGCGCTTGTTTTCGGGATCAAAACCTTCTTCAATAATTTTCCAATCGTGATGTTTAATATAATTTCTCATTTGTTTCTTTTCATTTTTCAACTAAACCCTACTAAAAAGCGCTCCACCCCTTCCCGCACACAAAACCGGATTTCATTTTTTTGTTAGGGACTATCAATATCATCAACAAAAAATACGGTCGCGGCGGCAAGAATCATTGAAATACCACCGGCCACGAGTGCCCAAATTGCATCGCCACCAAAATATCGGCGCATCAGAAATCCCAGAATACTTGCTGCCAGAATTTGCGGTATCACAATAAAAAATTGAAAATACCCATGTAAACTCCCATTTTTTGCGGCAGGCAACGAGCCGGTAAGAATTGCATAAGGCATTGATAAAATGCTGGCCCACGCAATTCCGATGGCAACCATTGAAAGCAACAGCAAATTAGGATTTGTAATAAAATAGAAAGACAACAACCCGATTCCTCCAATTATCAGGGAAACAGAATGTGTTGCTTTACGGCTTGTGTATTTTGACAAAACCGGTAATCCAAAAGCGACAACAGCTGCAAAACCGTTGTAAATTCCGAACAAAACCCCGACCCAGTTTGCTCCCTCGTTATACAAAGCAGAAGTTGTATCGCTGGTTCCGTAAATGTGTCCGGTAACTGCTGCGGTGGTATAAATCCACATGGCAAAAAGAGCAAACCACGAAAAACTGAACAACAGCCAATTGTCCCCATTGTTTTTGGCATGTTAGCCATGTCGGTCATAATTTCCACAAACCCGTTTTTGTTCGATTTGATTTTGATAAAGCGATAGGTAAAAACTGAATTGCACCGTAAACCGCGAGGCCGCCACCCAGAATGTACATTTCCTTTTCGAGTCCACGGTTAAAAACAAAGTAAACCAACGCCAATCCAACAAACAGAAAATTGCCCCGTTCCGCAGAAAAATATCTTGCAGTTGCGAAGGCGATTTGTAATTAGAAATTGCTGATTTATTGCTTTCGGTTTTGTTTCCTCAAAAGTTTTCAATTCTTCGGGCGAATATTCTTTCGAACTGAAAACCGTCCAAACAACTGCGCCTATAAAAACGAATCCACCAATATAAAACGACCATTTTACCGAGGAAGGAATAATTCCTTCAGCAGCAGTATTTTCAATCCCAAACCAATTTGTCATTGCATAAGGCAGAAAAGAAGCAACAATTGCGCCGGTTCCGATGAAAAAACTTTGCATTGCAAACCCGCTGTTCGCTGTTCTGAAGGCAGATTATCGCCAACAAATGCGCGAAACGGTTCCATCGAAATATTGATTGATGCATCCATTATCCAAAGTGTACCAATTGCAATCCACAGAGTTGGCGAATTTGGCATAAACAAAAGTGTAATTGATGCAAGTATTGCCCCAACCAACAAATAAGGTCGGCGGCGTCCCAATCTTCCCCAGGTTTTATCGCTGTAATGACCAATGATTGGCTGAATTATCAAACCCGTTAATGGTGCAGCAAGCCAATAAACTGCCAGCCGATCGACATCGCCACCGAATGTTTGAAATATGCGTGAAACATTTGCATTTTGAAGTGCAAAACCAAATTGAATGCCCAGAAATCCAAAACTCATGTTCCAGATTTGCCAAAAGCTTAGCATAGGTTTTTTGACCATATGTATTAATTTAAAATTTAATAACAGGCTAAAATTAGATTTTTCAGTCAAGAGAAATTTGCGGGTAAACAAGAAGTATTTGTGATGATTTGCCGGAACAAATATAAAACAGAATTTTTTGCAAATCCAAATATTTGAATTTCATCAAATTGCTAAAAACCAGCATTTTCTTGTTGAAATGTTGATTTCAAACGTTTGCGGAGAATAAAATATTTTTTTTTTTTTTTTAAAATGCAGATGAACCCCTGACAATTAAATTCGCTATTCAGCACTTTTATTTCGAAGGGACTTACAGTTTTGCTGCTTTTATACGATTAAAAGCAATTCGGCTGCAATGGTTCCCATTTCATAACCATGCTGATCAACCGAAGTTAGCGCCGGATCGGTAATTCCTGACAAACGGCCATCGGAAAAACCGACAACTGCAACTTGTTTGGGAATTTTAATCCCTTTTTTGCAAGGTTTGCATTGCACCAATGGCAGTAAGATCGTTAACCGCAAAAATCCCATCGATTGGAATTTTTCTCCTCAAAAAGATTCAATGTTGCAATTCTTGCTTTTTCGAAATTATCAGATTCAATAATCCATTCTTTCCAAAACCTTCAAACCGGCTTCACGCATAGCTTTCAAATAACCTTCCTTTACGCAACTGTGGTCGGTAACAGGTTCTGAGGCCCGGCAAAATGAGCTATTTTTTTTCGGCCACCGTCAATTAAATGCTTTGTTGCCCGATATGCTGCTTCAAAATCATCGACAATTACCTGGTCTGCATCAAAACCCGGAACAATGCGATCGTGAAAAACAAGTGGTACTTCGTTTTCCTGAATTTTATAAAAATGATCAAAATTCAGCGTTTCCTTCGAAATGGAAGCCAAAATTCCATCGACTCGATTAGCCAGTAGAGTTCTAATATTTACCACTTCGCGGTCGTATTTTTTTTTCGACTGGCAAATAATTACATTAAAACCTGCATTGTAGGCAACATCCTCAATACCACTTATTACAGATGAGAAAAAATAATGAATAATTTCAGGAATTATTACACCGATTGTGTTTGTTCTGCGCTGTTTAAGACTGAGAGCAACAGCATTTGGCTGGTAATTATATTTTGCGGCCAGTTCATTTACCGCTTTTCTTGTTTCTGACTAATATCGGGATGATTTTTCAATGCCCTCGAAACCGTTGATGCTGAAATTTTAACTCCCGGCAATATCTTTTATGGTAATTGGACTGTTTTTCATTACTTAATAAGACATGAATCGCAAAAATTGGTTTAATAAGTCAATTTACAAAATTGTTTAATATAAGTAATACTATTCCTTTTTACACTTGAGTTTCGCTTCCTTTTAGGTTGATCACAATTATTCAATAAAATTCAACACTACACATTAAAGAATTCAATTAACCACCAGCAAAGTTCATTTCTGCATAACCTTTTCAACTTTAAACAATCACAAAAAATCACTCTTTAATTAAATTGACCAGTTATTTCAAAAAAAAGTGGGATTAAAACTTACCCACCAGTAACTACCTGTTATATAACATGTTTGGTGCAAACGACACCGCAAACGTTTGCGGTCATTTGTTCATCCAATGTCATATAAATCATTTAACATTTTTTTAATTCGCCCAGAATTTTGCGCTGAGTTGAATAAGAAGTAGAGTCAAATTGTTGATTATTTGCCATTTAAGAGACAGTTAAAATTATTTAACACACGTAATGAACGATTATAAACTAATAACATTAAAGATGAGGATTATTTAAAAACCTAAAATCTTATTGTTTTTTATTGCCGCACTGACTACTACAATTGGATATGCGCGGGTAAAAACAATTACAGGTAAAGTAACCGATGCAAAAACCGGTGAACCACTGCCTGGTGCAACTATTGTTGTTAAAGGAACAACTTAGGAACAACAACCAACTTCGACGGAGATTTTAACCTGAACATCCCGAACGATGCACAAACATTGGTAATAGGTTTTATTGGGATGAAAAATGTTGAAATTGAAGTTGACAATCAAACCAATTTCAATATCGCCCTGCAGGAAGAAACATTTGGACTGGACGAAGTAGTCGTTATTGGATACGGACAGGTAAAAAAAGGAGATGCCACCGGCTCGGTTACAGCGATTAGTTCCGATGATTTTAACAAAGGTGCAATCACATCAGCCCAGGATTTACTTGTTGGAAAAGCATCAGGTGTAGTAATTACTACCGCGGGTGGTGCTCCCGGAAGTGGATCAACAATTCGCATTCGTGGAGGTTCTTCGTTAAATGCTTCAAATGATCCGTTAATTATTATCGATGGTGTACCTATTGATAATAATAATGTTTCAGGAAGCAGTAACTTCCTGTCGTTTGTAAATCCAAACGACATTGAATCAATGAATATTCTGAAAGATGCATCAGCAACAGCAATTTACGGGTCAAGAGCATCAAACGGAGTAATCATTATCAACACTAAAAAAGGAAAAGCAGGCTCTCCGATGACAATTAACGTTGACATAAATTCGTCAATTGCAACCCCCATAGAATATATGGATGTATATTCAGGAGACGAAATGCGGAAAATTGCCATGGATAAAAAAGGTTTGTTTGGTGCTGACAGTTACAATCAATTGTGGAACGAAAACACAAACTGGCAGAAGCAAATTTTCAGGACCGCAGCTTCGCAAGACAATAATTTAAGTATTTCAGGATCGGTGAAAGATTTGCCTTACCGCGTTTCGGTAGGTTACACAAATCAAAGAGGTATTCTGAAAAATACCGATATGCAGCGCCTGACCGGAACTTTAAGCCTTAACCCAACTTTGCTTGACGGTGATTTAAAAGTGAATGCCAATGCAAAAGGGATGCTTACTGATCATAATTTCGGAGATTCAGGAGCTATCGGTTCAGCTATTTCAATGGATCCCACAAAACCAATTTATGACGGTAATCCAAATTCAGGTGGCTATTTTCAATGGAGTAATTACGGTGCGAATTTAGGTACACCAAATCCTGTGGAACAACTGATGGAAGTTGACAATACATCGACTGTAAAAAGGTTTATAGGCAACTTTCAGTTGGATTACAAAATACCATTTATTCCTGATATGCATGCCAATTTGAATGTAGCAACTGACTACTCAAAAAGCGAAGGACACAACAATCGTCCGAGCACATCACCATCGGTGTTAACAAGTCCGTTATGGGGGAAACTGAGCAACTATGATGCAAAAAACACAAATGACCTGCTCGATTTCTATCTGAATTACACAAAAGATCTGGAAAGTATCAAAAGCAGGATCGATGCGACTGCCGGTTATTCATGGCAACATTTTAAACGCGAGGGAAGTACTTATACCCGTGGGATAGTGGATGCAAATCACCCGGCACAGGTAACTGAAAACTCGTCATTTATTACTGAGAATTACCTTGTTTCATTTTTCGGTCGTTTAAATTATACGCTTGCTGACAAATATCTTTTAACAGCCACAGTTCGTCAGGATGGTTCATCAAGATTTATTGGAGATAACAAATGGGGAATTTTCCCTTCGGCAGCATTCGCCTGGAAAATTAAAGAAGAATCATTTTAAAAGATGTAAAAGCTGTTACCGAAGTGAAAGTTAGGTTAGGATGGTGAATTACCGGACAGCAGGATATTGGAAAGATTACCCTGCCCAGGCAGCTTATATTCTTTCTTCTCCAGGTTCTTTCTATCCAATTGGTGGGGGAATTTCTTCCAACTTTGCGTCCAAGTGCCTACGACCCCGATATTAAATGGGAAGAAACAACAACCCAAAATATTGGTCTCGACTTTGGCTTTGTCAATAACCGGATTTCAGGAGCAATTGATGTTTATAAACGCGTTACTGATGATTTGTTGAACACGGTTACCATTCCAACAGGAAGCAATTTTTCAAACACTTTGCTTACCAACGTGGGAAGCCTGGAAAAAAAGGGCTTGAGTTTTCATTGAATTTAATGCCCATATCAAAAAGATGATGTGTCGTTGGAGTTTGGATTTAACTTTACCTACAACGAAAATAAAATCACAAAACTTTTATTAAACGACGATCCAAATTACATTGGAATGCTATACATGGCGATGGAATGACTGGAACAAAACAGGTTACCCGCGTTGGTTATCCTGCTATTCTTACTTTGTAAATCAACAGGTTTACGGGTCAAATGGGTATGCCGATAGAAGGATTATATGTTGATTTATCAGGCGAAGGTGGAGCAGTAAATGGCGACAATGCCGATAAAATACATTTACCACAGTCCTGTTGCTGATTATTTGATGGGACTTCGTTCCGTTTTCCCATCAAGGATTTTGATTTCTCCGGTTCATCGCGAACCAGCATCGGTAACTATGTATATAACCAGGTTGCTGCAGGTGCTTCTTATGACCAGATGAATCAAATCGGTTACTGGAAAAACTTCCCAAAATACCTTGATGACACTCAATTTGTAAAAAGGCAATTTACTAGTGACTACTTTGTGAAAAATGCTTCGTTCTTTAAATTGGATAACCTGAGCATCGGTTACTCACACAAAGACATTCGGGGAAAAATGATTCCAAGGTTGAGTTTTACGGTTCAGAATGTTTTGACCATAACTGACTATGAAGGAATAGATCCCGAAGTACCGGGTGGTATCGATAATAACTTCTATCCAAGACCACGCACATTTATGTTTGGCATTGGATTTACCTATTAACATTTAAAATTAATTCGTCATGTTTAAAAATAAAATATTAATTGCAATCTTTCTTTCAGCACTGATGGTTACGTCGTGTGTGAATGATCTGGATGTAAAACCGATGGACCCTGATACTATTTTGGCCGGTAACCTGAATGACAATCCGGTTTACATGAAACAAGTGCTCGGTAAAATTTATGCCAGCTTCATTATTCCCGGACAAGGTGCAAACGGCGGCGCAGATATCAGTGCATCAGATGAAAACTTTTTTACAACCATGCGTGCGCTTTGGAACCTTCAGGAAATTACAACCGATGAAGCGATTTGTGCCTGGGGGCGATATTGGAATTTCTGATTTGAACACACAAACCTGGAGCCCGAGTAACCCATTTCTTACAGCTGTTTATCAACGTTTGGGGTTGAGTATTACTTATGCCAACGACTTTATTCGTTTAACTGCCGACAATCCTGACCTGGTGAAATACAATGCTGAAGCACGTTTTTTGTGCACTGGCTTATTACTGGTATATCGACCTTTTTGGAAATCCACCATTTACAACCGAAGAAGATGGAGTTGGCAAATTTTATCCAAAACAGATTCAGCGTGCTGATTTATTTAATTACATCGAAACAGAATTAATAGAGATCGAAC
>JADIYN010000039.1 GCA_016705335.1 Draconibacterium sp. | reverse complement strand
GCGATGAAGGACGGTTTTTGCCAATAAATCGTATTCCCTGAATACGAGATATTCGCCGTTTGTGCGCTGTTCGGCAATAATCCCCCACGGAATATCAATCCAACCGATATTTCCTAATTGTAAAGCGGCCAGGTTGCCAACTTCAGAGCCATCTTTAGCGCTGAAAACGTCAATACTCCAGTTTTTTTCATCAAAAGCATACGCAGCAAATAAATAATCGCCTTTAGCAGCAAAACCTGAATACGGCCTGCTGTATGCCTTAGTCCATGCAGCTTTTCTGTTTCTTGCTCCAGTCGGGATAAAACAGCGAATACCGGTCCGACATTATATGAATTGTCATTATCTGTCGTAGTGCCGCACAAACATGGCATCCCATTTACTGTCGTAAACAGCTTTTCTGATACTGGTAAACGGCCTCTGGTGTCTCCTGACTCACCATATTACTGAAACTGTAAAACCGGATTTGATTTCATCAAGTCCCCTGACATTCATAATACCGAAGTCCCCTGTATAAATATTTCCAAAATCATCAACATTGGCTAATGATATTTCTGACGGAATCGATTCATATTCATCGGCATCAAATTTTCCATTCCCGTTTTGTCGCGCCAGATAAACGAACCCATCCGGGGTTGATGAGCAGGCCATTCGCCGGTAAGCCCAAAACAAAAACGGCTGTGCCTCATAATAGCTCCGCAGGGAATGGCAATTTCGCCATCGGTTTCTTCATTAAAACGATAGATGTATATAAATGAACTGTACATTTCTCCAACAAACATAAACTTTCTGCCGTTTATCCACCGAATCCAGACACCCCCGTCAAGAGCAGCATGAATACGCGGGTCATCAGGATATTTATAAGGGTCTAAAGTACAGGCAGCATATTCCTGTTCCTCGCCGTTCACCTTTGAATAGTCCATAGAATAACGCTCTTCGCAGGAATAAACATCATTTTCGTTGTTGGGGTCAGCATCTGCCATATCAACAAAACCTAAACCGTACTTTTGCCAGATAAGATTTCTGTCTTTATCAAATCGTCTGACAACAGATCCTTCGAGGTCTGTAATAACATATAAATTGTCAAGTGAGTCAGTACCTGCATAAACAATTCCGGTGAATTTATCGGGTTTTACCTGACCGGGAATACCCGAGCCAATCCCGCCTTTCTGCCCAAATGTCTCAACAAGAACAGGGTCGCCGGTAATATCATAAAAGAAAACCTGCTGATTCATTCCGTTGTCCCCTACAATCAATTGTCCTTTTTTGCTGATTTGAAGTGAGCGCGGATCTGCAAAACCTGTAATTTCCTTGCCTGTGGCTTTGCTTGTAGTATCAAACTCCACAATTTTAGGGGCATTATTTTTATCAGCTCCCTGAACCACCCAAACATTACCTAAATTATCAGGTGTAGCGTAATAAGGCCGGTTAACTGATATGGTCCGTAAAAGCTGTAAATCGGTATCGTAAACAAAAACCTTATTTAACTGATAAACAGCAGCCACAACGTAATTTTCATTAGCACTCACTCCTGTTATCCCCATTTTTTTTCTGAAAGCATCAGCATACTCAGGCTCCAAAGAATAAGCAACGTCTCCTTCAGACCAGCTTGCCGAAATTCCGGAGATATTGGCCGCTTTAAGTGCTTTGGTGGTATTGGTAAGAGAGCGTTTTGTAATACTGGAAGTTCCTGCATTATAGACATAATTGAGGTTAATACCCACATTTACTCCGCCCTGCCTATCGTTCCAGTCGGTATTTACAACATTGCCTTCGTTGCTGTAAATACCCAGCCCACGTCCGCCTTCGTCCCAGTAACATACCCCGGCAGTAACTCCTGCCTGGTTGACTGTTGCTGATATCATATACATTTGCATAAAAGTATTCTTTGTACCACCAGTATTTGCCACCCAAGTGGACGTATAGTTCAACTGTCCGTAAGACAGTAAACTGTTCAAGAAAAACAGGCTCGATATAATCAAACCCTACATTGTAACTCTTTTCATATTCTTTAATTTATTAGTTTAATTCTGATTTTATTGTTGTAAAGCTTTTTGAATCGCAACAGTAACAAGAGGTTCCATCACTTTGTATCCTGCTTCATTGGGATGAACACCATCACCCGAAAGTGTTGCTTTCAGGCCTTTTCTTTCGTCAGCCATTAGCGAGAAATAATCGACATAAATCAACCCGTATTTTTCAGCATCGCTCTTTAACAAGGCATTAAGAGCTACAATTTTTTCGGCAGGTTGAAGTCCGGGTTTCCAGGGATAATCGTAAACCGGCAGAACCGAACACAATACAACTTTTATTCCATTTGCCTGCGCCAATTGAACCATCGAGAGAATATTGTTTTCAATCCATTCCAGTTTTGAGGGCCCCATGTTTTCAGCGATATCGTTGGTTCCGGCCAAAATCACCACTACCGCCGGTTTCAGATTAAGTACGTCGGCCCTGAACCTGACCAGCATTTGCGGCGTGGTTTGCCCTGAAATGCCGCGGTTGATGTAAGGTTTTCCTTTAAAAAAACCGGGACGCGCATCGCTCCAGCCATCGGTGATGGAGTTTCATAAAAACCACCCGTCTTTCTCCGGGCGCTGGTTGTTCAATTTTTTCATTTACTTCAGTATAACGGCTAAACCCCCACATATCCTGGGCAAAAGAATGACCTGTTAAAGACACGGTTAAGAAAAGTAACACAAATGTTGTTTTCATTTTTATTTTGTTTTGAATTTATATACTCAATTCGGCTGTAAACCAATTATTTATTCCATCATAAACACCATACCCGGCTTGTCTGACAGAAGTAGATATTCCATTTAGCATTTTCTTTTATTGTTGATTGTTTGTTCGTTCAATCTCCAAAAGTCGTTTCCCATATTCAGGATGTCGTAAAAACCAGCCGGGAGTGCAACTCCACGCATGGCAGTAGCTGTTAAATAAATGGCTGTCGTAGGGCGATTTGTAAGCATCGCCAGGGTCGTAAATTTCCCAAAAAGTATCAGCGCCTTTATCTATCATTCCACCCCAGTAGTTATCAATAAGTTGATATGCTTCTTTGTCCATGTTGCAAAGAAGATATGCCTGAACCAAATGATGCACCAGATAGGGGCACCCCGGTTGAACAGATGCAATATCGGCTTTCACACGTTTTAAAATTTCTGCACCTGCATTGGCATCCACTACGCCAGCCAAAATCATCCAGATTTGTGAAGCATAAGAAACCTGCCTTTGCTTACCCGAGATAAAAAGACCTTTCTCTGAATCATAAAGGTGTTTCATGGCTGATGCTTCCATTTTTTTGCCAAGATTTTCCCATTTCTCAATATCTTCCTTCAATTCAAGCTTTCGGGCTATTTCCAATAATGATTTTATGGAGTAAATAGCAGTGGCTTGTTCGGCAGTCTGCCTGTCCAGGTTTTTACTCCAGTCAATAAACATCCAGATATTATCAGGAATTTGTAAATAATTATCGGCATTAAGCCACATACTGCAAACATTATCTACCTGCCGGCAAGCCAATGGATATATTGTTTTTACCAAATCCCAGTCGTTTGTGTTGGTGGCATAATTGAGCAGCACCGAGCCGAATAACATGGCATAATCGGGAATCATTTCATCACCGATTTCAGGATTTTGGCCTTTCGAAGTATTAAAAACACACGATGCAATAAAACCATCATCTCTTTGCGTACCCGCAAAAAGTAAGATGCATCGTTTTATAACAGAATCCGATTTAAAAAGTAAGCCATCGGGTAAGGCCTCCAGTTTCAAATCGCCCAACCAAAGCCGTTGGTCGCGTTTGGGGCCGTCTTCAAATACTTCCTGAATACAATTCCGGAGCGTATATTGTGCCACTAAATCTATCTGCTTCATTTTGGGGCCAAAGCCTTCTAATGGTTTTATTTTGCTAAATGGCACAGCAGAAACTTCATCGCAACTCAGTTCTGAAAGCACAATTTCGCTGGCTCCCTCAAGAACAATCAGGCGAACATACCTGAAAGTCATTCTTTCTCCGAAACGCCAGTTATTCTGAATGTTAAGCACTTTTGGCGACCAGGAGCGCCCGGGCTTGTTTCCATTACCGAAATCCGCCGGAAACTTTTCCCAGCTATCGCCCAATTCAGCCAAAACTTCGGCAGGTTCAATCTGCAATTTTGCCTTGCCGTTGCTAACACCCTGTAAATAACCAACTATATTGAAACCAAAGTCGAGAATTAAGGTGTCGCCTTTCTGCATTCTGAAAGTTGAAACTTCCCCGGTTTGCACTTTGTTTATTGCCTTCCAGCCCAACCATACCCGCTCATCGCCGGACAAAGTCAAACAGGCCGGTTATTATCCTTTTGGTAATTTTCATATTTATTTTGATTCCATAATTTATTCCATCAAAAACACCACGCCCGGCTTGTCCGACATTTGAAATTCAAGCGTTCCGCCAGCCATCAAATCCTGGTGGGTGATGTATCCTTTGGGGTATTCTTTTCCGTTCAGAATGACTTTTGCGATGTAAATATTATTGTCATTCAGGTTAGTGGCTTTCACAATAAAAGTTTTTCCATTGGGAAGATTGAAGGTTGCTTCGGAAATTTGGGGCGTTCCAAACACATATTTCCCGTCAGCGGGGTTGACTGGGTAAAACCCGATTGCCGAAAAAACATACCAGGCCGAAATTTGCCCCATGTCTTCGTTTCCACACAAACCGTCGGGTTGATTGAAATACAGGGTTGTCATGATTTCGTGAAGCCGCTTCTGACTTTTCCAGGGCTGGTTTACAAAATTGTACAGGTAAGCCACGTGGTGACTGGGTTCATTTCCGTGTGCATATTCTCCAATGAGACCGGTAACATCCAGCGGTTTATCTTCCAAACTCGACGTTTCGACACTGAACAAAGCATCCAGTTTATCGGCCAAAACCTGATTACCACCCATTATTTCAATCAGTCCGGGAATGTCGTGTGGCACAAACATGGAATACTGCCATGAATTTCCTTCCACGAAATCGCATTTTACATACGAGGCATAAGTCGGGTCGAATGGCTCAACAAATTTTCCTGAGGAATCTTTTCCCGCATGAATTGTGTTTTCAAATCGTACATTCCTGTAAGCCTGCGAGCGTTTAATGAAATATTCAGAGTCTTCTGTTTTGCCAAGGTCTTTTGCCATTTGCCCAATACACCAGTCGTCGAAAGCATATTCGAGTGTTTTCGAAACCGATTTGTTTTCGAGGTCGGTTGGAATGAAATTATATTCTTTCAGAAATTTAATTCCAAATTCATCCTGCATGGCGCTGGCTTTCATGGCTTCATAAGCTTTGTCAACATCAAATCCGCGAATCCCTTTAAAATAGGCATCCACAATCACCGGCACTGCATGATAGCCTATCATGCAATTGGTTTCGCTGGCACAGCGGCCAGACTGGCAACAATCCAGTTTCGTCGTACTGGGCCAGCATGCTGTTGATAAAATCGGGAATTCGCGATGGCTGAACGATGGTCAGCAGCGGGTTTAAAGCCCTGAAAGTATCCCAGAGTGAAAGCCCGGTGTAGTTGGTGAAGTTTCCGGCTGTATGAATTTGCCTGTCGAAACCGCGGTAACGTTTGTCAACATCGCTGTAAGTGTAGGGCGCAACACATGAATGATAAAGCGCCGTATAAAAAGTTTCGGCAATTTCGGGCTTGTCGGTTTTGATTTTAACGGTCTGCAAAACTTTCTCCCAATCTTCTTCTGCCTGTTTCCGCACCTGCTCAAAATCCCAATGCGGAATTTCTGCATCTAAGTTGTCAATCGCGCCATCAATATCCACTTCCGAAATACCCACTTTTACGAGAAGTTTCTGTTTTCCTCCGGGTTTGAAAGTAAGCGCAACTTTTACAACATTTCCGGAGGCATCAGTTTTGCCATCAACCTGATTTCCATCTTCGAAAACCTGAATGTTGCTGATTTTCCCCGAGAACACCAATAAAACTTTGTAATACCCCCGGAGAAGCTTTTCGTTGGCATGAGAAAGGTTGAACGATAACCCGACTCAGGATTTTCGCGGGTTCCGGCATCAAAGTTGGGTCGCCGGTAAAGGGCATCACCAGTATATCAAGAAGCTCTCCCTGCCCGTTCCGCTTAAATGGGTGTGGCTAAAACCAATAATGCTGCCGTCGGAATAATGATAACCCGAACACCAGTCCCAACCTTCGTGTGTGTCGGGACTCAACTGCACTTCTGCCAAACGGAACTGTCGCCCCGGGAAAAGTGTGTCCGTGCCCTGAAGTTCCGATAAACGGATTTACAAAACTTGTCAGTTTTTGGGGTACATCATCTTTGCAGGAAAACAGGACAACTGCAAGAAAAATGGAAAGTATTGGTTTAAGTCTCATTGGTGTACAATTGGTTAGTTTATAGTTCAATTTATTTTACCTGAAGACATGGATGGTGGTGCCTGTTCTGGCTTGCTTCCCCAGTTTTTATTGGGTTCGCGGCCCATTATAAGCTTCAGTGTTCCGCCGTTAACAGCCTCTGAAAAATAAAACCAGGGCTGGTTGAGCGGCTTTCCGTTAAGCGATGCCGATTGGATATACCTGTTTTCAGGACAATTGTTCTCAGCGATTATGGTGAAGGTTGTTCCCTTGTAATATTTACTGTCGAGATGAACAACGATTTTATCAAAAATTGGCGAGCCGATTTCCAAAACAGGATTTACAGAAGTTCCGCCATCCATCTGGAAAAGCCCCATCGCGCTGATGACATACCACGCGCCCATTTGTCCTTCGTCTTCGTCGCCCAGCCAGCCTTTGTAAGGGTCGGCACCGTAATATTTATCCATGATTTCGCGGACATAATATTGTGTGAGCCACGGAGCGCCACAATAATTAAACAGGTAGGCAGCCTGCATATTTACCTGATTCCCGTGATTGCTTTTGAAGTTGGACATAATATCGTATTGGGCACAAAAAGCTGTTTTTACGCCTTCCTCAAATCCCTTTTCAAGTCTTGTCTGAAAAGTGTCTTTTCCCATGATATTGATGATACCGTGAACATCGTGAGGAACATAAAAGCTATATTGCCAGGGATTTCCTTCCACAAACTGGGAAACATTATCGAGTCCCAACAGATGAAAACCGGGGGCCCAGCTTCCATCCTGAAATCTTTTCCACACATATTTCGTTTCGGGATTGAATACATTCTGATAATTCAAAGCGCGTTTGCCAAATTCCTGAAATTCATTTTTGTGACCCATCGCTTTGGATACCTGGCTAACCACGTAATCGTCGAAAGCATAATCGAGCGTGCGAAACAACACCGAGGTCGGACGGCACAAAACCAAATTTTTTGTAGATATCCAAATCCATAATTCCGGCATGACTTCCACACGGATGATTTATGCCATTTACACTCATCACATGTTTTATTGATTCGGAAAAATTTATTTGTGTCATAATCGCGGATCCCAGCCTGGTAAGCGCTGCCCATCAGTGCAACCTGGTGCGTGCCAACCATCACATTCCAGTATTCGACACCCACCGGGGCATCGGGTAACCAGCCGCCGTGTTTGTACATTTCGAGCAAAGAGCGTATTTGCTGCGACGAAACTTCAGGAGTAACCAGGTTCCAGTGTGTTCAGGTTCCAGAACGAATTCCAGTAAGCGTCGCCGCCAATAATCGGGGAATCAGAACTGACCTGCTGAATATTTTCGCAAACATCAACATACTTGCTGTTTACATCATTAAAACTGAGCGACCCACAAACGCCCGGTACAAATTGGTGTAGAATTTTATTTTGTCGGTTTCTGTTCCGCCTGAAATTTCAATTTTTGAAAGCAGTTCATTCCAAATATTGCGGGCATTCTGATGCACTTTTTCGAAACTCCAGTCAAAAGCCGATAATTCGGTTTCGAGATTGAGCCGCGCCTGCTCAGCGCTTACGAAGGAAATACCGGTAAAAACTTCAACCAGCTCGCCTTTCGATGTCTCAAAATTCAGCAAACAGCCCATCCGGTTGCTGCCCGAAATGCTGTCGATATTTTCTCTGAACCCGTTTCCGGCCCATTCATCCGCCTGGGTCCAGACTTGCCAATCGCCTGGTTGCGACCAGCCATCCAGCGACTTAAAAGGTTTGCTGAGTTTACATACAAAAAACAGTTTATAATCGTTAAAACCCGATAAGTCGGCAGAAGAATCTGATGCATGTACCCTTCAATTTCTGTATCCGAAACTTTCCTGATTTTTCCTTCAATCAAATGCGTTTCAATTTCCAGACGGAATACTCAGGTCGAAAAGCAGTCGCGAATCTTTTGATTCGGGATAAGTCATCCGCATAATGTTGGTTCGCATTGTTGAGCCAATTCCACATCAACATTGTAATCCATCAAGTGAACCCCCGTAGTACCCGGGAGAAGCCTTTTCCGATTCTTTATTTATGCGGTTGCGGTAGCCGTAAATCCAGGTGGGAAACGGAGCATCGGGCCCGCATTGTGAAATCACTTTATATCCAACCTGTGGCATCATCAGGAAACCTTTCATGGTTGGGTCATGAATCGCGCTGAAACCAGAAATACTGCCGATGCTGTATTCATAACCACCTTTCCAGTAACTGTCCTGGTTGTCGGGTGCCATCTGCATCATTCCAAAAGGCAACACGGGCCCCGGATTTAGCTCCCAGCGGGAGGCAGATGTGCCAATAAAAACATTGACATAATCAACGGGCTGTTTTTGTGATTGCGCCGCGCATTCCGCCACCATATTCAACCACAACAGGCAGATAAAAAAGAGAGCTCCCAAAGGTTTTGTAATCAACATATCTTTAACTTGAAATAGTATATAAAATTTTAATAATCAATCTTATAAGCACAATCACATCAGTTTTGCAAAACGCGCTGGCTGGTTCTCAATATTCCCTCCCTGATTTCCTTTACATTTTTAACTGATAATGGATTTGCGTTCCCTGCCGAGATAAAATTTACCTCATCGAGAACCAGTAAACTGCCTGAATTGCAATCCATCAGCGGTGCGCCATCCTGTTTATCCAACACTACATTTTTCAGGCTCAAATGGCCGAAGTTGCTGGCAGAAAAAAGCGCTGCTGACTGGATTTTTACACCTTCGAAATACAGGGAATCGCTGTAGGAAGCGCCATCCCGAAAAGCGAAAGATGAATTTTCCACCGACAGGTCAAAATCTGTTTTTGTGTCGCCAACAATGTTAAACGCACTGAGAATTCCGCTGCATTTTACCTTGTTCAGTTTTATTCCGCTTGCAGGCTGTCCTGTTTGCCAAAGTCCCGACGGGTAGTTGTACATATAAAAATGGTCCACGTTTTCAACCGTTACATCCTCAATCAGCCAGTTGCCACTTTCAAGTTTAGGGTTTTCATCTTTGGGCGAAAAATGGACAAATGCCGAAAGCATGTTGTTGCGTTTCTGTATTTTATGAAACGATTCGCCCGGTCCCCAAAGCCTGCAATTTTTAACCGTAAAATTTTGGCAACCCATCCTGAAACCGTTGCACGAGGTATTGATTTTGCAGTCGGTCACCACAAAATCGCGGTTATCGTTTCCGGCAAAAGCATCGTCTCCGGTGCGAAAATCGCAGCCTGAAACCGTAAATTTTTCGCAAAACCGGGTATGCAACCCGTCGTGTCCGCCGCGAATCGATACATTCTCAACTTTTGCTCCCGAACAATACCGGCAGTTAATCGCCCAGTTTGCCGAGTTTTTAACCGTAAAATCTTTGAATGAAATATTTTTGCAGTTCACCAGCCGGATGCAATGCGGCCCCCGGAAACCTTCCTCTCCATTGGGATTTTTGCAATCAACACCGTCAATAACACCTTCACCACTGATTGCAATATCCGAAATGTCTTTCCCAAAAATAAAGGCATCGTTTTCATAATCCTTGTAGTTTTCGCTTCCTTTGCAGCAGCGCACCTTTTCGAGTTGCAGCGTGACCTTGTTTTTTAGCTGAATCCCGCCTGAAATATAAGTTCCGGTGAAAAACAACCACCTTCCCCGTTTTGGCACACGAATCAATGGCTGACTGAATTTTTGTGTCATTAGATTGTTGCCATCAGGAGCCAGTTCAACCCCTGATTTTGCCTGAGTGGGTATTTTTAATTTCAACAAAACCAACAAATACCAAAAACATGGTTGCCGAAAACAAAAGATTTCTCCTGTTTTCCCAAAATACCAGTAAAAATTTGTGTATGTAATTCCTTTTATTCATCTACTTTTCAAATCCAAATTCAACTTCGTTCGCCCAATGTTCTTTCCACGAGGCATGAAACGCCCGCGAGTTCCGTTTCGAAACGCTCCTTTCGCGTGCCAGTTCCATGCAGGCACCCATGTTTCCGTTGTCGTTCACTCTGAAAGAAAATTTGATGGATTTGCCTTCATCCAACGCCTTTTTAACTTCGGGCAATTCGCTCCATGGAATGGCGCATTCGGTAATCCAGGTGCTGCCTTCGTGGGTTATAGCCAGTTTGCCGTTTTTCACCGGGCCATCAAAAGGCGATTTGGGTTGGCGCGGGTAAAAATGTTTTTCGGGCATTCCGGGAACCAGCAACCGCCAAATCTCGGTTCCGCCGCCAAATTCGGGAGCCACTTTGTTTAAAGCATACTCGTAATCAGTGCATTTGTAGCCTACATATTTGGGCATGGTCCCTTTCGAGGTGATTTGGTAGCCATCTTCCCCCATCGGAATCACATTAAAAGCAATCTGAACATTGTCGGTCGCGAAACCCATTCCGGCGCTGTTATCGGGCAAAACCGGGTCTTTACGGTACGAAAATGGCGCACACCTTCGGGCCATTTCAGGGGAATAATTACATTATTGTCGGTAGCCCGGACGGTTATTCCGGCAGGAAATTTTGCATCGCTTCCAAAAACCCAGCAGCCATCTTTGCCATAAACCCCTTTCCAGTTTCCGCGGGTATCAAAATCCTCTTTTACCTGGAAAGCGGAACTTGTGCCATTGGCGGGATTCGACGTTTTATCGAAGAAAACCCCGGCCAGTTTTACATTGTACCACCAGTTTCCTTTGAAAGTAACCCGGATATTTCCTGAAAGCTCGTAAACCAAATAGCAACCGTCCCAAAGCTTTTCCAGTGTTTTGGAAGTGAACAGTGCATTGGTATTCAAATCCCAAAATTCAACTTCGGTTCTCCAGGAATCAAAACCGGGCAAATAAAAGGCAACCTGTGTGGTTTTATCGGTTGGCAGGTTCAGGTCGATTCCAAAACCAATGTTGTTTTCATCGGGTTCCCAAAAGTGCATCAAACGGCCTGTTCCATCAGGGTTTTGCAATGCAGAAATATCGTTTTCGTCAACATGCCTTTTCCCGTCTTTTTTCTGAACGAAAGATTGACATCGGGTTTATAAGCAATGTCGGGGTAGAAAAATTCATCATCGTTGCGTGTTTCGAAGCGGTAAGTTCCGGGATGCGGGGTATTGTCGGCCACCTTCGCGGCAAAATAGAAATAGTTGTCGTCGTAAGCCAGGTAACCATTTGCCATGCCTTCGGCTTTGGTATCAAACTCCTTGAACGGATACCAGGCCGCTTCTGTAACCGACAAAGCCGACCTGCCTCCTGAAATTGTTTGCGGAATGCAGTTGCCCCAGTCATCGAGTTTTCCGTCAATTTCTGGGGTCAGTTTCGAAATCACATTCACGTGCATTTCCTCGTGATGAAAAGCTTTTCCATCTTTTCCGGCATCAAAAACAACATCAAGCGGATAGCTGTTTATCGGGTTACTTTTCCTGATAAAACCTGAACTGGAAATGTCGTTGTTTCGTTGGCTTTCATGCCGATTTGTCCGGGCGCTTTTATGTCCAGTCCTTCTATTTTTAAATTCAAAACGCCAGTAATTGGCCGGTTCAGGATATTGGTGATTTGCAATTCAACAACCGGCTTCCCGTCGATACGTTTCACCATGTCTTTTGCAATAATTTCAACCGGTTCGTAACCTTCAATCCTTCCGTTTGCCAGGGCTTTTTTCAGTTTTTCAAACGACCCTTTTGAACCATCGGTGCGCAGAAAATATCCCTGGAATGAAAGCGGGATTTCAATTTTATTGCCTTTTGCCGGAACCGGATTTCCGTAGAAATCGAACAGCGAAAAAGACGGGTCAGCTTTGATGGTCATTTTTCCGCCTGTCAAACCTTTGTACCCGGCAAGTTCCTGCTGAAGTTTTGTTTTTCAGGAGAACCGTCGGGTAGCTGAGCGATTTGCTTTCTCAGTTCTTCTTTTTGAAGTGCTTCATTTGTTCCGCGCACTTCCCTGAAAAGCACATTGTCGGCACCAAAAG
This sequence comes from Draconibacterium sp., assembly GCA_016705335.1. GTDB lineage: Bacteria > Bacteroidota > Bacteroidia > Bacteroidales > Prolixibacteraceae > Draconibacterium. The sequence continues at coordinate 47,000 of JADIYN010000039.1, read as the reverse complement.
CTTCGCCAATATCGCCAATCACCACTATGGTCCCGTCTTCGGGATTATTCTGATAACCATCAAAACACATCACCCAGGGCAGCCCATTTTTAAAAAGCAATTCATTAAAATCACGTTCGCCCACCAAATGCTGAACAGCCCCCATTGCTGCGGCCGGCGACCAAACACCCGGAACAGCGTCAATTTCTTTGGTTCCCCCGGCAGTCCGGATGCGTTGTTTCACACGTTCGCCGGTGTGCGGGCGCGAAATCATGTAGCCGCCGTAAATCCCCATCGAGCGGTCGTAGCCGGCGGAGCGGTTAGTAGCCACCACCGTTGCAATTCGGTCGTCGGTATTTCCACCCAGCTTTCAGTATCCCAAATCTGAACACGGCCCTTGTAGTCTTTGCGGTTGTTCCATTGCGGGTACAGGCACGGCGATTCCATTCCCTGGTAGTGGATGGAAAGAAAATCGAAAATGGGCAGAAAATCCAACTTTCCATCGCTGAAAAATTTATCCCATGCATTTGAGTTGGAGTCGCAGCCGCCGACCAGCACATCGACGCCCTCTTTGCGGGCTTCCAAAACACCGTTTGCCATTGCTTTGTAGATTTCGCGGTAACGGAGCATATCGCTTTGCCAGCCCGAAATTGAAATCCCCTCCCAGGGTTCGTTCCAGAGGTGAACCGCAGTTACACAGCCTTTTGGCCAGCCATTTGAAACGCATATATTTTTTACGAATTGCTGAAAGTCATCGTCCATTTTAGGTAGCCAGACATAATCCTGTTTGGTTTTCAGGAAAACATTTTTATCATCGAGGAATGAACGCGGAGTACCAAGCGGAATAAGCGCTGGGCCTTCGCCAAACATCAGCAGAACAGTAATGTTGTTGTCTTTATATTCTTTTAGTTTGCGGTTGAGTTTTTCCATTTCGGCAACATAATCGCGGTGTGTGGTTGGAATGTACGGAATCCCCATCCGAATGGCCTGAACGCCAATCCGGCTCAAAAAATCGCGCCGATATCGTCAAGCGATTGCTTTGGATACTGGATGGCCGTTGGGTTTGCCTTAAAAGTGCGTATCAAGCTGGTTGCCAATCTTCGACCATATTTTCCCAGGTCGAAAACAAGCGCATAACCGCCAAAAGTTTCAGGGAGATTGGGTTCCAAATCGACATTGGCAAACCCATTGGCAGAAATTTCAACCCTGACGGAAATTGACTCAATCCCGGCAATTTTAACTATTTCGGGCAGCCAGACATCGTTGGGAATGCCTTTCGAACCATATTGAATTACTTCAACTTTAGCGTCAACCGAAATCGGGGTATTGGTGTTATTGACTAACTGGAATGCAAATCTTGCTTTTTCGCCCGGCCAGAAGACGTTGGCAGGCGCTGAACTTTGGATACAGTAAACATCAAAATCATACTGACGCTGGCCATTTGTTACTTCCATCACCGACTCGTAATTGAGCCACTCTTCGGGAGCACGCATCTGAGCGTTTAAACCTGACAGGAACAAAAAGGAGATGATAAGAAAGATGAATTTACGACTCATAAAATTCAATGTTATATTGCGCTCAATAAAGCCTTTTATATGGTAAACACCAACAGAATTATTAAAACTATCAGAAGGCCAAATATTAACAGGACTATCTTTTCGTTTAATAAATATCTTTTCCTTTTTTCTTTAAAAGCATCTTTTCATATTGTTTTGACGTTGAATCAAATTCATGCTCGTTAAATTTTTCCGTCATTATTCAGTATTGATTTGGTTTTGTTAAGCTCATGTTAGTTTTCGAAGTTTGCCCATATATTATTTACATAATGAGAAATTCCGTTGTTGGTTCCAACCCAGAGTGAGCCATCCAAATCAACGGCAATTGTATTTACTTGATTGGAAACAAGACCATTTTTTGTAGTAAAACTCTCCCACTCTGTGTCGCTTAATTTGCTGATACCTTTTGGGGTACCAAACCAAATATTCCCCGATAAATCCTGGGTTATTGTGTTTACCGTATCGCAAATAAGCCCGTCGGCGCGGGAATAGTAAGTCCAACCCGATTTTGTAAGCTCATTTTGTGAAACGCAACGCCTTTGTCGGTTCCGTACCACTGGCAAGTGTCGTCGACAACCACTACGGTTAAAATACTATCCGACTTCAGTCCGCTTGCCCACCCTTCGGTAAAGGTAGTTGCCCCCGAAACAGCATCGAGATATTTGAAGCGTGAAACACCGCCGCCTAGTGTTGAGACATAAACCCAGTCATTTTTTGCAGCTGCCACCGCACTAATTTTATATTTCTGAAGTATTTTTTCGCCAGCCTGTCCAAAATAATCAAACCATTTGTTATTGGTGAAAATCGACAGGCCTGCTGAAGGTCAATATACCGGGTGTTTTTCAAATCAATGTCAATCGCCAAAACAGAATCTGACAGAATACCGGATTGAGTTGTTTTATAAGTAACAAAATCTATTATTACCTCATCGCTGTGTTCAAAAACCGATAATCCGTTGTTGGAACAAAGCCAGATTTTATTTGCAGCCTGGCTTTCTTCTGAAAAAAGTCTGTTTGCAGCGCCACTGTTTAATAAACTTTCATCGAGGTAATCTGTCAGCTTTACACCATCATAACTTACAACTCCTTTGTCGGTGGTTATCCATTTTATTCCATGATTATCAACAACAATATTTTTGATAACATTCGAAGGCAGTTGCAACTTTTCGATAACCTGGCTGTATTTTTCGCAGCCAAAACAAACAGCAGCCATTGCTGCCAACATTAAAATATATTTCTTTTAGAATGAACCATTGTATTAAAATTTATAAAGCAGAGGCTTATATATTACTTTATTTATTTGTTGATTTTAGTTGTATAAATTTCTTTCCCTGCCTGTACCTTCAGAATGTACAAACCATTTTTAAGGCTTGCTAATCCATCAATCCGAAGAACTCCACCGGCATTTGTCCGGTTGCTGTACACGCACACCGAAGCGCTGTTGTATATTTCTGCCAAAGCGTTTTGACCGGCAGCATCAGGAAGTTTAATTGAAAGATGGTCGGTAAACGGATTAGGGAATACCTGTAATTTTGCATTGTTAATTGTCTCTGCTGAGGTACCTCCAAAATGCAGTGGTTCAGGGTCGTAGTTTACTTTTTCGCCAATAACAAGTGCTGCCGGAACCGAAACAAGCTGAATTCCGCCAATTTCACCTGAAAGGTTTACTGAATATTGTTTACTGGTTGTGTTATTCCAGTGTTCGGTAACTCCAAGACTGCCGATAACTGAACCATCATCTTCGGGGTCGTATTGAATATCATCGGGCCAATAGTCAGATGATGCAGCTTGAAGAATAAAATCGCCGGCTGCCGGCCAAAGCGGGTAATCGGCCTGCGAATTGTAAGCATTATAATGTTCGGTTGTAAGATATTCATTGTATAAGAAGTCGTAACAAACTGATTCAATTGCCACACCATCCTGCGATAAAAACAGCGATGATGTGTAATCGCCGTTAAACGGAGACATTCCCCATTTTTCAACTGCGCCATTCCAATCGGTGCCCGACCAGATGGCATCAACAATAAAGAGCACTGTATTTCCGCCCAGCTTCTCGTGTCCCATATAATCAACAAGATGGCGGTACTGGTTCATTGCTTCATGATCTGCATCAGGAAAATCATAGTGCATATGCGAAGCGCTTTGTTCGTCGGCATCCTGTTCGCTGCCAAGTATGGAGCCCTGGTGATTTTTTGCCGTTAACGAAATACCTGCTGAGCCATGCGACTTCATACACGGTATGTTTATCATGTAAGCGGCATCCATATAATCTTCCGGCAGCCGTGATTTATTTTCTTTATCGCTGAAAACCAGAGACTCGGTGTCCGAAACTCTGGTTTGTTCGCGATCATTTTCTCCATATCCATCGATGTAGTGAACATCGGGAAACGCAATGTGACACAAATCCCATAACGGGTTGGCAAAAACCCTGTACGGGTCGCCGGCCACAATATCTTCATGTTTTACTCCCACTTCGTTAATTAACTGAGTGAGAACAGCCAATAATACTTCGGGGGTTGCATCCATACGCGCTCCATATTCATATTGTGTTTCGGAGGTATTGGTGGTGTTAATTTTTATTACAATTTTTTCTCCTGTTTTATAACCGGTTTTACCTTTTCCGTGCCTGACATTAAAATTCCTGAATATTTTATCCCAACCTTCTTTGGTTGTTTCCGATTCAGTGAGATTAAGAATTGCATCGTCCATCATTTTTTGAACAACCGCTTTGTCTGTATTCTGATACCAGTAGTCGCCTTTTACATTTTTGCAGGTTTCATCGGTAGCATCGGGATTATAAGCCCAAACCACACGGCCCGGATAGTACCCGATGGCTGTACCAACAGGCGTATTTACCTGGCCTGTGAAAGCATAAGTCTTTTTTGTATTTGAAAATGAAGAGCCGGGATTGTTAACAAAGAAAAGAACTCCGGAGCCCAGAAAAAACCAGAAAACCAAAAGAAATAAGATAATTGGATTTTACCCATTGTTGCTTAAACCTGATAAAGGCAGCGCTACCCCCGGCAACAGACAGTAAATAGATTACAAGCCCCGACATAAAAGGGGCAACTGCACGCATACACGGATAGATTGCACGTGTTGGTTTCGGAATCACCCGGATTAAAAACCATAACGTTCCAACTACACCAATAAGGATTATTCCAATTTTACCTGATCTTATCCTGCTATCTTTTAACCAATTATAAAAATTTTCATTAACAAAGGGTTTCTGATTTTTTTCTATGCGGAGCCTTATAAAACTTATTCACCGAGATTCTACAAACAAATAAGATAGTAGGGTGGCAATTTCACCACCCTACCTCTTAATAATACTAACTAAACAGAACTTAGAGACTAAAAAAAACTATATTGCAAGGAAAAAACACCTTACCAATATTTATATTTTAATAAAGAACTATTTTCTTTGAACCTACGAATTTACCTGCAGCATCTTTACCCGATAAAATATATACACCGGCTTTCAAATGTGAAACTGGAACTCTGCTGTCGTCAAATTTTACAGCCATTGCCTGACCTGTGATATTGTACAACATAACAGTTCTTACCGAAGTATTCTGAATTTTAATCTCCCGGCTGGATGAGTTATACCAGGCATTCAACTCTGGTAAATTACTAATTGACTTAATCCCTGTAGTATGATCAGCCAATTTGAACCAACCGTAGTTATCTGAAGTAGCGTATTCATGCAGTGAGTTGCCCATCATACCGATAATTGCTTCGCGAACATAAAGTGCCGGATCATTGCTATTCTGTTTTTCATCAGATTCATCAACATTGATATCGCCGGCAAACATTCCCCCGTTAACAAAAAGAGCTTCGCTGTTGCCGTTTGTTACGATATCTTTATCAAGATAAACTTCCATTGTGTACCCTGTTGCAGTTTTTTTGATTGCCCAGTTAAATACACTTTCATCCCAGTTATTGGCATCATAACCAAAAACTGTATAAGCCTCTTGAGAACCGGTTGCAGAACCCGTTTCAAAATCTAGTGCTGCAGGATAGTCAGGATGAGTTGTACCAACCATTGCTGGTATAATTAGCTGGATTTTACCTTCGCCCCGGGCTTTGCAAAGAATAATTCGACAGCATCATTTTCCCATTGGTAATCAGGATTCTGATATCTAACCAAATCATCTTTTACATCAATCAGCATGTAAACACCATTTTCGGTCCATAAAGCTTTAAAGGTGGTGTACAAATCGGTTTCTGATTGAGGATAATTACTTAAATCCAATTCGTTACCCACTTTAAGTTCATTCATTATGTTATTGAGAAGTCCTGTATTAGCAACGCTGTATGCGGCATCTTCAACACCATCAACAGTAATTACCTTATCTGTACGTTCGATTACATAGATAGAATCAGCCTGGTGCGAGTCCCAATTATTATAAGTAATGTAGTCGGCACAGCTTCCGGTAACAGTAAAATATAACTCTTCTTCAACTTCAGTGTTATCAACCAGTTTAAACCAGCCGTAGTTATCTGAAGTAGCGTATTCATGCAGTGAGTTGCCCATCATACCGATAATTGCTTCGCGAACATAAAGTGCCGGATCATTACTATTCTGTTTTTCATCAGATTCATCAACATTGATATCGCCGGCAAACATTCCCCCGTTAACAAAAAGAGCTTCGCTGTTGCCGTTTGTTACGATATCTTTATCAAGATAAACTTCCATTGTGTACCCTGTTTCAGTTTTTTTGATTGCCCAGTTAAAAACACTTTCATCCCAATTATTGGCATCATAACCAAAAACTGTATAAGCCTCTTGAGAACCGGTTGCAGAACCCGTTTCAAAATTTAGTGCTGCAGGATAGTCAGGATGAGTTGTACCAACCATTGCTGGTATAATTAGCTGGATTTTACCTTCGCCCCGGGCTTTTGCAAAGAATAATTCGACAGCATCATTTTCCCATTGGTAGTCAGGATTCTGATATCTAACCAAATCATCTTTTACATCAATCAGCATGTAAACACCGTTTTCTGTCCATAAAGCTTTAAAGGTGGTGTACAAATCGGTTTCTGATTGAGGATAATTACTTAAATCCAATTCGTTACCCACTTTAAGTTCATTCATTATATTATTCAAAATACCAACCTGGGCTGCGCTATAGGCAGCATCAGCAACACCATCCACAACAATTGTTTGTTTTGTTCGCTCAATAAGATATATTGAGTCTGCCTGGTGCGAATCCCAATTGTTATAAGTTATGTAACTTGCACAACTACCGGTAGTAGTAAAGTACAGATCCTGGGCATGTGATACAAAACCACCAGCCACTAAAACAGATGAAAGAAGTAAATTTCTAATCTTCATAGTTTACAATTTTTAATTAATTAATAAATAACCAGTTCTATCATTTAGATATATGCTTTATTTTATACCCCGGGTACGACTTTGAAAAAAATCAAATGCATACGCGGTGTGAATACTGTCGATAAATTCAATTACCGATTAATAGCCGGCGTTTTGTAATTTGATAGCCGGATTTGCATCGAATTCGCCTTGTGGTATTGGGAAACACTCATTTTTATTTTCAACAAACCCATATTTGGCCCACTCGCTTGCGGCGATATTCCACCGGCGATAGTGATACCAGATTTTTCCTTCGAGACAGGTTTCAAGATATGTCTGCTTTTGAATTTCAGGCATCATATCAACCGGCGACAAATCAACTGGAGATGGAGTATTTGGATTCAGTCCATTTGCCCTTCTGACAATCTTATTCAGGTATTCTTTTGCTTTTGTATCGTCACCTAAACGGTGCATTACCTCGGCATAGTACAGGTAAACATCGTCAAGTCTCATAATCCTGAAATTCCTACTCACGTGCCCGTCATTCCCCATTCCGGCAGAATTTGCGCTTTCAACATTCACGCTATCGGGGATGTATTTTTTGATTCCGTAATTGCTGAATTCAAACAGCTTTTTTGACCATTTTCCCAATGATGGATTAAACACCACAATGGAGTCAGTTTTCGGGGTATAAACAGTGGTTGCCAAACGCGGATCTTTCGGTGAAACTGCATTCAAAAATTGCAAAACACCTTTTCATAAGTTACTCCATCGGTCCTATAAAATGGGATGGTTGTGAGACTGCGGATTGTACTTAAAAACGCCTCTTTATTTTCGTACGAATTCCCAATCAGCGGTGTACTTACCCTTATTAATTCATCAACATAACCTTTGTACACAGAACCTACAACCGTTGCTTTTGCTTTTAGCGCTTCATCAAGGGTTTGATTGTTAATTACAACCGAGGAACTGAATTTGTCGATTGTTGAATTGCGTACAATTGAAGTTCCCCATGATTGTAATGCAAGAAGCCGATAAATATAGGTTCCGGGCAAGCTGATTGTCATATTGTTAAAGCCAACTTCAAAAATTGACTCTGAATTCATAATATGTTTATAATCGAAATTGTGCGAAAAATCGCTTACCAATTTATAGTTGGTGTTTGCCAGTACTTTATCAAATGCCTTTTTAGCATTGTCCCAATCCTGCAGGTAAACATAAGTTTCGCCAAGAAATGCCTGGGCGGCACCTTTTGTAGCTTTACCTGCTTCTTCGGCAGACCATGATTCAGGCAACAGTTGCTCGGCTGTTCTGAAATCTTTTACAACTGCTTCCCAAACTTCACCGCAAGTGTTCCTGTCTTTGTACATCTGTTCTCTTGTGGTAAGAACTGTATCAATCAGAATGACACCTGGCAGATTAGCGTTATATGAAGGATGGCTTGGCATTTTCTGTCCGAACGAACGAATAAGAAATGAATAGCCTACCCCGCGTAAAAAATAGCATTGTCCAGCCATTTCATCAATAATTTCGAGGTCGGCAGCGCTGTAACTGCCGCTTTCCTTCATGAGTTTTAAACCGTCGAGCACATTATTTGCCCTGCCCACAATCCTGTACCAGTCTTTATAAAAACCTGTAACAAGCGAGTTGGTCGGTCCGTAGTTGTAATTATTGAAGTCGGTATAGCGCGATTCGGGATGTACATATTCTGCCTCGCCCGTTGAAAACATGGTGATGTAGAAGTATTCGCCAAAATAAAGATATTCATCGTGAAACTCGCCATAAACACCGTCAAGCGCAAGTTGTGCATTGTCAATTGATGTATAAAAAGTGGCCAGCGTAGGGTTATTCGGGTCTGAACCATCTAAGAAATCACTTTTGCATGAATGAAACACTACCAAAGCCAGTGCTATAATTAAGATTTTAATATTTGTTTTCATTGTAGTCTTGTTTTATAATTGATTAAACTGCCTGAAAGAATTAAATATCAACCTGAACACCCATCAGGAAAATCCTTGATTGCGGATAAGTACCGCCATCAACACCAGCACTTGTTGCACTTCCGATTCCGAATTCAGGATCGAAACCCGTGTATTTGGTGAATGTGAAGATGTTCTGGCCTGACATATAAACCCTTAACTTTTCGAGTCCGATTTTATTGATAAGTGTTTTTGGCACAGAAAATCCGAGTTCAATATTTTTAACCCTTAAAAACGAACCATCTTCAACATACTACGATGATGGATTTGACAGGTTTTTATTCGGATCGTCTCCATAAATCCTAAAATTGGTGGTGGAGTGATTTTCTTCTGTCCAGCGGGTAAGCGCCTGGGTTGTTGTAGAATAATCGTAACTGCCAAACTGGTAAGTACTGGCTCGCGAAGCGTTAAAAACATCGCGTTTATAAATACCTGTTGTAGCAATTGTTAAATCAAACCGTTTATAATTTGCCATAATCTGCAAACCGTAAGTGGCTTTTGGCCAGGGATTACCTATTTTAGCTCGGTCGGCCTGGGTTATAGTTCCGTCATTATCCAAATCTTTATAAATTAAATCGCCGGGAGCAGTATTTGCCCTACTGTAATAAGTCGATGCCAGGGTTGATTCGCTAATTCCCGGATTCAACTCTTTAGCGCGTTGCCTTGCCAATTCGTTGTATTCAGCCACCTGCTCGGGAGTTTGGAATATTCCAATACTCTGATACCCGTAAAAGTAACCTCCCACATCACCTACAGTTGTGCGTGATACCTCAACACGGTCGGCCAAAACAGCTGCGGTCATTAATGCATCGTTGTTAGTTAACTCTTCAACTCTGTACCTGAAAGTAGATACATTTCCGCTAATTGAATATTTGAAATCGCCGAATGAACCTTTGTAGGTTACCGAAAAATCGAGCCCCTTGCTACTGATAAGCCCGGCATTGATTACCTGTGATGGATTGTCGTCATACTGACCACCCAGACCCGAGCTAAGAGGCAGACTCTGGTAAAACAACATCTGGTCTGACGATCTTTTATATACCTCTGAATTAACGAACAGAGCATTTTTGAACATTCCTAATTCAACACCAAACTCGAGCAGTTTAGAGCGCTCCCACATAATATCCGGGTTCGAAAAATTGGATGAAAGTCTGACACCGGAATTTTGTTTCACCGTGCTATAAGTTCCATAAGGATATGGCATAGAACCCACCATATTAGAGGTGTACAAATACTGACCAATATTGTCGTTCCCATTGACACCATAACCTCCCTTTATTTTTAAAAAAGAGATGGCTTCAATATTTTTAATAAAATCTTCTTCGCTCATTTTCCATGCGGCTGAAATTGATGGGAATATTCCATAACGGTTGTTTGTTCCAAACTTATCGCTGCCGTCACGGCGAATAACCCCACGCAAAATATATTTTCCGGCATATTGATATGTGAGCCGGCCAAATTGCGAAACAGAACGTCCTAACCACTCAGTACCGTTGGTTGTGCGGCCTTCCACATCAGTCTGGTTTAGAACGATTAGTCCGAACCTTGCATTTTTACCGTTTCCCGAAAGGTTATTTCCCTCATATTGACTTGCTTCGTATCCGGCAGTGGCGTCAATATTGTGTTACCAAACTCTTTGTTATAGTTGGCATACACGTTCGCTAACATCGAAATTCCTTTGCTGAATGACAGGCTGATATCGGTGGTCGAACGATCCTTTTTATCGGCCAATTTGTAAGGATAGCTTACAGTTTTACTGTTATCAACCGAAAGATCTCCTGAAAAAGTTCCGGTAACTGTTAATCCAGGAATAATTGTAGCTGTTGCAAATGCATTTCCACTTACTTTCTGATGATAACTTAACTCTTGTGTGGTAAGTTGGTTTGCCATGGGGTTTTCACCATCATAATCACCAAGGGCGTGATAATCGACATAACCATATCCACCGGGCTGGTTTTTTTTTCATCATAAACAGGCATCATTGGAGGGTTCGTAAAATACCATCCAGGTATCCCCATTCATTATTTATACCATCTTGTTTTGAATAAACCATGCTTAATGATTCTCCCACTTTCAGCCATTTTGTAATTTTGTAATCAGAATTAATACGGACAGAATACTTGTCAAATGAGTTATCGACAAACGATGGAGCTTCTTTAAAATAGGATCCTCCAAGATAATAATTCGATGTTTCGCCTGAACCTGAGACAATTAAATCATAATTCTGAGTCACCCCTGTTTTAAACATGGCGTCCATCCAGTCGGTGGTTTCATATTTACCAAGCGAATCGAGACTGAAACCAACAGGTAAGGTTTTGCTTGACCACTGTTCGTTTTTCAAGGTAATGTATTCGTCGGAGTTTACCATTTCGGGCAAACGCCAGGCTCCACTAATACCAGTATATGCATTGAAACTGATTTTTGGTTTTTTCTGCCCCAGACCACGTTTGGTTGTAACCATTACCAAACCGCCTGCGGCTCTCACACCATAAATTGCGGCTGTTGCACCATCTTTTATAATGTCGATGGTTTCAATGTCATTCATATTCACCATGCTTTGGTCGCCTGGAACACCATCGATAACCCAAAGCGGGGAAACATTATTTAATGAGGTAATACCACGAATCTGGATATCAACGCCGGCTCCGGCCTGACCACTGTTATTCATAATATATACCCCGCGACTTTACCCTGTAATGCAGTGGCGATTTGTGAACTTGCAACGTTATCAAGTTCATCAGCTTCACCTGTGCAATTGAACCGGTAATATCTTTTTCTTTTGAATACCGTAACCAACAGCTACAACCTCATCGAGCATCTTAACATCTTCTTTCAGTTTAACTTCTAATTTTGTTGTTCCGATAGGGCAATAACCTGAGTTTCGTAACCGATATACGAAAACAACAGTTTGGTATTCGTGTCGGTAACTTTTAATGAAAACAGTCCATCCAGATCGGTTGCAATTCCTGTAGTTGTTCCCTGAATTACAACTGTAACACCAACTAATGGCTGACCGTTACCTGCATCGGTTACACGACCGGTAACCACGCTTTCAGTTTGTTCAATGTTGTTTGATTCAGGAGCGTTTGAATTGTGCTCCCTTGCAAAACCAGTTTGATATAGAAATATCAAAATAATAATACCTGCAATTCCTCTCATTTTTATTGTTAGATTTTGATTAGTGCTTTTTTTGTCCTATTCACAATTTATACTGAAACCAAAAGTAGGTTCTACCGTGTTTTCCTACCGTGTTTTAATGCTACAGAAAGCATGGGTAATTGTTCCAAATCAATGCAGTGCAATTGTTCCAAAATGCGAGTTCAATTGTTTCATTTACTACATGTATATATCTGTATATCTACAATATAAGGCAGTCATAATATTTTATATTATTATGATAAGTAATACTCCGGGAACAGTGCTTGTGTGGTTTTTCAGGTTCAAAACCTATACTTTTAGCCTATATTAATTAAGCCGGATTAATCAAATATTAAATACCATTTATGAGAAACAAAAGAATTCTTTTTTTAGCTGCCCTCGCATTGGCGTGTTCCAGTCCCAGGTCAGCAATTGGACAGGAAAAAAATAATTACCGCGCTCCGAAAGTTGATGTATCACCAGTTATTGATGGGATTGGTGATGAAAAAAGCTGGACTAATGCAGAATGGTCGTACATCAATCAACCTTACGATGGACAGGATTTGCCTGATTCTACTGATTTTAATGGCAGGTACAAAGTTACATGGTCTGAATCAAGGCTTTATGTACTTATGGAAATCACGGACGACAAATTAGTTGATGACCGGGTAAACCCCACTACCAATTACTGGGACGATGACTGTACTGAGTTTTTTATAGACGAAGATAATATTGCTGAAGGACATGAATGCGGCGACAATTCATACAACGCATTTGCCTACCATATTGCAGCCGTCCCACGTGATAAAAACAATTATGAGAACGGAGACGTAATGGGTTTCGACTCGCCCGATGGAATCAACCATATAATTGACCTCGGCACTGATTGTAATACCAATAACGCAATGAATTTTGACGACCATGTGAATGTAAAAATCACCCAGAATGGAAATAAATACACATGGGAACTGGAATTCAAAATTTTCGACAAAAACTACGACGAAAACAGCATTGAAAATACGCCGGCAAGTTTAACTGTAGATAAGGTAATTGGATTTGCTATTGCTTATTGCGACGATGATGAAGGTCAGCGTGATAATATGATTGGGAACGTTCCGGATCACTATGATTATGGCGGCCCCTACCCGTTTTACCGTTTCAGCAACGAGTTTGAAACAGTAACGCTTGTGAATAGTACAACATCATCTTCCTCAATCTCAAATCCGAAGAACTCATCACTTCAGAATTTTGTGTGGCCAAATCCTGCCAATAACACTTTAAATATAATATTGAACACCAATGAAGATTCAAGTGGATATGTGAAAATTTTCAATCTGGAAGGACAACTTCTTCTTGAAAAAAAAATTGGACACAAAAAACAGAATATCGACATAAGCAATTTATTGCCAGGAACATACATTGTAGATCTTTACTGTGCAGGAATAAATTACAAACATAAATTCATCAAGAATTAGTTTCATGGTTATAATTCAAATATTTCATAACAACGCAATTAACTGATTTAAACCACAACAATGAAAGAAAAAATTTATACACAAAAAACTACCCTAAACACTATTAATTCGTCTTTGGATTGTAAAAATCACCTAAGGTTTTGCATTCTTTTCCTGACTTTAGGAATCTTTTTCTTTTCTGCTCACTCCCAGGAACGAATCACCGAAAACCTGAAGTGTACTTATGTAGCCAACAGCTTTGGCGGGGGAAAAAAATGGGTTCAGAATTTTGTGGAGAACATTAGTGTTACATCTAATGGAACGGTTTATACCAATTCGTACTGGGATGAAGCCCACCGCGAATATGGGGGTTTACACAAAATGCGATGTGATTGGGAATACTAATAAAAGGCCCAACTCGCTTGTTGCAAAAGACTGTAACGGAAATACATGGACAGTAAAAAATCCATACCTGCGATTTACACTGGGTCAGATAGCACCGGTTCCCACAGGAGATATGGCCCCATACATTTTGTGCAGCGACGGGCGCGAAATCAGAAATATCATCGACCCTACTGCAATTGCAATCGATAATCAATGCCGCTTAATGGTGGCCGATAACGGACCTGACCAGAATATCAAAGTTTTTGATATTTCAGGCGCCGGAACCCCGGTTGTAATCGATACAATTGGTGTTAAAGGCGGTACTCTTGGCGGCTCAGAGCCCGGAATTATTGAGCCTCTAAAATTCTGGGGATGCGTGGAATCGGAACCGACTCAATCGGCAATTTATGGGTTGCCAATAGTGGATATCCTTCGCAGGTTGGCGGCGGAACCGATTTACGTCATTTTGATACCGAGCTGAACATGGACTGTCAGATGCTTGGTTTGGCCTTTGTTCAGTCGATGGATGCCGACCCACTTGACCCAAGACAAATTTACAGTTCGGGCGAACATTACGAAGTTGATTACAATACACCCGCGGGCAACCTTCAGGCGCACTGGAAGTACAAAGCCCAAACCCTCGACCCGTTTAAATACCCTGACGACCCGCGTTTGGTTAACTCCTTAGAGTCAACATTTATTCGTTACATCGACGGTAAAAATTTTATGTACTTAACAAATATGTATTCCGAATTTTGTGTGTCTATCGTTTTGATGGCGAAATCGCAGTTCCCTGCGCTTTCTTTTCTGTAGCCTGGGATGGTCAATGGGAGAAATATTCCTGGCAAATTGACAAACGCCCTAAAATAAACGCCACAGAAGGCAGCCGCTGGTTATGGCGCGATAACAACGGTGACGGTCAGGTTCAGAAAGAAGAATTTACGGCCTACGATATTAAGTACCCGTATATTAAAGGAATTGAGATTGATAACGATGGGAATGTTTACTTTGGAAGCCGGTTTCTTTGCTACTTTCCGGCCAATGGATTAGACAAAAACGGTGTTCCAAACTACTCATCGGCAGCAATGGTTGCAACAAACTCACCTTTACCTATTCAGGAGGAGACATGTCAAGAGTTGAATATGTTGATGAAACCGACGTAATGTATTTTGGAACTGGTGCCGGCTATCCTCAATTCTCTGATATTTTGAAATACAAAAACTGGAGCAAAGGGATTAGCGTTCCCGACACACTGCGTCTTGGGCAAAACACCACAACCTTCACAGCCGACGATAAGTACATTTATGTAAATATTGGTTTTGGCGGAAAATACTCAAATGTTACAGGCGAAGTTGATGTATATGATGCAGAGACCCTGAAACCAGTCGGATACTTTCTCCCCGGGACCGAAGTTGCCGGCGAAAGCGGGATGACTGATTTAATGTATGCTATGAAGGCAACAAAACTGCCAGGTGGGGAGCGAATCATAATTATTGAAGAAGATGCAAAGGAAAACATTATTTACATATGGTGTCCCGATGGCAATTGTATTACTCCCGACTTCTCAGTGAAACTCACCTCACCACGCCCTGATACTGCTTATTTGAGCACAGGAAATGTAATCTTCGAAGCATCGGTAACTACCGGAAGTACTCCGATTTCAAAGGTAGAATTCTATGCTGCCAACGTAAAGATTGGTGAAGACTCAATCAGTCCATACAATTTCACCTGGAAAAACCCGGAAACCGGAACCCACATGGTTTATGCAATAGCAATCGGGCAAAACAACGCAAGCGCAAAATCAAATTACTTCGGATTAAAGATTACTGATGGAAAACCACAGATCTTCCTGCAATCGCCCATGGAACTTTATGAATATTCGATGTTCGATACTGTTGTGTTTACAGCTATTGCGCAGGATTTTGACGGAACCATCCAGAAAATTGAATTCTTCAGCAACGATGAGTTGATTGGCGAATCAAACTCCTCTCCTATCATTTTACAATGGGAAGGGCCCAATGCCGGGGAATATGAAGTTTATGCGAAAGTGACTGACAACGATGGAAATACAGCAGTTACTCCTTCAATAACAATCAATGTTTCAGACGAATACGCAAAATCGTTTCTTCTCCCTGAAACTAACCTGATAATTCAAAATGGCGGAACCTTCGATATTCAAATTGACACTGAAGGTCAGAACGGGATTAAAAATATTGCCTATTACAACGGAGACAAATTGCTCACTACCATTTCTGAACCTCCATACCTTTTCAATGTGAACAACGCTGAAACCGGCACTTATAAAATTTCAGCCGTAATAACACTCTCCGACGACAGACTGATGAAAGCCGAAGGACCTTCGGTTTATGCACTTTCTCCTGTTTTCGATTGTGAGCACAAAGGTATGCTGAACGTCGATTTCTGGGATAAC
This sequence comes from Draconibacterium sp., assembly GCA_016705335.1. Classification (GTDB taxonomy): domain Bacteria; phylum Bacteroidota; class Bacteroidia; order Bacteroidales; family Prolixibacteraceae; genus Draconibacterium. Next base: position 30,763 of record JADIYN010000039.1, on the reverse strand, counting down.
ATGACTGGCTCTGACATTGCCTCCATTCCAACCGGGAACTGGCCATCGGTTTCGGGTATGGTTGATATTTTGAAGGGCCAACCAACCGTGGCGACAGTTACGGTGAACGTATCTGCGGATACATTTGCCCACCACAAACCGGTGAATATATTTTCTGGACCTCGGGCGACGACAATAACCAGATTAGCATTATGATGCCCGGAACCGATACTTTAAAAGTGCTTGCTTATGTTTCAGGATACACTTACCCACGGGGCTGGGACTGGATGGCAAGCCAGCAATCGGAACCAATTTTTACTACAGGCAGGCCAAATGTACCTGGTTGAAGGATTATTGCAGGAAGGCGGCGGAGGCGACAACTTTGCAGTTGGCTGGCAGTTACCCGACGGAACTATGGAACGTCCGATTCCCGGAAATCACCTCATCCCGCTTTACAATCCGCTAACTTTAAGTGATGATGTCTCTGTTAAAATTATCTCTCCGGTTGAAGGCGCAATTGTAAGTACAAAAGATTCTTTTGATATTGTTGTTGAAATACCGAAAGGAATAGAAGAAGTTACATCGGTGAAGTTTTTTACAAGTTCGATTAAAATGATAGGAACTGACAAAACCACGGATTCAAATATCTTCTAATTCAAAGCCAAACTTACCTCCGGAAAATACAAACTTACTGCAAAAGGCATATTCAGGCATATTCTTACCATTCCATCAGAACCTGTAAATATTACAGCTTCTCCCAATGTTTCGGCTAAGGATATTCTTGCCGACGATGGTTTTGAAGTTTATCCAAATCCGCTCTCCGATGGCTCTCTTACTGTTAAGCTGCCTGACAATACGCAATATCTTACGATATTAGACATGACTGGTAAAACAATTTTTGAAAAGAAAGTTTCACAGAATATCTACCATATCAGTCATTCGCTGTTCTCATCGAACGGTGTTTATGTTGTGAAAATACAGACAGCAAAAAAAGCGTTAAGTAAAAAAATCACTGTAAAAAAATAGCATAATAAATTAAGAAGAATGCCGGATTCAGATTGTCTGTGTCCGGTATTCTCATCTTTTGAACATCAATGAAAATGATAAATCTGAAACAAATAATTCTGGTATTACAATTTTTACTGTTTATCGTTAAACCTGCAGATGCACAGGATTGGGCAAATCTGAATTTTAATAAAGTGGCAAATACTAAGATTGAACCAACGGCAACCAACGAATACCAGGTTGTGTTTATGGGCAATTCAATCACGCAATTCTGGAGTGATGCCCATCCTGCCTTTTTTGCCAATAAACCATACATTAACAAAGGAATCAGCGAGCAAACCACATCTCAAATGTTGAATCGGTTTGATGCAGATGTTATTAAGCAGAATCCTTCGATAGTTGTTTTTTTAGGAGGTACAAATGATATTGCTCAAAATGGTGGTCCTATTACCGTCGAACAGATAATGGAAAATATCAGTTCGATGGCGCAAATCAAAAAAACGAACGGAATAAAGGTGGTTTTGTGTTCAGTATTACCCGTTTATCAATATAACTGGAGACCTGATATTAAACCAATTGAACAAATTATATCTCTCAATGCATTAATTGAAAAATACACTGAAGACAATGACATGGTGTATGCCGATTTTTATTCTTCGCTTGTAAATGAAGAAAAAGGATTAAAATCGGAATACTCAAATGATGGTGTCCACCCGAACCTGGCAGGTTACTTAGTTATGGAGCCAATTGTTGAAGCAGCAATTCAGAAAGCAACGACTCCTGCAACCAGCATTGCCATATCTCCGTCAACTTTAAACATGACTGACAATTCAATCTCCCAGTTATCATTAATAGTTACTCCTGAGGGTGCATCAAAAAATGTAACATGGAGCAGCAGTAATCCATCCATTGCAACCGTAAGCTTGTCTGGGCTTGTCAGGGCTTTGGCCCTGGCGAGGTTAATCACAGCAACCAATCCTGATGGGAGTCTTACATCAACTTGTTTTATTACAGTTACCGCATCAGGTAATCAATACATTTATCAAACGGTTTTACGGCCTATCGTTGGTCACGCAATGCCAACGCTGCTTCCAATGACAACCGGGTTCCTGCACCCGGGTTAAACGATAGCGACACTACTACTGACGTAGGTTTAGACGGTGCAAATGGAGGAGAACCTGTTTCCCACGGTTATGAAGCGGCAGGTTTGATTTTAGTTCAGCAAAAAATATTACCAAAGTTGAATTTATCAACGGCACTTTTCGGGGTGTGGTAAGCAATGTTATGGACGACGGGTGTTTTGATGCCGATATGAAACTACAAATATCAGTGGATGGAACAACCTGGACAGATGCTACTAATTGGTCATTTCACCTGATTACGAATACATGAACACTTCGGTGAGTGGCACAACATTTACATTTACAGGCAGCGCCAGTGATATTTCAGGGATTCGCGTTACCGGTAAAGTACGGACGAGCGAAATAACCGGTTCATGGGAAGCCAGAGTAAGGGAAATATCGGCATTTTCGACTCGGACTACTGACGTTTTCGATATTGCAAACGAAAGCGAAATTTCAGTATTTCCGAATCCGTTATCAACTGGCTCGCTTTCAATAATACTTCCCGAAAGAGCTAACCGACTTTCAATTGCCGATATTTCAGGGAGAATTATTTTCCAAACACAGGTTAACAAGAAAGAGTACTTAATCGACCATTCCGTTTTTAAGCAAAATGGCATTTACATGATTACTGTATTCACCTCTGAAAAATCATTTTACAAGAAACTAATCTTCTCAAAATAGAATTTCAAAAACAGAAAAGAGGATACCAGTGTCGGGCAACCGCATTCGGTATTCTCTTTATTTCAGTAACAAAGAAAAGAATGGTACACACTTTTAAAAAAAACACACCTGTTGTATTGCTGATTGTTTTACTCTCCAATCTGTCAGTTTCAGGAAAAATAATTCTTCCATCGGTTTTTTCCGATAACATGGTATTACAGAAAAACGCGAAAGTTGCCATCTGGGGCTGGGGAATGCCGGGACAAACAGTAAAAATTGTGACCGGCTGGAATAGCCGTGATACAGTCAGCGCAAAGTCAATAACCAGGCAAAATGGGAAACTACGGTTCAAACCACCAGCGCCGGTGGCCTACTCCATTCAGTTTCTGGGTACTTCCAAAAATCACGCTGAACAATGTGATGCTTGGCGAAGTGTGGCTTTGCAGCGGGCAGTCGAACATGGAAATGACTTTTGAATGGGGCATAAAAAATGGCGAACTGGAGTTGAAAAATGCTGATAATCCAAACATCCGGGTTTTCAGCATCGATAAAATTGCGGCTGATTATCCGCAGTTGGATTGCAAGGGAGCTTGGACGGCATCGACACCAGAAACCATTCGCAAGACAAGCGCACTGGCTTATTTTTTTGGCCGCGAACTACAGCAAAAACTGAATGTTCCGGTAGGAATTATTGTTTCGGCCTGGGGAGGAACTCCGGCTGAAGTATGGATTGAAAAAAAAGCCGTATCAAAACAATCCTCTGCTAAATAAAAACAAGTACAACGAACGCTACGACTGGTGGCCCGATGCTCCCAGGGGCACTCTACAATTCGATGATTGCTCCGGTTGTTCCGTTTGCAGTTGCCGGTGCAATCTGGTACCAGGGCGAGGCCAACCGAAACAATTACCCAATCTATTCATTGCTGATGAAAACGCTGATTGAGAATTGGAGAACCAATTTCAACTGCGATTTTCCTTTTTATTTTGTTCAGATTGCCCCATTTAATTACACCGACAGCAAAAATTCTCATTTTCTGCGTGAACAACAGGAAATGGTTACCAAAATAGTCCCGAAAACCGGGATGGTGGTTGTTTCCGATTTGGTTGACGACATCAACGACATTCACCCCAAAGACAAGTTAACCGTTGGGAAACGCCTTGCAGCTTATGCTTTGGCCGAAGTTTATCATCAGAATATGGGCGAATACAAAAGCCCTGTATTTCAATCCATTCGAACAGAAAAAAACAAACTGATTCTGAATTTTGATAATGCAACCGGACTAAAATGTACAGGTATAAAACCGGAGCATTTCCTGATTTCGGGTGATAACAAAAATTTTGTAAAAGCCGATGCCAAACTGGAAGACAATACAGTTGTGCTTTCATCGGAACAAATAAAAACTCCGGTGGCAGCAAGTTATTGCTTTAATGATACAACCCGTGCCGATGTTTTTAACGAAGCCGGACTGCCTTTGGCGCCTTTCCGTACCAATAACACAGAAAACGACTGAAGAAATTATTCATAATAAATCAAACTATAAAAAATGACAAAAAGATTTATACTAACTATTTGGCTTTGTGTATTGGCCACATTCATTCATGCACAAAAGCTGACATACGTTTCAAGAGCTTTGGGAAATACCCATTACAAATGCGCAGGGCCTCATATGCAAAATCATATTGTTGATATGAATGTTAGCGGAGATGGAACATGTACCACTTATTCGGTCTGGGATGAAGGATTTCATCCTACGGGCGTATATAAAGATAGCGCCTATGTTGGCAAATCTAAATATACGGCAAACTCGAAGGCAGTTAAAGATAAAAGCGGTAAAACATGGACCATCCAAAATTATTATGGTCGCTTTTTAAACTCACCTTTAAATAGTTTCCCTTCGTTCAGAACAGACCCTGTTCCAACCGGAGACGATGCGCCATATATTTCGTGCTCTGACGGCCGAAAAATTACCAGTTTGGTTGACCCAGTTGCATTGGGGATTAACCTGAAAACAGGAGAATTATTTGTTGCTGATAATAGTATCGACCAGAATATCAAAATTTTTGATATTTCAGAATCACCAGTACAAACCGGCACTTTTGGGAAACAAGGCGGAATTTTTAGCGACCCAATTTCAGGAAGTACTTCTGATATGTTACGTTTCAGGGGAGTAACAGGATTAGGAGGTGATGATGATGGAAATATTTATGTGGCGATGGATGGATTTCCCGGAGCCGAAGGTTCGATTCGTGCATTTAACCCCGACGGAACATTGCGCTGGAAAATGGTCGGACATTTTATTTGTTGCGGCGGGCTGTGTCGATCAGGCTTCACTTGACGGAACAGATGTTTACGGCTCTTACCGTCGTTTTAAAATGGACTACAGCAAACCCAGGGTTCAGACTGGATCAGGAAGCATTATCTATCAATCCTTTTTTATATCCAACGACCCGCGTCTGGTGGTTTCGGTTGAAGATGCTTTTGCAGTTAAGAATATCAATGGTAAAAAATATGGCTTTTTTACCGACATGTACGACAACATGTTGTGGGTCTATCGTTTTGATGGTGAAATAGCAGTGCCCTGCGCCGGATTCTGTGTAGGCTGGGGCTGGAATGGAGACGAGGTTAAATTTAACAGTTGGAATTATACCGAGGCCGGCTGGTTGTTAACGGAGATGACCGGCGATGGCTTTGGACCGATAAAAACGGTGATGGCAGCGGTATGTACCAAACCGACGAATACTCATTTATAGTTTTCTGACCAGCGCGTTAAGGGTCTTGATGTTGACAATGAAGGCAACATTTACCTGGGAAGTGCCGATAACGGCAATGTGTATAAATTCCCGGTCAATGGTTTCGATTCAAAAGGAAATCCTCTATACTCGACGGCAAGCATGGAGGTTTTCGCCAATGTTGGCCATGGTGCATACTCTATGAAATGGGTGCAGGAAACAGATATGTACCTTGTAAGCAATAACTTAGAGAATATGACTGCGGTGGATATCTGGGAGAACTGGAGCAGCCCGTCGCGCAGTAAAGTCCGTTCGGTTACCATAAAACCCTCGCTCGCCGGAGGACAAGCAAGGCAACTAACCGCCGACAAAGATTATTTTTATATTGTATATATAATGGACGGTGGGCCTGATTCAAAGGCAAACCAGGAGAAATCGGTGTTTATAAAATAAGCGACGGTTCGTATGTTGAGGTTATATAAACCCTGGCCCCGAAATCGGCGACTGTTCATCATGGATTGATATGAATTCGGCTGTAAAAGTACATGTTACCCCTACCGGAATACGCATCATTACTTCGGAAGATGATTTGGTGGGCAAAATCCTTGTTTACGAATGGTGCCCCACCGGTGATTGCAGCAAGCCAATTTGCAGTGTTACAGTTGACAGCGTGACAATTTCGCCTTCAAATATTAATTTGATTGGAAATGACACCACCACTTTGTCAGCCCATGTTTATCCCGATTCAGTTTGTATCAAAAATGTAAGCTGGCGTTCTTCGGATAACAACGTTGCCACTGTTGATTACCGTGGAAAAGTTATTTCACTGGGATTGGGTTCAGCATGGATTAAAGCAACAAGCGACATGCAACCCAACAAAAGCGACTCTGTATTGGTTACTGTTGCAAACCTGCCGGTTACCGGTTTTGCGCTAAAACAGCATTCAATAGAAATGCCGATAATGGGTCAGTTTCAATTAACATACACTATTGAACCAATACATACACTGAACAAAAAAATAATCTGGGAATCGGATTCTGAAACTACCGCTACGGTTGACGCTGCCGGCAAAGTAACCGCTGTTGCCGAAGCTCAGACACTGATAACTGCCAGAACAAAAGATGGAGATATCATTGATACCTGTATAGTGACAGTTTATTCAATCCATGCAACAAACATCACTATAATACCTTCCGGTTTTTCATTATGGGTAAATGATACCTTAAAACTGAGAGCGCAAATTGAGCCCGACATTACAAGCGACAAAACAGTGAGCTGGGTTTCTCTGAATCCGGAAGTAGCGGCGGTAAATACAGCGGGAATATTGGAAGGCATTGCTGTGGGGCAGGCAAAAATTGTCGTTAGCATGTCTGACAATCATTTACACGATACCTGCACTGTGAATGTGGTTGCAGCCAGCGAATTTGCAAATCGTGATATTGGCAACCCCTGTGCACCCGGAAATGCTGTAACGAACAACGGAAGTGTTACTGTAACTGCAAGCGGTGACGACATCTACAACAACCAGGACCAGTTTCACATGGTTTATAAACAATGGACCGGAGACGGGCAGATTATTGCAAAGATTGTAAACTGGTATGATTCGGAACCCTGGCAAAATTGGTGTGATGATGCGCGAAACCATTGACCCGGCTCAAAACATGTTTCGATGGGCATTCTCCCGGGTGATGGTGGTTCTTCGTTATGGTATAAACCTGAAACCAATGGTTTAGCATCGCAAATCACACTTTTCGATGGGAAAAGAAGCTCCCTATTGGGTTCGCTTAACGCGACAGGGAAACAAATTCTCGGGTTACATTGCCCCCGATGGCGAAACCTGGAAATATGTTGGCGCAATCACAATTCCGATGAACACGACAATACTGGCAGGACTTTGCGTTTCATCAACGCTCAGGTGCACACCAACTACCGTGGTTTTCGACAGCATCAGGGTGGATTCAAATAAACCAAACGCTGCGGATGATATCTTCTTGTCGGATAGCGATTTTGAAGTTTTTCCAAATCCGTTTTCAAAAGGTTCGCTTACAATAAAACTACCAACCGATGCAACACTATTAGCGATTTTTGATGTAACCGGAAAACTGGTTTATAAAGAAAAAGTGATGAAAAATGAATACCTGGTTGATGAATCTGTGTTTCCAATCGGATGGTTTTACCTGATAAATGTTGTGACAAACAAACAATCAATGAACAAAAATGTAATCGTTAATAAATAAGCTGTAAAATGAGAATAAAGATTTCTTTCAAATTTGCGATCCTGTTATTGCTGAACATTGCAAGTACCAACATTATTCAAGCTCAAACTTTTGAATACAGGTCGCACAAAAACAGCGCGATTGCCAGCTATTCGATGCCTTATCGTCTGTTTATTCCTGAGGATTATGACCCCGGCAAAACCTATCCGCTGGTTTTGTTTTTACACGGTGCAGGCGAAAGAGGAACCGATAATAACATACAAGTTGATGGCAGCAGGGGTGCCAGGTTGTGGGCCGAAGCAGAAAACCAGGCTTCTCATCCTTGTTTTGTTCTTTCTCCCCAATGTCCGGCTGATAAACAATGGGTAAATACCAATTGGTCGTTTGGCTCCTACAGCATCGATAAAGTTCCGGTGAGCACCGAATTAAAAATGGTGAAAGACATTATTGAAACGCTCATGACAAATTACAAAATTGATGCAAATCAACTATATGTCACCGGTTTGTCAATGGGAGGTTATGGAACATGGGACTTTACAGAACGCTATCCTGATTTGTTCCGGGCTGCGGTGCCTATTTAGGCTAAGCGACCCTGCAAAGCAGGTTTGATTAAAGTAAAAATATCTGGTGTTTTCACAGTAGCGACGATGGCACTGTTCCGGTGAGCGGCACACGCGATATGGCAAAAGCGCTCAACGCAGCTGGCGGAAACGTGAAATACACAGAGTATGATAACTGGGGACATGCCAGTTGGGTGCCTGCCTACGATGACCCGGATTTGGTAAGCTGGATGTTTACCGATTCTGTTGAAACGGATAAATCAATCCGGGTTACACTTCAGCAACCAGCTCAAAATTCATTTGTTTTTGAGGGCTCCGATTTGCAAATTGAAGCTGATGCGAGTTCTGATTCAACCACAATTCAAAAAGTTCAGTTTTATGCCAACCTTACTTTTCTTGGCGAAGACACGATTGCTCCTTATTCATTCAACTGGGAAAATACTCCTGCCGGATTATTTTCGCTGACTGCAAAAGTAATTGGTAAAAACTGGTCATCAGCAACGTCGCAAAGCACTTCAATCATAATCAGCAATGGAAATCCTATTGTTTCAATGGTTGTTCCCAACGAACCATTTTTTACCATCAACAGCAACATTTTGCTGAAAGCAGAAGGGTATGATTTCAATGGCTCTGTAAAAAAAATCGAATTTTATCTGAACGACAGCATCATTGGAACAGACAACATTGCCATTTCAGTTTACAATAACAAATCCATCTGCTGGAAAACCTTTGTTGAAAGTAGCAGCAACCGACAATGGAAGGAAACACAACCTTTCTGCCAGTTGAAATTACTGTACTTGATTATTTAGCGCCTGTAAATCCGGTAGAAACTGCTCCCAAATTAAAATACGAATATCACGAAGGGATTTATAGCATTCTCCCTGATTTAGACAGCATTTATCCGCTCGCAACAGGAATTGTATCAAACTTTGACCTTAGCCCCCGGTTAAAGGATGATTATTTTGCGTTTATTTTCAGCGGATTGATAAATATTCCTGAATCAGGAGCATACACTTTTTATACCGCATCCGACGATGGAAGCAAACTATTTATCGACGGCTACGAAGTAGTTGACAACGATGGCGCTCATGGTGTTCAGGAAGCAAGTGGTTCTATCCCGCTGGCTGCCGGAATGCACCGCATTGTGGTTTCTTTTTTTGAAATAGGCGGAGGCGAAGTTTTGGAGGTAAATTACAAAGGACCAAACACTGAGAAACAAGCCATCCCCGACTCCATATTATTTATCGACTTATCGCCTGTTGCTGCTACCGGTGCTTAAGCTGAATTTAGCCACTGCAAAATCAATCTTAACAGTAACCAGAAAACGACAATTAACCGCCACTGTGTATCCAAAAGATGTAACCGATAAAACCATTGCCTGGTCTTCTTCGGATTCAACGATTGCCACTGTTGACACAACTGGGTTGGTGACGGGAAAACATGCCGGTACAGTAACTATATCTGCCACAACCAACAACGGGGAAAACTGCATCATGTGTGTTTACAATAACAGAAACAATTACCGCAGTTAACGAAAACGTAAATAAAGCAGGCATAAAAGTCTATCCGAATCCGCTGACACAAGGCGAACTTAACGTGGAACTGCCGCAAAACGGAAACTATGTGATTGAAATGTACAATATTGCAGGTAAAAAGGTCTTCGAAAAACAATAGAAACCGACAGATTTACGATTCAGCACAACCCGTTAAAAGCAGGTATGTATGTGATGAAAATCGGTAACGGAAAGAGATAAACCATTTGAAAGTAATAGTGGAATAGGAAAAATTCCGAGAAACACAAGCAATCCATTTTTTTATTCTGAAACATAATCCATTTCTTAAATAGATTTTAAAAAAATTAAAAATGAAAAGAAAACATCAATTCGGGTTAGTATTATTTTTTTGTTTTTGTCTGCTTATCATTGCTCAGGCAAAGGCACAGACTTTTGCATATAAATTGCACAAAAACACTTCAATTACCAACTATACAATGCCTTATCGTTTATTTGTTCCCGAAGGTTATGATTCTACCAAAATCTACCCTTTAGTTTTGTTTTTGCACGGTGCGGGAGAAAGAGGAACAGATAACGAATCGCATATTGCATACATCAGAGGGGCAAAATTATGGGCTGAAAAAACTAATCAGGCAGCTCATCCATGTTTTGTAATCGCACCGCAATGTCCTGCTGATAAACAATGGGTAAACACCAACTGGTCAAACGGCTCATACAGTATTGACAACGTTACTGTAAGTAATGAACTGCTGATGGTTAAAGATATTATTGCATCTCTTCAGCATGAATATAAAATTGACTCAACACAGATGTTTGTAACCGGATTATCGATGGGAGGTTACGGAACCTGGGATTTTATACTCCGATATCCGCAAATGTTTAAGGCAGCCATTCCTATTTGCGGCGCAGGAGATCCTTCGAAAGCTGGACGCATAAGAAAAACGCCGCTCAGAGTTTTTCACAGTAGCGATGATTAGTTCCGGTTGCAGGTTCGCGCGAAATGGTAAATCAATTAACCAGTTTGGCCCCAACAACCGTGGAAATTTTTATACCGAATACACCGATCAGGGACATTTTGCCTGGGTAAAAGGCTACGACACCCAGGATTTGCCGGGTTGGTTTTTTACAACCCCTCAGATTAACTTATCGTGCAACGATACGCTTGTTCCAAATGTAAGTATTAACCCCGCTTCTGTTACCACACCGGTAAACAGTTTTATTCAGCTTGCAGCGAGCGTTACTCCTAATGATAACCTTTGTAATAACGCGGTTCTTTGGGCTTCTGATGAATCCTGAAATTGCAGCAATAGACCAAACCGGAAATATATTATAAAAAGGAGGTAAAACCACCATCACCGCTACCAGCTATCAGGGCAATACTAACTGCTTCATGCGAAGTAACAGTAACCGGCAACAACAAAAAATACGAAGCCGAAAATGGCACCTTAAACGGAATTATTGTGTATGATAACCACGGCGGTTTCTCAGGAACCGGTTTTGTTGCGCCATTTTGGGTTGTGTTGATTATTTATTGGTGACAACCACCGGAAATATCAGGTACTAATCAGCTTTCTGATGTCAATAAAATTTCCCTCTACCCCAACCCGAATAATTCAATAATTACTTTGGCCAATGTTCAAACCAACTCAAAAATAAAGGTGATTTCCACCAGCGGGAAGGTTGTTTCTGAGGTGATTTCGGATGGAGAAAAATAACATTCGATGTAAAACTGGACTAAAGGTGTTTACATTTTTTATATCGAAACAAAAAATAGAGGGGTAACCCGGAAAGCTATTATTCAGTGATATTTACAAACAGGGACACTTCAAAAAAATGTCCCTGTTTTCTTTCTTTTTAGATTTAAATATAACTGGCGTCACCAAAAACTATTTCTGCCCATTTGCATACTCGCTGGGCGTAACGCCATAAAAGTCCTTAAATATTTTTCGAAAATATGAAATCTCAGAAAAACCTGTCATAAAAGCAACCTCCGAAATGTAGAACTTATTCTGTTCAAGCAGATTTGCGGCTTTGGCCAACCGGATGTTACGAATAAACTCAACAGGAGTCTGCTGTGTAATTTCAAGTATTTTCCGATACAGGTGCGTTCTGCTCAGCCCCACAGCTTTGCTTAATTCTTCAACCCCAAATGCCGGGTTTGCCAACTCCTTATTAACAACTTTCATTATCCGCTGAATCAGCTTTTCATCCGCTGATTCGGGTGTGGTACCAAACGATTCAAACGATAATTTTTTCTGATAAATAAGCTTTAGTTTTTTCCTTAATTCAATCAGGTTGAAAACTTTAATTTTCAGCAAATCCACATCGAACGGTTTTGTGATATAATCATCGGCACCATATTCCAGGCCTTCCATCTGCTCTGATTTCTCTGCCAAAGCCGTCAGAAAAATAATAGGAATATGACAGGTACGTTCATCTTTTTTCAGTTTTTCACAAAGTTCAAAACCATTCATCTTCGGCATCATAACATCCAGAATAATAACTTGTGGCAACACCGATATTGCTTTTTGAAAACCACTCATACCATCATAAGAATACACAAAATTATAATCTACTGAAAATTGGTCCCGCAAAAACTGAACGATATCTTTATTATCCTCAACTACCAGCAATGTTGCCTTTTTACTGTTTAATTCCTGGTTTTCAACATCCTCTGGTAATGAATTTATAAACTCGTTAGAATAGTAGTTTTCGGAAGATTTATGATAATTAATTATCAAATCCTTTCTTATTTCGTTGGCCTTAAAATGTTTTGAGCTGCAAGGCAGGTTTACAAAAACTTACTTCCTTTTCCCGATTCACTTTCCATTGTCACAGTTCCCCCATAAATAGAAATCAGTTCCTAATAGTGCAAGGCCTATTCCCGTACTGGAAGCCTGCATTTCATTTGAATCAATTTGATAAAATCTCTCAAATATCTTATTCTTAAACTCTTCTTTTATTCCAATTCCTGTATCTTCCACACATATCTGCAAATAATCTGTTTCATTGTTTTCATTAATCGAAAAAGCTTTTAACCTGACAATTATATCGCCTTCAGGCGGAGTGTATTTGAAAGCATTTGAAAGAAGATTATTCAGTATTTTATCAACTTTATCAGAATCAAAAAAACAATTAACATGCTCCATCTCGCTTATGTACCTGAAATGAATATTTTTTTGCTCCGATAAATAGCTGTAAGCGTCAATTATTCCGTAAATAAAACTGTGAATATTTCCTCTCCCAACGTTCATTTTTAAAAGCCCGTCCTCTATTTTGGAAATATCGAGAAATTCGTTGATTAACCGCAATAAACGCATTGTATTTCTATACATAAGCTTTAGTCGCTCATATAGTTTGTCCTGATCGATTTGTTTAAACTCGCGTAATGATTTTTCCAACGGACTAAATATCAAGGACAAAGGAGTTCGGAACTCGTGTGAGATATTCGTTAAAAATTTTATTTTTTTGATATCAGCTTCATGCAACTGATTTGACATAGCTTCGGCCAGTTTTTGCTGCTGAGTATTTGTTCCTTTTGTTGTTCCAGCACCAGGTTTTTTTTCTTCAAGCGTATTTTTTGATAAAGTATTGCTTCTTTTTGTTGTTCAATCTCTTTCTGATTCGTAAGCAGAATTGAATTTGTTTTAAGGAGAGTTTCTGCCTGGTTTTTAAGTTCGGTTTGTTGTTTTTCGATTTCAAGTGTCCGTTCTTTAACCTTTGCCAATAATTCTTTCTTCTGATGTTCTAATTGTAAGGTCCTGATTTTAATAATTACTCCTGTAAGCGTAACAATTAAAGCAACAACAAGAATTCTAAAAAGAAGTGTTTTCCACCACGGAGGTCTTATTACTATTTTTAATACTCGTTCCTGATTGTTCCAAACACCACTGTTGTTTGCCGCCTTTACCTTAAAATAATAAGTCCCCGGGTTTAAATTGGTGTATTTAATCTCATTTTGCGAACCAATATAGCCCCATTCGGAATTGAAACCTTCAAGCAAACAGGAATATACGTTTTTTGCCGGGTGTATAAAATTTAAGGCAGCAAACCCGATTGTAAAACTGTTTTGATAATACATTAATACAATTTCTTCAGTTTCATCAATATGATCTGGCATCAATTTTCTGTCGAACATAATTGATTTGTCGAATAACCTGAAATCGGTAAAAACAACAGGCGGTATTTGCTGGTTGGTCCATATAGAATCAGGATTAAAAGTGACTATTCCGTTCACGCCGGCAAAAAACAATATGCCGTTTTTATTTTTATAGGCAATTTCAGCATTAGAGATTACCCCATCAGCAGCATCGAAATTAGAAAAGTAACCAGTACGGGTATCGAGTTTTGATATTCCCTTCAGAGTTGAAACCCAGATATTTTCATTATTATCGGAAGTTACCCCAAGAACCATTTCTGAATTCAGTCCCCGGGTTGAGGAATAATTTGTGAACTTCCGTCTAACGGGATCAAACACACAAACTCCCCGTCGGTTCCAAGCCACATTCTTTCTAACTTATCAATATGTACAGCGTAAATGTCAACACCCAAAGCATGATTATTTGTAAAATCATCTTTACCGGGCGATGCAATTAGTTCGGGTTTCAAAGTTTTTGTATCAAGTTTTATTAAACCGGCACCTGTTGAGCCAAGCCACAGATTATCATCTTTATCAATATCAACCGATTTTATCTCCATATTTGGCCGGCCAACTTCTGAAGCAACATCAATACTTTTAAACGATTTGGTATTGGGGTTATATCTGTCAACAACACCAAACATGCAAACAACCCATAAAAACCCCTTGCTGTCTTCGATAAATGCCCTGATATTACTATCGCCTGTAAGTGTAGTATCCGTAGTATTTTTTCCTACTTCATTCGAGTATTTTATAAATCTCCCGTTACCGGGATCAAGTAAATTAACACCGCCACCCCAGGTTCCCACCCAAAAGTTATTTTCTTTATCTGAATAAATAGCTGTTACACCTCCAACTGATAATGATCCTTGTTCTGGTGAGTTTGAATAGGCTTTTTCCAACTGAAACTCCTTTGAGAACCGATGCAATCCAAAGTCAGTTCCAACCCAAAGTTTTTCATCAGCTCCCTGGTAAACAGATTTTACATACCTGATTTTAGCATCATCCGATTGAGAAATAAATGGTATTCTGTCTTTGAAAGGTGTGTTTCCCTTAGAGTAAAAATTAACTCCTCCCTGATATGTACCAATCCAGATGCCACTGTTGGGATCGTTAAAAAGACAGTTAATTAAATTATTATTCAAGCCCTCCGGGTCACTTTTTCTGGCATATAACATTTGCTGTGATAATGTTTCGGGATCAAAAATGCATAACCCGTTTTCAGTGCCAACCCACAGTTTATTATTCTCATCAAAAACGAGGCTGTGAATTTTGGTATCGCCCAGCCAGTGCTTACCGTCCTTGTCTTTAACCTGATTTATATTCAGTTTAATTACGCCATCTTTTTCAGATAATTTCCCATAATAAAATCCATTTCGGGTTCCAATCCAAAGTGTACCCTTTTTTGTCAATAACCAACGACTCTATATTGTTTTCATCGTTCAAAGAGTTCTTGGCGGTTATCAGCTCAGTAAAATAATCATTTCTGATTGAATCCCAGTATATTATACAATTACCCCAGGTACCGAAATAAAAGTGTCCCTGGTTATCCCCGACCATTACAGATGCCTCCAAATCGACCGAAGTTTGAAAGAATTTTTCAAACTTATCCAGCTTTCTGTTGTATTTAAATGTTCCCTTGGTAGAAATAACGAACAGATCATTCTTACCTGTCAAAAAAAGGTTTTTTATAATTGTATTTTCAGAGTCGGCATTAAAAACCCGGTTAAACTTTTCAGTTTTATAATTAAATGTGCACACCCCATTTTTGGTTGCTACCCATAAAGTGCTGTCTTTGTCTTCAATAATACAACTTAATGCACCACTTTCTATACTTGTGGAATCACCGGGTTGTGTATAAATTTTGTAAAAGTTGAACCGTTGTACCTGTTTAAAGCATTGTTACAACCAATCCATAAATAGCCCCGGGAGTCCTTATTTATGTTTTGAACAATATTACTTGATAATCCATCTTCCGAAGTAATTTTAGTAAAATGATAATCTTGCGCAAATAACTCTTCAGGAAAGAAAATACAAAAGTGGCCAAGTAATAATATCAGGAAAGATAAAAACGTTCTCATCTGGAAATGTGTCAAAATTAAGTTTGATGCTTATTCCTCAAAAATATACTTTATAACTTATTTACCATGGAACGTTTATGTTAATAATTAAAATATTCTACAAAAGTAAAAGTACTAATGAAAGTATTCAGCGAAGTAATACCTAACAGCAAGTACTAAGTTTTTCCAATTTTAATATCCTGATAACAGTACTTCAAAAAACAAACAATCATATAATTTTAAAATGGTCATAAAATCAGTATCCGGCAAATTAAAATCTGATTTTGATAAAATCCTGATTTAAAAATGTATTTATCAAACAGAATACTATAAATTTAGCAACGAGATTTTCAACAATACTAACCTACCCCGTAAATATGGGATTATTTCAACAATCGGTATTTAAAAAATATCTTAAAGAGGCAGACCAGGCAATAATGAAACCGGCTTTCGAAAAGTTTGCCGGGTACTTTCATAATCCTGTTATTCAGCAAAATTACTTGCTGTAATAAATATTAATAAAATAATGCTGACAAATAAAATATTAGATCACAAAAAACTGTTCAGTGAAGTTAATCAATTGTCTTATTTAAATTTGAACTAATTTTACTTTTAAAATCAATCTTTGCCTCACTTTCATATTCTTTAGGGGTAAGCCCAGTAATTGTTTTAAAAGTTTTGAAAATAGAAGTAGGATTATTAAACCCGCAGATTTCGTATAGTTCAGACAGGTTTGTGCTGGTTTTCTGACTTATATTCTCTTCAATAATCCTTTTTGCGTGGTTAATTCTGTAGCGGTTAACAAAGTTTCTGAAGTTGTTGTCGGTATTGGAACTAATGGCTTCATAAAGATATTTTTTATTCGTACCGAGCAGTTTGATTAGTAATTGCAGGTTTAGCTCAGGATTAAGGTATAATTTCTGCTTTTCAATCGTTTCACGCAGTTCAGCATATAATATGATCTGGGGTGATAAAATATCTCGTTCAATAGGTTCTGATTCACCTTCAACAGGCAGTTTTCCAAAGTTTGTCAGAGTATTTGGTTATTTAAAACAGTTCCGGTCATCCACTGTTTTGTTTCATTAATTTGACTGTCGAGGTATTTTTCCTTTTTACATTTTTTCTGAACCGACTGTTCCTTATGTTATATATAATAATTTGATTATAATTAAAATCAAAGTTACCGCACCAAATAGAAGCAATTGAAAACTTCTCTGCTTTCGGATAATTTCAAGCTTTTGTTCTGCGATTTTCAAATCTTATTCTTTGACCTCAAACTTTGTATGTATTTCATTTAATTGCTGTTGCTGATTCTCATTAAGCAGAGCTGACTTTTGTGTATAATATGCCTCAAGATGTTTAATTGCCTCTTTATAATACCCGGTTGCTTTGTTTGCCAGGTACATTCCACTGTCAACCTCTGTCTGATGTGATGGAAAAGGATTATCTTTCAGTATTTCTAGCGCTTTATTTCCGTAAGAAATCGCTTCCTGGTAAGTTTTTATTTTAATAAGACCGTACAACAAACTGCTGTACCCTGAGCCCTAATTTTAAACGGCTTGGAATAATTTTAAAGGGTTACCATACATGGGGGGGTAGATTTTTTATCTGCCCCTTTCATTTTTATAAACCGTATTGTCAGCGGAAAAATCCAAAGCTTTTAAACTCATCACACAAAATTTGGTGCTCCGAGCCATAAGTTTGCAGCTCTGAGCTCGGAATTTGATACTTTTTGCTCGAAACAAGGTGCTCAGAGCTGGAAACGTGATATTACGAGCTCGAATTTGGTGCTCCGAGCCGAAATTTGGTGCTCGAAGCTCGGAGTTTGGTGCTCTGAGCTCGGAGGTTGACTCTTTTAGCCCGGAATTTGGGGCTCTGAGCCCGAAATTTGATACTGGAGCTCGGAAATTAGTTAAAATAGTAAC
Source organism: Draconibacterium sp. (assembly GCA_016705335.1). GTDB lineage: Bacteria > Bacteroidota > Bacteroidia > Bacteroidales > Prolixibacteraceae > Draconibacterium. The sequence continues at coordinate 12,852 of JADIYN010000039.1, read as the reverse complement.
TGAATGCAAGGAATGAAGCGTCCCGGAAATTGGGACTGTTGGAAGTATGAAAATATCGTGCGGTTAAAATGAAAACTGAAGATGAGAAAATTAGATAAACTGAAAAGAAGTTATAACAACTCAACTTACTCTTGGAAGCAATATCGCCTATTGTTTGTGAAGTTTTTATGTTCTTGGTTTTTGATTGAATTATTTTTAATTTAGAGACAATTACAACTCAATAATATTTTAAATCATCTAATAAATAAACCATCATGGATATACATGTATTTAAAGCTAAAGGGTCAATTTCGTTACGAATTGCTGGAATTCTTTTCTTAATTTTTGGAATTCTCGGAGGCATACCTTTGATTATTGCTGGGGGAGACTCAACTGATGATGTACCTATAGAATTAATCTTAGGTTTCGCCATTTTATTTTATTCATTCTTCATTTATGCTTTCGTTAGAAACTTTGTAAGCATTAACTTAAATTTGACGAAACTACTTTATTACAAAGAAAAAGAGGATTCTGAGAAAACTCAAAATGTAAAAGAGGAAGTACATTAGAATTATACTTATATCCCCCCGCTACTTCGCAATTGCATCGCGTTGAACGCCATCCAACCAACCACTATTAAATCCTTTTTTCCCCTGCACCATTGCCTTTTTGGAAGGTGAAGTAAATGATCAACCGCACCATCTTTCGGAAGCAATTCATTACCGGAGTTTGGATAGGGAGAATTGGGAGCGTAAGCAACGCTTCTTTTATTCAGGTTTTGATTCCGGTATTTCTCTTGCAACATACTGGTCTGGTTCTTTTACCAAATGTACTTTTTACCTTTGCGGTAAGTGTAAGTTTTCTTTTGTTCGGTATTGATTTTTTTCTTTTCTACCATGATTGTTTGTTTTAATTATTTGATATTTGGATTACTACATTATTGATTAGAATTTCATTATCTAAAATATTAAACTTTTCCCGGAATAAAAAAACTTTTTTTCCCTCTCCTACTTTGTTGCATCGCGTTATTATCCAAAACAAACAAGCATTCCCTGCCCGGTTTTTTGGCAAACTCAAAACATTTTACCCTCTTTGAAAACCAGGCGCAGTTGGGGAGTTTCTGATTAACGTTTGAATTCTTTTTTGTATTAAGTGCTAATTTTGTCTTTATAGCCAATTGGTTTTATTATGTTTCGATACAACAAAAAATAACAGCTCCGGGAAACTGGAGTCTATCTGGCTTTTTTTATAAAAGAGTGATTTAACATTAAAAGAACAGGGTAATATAAATTGATAAGAATGAAAAACAACAGATTAAATTACATAACATTAGTTCTATTGCTTATATTTTTCTTCCAGTTATCAGAGTTATTTTCGCAACAATCATCATGGATTTCCAATCAGGACGGATGGGTCTTAAGAAAGAAAAATAAAGACACAAAATATGAGCGTTTCTTTGCGATTGGTCTTTGGAATGTTCCCGGATACAACTCCGAACCGATGGAAAGTGGTGCAACTGCCTACCGTGAAAAAGCGAAGCCCTATCTTGATAAATCCCCCCTTTACAACATAGTTTACATGTCGCCCGGCGATCTTAAATTTCAACATGAAAGGATAGAAATAACCGGATCGGTTGGGTTCTACGAAACTTTGAAGAAATATATGGATGGCATTCCAAACATTAATCCCGGCAACGACAGTGATTATGCGAAGAGGCAGTATATGAAAAAACACTTCAACGATAAAGAATTTGAAAATGAACTTGATAGTGTCATAAACCTTCTTATTGAACAAAATGGCGCCACCGATCATATTTGGGCTCCCATTGATGAAATAGCCAATGGCGGGGGTGGTAGCGGATGGTGCTGGCCTGCTGTGGTTGGCAATAAAATCAACACGCAAATAAAGAAAAAGAGAAGAACACACTTATTTATACCGATTTGGTAGGGATAACCAAAGGCAATACTTTCCTTTTGAAAAGCAATACCTGCTAACACACGATTCGATGCCACCATTGCCCCCTTATGAAGCTTTAGGAAAAGATGCCGTAATATTAAATGACAGGCCTTTACTGGGGTTCAACCGGGCTTATAACGGTTTGCCTGTTTATGAAAACGGAACAGCGAATTACACAGAATATGACATTGAAACATTTAAAAAACTTCTCTTCGAAAATATAAAACACACAGCAGCGGAATATAAAGGATGCGGTGATGTATTCGGGATTAATGCGTTTATAGATTTTAATTCATATCCGGTTTTAGCAGGTACAACTGTTGATGCCATTAAAGCGGGCATTGACCCTGAAACTCCTGTATGGCTGTTTTTTGATGGTAACGGATATGCTAAATCTTCAAATATGTCAGCAGAAGATTTTGTAAAAATCCTAAAATGCCAGATGTATACATCAGTTATACATGGAGCTACAGGAATTTTATTTTGGAATGACCGGTCAAATACGCCGGAGGTTTTAATACCTTGGAACCTGTAATGAGGAATTACATGAAAACCTGAAAATCTTATATCTAAATACATCAGATTGGAAATCAAAGAATGACCTGCACTACATGATTAAGGAAATAGACAAAAAACATTCTTATATCATTGCCACCAATACGAGTATGACCGATATTATAGATATCAATATTCCAAATGTCATTAAAAAGTCTTTAAAGCCTTTGGAGGTATATTTCTCCTATTTAGTTAGCGGAATTTGACTCTCTGAGCCCGGATCTTTAAAACATACTATTCTTGTGGCAAGTGGATATTGAAACAGGCTATGTTGAGATTGAAAGATTGTTTCTGTAGATGATATTAGTTAAATATTGAGTTGCAAACTCATATCGGCTTACTCTATATTGAATGCAAAAAAGGCAGTGGTTGAATTACCGAAGAATCGCAGGGATTAATGCTCAAAACAAAAAAGTGCAGCTTAAAATCTCGCAGATGGTCCTGGCAGTGAGTGGTAAGAGTTTTCAATATGATAAAAATTAACAAAAACGATCCGGCAGTTGCTGGGTCGTTTTTGTTAAAAACAAAAATTTCTTGCCTCAAAAACCTAATGGTTGCATTTCAAAAAGAACAAATGAAATTTATCACACGTTTTAAATTGAATTAAATTTTAATTATCAGCAATTATGAAGTAATAACTATTGAATTTAGCTTTATTTTGTAAAAAACAAAAATTCAGAAAAAACCATAATTAAATAACGCTTAATTCAAATTTTAGCAATTTATGAAAAGAATTTATTTGAAAAAATCAACATTAGTTGTAGCTATTATTAGTCAATTATTATTATGCTTCCCTGCGACAAGTTTTGCAACTTCATTCGGAACAAACCTTGTAATAAACGGGGACGGAGAAACAAGAAATACTACCGGATGGTCAGCTACTGGTTCCCATGCATCTGCATTTGTGGCTACACCTGCTTATTTTGGAGAGGAAGATCAAGAAATCCATGGCTGGGTCCTGGAACTCTATGATGGTTCAGCAAATGTGGAGGCCACATTTTCACAAACAATAAATATTTCAGATATTCAAAGCACAGTTGCCACAGGTCTTGTTTCGTTAGATTTTTCCGCGCAGGCTTTTAGCTGGTATGGTGCCAATGCTTCATACACGGTAGAAGAGTTGGATGTGTCAGATAATGTTTTGAATACGCATACCAGCGGCAATATCAACCTTTTTAGACAGGATGTTTATTATAACCATTTTGATCCGTCTCTTAGTAATTGTACGTGGACCACGACTTCTATTGCGGTTGCCAGCTTGAACACCAGTACGGCAAAACTCAGAATATCTGTTTATGGTAAAACATCAAATACTCCCGAAGATTACGTCGATTTCGATAATATTCAGCTTAGCCTCTCTACCGTGCCATCGGTAACAACTACAACAATAAACACCTACAATGCCGCATCAGCAACAATGGGTGGTAATGTGACTGCCGATAACGGCTCTACTGTGACTGAACGCGGAGTTGTATATTCAACTACCGATGCCACACCAACTATTGGTGAAACGGGCGTAACCCAGGATGTCAATGGTTCGGGAACTGGCTCTTTTAGTGAATCAATCACAGGGTTAAGTCCCAATACCACTTACCATATGCGTGCTTATGCTACCAATTCAGCCGGTACCAGTTATGGCGACGTTGTAACTTTTAAAACACTTACCAACGGAACCTTTACCGGCGCCGTAAACAATGACTGGGTAACTGCAGGCAACTGGTCCGACGGCAATGTTCCAACATCCGCAACCGATGTAACCATCCCATCAGGCAAAACTGTTATTGTCGCTGCAGGTACTTCTGCCGATTGCAACAACATTACCATCGATGCAGCCGGAAGCCTCACCATACAAAGCAGCAGCGCCACCAATGCAGGTTCGCTAATTGTTGCCGGAAATGCAACCGGAAATGTAACCTTCGAAAGCTACTTAGCCGAAACCGGTAAATGGCATGTGGTGGCCGCACCGGTAGCTTCGCAAAACATTTGGGATTTCGCAACCCTTGCAGATAACAGCATTGCCGAGAAAACCGGGAAACGAGCAGCAACTGAATATAATGAAAGCACAAATACATGGGACACCAACTACCCCACCGCCGACACTGAAGGAAGTTTTTCTCCCGGAACCGGATATACTGTTTTGCGCGCAACTCCCGGTGTTGCTAGTTACACTGGCAACATTAATACAAGCGATGTTTCAAAATTGCTTGCCCGCGATTTGTATGGATGGAATGCGCTGGGAAATCCTTATACTTCGGCAATTAATGCAACGGTTTCAGCCGATGCAACCAACAACCTGCTCACTGTAAACTCCGACCAACTTGATGAAAACTTTGCCGCATTGTATGTTTGGGATGCTGCCACCAGCCAGTATGTCACCATCAATAATACAGAATCCGGTACTTTAGCGCAAAGCCACATTCAGGCCGGACAAGGATTCTTTATCCGTGCAAAAGACAACTCCGGCTTGACTTTCAGTGTTACAGAAGCCATGCAAACGCATCAGCTTTCGGTTCCTTTAAAATCAGGAGAAACAGCTTGGCCAACCATTCAACTGGCAGCCAGCGGAAAAGAAAAATTAAGTAAGACCATAGTTACTTTTAACCGGAACATGACAATCGGTTTGGATGTGACTTACGATGCAGGAATGTTTAAAGCCGATAAAAACTTTGCGCTTTACACCAAACTCGTTGAAGACAACGGAGTTGATTTTGCCATCCAGGCTTTACCCGATAACCGGTTTAACGAACTTGTAATCCCGTTGGGTATCGATGCTCCGGCCGGAACTGAAATCACGTTCAGCGCCGAGGCAATGAATCTGCCTACCGATGCTGCCGTTAATCTTGAAGACCGGGCAGCTAAAACCATGACCCAACTCGATGTTGCCGGGGCAAAATATACGGTTACCATTACCGAACAAACAAAAGGTGCCGGAAACTTCTTCCTGCATACAAGTTCGGCAACTACTGAAGTTAGTGAACTCGAAAACAACCTGCAGGTTTACACCCGCGACCGTGCAATTTACATTAAAGGAAATATCAATTCAAGCGATGTAATTGCAGTTTATGGTGTTGATGGAAAACTACATTACAGAAAGAATGCAGAGAAAACAGGGTTGCTCAGGATTGATGCCGCAAAAATGCCCGCCGGTGTTTACCTCCATCAGCATTGAGCAAAAAACAGGAAGAGTTACAAGAAAAGTAGTCATCAGTGAATAATAATAAAAAGAAAGATATCATGAAAAAGATAACAGCAGATAAAAAAGAGAATGCACCGTTGATTACACGTAAACAGGCAATTCAAAAAGCAGGAATCTCCGCGCTAACAGCAGCAACTGTTTTGTTTCTGTCAACAAAACAAAGCAGCGCACAATCAACTCTTCCTGATGCCCCAGGAGATGGATGGTAAACAACAGAATAAACGAAAAGTTAAATTTACAATTAAGCAGAAGCCGGTTTAAAACCGGCTTCTGTGTTTGTTGAACAGCTCATTATTGTTATTTTTTATCGCAATGAAAACTAAAAATAAATACTGATAAATACCCATTGGTAATTCAGGATTTTAGCAATGCCCACGCTGTTTGGTTTAAACGAAGCGGGTCGTTTTTGCTTTTTGGAAGAACCCGCTTTTTTGTTTTACAACAAATTCTTGGAGGAAAAAAAAAAACAGCCGTAATAAAAAAGGTTTGCCGTAAAAAATATGACAGTTCTGAATCGGACATCGATACTTTTGTTGATGAGATAATTCAATACACGAGAACACTAAACAGTAAGCAAAGTGGAGATCAGGTTTCAAAAAAGAAGGAAGCAAAACTTGAACCTGTACCCGAAAATTTCAGCTTTATCAGTTATTATAAATTTGGAAAAACAATCATCCGCATTGATTATCAGGATGGGTGGTTACTACATTTGGTCCATCCTCGTTTCTCATCTCGAAACAGGAGAACAGTCTGTTTCAAAACATCACATCCGTTGCTATCGTTCCGGGAATTTATTGTTGTTTCCTGTAACCATAAAATAACGGAGGCTTTTAATTTTGATATGGTGGAATATTACAGCGGCGCCATATCGCAACTGATTTACAGCATTATTTACAAAAAGTCTTTTACCGGATGGATGTGTACGCTTCATGCATCGGGTGTTTATTATAACAATAACGCCATCATTTTTTCGGCTGCTGCAGGTAGTGGTAAAAGTACGGTTTCCGCAATACTGAAAGCGAACGGACTGGATTATATTTCCGACGATTTTGTTGCAGCCACCCCCGATGGACATGTTTATCCCTTCCCGGCTTCCATGTCGGTTAAGGATGGCGCTTTTTCTGTACTTTCCAAATATTATCCCGAACTGGGTGGAAAAGTACCTGAAAAAGCTTCGACTGGTAAAATGGTCAGGTATTTACCAGTTAATAATTTCTCAGAAAACATGTTAAATGGAATTCGTGTATCCGGTTTTATTTCTGTTAGTTATCAGGCTGGAAGCGGTTTCAGTATTACTGACGTAAGTAAAAAAGAAGCGCTTCAGTTTTTGTTAAAAGAAACCTGGGTTAATCCGAAACCAGCATTTGTAAAAGCCTTTTTTGAATGGGTTGAAAAAACACCATTTTACCGGATGACTTATTCCGACAATGAGAAAATGGTATCAGGCATTAAAAGTTTACTGAGCTATGAAGGGTAATACATCCATGCTAATTATCGGTAAATGCCTTACAATTGGCAGGTATCCCGAACCGAGGGAAGAGATATTGAAAGCAATAAAGAACAACAATTTCAATTGGGAAGAGGTGGTTCTTAATGCCAGCAACCAATTTGTTTTGCCTACCTGGTTTATCCGAATGAAAAATGCCGGACTTACCGATTTTATGCCGGAAGAATTAAGGTTACATGTTGCTGAACTGGCAAACCTTAACCGGGAACCGAAACAAAAAATTATCAATCAGGTAGCTGAAATTGCGAAACTGCTGAATGCAAACGGGATTGCCCCTGTCTTGTTGAAAGGCACAGCGCATTTGTTATTGGGGTTATACACCGATCCCGCCGAACGAATGATTGGCGACATTGATTTTCTGGTTAAAGATGATGAAGTTCTCGCGGCTGCCGAATGTTTGCAAAGCCTGGGATTTCAGCCAGAGACAAAATACAATTCAGCCGTTCACAGCGAAATGAAACATTTTCCGGGATTGGTAAATTACGATTATCCGGCAGCTATTGAAATTCACCGCGAGGTGATGAACCCGCTTAATGACAGAAAATTTAAAGCTTAGAATATTTTGAGGGACAAACAAAGAATTCCATCTGAGCATGAAATATATGCTCCCAGTTTCACTCATCTGATTGTGCATAACATGCTGAATGCACAGATAAACGATAAAAGCTATTCAAATGCAAACGTTCTGCTCCGGCAGTCGTATGACCTTTTTATTGTCGGAAAGAGAAAACCCGCAAATCGTATTAGAGGCCTTTGATAAATTCAGAAAAGAAAGCGGTGCCTGGCTTGCTGTTTCATCCCTCTTACTTGGTAATCCAAACTGCCTTCAATACAATAAAATGTCAGCTATAAAAACCTATTTAAACTGGTTTATTTTTATGCAGCAACATCCTCGTATAGCGGCTGTTTACAGACAGACCTTTTATCTTTCATGGCGTATTTGGCGATATGTTATGCTCCCGGCAAGGGCAGTTTTAAACCCATCCGTCAGGGCAGGTATTTTTTTACGCCTGACTGATAAAAGTTGGTATGGCAAACACATTAATTCCTACCAGAAGCATTTCAAATGATTTTTTTATTCCCCAAGAGCACAAGAAAAAGTAACTGCAATTCAGGAAGCTGCTACAGTACTTCCTCCACATGGACAATACTTTTACATGAGAATTTGACATGTGAATTATTGCTTGGCAGCACTAATTCTCCCGAAGCTGTAAAGCATTCATTTGAATACACTTACAGCCTTTCTCAACAATGACTTGCAGATTTAAGGTTCAAATGTGTCGGTTTTTGGTTTTAACATAGGAACTAGTACAGCCATATAATTGGTTATACTTTTAACTTACAAATTGATATTCTTCTTCTGCTGCCGTTTTTGGCTTTCATAAATTTAAAAACAGCATCATAATCTTCAAATAAAAAGTTCAACACCTTTCCGCTTAGGGTCACATCTTAATAAAACACAAGTTAAGCCTTTCTATGAAAGGCTTTTTTTATGTTCTAACTGCTGTAAATCTTATGTCAAATAATCAGCAATATGCATTAATAATTTGCCTCTGTTTATATTCTAACACAAATAATCGGTTTTATGATTGCTCATTCTCAACATATTTCTCCAGATAAGGTGAATTTGGATTGAGTTTGCGTTCGTGATCCCTGAGAACTTCAACAAGATAGAGGCACAGTTTCCGGTAGTTTATTCCATCGGGGTTATTTTCTTCGTCATAAAAAAGTAATTGTTCGAGACCCAGTGATTTTGCTTCTTCTGCAATATATCCGATTTCCCAGTTGTCCGGTTCGAAAGGGCGGGTATATTTACGGGGCTGCAGTTGCATAATCTTGCCAAAATCATCCTTTAAAGGGGTTATGTTTCTTTTGTCTTTCCTGGTTGAGTTATCCCCACCTATTTTACCTGTTGCCGTGTTGTATTGTACATTTTTTTTATCTCCGATATTTCTAAGACTTGTAGCAAACAATGTAGTAGTGTGAACTCCCGCACATTCTAATCTGTTTGATTTTAAATTACCCGAAATATCAGCTCCTGCGGCAGTAATTGCTGCAAACTCCCCAATAGCAGATTTCATACGGGTGAACTGAACAACATTTGCTTTTAAGTCACCGCAGGTGAGCGAACCATTAACATGTAATTTAGATGTGGGTGTTGCGGTTCCTATCCCAACATTTCCATTTCCCTGAATAGTTAATATCTCAAGTGCATTATCACCAGCTCTGTCAAGAAAAGCATATTTAGCCTGGGGATTGCCGATATTAAAATAGAAATGACCTGCTGTTACTCCCATTCCGTAATATGAGGTTCCTTCATTATTCTGATAAAGTGCGAGCTTCAATTTGTTTAATGAAGGGCCTAAAGATAATTTGGCAATTGGAGCATCTACACCAATTCCTACATTGCCTTCGAAATACCTTTTTGTGTCATCCAGCAAACCGTTCCACTTTTCCTTATCCAACAGTTCACTCTCCTTAATTTTCAATTCTTCAAAATTTATCATCGCTTATTATTTATTGTTTATTTCTAAATTCTTGCCACCATCTACCCAATTAAAACCTTATCGCTTTCTTCAATTTCCGAAGGCAAAACCTGCCAATCTCTTTGTTCTTCCTTTGGCCAGTGTGTCAGCAAATAATCTTTTGCCCCTGAATAACTGTTGAAATACTGTTCTTTTAATTGTCCAGGAATATCAAGTGCTTCTTTCGACAATATTTTATAGGCTTTTCCTTTCGGTCCGGGCACCTGGTCAACAACACCAAATAATTCCTCCGGCTTGGCAACATCTATTCGCTTTTTTATTCCACTAAAGTTTATCATTCGTTCTCCCTGCCAGTTGTCAGTACTTTGTGTTTTAATACTTTCCTTTTCCTCTAAATGATATCTTCAAAATCATTTGGTGTAGATTGAATATCATTTGCCGGAATATCAAATAATTCACCAGGTGCCACTTTAACACCTGCAGTCATCAGGTCAAAATCGGGCGTTGATAATTTTTCATCATCAGTTAAATCTTCAAAATGGCCACGCGAAAAATAATCCTGTAAAGGTGGCTGAGTTTTAGCTTCCACAGGTTGTCCATTACCAAATGTATAGTCCGAGATCCTGTAACTTGTTTTCACCTCAACAGTTTTATTTCCCATTTTCCCGATGGTTGTGTTTAAGGGAATCAGATTTTGCCGCAGTTCAAGAAAACTGGCCGGATGAATAAATACCTGGTCTTGTTTTTCTGCTTCTTCAAGACTTCGAAACGAAACTGCCCCGTTGAATCCATCAGGGATTTTAGCTGTCCAGTTGCCGGATTGCTGCAACTGAGATCTTAGTTTTTCAAGTAATTCATCGGGTTTAATAAATACAGGAGCAATCTTTTGTTTTTCACCCCAGCTAATATTGAATTTAACTTTTAAAGAGAAGAATAACACCTTAATTTTAGCATATCCCTGTGCACGCCATTTTTTCAGGACCGCTGAGTAAAAACTCAAGATCAACCCCGAAAAAGGAACGGCCACGGTATGAAACTTCAACGCTAATCCGGATATCAGTTTCAAAATAAAATGGGTCAAACTGAAACAGAGCATTAAATCCTAAAAGCCGCACACCTTTACATTCCCTTTTTTAATCACCAGTTCGGCACTAAAACCTACCTGGTAAGCGTTTGATGTGATTGCCTGGTATAATTCGCAGGTTAACCGAATATCTTCACTTTTTTTAATAAGGGCGGTAACCCTGGGTACATCCGGAAACTTTGCAGGTTTTTTATAACGCGGGTGATATCCGCCCACGGATAAAAGAAATTGCGGATTGCTACCCCAATCCAACATAAAAACAAAGCCACCGGTCAGCACAACTTCAACTAAATTCGAAGCGCTAGAAGCCTGCGCTCAATCAGGATATATGAGGCAAAATTAAAATCTCCAAAAATATCAATATGAATTTCCCCAGGCTTTTTTCGCATCCTTGTCAGGCAGGTAAATGCCTAGGCTACCGCAAAATAAGTCTTCCGGCAAATGTAATCTGCCAGAAAACCCTAAATCAATTTCTTAATAAATGTTGGCGAACCATAACCAATTTTAAAGAATGGCGCCACCACATAATGTTTTTTTGCGGAGGAAAACAGCTCTTAAATCACTGATTATTTTTGAAGCATTCTGTATAACATTTCCGGGAAACATTATCGATTTCATTGCACTGTTTTGAATTCGCTCCTGCAAAATGTCCACTTATTGTCCGGTAAATTCCAACAATACCTCCCACGGCATTTAGTGAATCAAATGCCAAAGGAATTGGCGGATTAAATGAAACGCTGATACTGACAAGACCGAGAATCTTTTCTACCATTTTGGCAAAAGGGTATTTATCAAACCAATCGCTATAATTCCGATTGCGCGTTTTTCGAGTGCCAGTTTTAAATCCAGAACACCTGCATAACGATGATTATCGAAATCAAGTTCAAGAAATCCTCCGCCTGTAATTATTTCAGAATCTATTCTCGAGACCCATTCCATTGGGTGGTGTAAATCCAAAAGAGAATCGGTTGTTCCTAAATCTCCTCTACGATTTGGTGGGGAAACAGCAATTCCCAATCCGGTGTTTTCTGTACCTTACAATAACAGGACCTAATTTTGAAGAAAATGTCGAAAGTACTTTTAAATAACCTCCCAGTACACCATCTTTGTTATTGGTCCGTAATCCCATTTAACATTATCAAAATAAAGGAGATCCAAATCTTTATGAATTGGAATAACAAAATATAAGGCTGATTTTCTAAAGTCTTGCTTTCTCCGTTTGTTTTGTTTTTCGATTCAGGTTTCAAAGAGCTGAAGGTTCAACAGATCGTAACGTTGCAGGATCAGATTCCTTCTTCATCTTTACCATCATCCAAAATATCTTTTAATAGGTCGATATGATCGAAATAAAACTCTTTTCCGGTAAAACCAGCTGAAACGGTGAATTTTAAAGGCACATCGCCCGAAGGCATAATCTCATTTAAAAACCCGTCTCCTTCACCACCTGACAAAACAATGGCGTTGTCTTTCAAACCTATTTCAATTCCTCCATCTTTCTTGCTTAAAAATGCTGAGATTTTTATTTCGCCGACAGCTAAACGTGTCCCCGATTCATCAGGAAGATTATAAGAGGCTCCGGTTTTCGGATCGTTTAGCGAAATAAAAAGTCCGCCCAGTGATTCAATCTTCACCGTGGAATCTTTATTGAAATAATCGGAAACTTCTTCATCGGCGACAAAAATAACGTGCCACCCAATCGTTTCGTCAATTCACTTTTTTCTTTTTCAGGAAGTTTACGCTCAAAAGAAAAGGCATCAAGTTCTGAAACCAGGTCCGGACCAACTACCTCTTTTCCATTGTTCGATGGCTATATTGAATAATTCAACAATCTTTTTCAAATTTCAGAAGGTTGTGGTTTTACAATCACCGCTTCTATCTTTCCCAGGCTTTTAATTTGTCTTCATCAATTGGAAAATCAGTACCAAGTTCTTTTCTGATTTTATAAAGCAAATGGTCCTCTGAAATGAATTTTCAGTTCATCCATGTGTTCTCGTGACCATTTTTAGGTGGGATATCCCATCCATAAAGAAACCGGCTTTCAGGTAAACGGCTTTCCATAAAATCAAAAACATTGCCAAAACAACCATCA
>JADIYN010000038.1 GCA_016705335.1 Draconibacterium sp. | reverse complement strand
TTGCCTGTTGGAATGATAATTACATTTGCAATAAAACGGGTTCAGGTTTACAATGAATGATTATCAGCAGGAAATACTTTCGGAATTAAGGGCGTGGCAAAGGCAAATGCTTCAAAAGCCATCGCTTTTCAACCAACTGTCGAAAACTATACAGGTAAAAATCAATACGTGGATTCCCGAAAAAGTACACCAGGCTCTTACAGCAACCATCAAACAAATGATACGCGGGGTTTTGTTTGGCGCTCATTATACTACAGCCAAACCTTTGTCGGGCCTCACGATGCAGGAACACGAGGATGCTGTAAGGCAACGGATAAAATTTTACAAAAACACGGCTGCCGTTGAAGGGGGAATAACCGGTGCAGGCGGAATACTGCTGGGTTTTGCTGACTTCCCGATTTTAATTGGTCTTAAACTAAAACTGCTGTTTGATATTTGTTCGATGTATGGGTTTAATGTAAAAGATTATAAGGAAAGGGTTTATATCCTGCATATTTTTGAACTTGCATTCTCAAGTCATGTACACAGGCGAAATGTTTACCTCAAAATGGTTGACTGGGATCAGAAAAGCAAAGAACTTCCGGATGATATCCATCAGTTTGACTGGCGAAATTTTCAGCAGGAATACCGCGACTATATCGACCTCGCAAAAATGGCCCAACTGATACCCATCATTGGCGCACCTGTTGGTTTTGTGGTTAACTCGCGCCTGATTAACAAATTGGGAAAAACGGCGATGAATGCTTATCGGATGAGGAGTTCTGGAGGAGGGAGTTTAAAGTTGAAAGTTTAAAGTTTAAGGTTTAAAGTTCGGGTTACGGGTCAAACCAGTTATTAGCAGCAGTAAGCAGTAGGCAGGTACTGGGTTAGAGTTCATCCCGATAGCTATCGGGACAAAGTTCAGAGTTTCGGGTGCGGGTTTTCGTCACGTTTCCGGAGAGCTTGTCCCGATTTTTGTAAACGGGTCAGTTATTAATTCATGATGATCAACTTACTGCTGAAATTTCCTGCATCGCTGATGAATTGCACAAAATAGGCTCCGGAAGGGATGTCATGTAACTGCAGCTGGTATGGCATCTCATCGTTAATTTCTATTTTTTTAACCATACAACCGTGCGAATTGTTAATCCGGATTTGACTGATTTTCTCTTTTCCCGTATTTCTGTAATCGATATTTAATGTGCCTAAATTCAAAGGATTGGGGTACAGCAGGAAGGTTTGGCCAACTTCAAGTTCAGGATTGCCGGAAGAAGTTATTGTGAATGACTTTGCTTCTTTTGCGTTTTCCCGGAATTGATTTACAATGTATTTTCCATGTTCCGTTAAATCGTTATCGGTTGAAAACCCTTTGGTGTAGTTGGCAACAATGTTATAATAGGTTTCATCGGTTTGGCTGTTCCATGCCCAAAATAACCAGCCGATTCCATGTTGATTGCATTCCGAAATAATCTTTTTTGGGTCGTAAAGAGTAAAGTTATCGGGAGCGCCGGTCCAACCAAATTCGCCAACAATAACCGGCAACTTTTTGGTTTTAAACATCTGCAGGTAATCTTCCACATAAAACTGCCAACTGGCCTTGCTTTTTTCTTTTGTCATCCAAACTCCGTAAAAGTGAATGGCAAACAGGATGTTCTTTTCAGGGTCAAAATCAAGGAGTTCCTGGGCATAATTAATTAGTGTGGCCGGGTTTTGTCCGCAACCACCGGCATCAATTAAGATGGTATTTTTAATTCCAGCGGCCCGCATTGCGGTAATTGCCTTTTTATAACCATCGCGCCACCCTGAATTTGTCGGCCCCCATTCGTTGGCTACATTCACAATCAGGTATTTTTCATATTCATTGCAGAGCGACACCAGGTTGGGTGTGCACCAGTAATCCACACATTTTTTCAGGTTTTTTCCATCTTTATCATCATCATAACCGTTTCCGCAGGTAACATCGTGAAACTCAAGAATGGGGATCAACTTGTTATCCACACTCGCTTTCACACATGCTTTTGTTTTGTAAAACTGCTTTGCCACGACCACGAATTGACTGCATCATTTGTAACGGAAACAATGCGAACACTGTTGGCACCTGCTTTTTTCATATCCGGAAACGATTTCATTCCATTTGCCTCTGATTGCCAGAATACCGCTGAATTTGCACCAACCGGAATAAATTCATTTCCACCTGCATCGTACAATTTTCCATCGAGTACAAAAAATCCCTTGCCCGAATTGTATTCCGGCCTTGAAACCTGTGCAAAACTATTATATGAAAAAAGGAATATCAGTAGTATAACTTTAAAAAGGAATATGTTTTCATGGTTAAAAATTTGAATAAGGATTGCAAAGTAAGTAAATCCTGAGGTTGCTGAGCTTTTATTTTTTCTTAAGATGTATTGAATTTTGTTTTAATAATTTTCTGGAAGCATTGTTTATTTCGAGGTATGAAATCACTTTCCATCTTAAAGTATCTGTTACAAATTTTTCGTTGAAAATTTCTTTTGATAAATTCCCAATTACCCTATACTCTGCATAAGGATGAGTTAAACGTGAATCATTTTTGTGTCCCTTAAGAAACGCATTTGTTAAATCATAAACCGTTTTTTCAGCCACAGACAATTCTGCAAGTTTTGCCCTGTATTCAGCAGGCCAACCTGAAATTCCGGAATAAATCCTGAAGTCAATTAAATGTTGAGTTTCATGTGTTAAATAACTTACCTTAAATTTCTCACTGTTAATATCATAGTCTTTTTTTATGCAATACAAGGTATCACCTCCGGTCCAGCCTCCCGGGTAAAAATGGTCAAATGTGGCATATCCTTCCCAACCAAGTGTGATGGTACTATCAATAAAAACAACAGGAACATTTACTGTAGTATCTGCTAAATTTACAGTATAAATTTCTTTTGATTGTTTTGTCCAGATAATCAAATCCAAAATATTACCTGTTCTGTCAATCCGCGGGTAATAACCATTTTGCCTGAGCAGATTACTTAAAATGGAAGTAATATTTTCAACTTTGATCTCATTTTCTGATACTTGCCCGTTTTTGAAAAAGTTGGATTGAAAGTATTTTACCATTAGCAATCCATTTTCCTTCTCAGATTCTCTTAACGATTTCTTTTTCATTAAAACGTCGCTCCAGTAATTTTGAAAGATGGTCAGGACGTTATTAATTAGCGAATCCCGGGTTTTAAAATCGAATTTTTCTGTTTTAGTTTGAAATCGTGATATGTACTTTTCTTTAATTTCTTTTTGGTCTGAGGACAAGCTGTCATCAGGGATGGAATTAATCGCGTTTACAATTTTTGCGACATCTTCCTGTATCGCATAGTAATATATTTTATCGAAAGAAAACGCCTCATTTGTGATGCGTTGCTGGCATTGTATAAAAACAAAGGTTATTACTAACAGGAATAAAAGAGTTTTTGATTTTGCTGGCATCGTTGTATCTGTTAAAGATTTTTCATATCACATTCAAAGTTTTGAGACTTGAAAAGGTATGAAATTGGAAATACTTACTTTCATCACAAAAAGTTATTTTTTAAACGGATCTCCATTGGGGTTGCGGCTTACCACCCAGCGAAATGCGTTGATAAATAAAAGCTTTTGAGTTGCATCGGTATATTCTTCGTCGCCATGCCCCATGTTCATGTAAATCATCCGGTATTTTTTGTTTGTCCACACAATGGGCCAGTCGCCAAAACTCACCACATCTTTTATTCCCAGCGGGTAGTTTTTTGGCGAAATGGAAAGCAGCACCTCCACATCGCTGTTTAGCCGCGGACTGGGATTCCATTGATACCATTCGCTTGCCGGAACCACAAAAGAGCCCGGAAGATTTTTGGTGACAGGATGTGTGTTATTGTCAACTTCAGCCAGTACAGGTTGCGGCGGCCAGTTGTTACAGTAAAAAACACCGCCTCCCAAAAAATTTATAAGCCAGGGCCAGTTTGTCGATTTGTCGTTGTACGCCGAGGCATGAAAGCCAAGCCAGCCTCCCCCATTTTCCATGTACTTTTCAAAAACCCAGCGTTCGGCTTCACTGCCCGGCATACCATCGGGCATAATAACAATGTCGTATTCCATTAATTTGGTGTAGTTGTATTCCGAAAAGTCGGTGGTAACATCAAGAATAAAGCCTTCGCCCCAGGTTAGTTTTTTAAAAAACGCGACGGTTTGCTGTGCAAAAACCACATGGTCGCTTTCGGCCTGCGTTGTGTAATAAATCAGCGCCTTAAAACGGGGAGCGCCTGCGTAATTTGCAGGGTACTGGCCATTATTCTGCGCCTGTGAATAAACAGTTGTAAAAAGGATTAAAATGCTGAAAAGGATGTTTTTTAGTTTCATTGCTAATTTGTTTTATTTGTTATTAATTCTTAGGTAATTGAAATAATATGTTGTCACATTTTTACCCCCAACCCCCTAAAGGGGGCTACCGTTCCGAACCTTGTACACTCCCGGAAGATGCTAAAGTCCCCTTTAGGGATTTAGGGGTTGCATAAATATAAATACTACATTTAATCATTCGAATTACTTAGTTGATCTGAACATAGTAGAAGTTTGTTTATGCAAACTCCGAATGCGCAGTGTGACATGTTTTTCAAGCATATCTGATTTTCAATTAAACCCTATTTATTTATTTATTTCCGGCCCAGATTATTGCATTGGCAAACATGGTTTTAAAATCTTCCGATTCGAAAAGCCTGTTGCTGTGGCCCATCAGGAAATATACATTTCGTGCTTTTTTCTGCTCGTTTACCCAAACAACCGGATGATCACCCATTTTAATATCGGTTTGCGGAGAGTAGGAATCTTCGTCAACATTGGCTAAAACGTGCACATTTGGCCGCGGCGATTTGTTAAAGGTGTACCACCATCGGCCCTGAGCATAAATTTTGCCGATACTCCCTGCATCACCGGGTGACTGCTGTCTTCCACGCGAACCGTACCATCGGCAAGTTGTGCAATATAATTCTGAAAACGAATGTCGCCCATAAATTCGGAGAACCAGTTCCACATTTTGTAACCGTCAAATTCGCCAAGTAATGTGGCATGATGAAATCCAATCCACCCACCACGTCCTTCTTCGATATAAGAGATAAAAGCTTTTCGGCATCCTGTGTCCAGGAGTAAGGCGGAAAATCAAGTTGAATGATCAATTCAAACTGTTTGAGATACGAATCGTTAACGGGTTTTGTATTATTGATTTCTGTCCATTCAATGTTCAGTTTTTCCTTTTCCTGCGTTAGCCATTGAAAAGCTGCACGCACAAAACTCTCGTGCTGCCCGCCCCGTTCAGTTAGCACAAGTACATTTATTTTCCCGGGCTGAATCGCCAAACTATTAAAGCAACTGAAGATGACTCCAAAAAAAATAAAAAGGAACTGAATTTTTTTCATTTATTTAAATTCGACAGTTTTATGTTCCGTCTTGCTTTTATGATTATTTGCTATACCCAACTTCATATAAAATTACAGGCATGAAATTTAACGTGAACTTTTATACAAGGCAGGTTTTACTGACTTGTTTGTAAAATATTGAATTCGGCCATGGAAGTGTTGAATGCTCTTGTACACATTTCATTCAATTGTAACTTTGACAGTTTCTCAGAAATGATTTCTACCGCCCACGGTCCTGTATAACCCATGTTCATCACACAGTTTATAAAACCTTTGATATCATATTCCCCTTCGCCGCAGAAATTTCTGTTGTCAGGATCATAATTGGGGCTTCCGGGCATTGTTCCGTCGTTTAATTCGACACTGATTAGATACTTCAGGGGAATGCTGCTGATTTCCCCGCAGGTGATGCCGAGATTTGCGACCTGGTATATATCAATGATTAAACCGCCGTTATTCACTCCTGCTTTTTCAACCATTGTTACGGCGTCTTTTATGTTGTTGATCATGGCGCAACCCATAATTTCAAAACCGATGGTGGCCCCAAATTTATCAGCTTCGGTACATAATTCTGTAAACGAATCGATAATTTTTGGTATCGGACAAACCGAGCTGTAAAAGTCACCCACTTTCACGTGCTTAGCTTGTAAAATTTCGGAGGCTTCAAACAATCTTTTCCTGCGGCTGTCTGATTCCGCTTTTCTTGCCCCATCAAGAAACCAGTCGCTGATAAACTCAAGTTCAATATGTTTTATACCGTTGTCATCCAAAATTCTTTTCATTTCTTTTAGCGATCTCTGCTGAAGGGTGTGTTCCAGGTCGGTATGCCAGATTCCGATACCTTTAAAACCGGCTTTGGCAGAGGCTTCAACCCTATCCTTAAATTCAAACCTGCTAATTTCACCCTGCCCCGGAAATATTCCTGAAGTTGTCCAGTATAAATTCATCAATTCTATACTATTCATGGTTATATCATTTGACTTAAAAGTAATTGTTTCAGTTGCTGATTTATTTAAGTGTACACCGGTTTTAGTGTTCCGGGTTTAAAGTTAGAAAAGAAAGTTGGAAGACGAAGTTTCAATAACAAATCCTGCGCATTTGAATATACTGACCTGATCAGTTTAGAGTTCAGGGTTTCTGTGAAGGAAAGGGAAAAGGGGAAAAGGGGTTGGCTGTTTGCATGCAGGAAACAACTTTGAAGGGTTGAAAACTGAGATATGGATTTTAGAAAAACTATTGCCGGATTATTTTAAAAACGGATGATATTCGCCCTTCAAACCTATTGGTTTTGCGTTTCTCACAAAATCGGTGAGTTCGATACTTTCGCGTGCATCATCAATTCCAAAGCCGTTGCCATTCAGAATATTCCGATAGGTCTCGGTATGCAGATCGGTAAAGCCTTCACTAAATTCAACTTCTTCTCCATTTACAGTAATCGACCTGAAAGTTCGTTTCCCTTTGTCGGTAGCCTCTTTGGGCAGGTCGGCCGCATCGACACTTAAAAACCAGCGGACACGCGCTTTTTCGAGTTGAAGGAAACCGGCAGCTTTATCGGGATTGTAAACATGTACTATATTTTCTTTTACATTGCCAAAAATCCATGTTATCATATCGAAAAAATGAATGCCAATATTTGTAGCCACACCCCCCGATTTATCAACGTTTCCTTTCCAGCTTTTCAGATACCAGTTTCCGCGGGTTGTAATATAACTTAAATCAACGTCGAACATTTTTTCAGGACTTTCATCAATCTTCTTTTTTAATTCAAGGATTGTTTTGTGATAGCGCAACTGTAAAATGGTATAGACTTTTTTGCCTGTTTCAGCCTCAATGTCCTTGATAATGTGCATGTCCTTCGGGTAAATGACCAAAGGTTTTTCGCAGATTGCGTGTGCCCCGTTACGCAAGGCAAAACGAATGTGCGACGGGTGCATGTAATTTGGCGTGCAAATGCTGACATAATCGATGGGTTTTCCGGCACGGCGCAAATCGTCCATGTATTTGTCGAGATTTTCAATTTCAAGAAAGAAATCGGCATCGGGAAAATAACTGTCGATGCGTCCCATTACATCAAAGCGATCGGTTGCACAAACCAAATCATTACCGGTTTCCTTTATCGCTTTCATGTGTCTGTCGGCAATGTAGCCTGCCGCGCCAATTAATGCAAATCGTTTCATTTTTAGTTATCAAGTATTTAGTACAGAGTATCAAGACAAGTAAAAAGTCAAAAGTCAAAAGTATCAGGTATCAGGATTTTGTGGTTTTAAAAATCCGTTGGCTAAGATATATTTTTCTCCGGTTTCGGGGCAAATTAAATCGCTGCCCAAAATAGCACCCGATTTGCTGACCCAGCCTTTTTGACGGGCAGGAACACCAACCATCAATGCAAATGGTAAAACATCTTTTGTAACAACTGCACCAGCCCCAATAAAACAATATTCGCCCAAAGTAATACCACAAACAATTGTTGCATTGGCGCCAATTGAAGCACCCTTTTTAACAAGCGTTTTCCTGAATTCCTCTTTCCTGTTTACATTGCTTCGCGGGTTGATTACGTTTGTAAAAACCATTGACGGGCCAAGAAAAACGTCGTCTTCACAAACCACTCCCTCGTACAGGGAAACATTGTTTTGGACTTTTACATTGTTGCCAAGTTTTGCCTTGTTGCCAACAAAAACGTTCTGACCCAATACGCAATCTTCGCCAATTTCGGCAGTTCCCATTACATGACAGAAATGCCAGATTTTTGTGCCTTCGCCAATCTTTGCACCTGCATCGATGAAGGCTGATTCGTGTATAAATGTTTTATTCATTTTTTAGTATTCCCTTTGCGACTTCGCACCTTTTTTTCTCGCAAAGACGCAAAGACGCAAAGATTTTTTAGTTTACAATCCATTAACTACCCGTGTAATTCCATCTTTAATTAAAGCTTCATTAAAATTTATTAATAATCCCAATTTAATTTTAGTGAGCCGAAGATAGGTTAAAAGCCTTTTAGGATGAACAGGAGCAATCAATTCAACCGATTTAAGTTCAACAATAACTTTATTCTCCACAATTAAATCAGCCCTAAAACCTATATCCATTTTTAAATCTCCCCAAAACAAAGGAATTCCCTTTTGTCTGTCAACTTTATAACCTTGTGCAGTTAATTCGTAATAAAGTATTTCTTCGTAAACCGATTCCAACAATCCGGGACCAAGTTCAACATGAATTTTGTAGCACGTATTAACAATTACTTTTGCCAATTCATTTTCAGTCATTCTAGTTTGATTTAATTACATTTTTACTTTGCGTCTTAGCGACTTTGCGAGAGATAAGAAAATCACGCAATGTCGCCAAGCGCAAAGATTTAAGAATATTTTTCGAAAAACTCCTTTATTGCTTTCACAATATATTCCAGTTGTCCCTCCGTTAATTCCGTGTGCATTGGCAATGATAAAACCGTTTCGCCTAACCTTTCAGCATGTGGAAAATCGCCTTTTTGTAACCTAAAAATTTGTATGCTTCCTGTAAATGAATTGCTCCCGGGTAATACACCATTGAAGGAATTCCCTTTTCACCAAGATATTTTTGAAACTCGTTTCTTCGGTCAGTTTTTATCGTGTATTGATGAAATGTGTGTGTGCTGTATCCTGCACGTGCAGGTATTTGTAATCCTGCAACTTCTGATAAATGTTCATCATAGTATTTTGCAGCATTTTGCCGGGCCGCAATGTGTTTGTCGAAATATTTAAGTTTCACTTCGAGAATGGCAGCCTGTAAACTGTCGAGCCGCGAGTTAACGCCAATTCTTTCGTATTGGTATT
This sequence comes from Draconibacterium sp., assembly GCA_016705335.1. Classification (GTDB taxonomy): domain Bacteria; phylum Bacteroidota; class Bacteroidia; order Bacteroidales; family Prolixibacteraceae; genus Draconibacterium. The sequence goes on along the minus strand of JADIYN010000038.1, from coordinate 54,339 downwards.
TCGCTTTCATGCCGTGGTTGGCAATGGAACGAATAATTGCAGCAAGGTTTTCATCGCCTGTGTAAATTGCGCCAGCGTCGCCAAAAGCGCCCAGATTTTTTGAAGGGAAAAAAGAGTTGCATCCAATATCACCAACTGTTCCGGCATGTTTTACTGTACCATCTTTAAAAATAAATTCAGTCCCCAGCGCCTGACAGGCATCTTCAATCAAATACAAATCGTACTTTTTTGTGATTGAAAGAATGGTTTCCAAATCGGCACACTGCCCAAAAAGATGGACTGGAAGAATTGCTTTTGTTTTGCTTGTAATTGCCGCTTCGATTTTAGATGAATCGATATTGAATTTGTTGGGACAAACATCCACAAAAACAGGTTTTAATCCCAAAAGTGCAAGCACTTCAACAGTTGCAATAAAAGTGAACGGCGAGGTAATAACTTCGTCACCGGGCTGCAAATCAAGCGCCATAAATGCAATTTGCAGGGCATCGGTTCCGTTGGCACATCCAATAACATTTGTACTTAAATATGCTGAAAGTTTCTTTTCAAAATCAAGCGCTTTCCCGCTTTTTATAAATTGTGTTGATTTTATAACTTCCTGCATAGCCGCATCGATTTCCTCTTTCATTGTGAGGTACTGGCCATAAATATCCGACATGTGGATAGTTTCCATAGTTTTGGCTGTTTAAATATTTTTTAAAAACAACGCGATTTTTTCTGCTGCATTGCCTTCTCCATAAGGTTTTACATCGAATTTTGCTGTTGTTTTTGCAACTTCCGAAACAGTATTTACAATTTTTTCGGTATCAGCGCCAACCATAAAATTGTAATGTAAATCAACCAATTCTGTCCATTCGGTTTCGTCGCGGGTAACCAGACAATGTTTGCCAAAAAAGAAAGCTTCCTTTTGAACGCCACCGCTGTCGGTAATTACCATTTTGCAATGTTTTAAAAGCTCAATCATATCGAAATATCCGACCGGATCTATTGGTTCAAAATTCAACTTGAACTTTTCGTTTTGAAGGATTTTTCGTGTTCGCGGGTGGATTGAAGCACAATTTGAAAATCTTTTGACAAAATATTTAATGCAGAAATTATTGAATTCAGCCGCTCCAAATCATCCGTATTTTCCTGGCGGTGTAAAGTAGTGAGCAAAAAAGGTTTTTCCTTTAAATTCAAATCGTTGATTATTGTTGACCAATCGCCCGAAATCCGGCTGTAATAAAGCGCAACATCGTACATTACATCGCCTGAATTTACAATATTGATATTGAAATTATCAAAACCTTCAGCCTTTAAATTCTTTATAGCAACTTCTGTCGGGCAAAACAAATAACTTGAAATGCGATCGGTTAAAATACGATTGATTTCTTCGGGCATTTTCATGTTAAAACTGCGTAAACCTGCCTCGATATGCGCAACCGGAATGTGTAGTTTGCTTGCTGCCAGCGCGCCTGCCAAAGTAGAATTTGTATCGCCAAATACAACAACTGCCGATGGTTTTTCTATAATCAGCACTTTTTCGATTTCCTCCAGCATCCGGCCCGTCATTGCACCATGTGAAAGTGAATTGATGCCCAGATTGTATTTTGGTTGCGGGATATTCATTTGCCTGAAAAAATCTCGGCCATATTTTCATCGAAATGCTGCCCGGTGTGAACAAGAACTTCTTCGACACCAACTTTTTTTAATGCACGGCTCAACGCAGCTGCCTTAACAAATTGAGGACGGGCACCAACAACAGTAAGGATTTTTGGCATATTTTATTTTATTAATTTAGCACGGCTTCAAAAATACTATTTTTGAACGTGAAAAACCGAGATGAAGAAAAAGATACTGTTCATATACACCAATTACTCAACGTTTGTAAAAACCGACTTTGAAATTCTGGCTTCGGAACACGAGGTTACAAAATAACAGTTTAAACCTGTTCGGGGAATACTGAAAACAGCTATTCAACTGATAAAACAAAAAATATTTCTGCTTATTAATATCTGGAAATTTGATGCAGTTTTTATCTGGTTTGCCGATTATCATTCGTTTCTGCCTGTTCTTTTTGCAAAAATCCTCCGGAAAAAATCATTTGTTGTGATTGGCGGTTATGATGTGGCGCGGATGCCTGAATTTGCTTATGGTTCGTTTAGCTCAAAATTGCGTGGATTTTGCACAATATTCAGCATGAAATATTCCACTTTAAATATTGCCGTATCAAAATACGTGGAACGAAAAGTAAACTGGATCGCAAAAAAAGCAAACACACAATTGATTTACAATTGTGTAAACATTGCCGAAAACAACAATATTAAACCTGAAAAGGAAAATTTAATCATTACAGTTGGCCTGATTGATTCGGAGCGAACCTTCTTTTTAAAAGGAATTGACACATTTATTGAAGTTGCCCGACTTCTGCCTGATTTGAAATTTATGATTATCGGTTTGAGCAAAAATTTACCTGAAAATATTTTGAAATCTCTGCCTAAAAATTTGGAGAGTTTTGATCGTGTTAATCACGAAGAACTTGAAAAATTCTACAAAAAAGCAAAAATTTACTGTCAGTTTTCACGTACAGAATCGTTTGGGGTTGCAATTGTTGAAGCTATGAATTTCGGTTGTATTCCGGTTGTAACAAATGTTGGCGGAATGCCTGAATTGGTTGGTAAAAATGGACGAATTGTAAAACGAATACCTTTCAGTATTTCATCTCAAATCTCAGATATTATTTTGAAATACTATAATAAATATAACAAAGATGTAAATGATGACCAATTCGATTTGAATATTCGACGTCAAAAAATCCTGCAAATATTTTAGTATTTCTTATAATTATTTTTCAAGTCTTGAATTTTATTCTCAGCACGCTGTTTATTAATGCGTACTAAGCAAAATCCTCTTTTTAATGTTACCTTAAATACTAAAATAAAAGATGTTGGGTTTATTCAACAACGCGAATCAATTTGACGACTTACAAAACACGTGTAAAATATAATTTATTACAAGTAGCGCACATTTATTACGACTTAATAATTTTCTTTGTGCAAATTTCATTTCCATTATTGTCTGAAATTTTAAACAAATAAATTCCACTTGGAAAATTCTGAATATTAATACTCTTTTGATTTTGATTTATTTCTTGCGATTTTATAATACTTCCATTCACATCAAATACCTGTAATTTTAAGGAAATATTTTCTGAATTTTCCAGAATTATGTCAACTTGATTATCTGTTGGATTGGGATAGATAATAATTTCTTTCGATTTATTTGAGATAAAGTTGACTGAGGACGTTAATTCCGGACATGTTATTTTTGTAAATTGTAAAATGCCGGCATTATTTAATGTCCCTCTCCAACATTCACCATCCGGTGATTTCATAATAATTCCTTTTTCAATATCACTAATATAAATATCACCATCTGCGATTTGAAGTTTTGTAGTTGGTTCAATAGTTCCAATTCCAATATTACCGTCTGAATCAATTCTAAATCTTTCAATACCTCCTCCAGCTTGAGGGTCAAAGCCAGTATAAAATTTAATAATCCCATTTTCTCTTGCGTGAAGTATAATCCCTCTATTGCTATTTCCAATTTGTAAAAATCCAGCAAAATCATATGCCGGTGATGCTGTGTATTTTGTTGAATAGTCTTGAACAACTGACATTCCTTTATCCAAACCAGTCTGTAAGATAATGCCAGTATATGCCAAGGAATTATTAGAATTATTGTGGAGTTTAATAAAATTCCTGTCAAAGACCGAGGTCTTATTCCCTTCAATTTGTATTAAATATTCAGGATTAATAGTTCCAATACCTAAATTGCCATTAGTTTGATAAATATTTTCTGAAATTGTGTCTGTTTGACAAAATCCAACTGATACAATAACTAAACTGATAAGTACAACAATTAATTTTTTCATGTTTTTTTGGATTTAAGTTTTAAAATAATATTGCGTGTTAAACTTGTGTATATCTTCAATTTAAGCTACTTATGTTAACTATATTTTTATACTTTTCAATATGTGAACCATTTAGAAATAAAGTGTTATTATGTTGTATTTCTCTTTATAGTTGATATGATGGACAGATATGCCAGCCTTCTCTAATTATCTTTAATGCATTCAGGTTACCGAATTCAAACATACCAATTATTTTAAAAACACACAGATTATACAGTTTAAAAACCGGATTAAAGCATTTATACTTGTCGATTACAAATGATAATATGTTCAATCAGTATATCAAACTTAAAAACTTTTATCCTCCATAATACCGAACTATAGAATGCGGAGATACCTAATTATATTGCTATATAGCTTCTTCCAATTTAAATTTTTCTGAAAACAACAAAAATATGGTCGGCACTAAAATTCCTTCCAAAGTGTTTCTTTTCCGCCATTCCCGATTTTCCAATTTTAGGTAACAGATTGAATACCTTTTGACCTTGGTTTTCAAAAATCATGTTTATTACCCAAACTATAAACCATTTAATTTGTTTTGAGATTGACTTTTTTGCACTAATATAGTTTTTTGAAAACACAACCTCCACATTCGAAACATCCTGGCAAAGTGCCGCTGCCCATAATTTTGAGATAAAAGCAATGTGTTCGGGAAAAGTGCTGTACCACCATTTTACACCCGAAAATTTCCAGAAATAATTGTTGCTGTCTCCTGTCATTAAAGCAATATACCCGCCCTTTTTTACGTGCGGGAGTGATTGCCGGATAAAATTTCGGGGTGATGATAAATGCTCAATTACATCGATGGCATAAATCATATCAAACTCCATTTTATCAGGAATTTCTTCATATCCTTTCCAAACTGTGGCTTTTGCTTTGGTTCGGGCAATTTGGGCGGCCTGGTCATTTATTTCTATTCCGTATTTTTCGGTATTGTTTGGCAGTCGAAATAAAACATCACCCAGGTTGCAGCCAAAATCAAGGATTTGACCATTTTCGGGAATATTAATTTGAATAAATTTTTTGAGGATTCGCCAGTCATTCCTGTATTCATCAAAACCCAGTTTACACTTTCTGTATTGTATAATTCATTGTAAACCGATTCGCGAAGGATTGGAAAGCGAAATTTTAGCTGGCAATTGTTGCATAAATACAAATTACCCCCGTCGATATTGAATGCGAGTGTATTCCCCGAAAACTCGTTGCTTGCCGGCAGTTTTCCAATTAATTTAAGGTTTGTGGAATCACAGTCGGGACAAGTTGTTTTTTGCGCCATCATTTTTTGAAGTTATTTAAAGGGATTTAAAAAATATTCCATCCACCTGCATTAGTTTTCCAGTAACAGGATCCGAAAATCCGGGTTCGAGATAGTATAATTCGAACCCAAAACTTTCGATTAAATTTTTCATGTCGTTATACATCATTTCACCGTCATAACATTCAACGAGCGACATTTCAACCTGCAAACCGGTTATTTTATTTAACGAATTTGCAGCACCCAAAATGACCTCTTTTTCAAAACCCTGTGTGTCGATTTTTAAAAATATGTGTTTCCCTTTTTGCTCGTATTTGCTAAAAACAGAGTCAAGTTTTCGAATTGTAATTTTTTCCTGAGCTACATATTTCGATTCGGGTTCGGCATCAGTATGTTCTTTTTTAATGTTTAAAATAGAACTGCTCACAAGGTTTTTGGAAATATTTATTACCGATTCGCCATCAAAATCACCCATTCCAAAGTTTTCGCAACTCCATTTTTCATCGTTATCCGTTTGGTTTTTTAACAATTTAAAAGCGCTTGATAGTGGTTCGAATGAAATAATCTCACCCTTGTATCCTGCGTTTCGAATGTTAGCTGCATACTGTCCGGTATTTGCACCAACATCAAAAACCAACCCGATATTGAACCTTTTCATCAATTCGATGCGTTTTTTTAATGAGCCGCTGGGAAATTTTAACAACTCAAACCCAAATTTTATAAGTATTGAATTTATAAACAGGTGTATTTTTCGTTTCATTATTTCTCGTTTTCCTTGTTTTTTTGTTCTGCAATAATGGTTGAAACTGATTTCCACCTGTTTCCCCAGGTGTGATACTTAACAACCGTTTCGTAATTTTTCTCAATTAGTTCAGTATATTTTTCAAAATTCGCTAAAATATCAATTACCTGTTTATCCGGATTACTTATATCGACTTCAACAACCGGGTTGTAACCAAGCAGTACAACCATTTCTTGGGGCGCCTTTCCCAAAACAAGGCATTTTGAGGCCATTGACTGCAGATAGCGATTTGTCATGGTTTCAATTTCTCCCGCCCGTTCGCGGTGCGTGATGCTGGTTGGAAAACAAACAGATATTTTTGTCCGTGCCAAACCTTCAATAAATGATTCCCTATCGGCGAAAACCATTTTCCCTTCAACGGGGAATTTGTAATTGATTTTCTGACTTAACAAAGTGTCAGCAATTTTTTCGTGATACAACTGATAATTACGACCGAACGACAGAATATCAATACTTTTTTCAGAGTTTTGATAAAACTTATATTCATCGGAATCGACACCTTCGGGAATCCAAAATATGTTGTTTTTGCCAATTAGTTTATTGATTGTTTCAGCCGATTGTTTTGATGAAACAAACAAATAATCGACTTGGAAATCATGGATAAATTTTATGATACTGTTGTAATAAGCTGGCCAGGCGTCAAACATATAGACTGCTTTTTGTCCTTTTGCAAAAAAGTGCGGGAAACATTTTGGAAACCGGGGTCCCATTAAAACTGCCATATAATTTTTCGGGCGTTTTTGGAATAATCGGTACAATCCTTTAAAAAACCAAGTAAAAGGTTTTATCAAAACAAATTTCCAAATCCGAAAAAAAGCCTTGAAATGTAATATGAGCTTTTATTGGCAGGCTGAACATTTTTGTTATTCAAAATGGCTTTTTCAAACTCAATAATGATATCCTCTGATAAGCGGAATTTACCTTCATTTCCTGTAATAAGATTAAAATATGGCAAATCCTGATTTTGATTCATTTCAATATTATTTTTTTTGCTTCAACAATTTCTTCGAGTTTTAAAATCCAGGCCATTAAAATATAAAAAATGGTTCCGGTAACAGTCATAATAATTAATGCAAGTGTTGAATTTTCAATCAAATATGAAATTGAAACTACAATAATATACATGGCAACTGAAATTGCAAAGTATATCGAAATATCTTTTATCTGCTCCCATAATGAATAGCCAATCAGTTTCCAAACATAATGAGATCCAATATAATAAGAAACAAAAACAGTAACCATTTGTCCCCAAATTATTGCTGTAATTCCCCAGCGCCATGTTATAAAAATGTTGATTACAAGAATTGTTTTTGTGATGATTTCGAGTTTTAACACCCAGCTTGATTTGCCTTTTGTTTTTAATATTTCGCCATTGATTGCCTGAAAAGTGTAAATAATCCCATAACACAGAGTAGTTTAAAATAACCCGAAGCCGGCAGCCACTTTTCGGTGAGCACAACTTCAATAAGCTGATCGGAAACGGCAATCAAACCAAAAAGCAGCGGGAAAGTAAAGAAAACCATTGTTCTCAGTGTTTTGCCAACAGCATTTTTCAAACGTTCATTATCATTTTGAATGGTAGAAAAAACCGGAAACGCAACCCGGTTAAAAACGCTTGCAATTGTTTTCACCGGAAATTCCTGCAATTGCACGGCACGTGTGTAAAACCCCAGCGATGCCACCGGAAACAGTTTCCCAATGATATTAAAATAGAGGTATTGAAAAATGGTATAAATCAATCCGGCAAGTGTTAACTTCGAACCATAATTAAAAAGTTCTTTTAAGGAAATCCAGCTAAACGATAACAAGGGACGCCATTTATTGAAAATCCATAAAAGCAATGAAGTAATAAAACTTCTTGCCAAAATCTGAATTACAATTGCCCAGGCGCCAAAGCCATTAACAGCCAAATAAAGTGCAACAATTCCGGCTACAAGGCTGCCCGCAACGTTTACATAAGTCAGCAATTTAAAATCAACACGTTTTTGCAGAACTGTTTGCTGAATAAGGCTAAAGGAAAGAATGATGAAATTTAGACAAAGCACCCTTATTAAATCTGTGAGTTGTGGTTCATCATAAAATCCGGCAATGAGTGGCGCAAGGAAAAAGAAGATAATGTAAAGTACAAGGCTAAATGAAATGTTAAAATAAAACACAGTTGAATAATCGATGGGAGTAGGTTCTTTCTTCCAGATTAAAGCTGAACCAAAACCACTGTCAACAAATGTTTGACCAACCGCCATGAATATTAATATCAATCCTACCAAACCAAAATCCTCCGGTAGCAGGATCCGCGTAATCATAATGCCAAAAACGAACTGTATTCCTTGTGCCCCGAAACGTTCCATGGCGCTCCAAAAAAGCCCTTTGGCTGCAACTCCTTTTAAATTGGCTGATTCAATCATTACTATTCATCAGGTTGAGCATCACTTTTATCAAAATCAAACAGTTGTTTTTATAATTTTTATCGAAAAGCGCTTGAAATAACTATTTTTGTTTCGTTTCAAAAAAAGAAAATACAAAATAAACCAATTATGGCAAAAATACCCGGCTTTCGTAATATTTTAATAACCGCAGGAATCATTGTGTTTTTTATAATTCTGGCTTACGCTTATCTTTTCCCGCTGCTCGAAGGGAAAACGCTGCAAATGGGAGATATCGATCACCACATCGGAATGTCGAAAGAGTTGGTGGATTACCGGAATTCAACCGGAGAAGAAGCGGTTTGGACAAACAGCATGTTTAGTGGAATGCCTGGATATATGATTTCGGTTTTGTATCCCGGAAATCTGGCAGATCCGTTTGCCGGCTTATTACGCAAATGGTTTTCCATCGCATCGTTTATTATTTGGTATTTTATTGGATTTTTTGTTTTGTTAAGAAGCATGAAAATTTATCGCTGGCTGAGTTTAGTTGGTGCAGTTGCATTTGGATTTTCATCGTATTTTATAATTATACTTGGTGCGGGGCACGCATCGAAAGCAAATGCACTGGGATTTTTACCTCTTGTAATTGCCGGGGTTTTAATGGTTTTCAGAGGGAAACAAATCCCGGGAGCCATTCTTTTTACACTCGGATTATCGCTTGAATTACTGGCAGGCCACCCGCAAATTACCTATTACGGATTAATTCTTTTGGCTATTTACGGACTTGTTGAACTTGTTTTTGCCATAAAAGAAAAAGCTTTTGCACCATTTATTAAATCGGTTTTATTTCTTTTGGCCGGAGTTGTTATTGCAGTTGGAATGAATTTTTCGCGTCTTTATACCTCCTGGGAATATTCAAAAGAAACCATTCGCGGACCATCCGAATTAACATCTGACAATGAAAATAAAACTTCGGGGCTCGATAAAGATTACGTGGTTCAGTGGAGTTACGGAATTGATGAAACGTTGACATTGCTTATTCCGAATTTTAAGGGTGGTGCAACACAGGTGGGAGCCGGTGAAAATTCGAAAAGCTACGAAGCGCTTACACAACGAAATATTCAAAATCCAAAACAGGTGATCCAGTCGATTGTAATGTATCACGGAAAACAACCCAGCACTGCCGGGCCTGTTTATGTTGGAGCCATCATTGTTTTTCTTTTCTTTTTAGGAGTTTTTATTGTGAAAGGAAGATATAAATGGTGGTTGATAATCGCCACAGTGGTTTCCATTGTGCTTTCGTGGGGCGGAAATGTGATGGGATTAACCAGCTTTTTGCTCGATTATTTGCCTTTGTACAACAAATTCAGGGCGCCCAGCATGACTTTGGTGATTGCACAAATTACCATGCCGCTGCTCGGATTTATTGCACTAAGTAATATCTTAAACGGAAAAGTCGAAAAGAAAGAGTGGCTGAACGGATTAAAATGGGCCACAATAATTACGGGTGGAATTTCTCTCTTATTTGCTTTGTTGCCTGGATTGGTTGGTGATTTTAGCAGTCCGTACGATATTCGTTTAAAATTACCCGACTGGTTGGTTGATACGGCTGTGGCTGACCGTAAAGCAGCATTGCGGGCCGATGCATTTCGTTCTTTAATTTTAGTCGCGATGGGTGCAGGCACCTTATTTTTATGGCACCTACAAAAAATTAAAACCAACCATTTAATAGCAATTCTTGGCGTACTTATTCTTGTTGATTTGTGGGCGGTTGACAAACGCTATTTGAACAACGACAATTTTGTGTCGAAACGTGAAGCAAAAAATCCGTTTCCTGAAATGCCGGTTGACAAAGCCATTCTTCAGGACAAAGATTTAAATTACAGGGTATTACCAATTCAGGGCGATCCGTTTCAGGATGCACGTACGTCCTATTTTCATAAAAATATTGGCGGATATTCAGCAGCAAAACTCCGACGCTACCAGGAAGTTATTGAGCACCAACTTGTACCTGAAATGCAGAAAATGGTTCAGGGCCTGCAATCAGGAACACAACCCGATTCGGTGTTTATGGAACTTCCTGTTATAAATATGCTCAACACGCGATACATTATTTATGATTTGAACAGTGCCCCACTCGGAAATCCGGAAGCTTTTGGAAATGCATGGTTTGTTTCCGGTTATCGTGAAGTTAAAAATGCAGATGAGGAAATTGAGGGATTAAATCAATTGGATCCCAAATCGGAAGTGGTAATTGACAAAAGATTTACCGAATTTGTACAAGGGAAAAAATTTCATAAAGATGAAACCGGAAGTATTGTTTTAACTGAATATCAACCCAATTATTTAAAGTATTCGGCAAAAGCATCTTCTGAACAGTTGACAGTTTTTTCAGAAATCTATTACGATAAAGGCTGGAATGCTTTTGTTGATGGAAAAGAAGTTCCGCATTTCAGGGTAAATTATATTTTGCGTGGAATGGTTTTGCCTGCAGGCGAACATACTGTTGAATTTAAATTTCATCCAAAATCATATTACACCGGCAACCGGATTTCGCTGGCAAGTTCATTGCTTTTACTATTGGCCATTGCTGGTTTTACATTTAGTGAATACAGGAAAAAAACAAAAAAAGGGGTTTCTCCGGCGGAAAAATAATCATGGCTGAAAGGTTGGACAAATCTTTTTTCATGCGCGACGTTTTGGAAGTAGCACCCGAGATGCTTGGTAAAATCATTGTTCGGAAATTTGAGGATAATCACCTCGGAAAGTTTGTGATAACCGAAGTGGAAGCTTACATTGGAAACGGCGATTTGGCCTGTCACGCCAGTAAAGGAAAAACAAAACGTACAGAAGTAATGTTTCGCGAAGGAGGACTTGTATATGTTTACCTGATTTACGGCATGTACTGGATGCTGAATATTGTAACAGGCAAAAAAAATGAAGCCGAAGCAGTATTAATCCGCGGTGTTCAGGAAATTTCAGGACCTGGCCGAGTTGGGAAAGCCCTTCAACTCGACAAATCATTTTACGGCGAAAACCTGCTTACTTCTGAAAAAATATGGATTGAGAATGCCAATCCCGTGGTAAAATTTGAAACTTCGCCCCGCATTGGAATCAATTATGCCGGCGAACCCTGGGTTAGCAAACCGTGGCGGTTCGTCATGTTAAATGATTTAAAATCCAAAATCAACATTTTATCCCTCTTTTTGGAGGGGAATCAAAACCTGTCATACAACCAAAGTAAAACCACTGCTGAGACTGCAACTCCTGCATAAATAACCCAAATGTTTGAAGGATGATAAGTTGTCCACAAAAAATTATTCAGTTCGTTTCCATGTAAACCCAATTTATCGGAAGCCATATTAACGTAATCGTTTTTTGAGAATTCATCTGAAATTTCGGGAATTGAAAATCCCCGTTTTGCAACTTCCTTCTGAAGCAGATATATTTTATCAGAGATTTTTTCGTAAACATCGCCTGAAAGCCAGCCCGCTAGTTGATGACCGGCAGCAATGGGGAGAAAAGAAGTTCCCATGTAAAGCGCTTTTTGGTCAGCAGGTGCAATCCTACCCACATACTCGGTAAATTTTGGTGAGCTTGCCATTTCACCTAGTCCAAAAACCAGTATCCCCAACAAAATCAACCAACCACTTTGGTTCGAAAACATCAAACCCAATCCACCGGCCAATACAAGGATTCCGCCCATCATGGCAGCCAACGGCCTGAACCTCATCACAAAAGAAGAAACCATCAACTGAAAAACGATAATAAAAAATGAATCCATACTCAACAGAGTTGGTGCGGTAATATCTGCATTTTCTGTTCCAATTGATTTTGCCAGCCATGGCCAGACTTTGTTAATCCCATCATAAAGCACACTTGTATCAACCCACTGATCGATAAAAACCGGAAATGAATAATACAACTGGTTGTAAGCAGTCCAGAATAATATCATAATCACCAAAAACATTACATATTTCCAGTTTTTCAGTGTAATACCAATGCTGATAAAAGCCTGTACAATACTTTTCCCCAATGAAGTTTTTACCTGTTTTGCAATCGGTTCGTGAAAGAAAAAGAAAGTGATCAGGTAATTTACCCCAATTGTAATCATCGACATGTAAAACACATAATCCCAGGTTTTTTGCATTAAAACCCCGGCAATAAAAGGGCCGATAAAACCACCGATATTTACCATCATATAAAAAATTCCAAACCCGATTGACGAAGTTTCATCCGTAGTATTTCGTGCAATCATTGCCGAAATTATGGGTTTGAAAAACGCACCTCCTACACAGGTCCACACAAAGGCAAAAAACATCCAGCCAAATGTGTCGAAGGTTTTAATCATGTAAAATCCTGAAATATAGAGCGTAAAAGCTAAAAACAGTATTCGTTTGTAACCAACTTTATCGGCAATTGCACCGGTAATTACAGGCAGAAAATACAGCAACATTGAACCGGTTCCCATGATTATTCCTTTTTGTGCCTGCGTTAATCCCAGCGCTCCGGTGTCTTTCGAGTTGACAAGATACAAGGCAAAAACCATGTAAAAACCGTACCACGCCCAACGTTCAAAAAGTTCGATAATGTTTGAAGCCCAAAAAGTTGTGTTGTATTTTTTAATTACTGTAACAAATCCCATTTTCTATTTTTATACTAAATTTTTAAAACTTAAGAACCCATCTTTTTCTCCAACCCACTAATTATTTCATCAAGCTTGTTATTAATCTGTTTATTGAGTTCTTCCTGTTTATATTTACTTGTCAAAATCACAAGATTATTGATAAGCGAAATTTCACGGTTTTGTTCCTCATCGATAGCTGAGGCAAACTGGTCGGGCAAACTTGTGTAATATTCAATCATCTCAAAACTGTTTTTTGATAAAATTGAAACAAGGTTATTTGCTTTTTCAGTTTCACCGGCAAGGTAATACAACTCTACTGCAGGAAATGAATCGAAAGTAAGTGGAATTTTTTCGTTCGGGAAAATCTCAAACATTCTGTCCAAAACTTCAACGGCCCGTTTATTATCGCCTTTTTCAATAAGAGCTTGTGACAACCGGGCAAACAAGTATCGCGCCTGGATAATGTTTATCGCTTTTTTATTGTATTCATCCAAATACACATCCGGCGAGTTCACATTTCCCCAAACAAATTTATTCATCACGTTTTCGTAAAGAATTTCGGCGTCAATACGGCCGCGGTTCATTCCGCCACCTTTGGTTTCGATGGGGACAAACCTGTAAGCAAGCCCTTCCAATTGTAAATAATCGAGAAAAAATATGTTGTTTGAATACAGCAAACTATGGTCGATATAAATGGGGCGGTCCCAATTATTGGCTGCCATAATATTCAAAACAGCCATTTCGCTTTTTGTGATATAACTTTTGCCAATCCTGAATTTTACCGAGTCAGCAATCAACGCTGCATCTTCGGGTTTCACAGTTCCGCTTTTCAATACTTTTTCCTTGTCAACTGTTATGTGAAAACTTCGGGTAGGCAAAAAATCCATTTTTTCGCCACTAACCACCTGTACTTTTGTACGTTCATCGTTGCTGCCTAAAAACTTCATTGCCTCGCTCAGTTCAACCGAGCTTTTTATTCTTTCCTGAAACAAAACCGCATCCATCCGGCCCATGTAATATTGTTCTTTTTCAAACGAAAATGGCATTGGCGCTGCATCGTTTGAAGCAAGCCGGTGCTGCGAAATATACCAGTCCATACCAAGATAACTCATATTTATAATTTTGATATCAGGCCGAACACCTTCAACCTCCTGCACATACCAAAGCGGGAAAGTGTCGTTGTCGCCATAAGTAAAAAGGATTGCGTGAGGTGCGCACGATTCAAGGTAATTTATTGCATAATCGCGTGTCATGTAACGCCCTGAACGGTCGTGGTCATCGAAGTTTTGAGAAACCAGAATCCCCGGAACCAAAACAAGTGAAACCGCAGTAACTGCTATTGCTCCCGATGATCCTTTCAGTACTTTTTGGACAAGTGAATACAAAGCCGGAACTGCAAGCCCAATCCAAATTGCAAACGCATAAAACGAGCCTGTATAGGCATAATCACGTTCGCGCGGCTGGTAGGGAGTTTGATTCAAATACACAACAATTGCAAGCCCCGTAAAAACAAAAAGCAACATTACCACCGAGAAATTCTCCTTCCCGCTTTTCCCCCGGTTGTATTGATAAAACATACCAATTAACCCAAAAAGAAGCGGTAAAAAGTAATAAGTATTATGACTGGGATCATTTTTCATTGAATCGGGCATTTTATCTCTTGAACCTACTTTAACATCGTCAAGAAAACCAATTCCGCTAACCCAGTTTCCGCTGTTAAAACTGCCCTGTCCCTGCACATCATTTTGGCGGCCAACAAAATTCCACATAAAATAGCGCATATACATATAACCAACCTGGTAAGTAAAAAAGAATGTGAGGTTTTCTCCAAAGGTTGGTTTCATAATTGTTTTGGTCTCTCCGCCATCCCTTACGCGAACCGGCCTTCCTTTTACCTGTCCCCATTCCTGATATGCCTGCACATGATTTGAATTGCTACTGTGCATACGCGGGAAGAACGTCTCAAGTTTTGGCTCATATTCAGTTTTTCCCGAGAGTGAACCGGTAACTTTATATTTTCCGTCAACTTTATTGTATTGTTCTTTTTCGCCAACATTTGCAATTGCCGGGGCATTATAATATGGCCCATAAAGCAAAGGCCTGTCGCCATATTGTTCGCGGTTCAGATAACGCAAAAGTGCAAAAGCATTGTCGGGGTCGTTCTGGTTCATTGGCGGATTTGCCGATGCGCGGATAATAATTGTGGCAAAAGAAGCGTAACCAATCAGGATAACAATAACAATTGTAATTGCCGTATTCCAAACGGCAAGGTTTTTTACGAGTGTAAATTACTGCCCAGGCCGAAGCTGCAATAATCAACACAATCATAAATAGTACGCCGGTGTTGAAAGGCATTCCGAAACTATTCACAAACAGTTTATCGAAAACAAATGCCAACCTTGGAACGCCGGGAATAATTAAATACTGAATTGAAGCCAAAATACCAATTGAAATGGCCAAAGCAACAATTACTCCTTTCCATGAAAATTCGTATTTTTTGAAATAGTAAACCAAACCAATTGCAGGAATTGCCAATAGATTTAGCAGATGTATTCCGGTTGACAATCCCATTAAATAAGCAATCAAAACAAGCCAGCGGTTTGCATTCGGTTCATCGGCAACATTTTCCCATTTCAAAATAGCCCAAAAAACTGCTGCGGTAAAAAGTGAAGAGAGTGCATAAACTTCGCCTTCAACAGCCGAAAACCAAAACGAATCGGTAAATGAAAATGCCAAAGCGCCAACTAAACCACTTCCCCAAACTGCAATTTGCTCGCCTTGTGTTAATGTTTCGGAAGTAAAAAGTTTACGTGCCAAATGAACAATACTCCAGTACAACAACATAACAGTGGCTGCACTTGCCAGCGCCGACATCGCATTTACCATATAGGCAGCATTTGTAACATCAGTGGCAAAAATTGAAAAAACACGGCCTAAAATCATTTGGAAAGGAGCTCCCGGAGGATGCCCAACTTCAAGTTTAAATGCGCTTGTGATAAACTCGCTGCAATCCCACCAACTCGCTGTGGGTTCAAGCGTTGCGAAATAAGTAATTGCGGCAACAAGAAACACAACCCAGCCGAGAATATTGTTTATTAAAGTTGTTTTTTGCATGATTTATTTTTTTGAACTCGTGCAAATATAAGGTTTTATAGAGATTTGATTACCTCAGGATTTTAATGCAGTAAATTAATGAAACGACGTTAAACTGAAAAAAAAAAATTACAGGACAGCAAAAAGAAAAAAATTTATATTTTTGCACCGTCTTTAGAAAAAAGGCATAAAAGGACTGACCTGTGGTGTAACTGGCAACACGTCTGATTTTGGTTCAGAAGAGTCCAAGTTCGAGCCTTGGCAGGTCAACTTGTCGTCAAAAGAGTACTATTTGTCTTAGTACTCTTTTTTTTATGAATTTTTTAATCGGACATATTTCGGACATCCAATATATAGAACTTTCTTTTACATTTCCCTTCTTTTGAAATATCCCAAATTCAAATAGTTTTTCAAAATCACTAAATGTGGTCTTACCAATTAAATTGAACATACTTCTGTAAATTCCATTTGTAATTTTCCCATTCTATTTGGCTTAAAAATAGCCTTTAATTATCTTCCTTTAGATTCTTACAAAAAGAAAAGAAAATATTCTTGAATCTCTGTTACGCAATTAAGCAATATATTACTCAGCTATTTCAAAATGTAATAAACACCAGCTCATTTTACTCCGAAGAAATTAAAATATTCATTTTTAAAAGCTTTCTTAAATCAATTATTCTTGAGTCCATTTTGAATCATTTATGAGCCAATTGAGCCAATTATGAGCCAATCAATTTATAAGATGTTCCTGCTCCAACATCTCCTGACCTTTCTAATAGCCTGAATTTTTCAATTAATTCTGTCAAGTCCCTTGTTGCTGTTGCTTTTGAAACTTCACATATTTCCTGATAAATTTTATTTGTTATTATTTGATTTTCTTTAAGATATTCCACAGCCTTTATTTGCCTTGCACTTAATCCAATTTCTTTCAGGCTATTTTCATTTAACTGACTCTTTAAAATAGTTACACTAATCCCACCAGATGAGTATTCCATAATAGGTTCAGGTAATCCTGCTGCTTTACATTCATTAATGATTTTAATGGTTCCACGTCCCCATGCTTCAATTAATCCACCTTTGAAAAATGCACTTGCAAGGATTGGATTATGCGGACGAGATGAATGTTTCTTTTTCAAATCCTCAAATGTTAAATCCTCGGGCAATGAACCTTCATTCCAAACAATCAATTTATCATCATAAACACTAATTTGAATCGGGGCTCCCATATACTCCCGGTGAACGATGGCATTCAAAATAATCTCACGAATTGCTTCGTAAGGATATTCCCAGCTTTCGACTCGTTGTAATCCTTTGTATGAAATTGGGGACACAAAAAATTTTCTATCAAGAACTTCCAGGGTTTTGTCTGCCAATTGAAAGGCATTTCCTTCAATCACTTCCTGATAACGTAAATCATCATCTGTTTGTCCAAATCGCCCAATCTTGACAAAAGCGTTGATGAAAAACCTACATGGATTTTTTCCAAATAAAAGAATTGCAGAACGTTTTAAATTACCATCTTCCAGTAAAAGTAGGTTATCAAGAATTTGTTCTATATTTTTCTCTTCTGCGATAAATGATAATCTTTTGCTTTTAATTGCACCTTTCTTAAAAGCTTCAATCGCTGATAAGTCAATATCATCAAATTTTGCCCGTGGTTCAATAATATCGTCCCAGGTTTTACCAGCTTTCTTTAAGAAGCTTGTTTAGAGCATTCCCTTTAAGCTCTTGTTTTGTACTTCCACTCCTGTAATGATATTTGCCCTTGATATGAAATAAGGACCTCGTACGGGTTTACATAAATTTCGATGTAATCCTTACCATCTTCATTTTTCAAATCCACATCACAAATAATTCCAAGCTGTGTTTGAATTTTATTAGGAATATCTTCCATCAATCTTTTGCCATTGCTACACCAACAATCTTTCCTTTATCATTCTTTCCAATTATAATTTTTCCACCTTTGGCATTGGCAAACCCACAAATCCATTTGAGGTATTCATCCCTCCAACTTTCTTTCCATTCAATATTTTGACTTTCTGACATCTATTTTAGCAGTTTGTTATAATATCGTTTTTGTTTGGGAAATACTCCTTGTTTTTATACTCCATAAAAGTTCCTCCCTTCGCCTTTATGTTTATTGTAATCAGGCCAATCAACTTTATTTGCTGGCAAGTATCCTCATCGTCCTACTTTTCCCATCGAACAGCATAAACATTTGTCCAGCCTCTGAATTAAGTCTTATTTTATCTCAATGTCCCTTGAGATGACAGCCATTTCACAAATATACTTATTCTTGAAACAACAATATTAACGTTATACTTCCACGTACAAAACTGGTTCATTATTCAAATCTGTAATTGCAAAAAGAAGAAGTTACCTTTTTATAATCTGAGTTTTTTTCTGTTTTTCAACATTCCTAAAATTAAATACTGCCTCATGATCTTTAGCTAAAAAGTTCGATACTTCTCCGTTTGGGTCAACCAGAAAATTGAAAGGGATGCAAAAATTAATTTGTATCCCTTTTTTAAGTTAACGCTGTTAAGTTTAAAGACTCCCCCCGCTGGTGCCGATTTGCAATCGGTTCCCCAGTTAACAAACTGGAATTTAATTCAATTCCCTGCCAGCAAATATGAATTGGACTGAATGTTTCCATCATAAATTTTCATTAATTTCTTGCTTTTGCAAAGCAAGAAATCTCGTCTGACGCGAGACAGACCCTTGCCAGCGAGAGATTCGCTGGTTAATGGGGTAATTCCAATCGTCTTTATCGTGGGATAGATTACTCACAACCATAATCAATCACATAAATATATTCCAATGAGTCTCTGTAAACCTTAACAGCATAGCTGCCTGAATTTTTCATAATGCTATCGTTAATCTCAATAAACTCATATAAGCCACTTAAATCCCAATTCATCCATAGTTCTTGTCCATTATTTAGCAATACGGTTTTATAGTTATGCTCTTCCGAATTAATAAATTTTTTGGTTACAACTCCATTGTAGTAAATCCCTTTTTCTTTTTGTACTGTTGAATACATATTTCATCATCAGATGGTTGACTTACAATGAAGATAATTACTCCAATTATCCCCACTATATAAAGTACTCTCCATATTTTCTTAATTGTTGTCATCTTTCATATAATTTATAAAGCCTGGTATAGGTTATTCAACTACCAGTACCTATATCAATTCCATATCCCATTCCTTATAATGTCCATTGTGATATATAAAATTGTCCCCCGCTGGTGCCGATTTGCAATCGGTGCCCCAGTCAACAGACTGGAATTAAATTCAATTTCCTGCCGGCAATTTCGAATTGGACTGAATGTTTCCATCATAAATTTTATTTAATTTTTTGCTTTTGCAAAGCAAGACATCTCGCCTGAGGCGAGACAGACCTGCGCCAGCCGGAGACAACTGAGAAACTCCAATCGGTAAAATTACGGGAATTAATCATCAACCAAATCGATTAATTGTTGTTTTGCCTTGTTAATACTAATGAATTCATAATTACAACTTCTATCAATAAATAATATCTTCTCAATATTTTCTTCATTGACAATTTCTAAAGCAATTTGTCATTAACTTTTGATATGTACACTATCGCTTTGGACAGTTTTTCTGCCAACCCTTTTGAGTTATATTTTAGATTAACTAAATAGTGTAAATCCAGCAGTTGATTCTTTATCTTTACCATCTATTACTATTTTTTTAGCTTTTACAGGATTAAGTTCTCCTCTAAAAGTTAATACATATAAAACTCCATTGTGTAATTCAAATCCTTCAAATGGAGATAAATATATATTTGCTAATGTGTCTTTTGATAATATTGCACTGACATATTGTTCAGGAAGCCATGCTATTGTTTTTTCCTGACATAAGCATTCCAAATAAAAAAACACCATAAACACTATTAAGATTAAATTTTTCATGTTTTATAATTCAATCCAGCCAGTAACAGTAAATGTTAAGAAATACACGGCATTTTGGTCTTTAATGAAGTAGTTGTCGGCTGACATTTTTGTTTTAAAAATAGCAATTTTACGAACATTTATATCAGGATATAATTCATTGCATTGCACCCCGATAATTATCGGGGTGAAACAGTTTATTCCTCGTTGCAAAGGATGGGTAAACGGGATACAGGCAAACTTTAAACTGAAATTTTTTACCATTTTTCCGCTTAAACTGGTCGCAATTAAAAAAAATTAACGAAACCATTTTCCATAATCAAACGTAACCATGCATACAAAAACTCGACAAGTGCTTAATGGATTGATTGGTTACCAGTAAGTACTCGGTTTAAGGAGTAATTAATTGTTTGGTTTTTAGAAAGGAAAAGCGGTGGTTAACCACCGCTTTTTTTATTCCGGACTTTTTATTCTTTGCGGCAGTTTAATCCTGAATTCCCCAGTGTTCATTTGGTTCAGCGCCCATTTCAAGTTCAAGTTTTCCTCCTTTTAGCAACTCAGATGCAGGGAATTTAAAATCGGTTAAAACATTGCCATTCAATTTTGCCGACTGCACATATTTATTTAATCGTGAGCTGTTTTTGGCTTCTATTGAAAAAGTTTTTCCCCGGCCAAATCTTTCCCCCAAATCAATTGTAACTTTTTCGAAAATCGGGCTGCCAATTTCATAAACCGGTTCTGCCCGGCAACCACCATCAGTTTGAAACAATCCCAGCGCACTCATTATAAACCATGCGCTCATTTGCCCCTGATCTTCATCACCCAAATAAGCATTTGCAAGGCCGTAACCATAATACCGATCCATAATTGCACGACTCCATTTTTGTGTTAGCCAGGGTTTCCCAACCCAGTTAAACAACCAGGCAAAGTGCATCGATTGCTGGTTTCCCTGGATAACCGGGTAGTTCCAGTACTGATCGTTTTTACCATTATACCGGGTTTTGTCGCTCTCTTCAAATCCCCATTCCAAACGCTCAATAAACCGGTCTTTCCCTATTGTTTCGGCCAAAGCGGGCACGTCCTGCGGTACAAAAAAAGTAAGTTGCCATGCGTTTCCTTCAACATAATGGTGGTTTGCACCTGATTTGTACGGATCGAAATCAGCAAGCCAGATGCCTTTTGAATCTTTCATTCGTGCATAACCGGTTTCTGTATCAATTACGTTTCGCCAGTACGATCCACGTTCAGAAAATGTGCGGTAATCCGACTCTTTTCCCAACGATTTGGCAAACTGCGAAACTGTCCAGTCGTCAAAAGCATACTCAAGTGAATTCGAAAAACGTCCCAAATCATATGGAACATAATGGTATTTCAGGTAAGGAATCAAATCACGGTTTCCTGCAAAACCGCCACCCACCTCGCGAGCCGGAGTGGTTTGCATTTTTTCACAGCTTCAAAAGCCTTTTCCACATCATAATCCCGAATCCCCATTTGGTAGGCGCCAACTATCAAAGGGATTTCGTGCTCGGCAACCATCACCGGAATGTATTCCATACCGGCCGGACCTTTTGCCAGCCAGCCACCGGCATCGTACATCGCCAGCTGCGATTTTACCCAGCGGTTGCTCCATTCAGGAGTTACCAAATTCCAGAACTGGTTGAGGTTCCAGAAGGTATTCCAGAAAGCATCGCAACCAAGTGCAGGTGAGAAAGGATCTTCAAGTTGACGGATCTTTTCATCGGCATCAACCCATTTTCCGTCAACATCGCTAAACGTATTGCGGCTGCAAAGCGCCCGGTACATATTTGTATAAAAACGCATTTTTTCGCGTTTGTCATTGCTCGAAATTTGTACGCGATTAAAAATATTGTTCCAGGTTTCGAGGTTGTTTTTCCTGACTGCCTCAAAATCCCAGTCAAAAGGTTTGACAATTTCAGTTTCTAAATTCAAATCAGCATTTTCGATACTTACATACGAAATTGCTGTCCGAACCTGAACGGTTTGATTGTCTTCGGTATCAAATTCAGCAAAAGCGCCTGCATCAGCGGTTTTATTTGTTTTCAGCATATTTACATTTTGCTGAACGCCGTTCTCTGTCCAAACGCCAAAGTTTTTTATGGGTTGATCAAATTCAACTACAAAATGAACTGTGTATTCCTGCGAAATTCCACCCGACCAGGTATTTGGGGAAAGTTGTTTACTAAAACCCTCAATCCTGTTTTGGTTGATTTTTTCAATGTAAACTTCCTCAAGATTATAACCATACTCTGCAGGATTTTGAAGATCGATGAGAATCCGTGAACCAGCTTTATCCTTTGGAAAAGTGTAGCGCTGAAATCCACATCTTGTTGTAGCAGTTAGTTCGGCCGTAATTTCGTAATCTGTGAGTTCAGCTTTGTAATATCCAATTGGCGCTTCTTCAGTTTCTTTATTTATTTGCGACCGATAACCTTCATCAGGCCTTTTTTCATCTCCAACTTCTGTAATTAATTTTCCGTTGGTGGGCATTATACTCAGTCCGGCCATCGTCCATTCGTGAATGTGGCTAAAACCGCCAACTGTTTCGAAAATGGGGTCGTATCCCGCCTGCCAGCCGCCATTCTGATTATCGGGACTGAGTTTTACCATGCTAAATGGCATCCACGGACCGGGCGCAATCATCCAGCGTGAATGAGCCGAGCCCATTTTTGTATCGGCATACTCTGCCGGTGTTATTGGTTTTTGAGGACTGCGCTCAACTTTTCCCGATTGGATCTTGATTCCATCAACCCAAATTTCGTACTTGCTTTTTATTTGGGAAGTAACTGCCGGCATTGGCGCTTCAAAAATGTAGCGACCCGTTTCAACTTTTTCAGTTAAAATGCTATTTCCGTCCAGAATCACTTTCAGTTCAGGTGTTCCTGTAAGATATTCAACATCGACAAGTAGCGGTTGAGCAACCTCGTTTTCAGTTTCAGTTTTGTAATTTGCTGCAGAAATATTGCGCAAGAAAACAGGATTATTGTCAATCAGTTTTGTGTTTGAAGGTCCTTCGAGCCTGATTTGGTCAAAAAGCAGCCACGAACCCTGAATAGTTGTAAATACGATTTCGTTACCACCTTTTTTTATCAAACCTGCGGGGATTGGAATTTCAATTAAATATTGCGATGAATCAATCGTTTCGCCATTTATTGTATTTTTTCCGGAACCTTTGGGCAACTGATATTTCCACGATTTCCCGTTAATGGTAGTCTTAAAAACAGGTAAATCATCGGCATTGCAATCCTGAATATCGACAATAAGTTTCCAATCTCCTTTCGATGGCAATTTTTCCACACCAAACAAAACAGTTAAAGTGTGCGACCGCCAGCCCGAAGTTCCCCACGTTCCGCCCCACTGGTCGCTTGGACCGGGCAAAACGTAAGGCCAATCAGTTTTCGGATTTGAAGTTCCGATAAGAAAATAACGGTCTTCCCAGCCAAAATCATTTTCAATAAAATTTTGATAGACGTTGGGCGCCAGGGCAAATTCAGCAGAACTGTTGTCAGACTCACCAATTTGCCAGATTGTTTTATTTCCGTTTGAACAAGATTCCAGGAATACAGCAATGATGAACAATGAAATCAGAATTTTAGCCTTCATAACATTTGTTTTACTTGTTTTTTTCTGCCCAGTCTCTAAACATTTCAATTGACTTTGCAAGTACTCCAGCCGAACCTTTAAATTCTGCCGAACCGGCCGGAGTTCCGTCAATTTTGTACCATTCGTAAAAATCACCGTTTTTTACCACCCGGTTAAACATGGGTTGCGTCAGTTCGTACGCTTCTTCAACAAAATCATTTGCAATTAACTGCTGAATCATGCGACCACCAAACCAGGTCCAGTCGCCACCGTTTTGGTAATCGTACGGTGCCGAAATATTTTTCCCCAAAACCTCTTTTGGATATGGTGGATAAACAGTTAACCCGATGGAAGGGGCACCGGAAAGTTTTACATTTTCTTTCATTTGTGCCAAAACTGCTGCAATTTCATCTTTGTTTAAAAATCCGGCTTCAATTGCAACAGCAGTTCCACCATGATAATGAATTGTGTTTTCATCGAAATCACCAGGAAACGGCGATCCATCAATATAAAGATGTGGAATGAATTTATTTTTTTCAGTGTCCCACAAATATTTTTTTGCATTGTTGTGAATCTGTGCGTGCAAACTGTTCCATCGTTCTTTATCTGCCTGATCTGTGGCCAGGGTTTCCATATCCTTTAAAGCAATTGCAAACATTGCATTATCGTAAATATCAATGCTCCAGTGGGTGAGTGAGTCCACGTCAACAACAGCGCCACCTTCAACCTGAACATCGCCCCAGTCGAAAGTTGTTGCGCCGGTTATCAGTCCGTATTTTTCAGAATAACGTTCGCTTAGCAAATATTCGATAGCAAAAACCAACCTCTCATAAACAGTTTTACCAGCCACAATTTCGTTGAGAATACTGCTATCTCCGGTTTTTGAAATATACTTTGAAATAGCCTGAATAAGCGAAGTTTCCTGATCGGTTTCCACTGTATTTTTAAATCCGATATGGCCTGGAGCAGTTGCCGATTCGTATGTGTTCGGGTCACCCCAGGTAAAGGCTTCGCGCGGAACATAACCATCAAGCAGTTCGCCGTTTTCCTGCTGAAAATGAAAAAACATCAGCAGGTTTTCGCGAATAATTTTTGTATCATATTCTTCGCATGACAATTCTATAAAAGTTTTTAAATCGCGGGCCCAAACCATTTGATAACCCGAGCCGGCATAAAATCCTTTTTTCATGAGATTTCGTGCCATTTCATCCACTTTTTGCATGGTTGTGTCGGAGAGGATCTTGGTGGTAAGTTCTTTTTTGCTGTCAATTTTTGTTGCGCAGGATAACAGGAAAACAGGTAGAACAAACAGGAATATTTTTTTCATTGTTATGATATTTTTTCTTTGTAACAGATTGATTCGGATTTGTTTGACGTTGTCAGCCCCGATAGCCATCGGGGGCACGCTGACAAGTCTTGGCTTTTCATTTCACAAAAGCTTTAACTACCATAATTTCAACTTCTGATTCATTAATTATTTTATATGAACCAGCGGCAGCCGGAATTACAAACGTTTCGGCATAATTGAAACGTTGTTTTACCCCGTTTATGGTTTCAATAATGATGCTTTTCCCTTCAACCAAACTTAAAACATGACATTTGTTTTCAGTAAGTATTTCTATTTCTGAAGTTAAATGAATCCTATGTATATCGTACAAATGATTTTTGTGTGTGGCCAAGTGGTACAATTTCCAATCTTTTCCTGATTCAATTTCAACAGGTTTGGCAATCAGTTTCTCTTTTACATAATCACCTTTCCGGCCAAAACAAAGGTTATCCATTCCACGCTGAATATTAATCGGGCGTGGTTTGCCATCCAAATCGAGCCGCAGCCAGTCGTACATTTTAAATGTAAAAATGTAGGGTGTTGAGCTGATTTCGAGTACAAGGTTGTTCTTTCCCGAACCGTGAATTGTTCCCGGGGGAATCAAAAACAAATCATGCTTTTTAGCTGTAAATTTTTGTACATATTTTGAAATATCAATTTCTTCTGAATCCTGGTAACTTTTTATCAGTGCCCGTTCAAATTTACCGGGCTGAATATCTTCCTGAAATCCAAGATAAACATCGGCATCTTCCTTAGTGTCGAGAATGTAGTAGGTTTCTTCCTGCGTAAAATCTTCGTTAAAATATTGTTTTGTGTAATTTTTTGTAGGATGACACTGAATGGAAAGATTACCCCCGTCGAAAGTGTCAAGAAAATCGAATCGAATGGGGAATTCAGTTCCGTAGGCTGCAAAAGCATCCCCCAAAACTGATTCGCCTTCCTGAAACATGACACAATCGAAAGAGACTTCCAGAAGATAGCCCGAGCTTTCGAAAACCAAACCGTTTTCAGGCACAATCAGTTCAAACGACCAGGCGTAATTTGGTACATTTTTGTTTAATTCGTCAATGTGTGCAAAGCACCAGGTTCCGCCCCAGGCACCTGGTTCAAACCACGGGCGCACACGAAAAACATTTTGGCTGATTTCTTTTAACCCTTTTCGCAAATCACTGCCTTTCATCCATGTAATTTCATCGGGGCGCTGTTCGTCAACCACAATATCAATTTTGGGTAAAATGCTTTGCTTGTGTTTATTCAAAACTACCCAATCGACAAAATAGAACCGTTTGTACATGGGTTTTATTTCATCGGGTTTTGATGCGCCCAAATTATTAACTGACCTCGCCCGTGCCCGAAATTGTATTTCGTTTTTGGGTAAATCAATATAGATTAAAACCCCTTCAACATTAGTTAAACTTGCCCCAATTCCGTAAACAATATTGAGGTCAGTATTCTTCTTCAGTTTTTTATTCTGAATTTTTTCTGCCTGAAAGAATTCAACTAATTCTAAAGTTGTTCGTGTTCCAAAAACAGGGTCATTACCACCCAGAAATGGGGTGATCATATTATCGATTTCAGATTCCGGTTTTAAATTACCTGAAAAATCAATCCAATTTACTTTCAATCCAATTTCATCAAAATATTTCTGAATCTGACTTCTGAAATTTTCAAAAAACACACCTATGTAACCATCGATTATTACTGTTTTGTGAGTTTGTATTTCAACTGCCAGGCTTTCAAAACCTTCGAATATTTTGTTTTCGCCAGCTGAGTGTGTTGGGTATAATCCATATTTTTCTTTCACTTCAATGGGTTTTGAAGCAGGCATTAAAAATTGGCTCGATTTTCTAAAATTGTTATTCCTAATCATTTTATTCGTATAAAATAAATGTCACTGGTTGGTAAGCTTTTATGGCTATTTTAAATTTATTATTAGTAATGGCTATTTTGTCCCCCGATTCTTCGCCGCGTAAATTGCAAAGGTGTGCTGAGCGATAATTGCTTCCTGGGGGTAACGAAATCGTACAGCTTACATTTTCGCCTTTCTGCTCCCACAAACGCAACAAATCTCCATTTTTATCTTTTTTAAAAGCAGTTATTAAAAGGCCTTTTTCTGACAAACTTATACCTTCCGCAGAAGCTGGCAATTCCCCGGGATCGCCGGCACTAAATTCGGCCAACAAGGGATTGCGAAATTCTTCGGAAGGAGTAATAATCGATTTTTCGTTTGAATACTCATCAATCCGCCAAATGTAAAACCGCGTGTTCCATGAACCTTCTACCCATTCGGTAAAATTGGCACTCCACTGATTGTTGTACAAATTGAAAAATACATTTCCTTTTTTTGGAATAAAATCAGGAGTGTAGCGCCACAAACCCGGACGATCGAGACTGACGCCGGGCACATCGGGCGACATGATTCCAAAACCCTGATTTTCGGAGTCGATAATCGCCATTCCCGAGTTAAGAAAACAGTAATCATGATTCGATCCTTTTATGAAATCGGTAGCCGGATTAACAACTGCTCCTATTCTTCCAAGTCTGAATTGCGGATTTTTGATATTGAATGGAAAGCTAATCCACCCAGCCTCTGGCCAAGGATTTGCGGGCTTGCTGTTTATGCTCCAGATAATTTCCGCAAAGGCTGATTGTCGTACAAGGTAAGAATCATCGTATATTTTTTGATTCAATGGCTTTTCAGCACCATAATTTATAACTGCTGAAACTGAGATTGAATCTTTCGAAACATGATTTTCGCATTTTCTCCCGACAGTTTTTTATATGGTTCATCTGATAAATTAATTCGGCCCAATTCGGCATAAGCCCAACTAAAACCTCCTTTAATATAATCTTTTGCATACGAATCTGTTTTTTCCTTGCTGAACTGTTCATGAACATATTGCCCAAAATTCCAGTCCGGGTTAGTTGAAACCGCCTCCTTTCCCGATTTTTTATCAATAAAAGAGTGGATTGCACCATTGTTTTTATCGAATTGGATACTAAAAAACTGATTTGCGATGGTTGCATTTTTTTCGTCGGAAATTAAAAAATGATTTGGTGCTGGTTTTTGTTCTTCAACAGGAATGTAGGTTGAATAACCCAATGCAGGAACATCTTTCGCAATAAACTGAATGATGTTATTGTCTTTTGAATTGGTAATTATTTCGCCGGTAGATACGTTTTTAAGTGCCTTCTTTAGCTGATAACTTGTTTGAATTGTGACCAATCCGCTGCGTTTCCATGGTAATGGATTGTACACTACAATCCGGCTTCCGTCAACATTAACTGAGGCAGCCAGCTTTTTCATCTCCCTTTTTAATACCGGGTACACAAGATTTTCAGCCGTTGCAATATGTTGTCCTTTTTCCTTCCATGAAAATTCGATGGGCTCGTAAAAACCTTTTGCACGTAGATACTCAAATTCGTTTCCATACGCCCAATATCCAGCATGACCGTGGCTCATTGCCAACCCGAAAGTATGTTCGTTAAAAAGGTTAATACTTTCGTTTGCTTTATCCACGACAATATTTACTTGTTCGTTGCTTTCAACGCCCCATATTTTTGACAAACTATTTAAGGTTTCCAGATTATAAATTTGTTTTCCAAGGTTATGATCTGCTTTCAATTCACGCGGCATCGACATATAACCATGAATCCATGTATCGGGCATGTCCCCACTAATGACAGGCAA
Organism: Draconibacterium sp.; assembly: GCA_016705335.1. Lineage (GTDB taxonomy): Bacteria > Bacteroidota > Bacteroidia > Bacteroidales > Prolixibacteraceae > Draconibacterium. Next base: position 25,711 of record JADIYN010000038.1, on the reverse strand, counting down.
TTCCGGGTTCTCTTTCATAATTGTTGTGTAAAAATCGGCCATGCTGCCGGTACGTATTTTTGCCCCCGGATTTTGTGTCTTCACTTCGTTTATGGCTTTTATAAACTCTTCCCATGAAGGTGCGCCAGTATTATCATTCGTATGAAAAATGGCAATCCAGGTTTTATATTTCCAATCAGTTGGCGGAGCCGGAGAAGTTCCATAGTAAGGATCAAAATACATGGTCATCAGTTGCGACTTGTCAGGGCCTTCCCACCAAAAAAGTAATGGTACGTCAGGCGATTTCGAGGCTGGATTGCATCCGATATGAAGAAATTTTACACCTGCATTAGTTAACAATGTTGGAAGAACCCATGAATGCCCTGGTACATCGGTTTGTTTGGCATCGATGGGTAATGGCAGATCTGCCTGTTTGTATATTTCAGACGAAAAAGAAAGCGAACGGGTAATCGATTCAAGTTCGCCAGCTTCAGTTTCGAAAGTAAACGGCATGGCATGAACAACGAAATTACCGTTTTTTAAGGCTTGCTCAATCTTCTTTTTACTTCTGGTTTCGAACCGGCAAGCATCACTTTCATTGGCCAGCCTGAAACGGTCCATCGGAATTGTTCATTTGCTGGCAGTAGTTTCGATTTTTCAATTAAACCAAGAGCACCTTCAACCATTTGGTTGGCATAGCCCTCACGAACATTTGCTGCCCAGTCAGTATAACCAATATCGAAGTGGGTTTTAAAAACTACGATTACCTCGTCAATTTTAGATTCGGTAATTGGTTTCTGGCTAAATGAAACTGCATGAATCAGCAATAACAGAATGCTAATAACCATTATTTTTATTTTCATTTATTGTGGTATTGTGATTGATTTTAAATCTTATTCCTTATTCACTTACAAGCCTGATTGCTACTGCCTCCTGTTTTGTCAGCGAAGATCTTAAGTTTTGAGGTATCGTTATTTTTACGCCACCATCTACAGTTTTGAACTTTAATTTCTGATTTGTAGCCAACAGATCAATTTTCATTTTACCCTTCAAATCTGTTTGAACAAATATTTCGGAAGGCAATTCTTCTTCATTTTTTTCGGGCATATAAATCGCATAAATTATGTGATCGCCTTTTGCTGTGTATGCAACTTTTCCATCCAGAAAAGGTTCTACAGGATTTGTTTCGTAAATTGCTTCACCGTTTACTTCAAGCCATTTTCCAAGCAGTGCAAGATTTTCATAAACTTTTGGTTCAAATTCACCTTTCCCGTTCGGACCAACACCAAGCAACAGGTTTCCGCCTTTGGCAACAATATTTACAAGCAGGTGAACAAGCTCTTTTGATGATTTGTAATTATCGTTTTTCACCCAGCCCCAGGCGCCACCCATTGTAATGCAACTTTCCCAGGGAACAAGCAATGGTCTTTCGGGTGTTTTTTGTTCTGGTGTTAAATAATTCTCATATTCTCCTTCCACCCAGCGGTCAACAACGAGCATTCCGGGCTGACTGGCGCGTGCCTTTTCTGCAATCAGTTTCATGTTGATATCCATATCGAACGGATACTTGCAAAACTCCTCCACTTTTGGAGTAATTGCAGATTTCGGCATAACCCAGCAGCCATCCAACCAAAGAATATCTACTTTTCCATATTCAGTCGTAAGCTCATTGATTTGATTTTGTGTGTAATCCACAAACTTTTTCCATCGGTCGGGATGTTTGGTAATATCATAATTTGGATTTCTGTCTTTTGGCGGATAATAGGGCCACCAAAAGTTCGGAGTTGTCCAGTCGGGTTTTGAAAAATAAATTCCTGTGGCCAGCCCTTCTTTTCTTGTGGCATCAAGTACTTCTTTTAAAACATTTGATTTTGGATTGGCAGAAAACGGGCAGGCCGGGTCAGTTACTTTAAAATCGGTGTATTTTGTATCATACAAACAAAATCCATCGTGATGCTTTGATGAATAAATCATGTACTTTGCGCCTGAATTCCTGAACATTTTCGCCCATTTTTCAGGGTCGAAGTTAACCGGGTTAAATTTTGTAATTGTGTTTCGGTAATCGTTGCAGAATTTATAATAATCGTCGTACCCATTGCGGGTAATCCAGTCTTCGGGGCACAATGCCCACGATTCTACAATTCCAAGTTCAGAATATAAACCCATGTGAATCAGCAGGCCAAATTTGTAACCCTGCCACTTATTCAGGTTTTCCTGCACTTTTGGATCTTTGGGCCAAATATATCCCTGGTCATTTGATAACTGCTTTGTCAATTCCACAGCCATCGGATCGTCGGTGGATTTTAACTTTGTTTTGCTGTCATTTTGGGCAAAAGCACTGTTTACAATAATGAAGTTTAGCAAACAGATAAAACCGACGACATGTAAAAGATTGATTTTCATCTTTGTAAATTTTTATTTGTTTATGGAAACTGACAGAAATCGCATTTAGACTAATCAATTGGTTTTAAATTTTTTTATGCAAATCCTGTCAACTTCAGTTTTATTTTAATTCTTCGAACATGATAATTGCCTTTGTACAAAACGCCGGCTTCACCCCTGAAAGTTCCCGAGCCTTTTGGTTTATTGTCAACCGTGTACCACTCAAAAAAGCCGTCGTTGTCCTTAACCCGTTTTACCATGGGTTGCATTTGCAGGTAAGCTTCTTCAACAAAACCGTTTTTAATGAGCTGTTGAATCATACGCCCGCCAAACCAGGTCCAGTCGCCGCCATTTTGGTAACCATACGGGTACATTCCCTTGTTTTTGAAAAATCCTTCGGGATAGGGCGGATACATGGTTAACCCGATTGAACCGGCGCCTGAAGCCTTTACATTGGCTATCATTTTTTCAAGCGAAATTTTTATCTCCTCTTTTGAAAGAAGTCCGGCTTCAATTGCCACAGCCGTTCCGCCATGATAATAAATTTCATTTTCGTTAAAATCTGCAGGAAATGGCGAACCATTCAAATAAATGTGTGGAATGAATTTCTGATTCTGTTCGTCCCACAAATACTTCCGTGTATTTTCTGCAATCAGGTTTCGCACGGTTTCCCATTTATTTTTTGAGTCGGGCAGCAATTCCATTAAATTATCAAGCGCAATTAAAAACATAGCATTATCGTAAATATCAATTGCGTAATGTGTGTCGTCGGTAAAATAAACGCCCCAGTCGTGTTCGGGCTGAACATCGCCCCAATCGGCAGTTGTGGCGCCCCAAATGAGACCGTATTTTTCGTTCAGGCGTTTTTCCATCAAGAATTGCATTGCCCACTCCAAACGTTCGGCAACCGATTTGCCACCTACATTTTCGTTTAAAATTGATTTATCGCCGGTAACATTTACATACTTGTAAATGGCCTGAACCAGTGATGATTCCTGGTCGGTTTCAACCGTATTTTTATGGCCTGCATAACGTGGCTCCAAATCAGAATATATGTAATCGTAACCTGCCCCGTAAACTTATCTTTCGGAATAAATCCATCGATAATGTTTCCATCTTCACCCTGCATTTTGAAAAATACAAACAGATTTTCCCTTAAAACTTCAGGTTCAAAAACCTTTGCCGATAGCTCGATAAAAGTGTTATAATCGCGAATCCAGACTTCGCCGTAACCATCGCCGGCGTTAAATCCAGTTCTTACTATTTCCAGGGCTTTTTGCTTTGTAAAGGCAATGTCCTCGTCTTGCTGAATTTTTTGAATTAGCATTTTGTTTGTTTTTGATTGTTGGGTACAAGCTCCAAAAAAGAGAAGCATTAACGACAAAAGGAAGACGGAAAAATTGGTTTTCATATTTGTAATTTTTATTCATTTCTTCTATTAAACGCTGACAGGTCCTGGGACGCTGTCAGGTTTTATCTTCCGACTTGTCAGCGTAAAAGCAGATGATAACGTCAACCATTCTAAAATCATTCATTATTTATAAATCCTGTTTAATCATCGTTCCATTCCAGGGTTCCAGTTCCAATTGCAAATTTTCCAACTTATTTTCCGGCGATAATTGCGATAAATCGATTGCGATTTTCTTTTGTTCGCCTTGAAAAAAAGTCAGGTAATTATCTTCGAAGAATACAGGAAAAACCAATTCATTTGATTGCCTATCGGTTACTTTTAACCGGGTGAAAAAGGCTGTTTCTTTGTGGTTATTCGTAATTATTGCAATTCTCTTACCAGGTTCACTTTTATCAATTTGAAGTTGCAGTGTTACGGGCTGCAGCTTTTCCAATTCCTGCATATCAGAATCCTGATTAGTGAGCCAGTACAAATTTTCATCGATTATATTTCCGCTTTCGTTTTTCAGGATTAAACGGGCAAAATAAAGTCCGGATGGTTTTGGTCCTGAAAATAGTTTTCCTGCTGTTTTGTGTGTATTTGTCGCTACATCAAGCTGGAAATTTGCCTGGCTCATTTTATTTCCATGCAGATCAAAAAGCTGTGCTTCAATTGTAAGATTGCTTGCATCAAATAAACTTTGATTGACAACACACACGCTTGAATCGTTGAGGTTTAACTGAACATGCAGCGGAACCGCACCATGTTGAAAACCATAAAATCCGCCGGTTTGATCCAGAAACACGTCATAAAACTGACCGCGTAACGCAGTCCATGGATTTTGGTTTTTCCAAACCAGCATTCCTGTGTATTTGTCCCACATTCCTGCGTTAAAACCTTCCTGCAAAGCCCGGTATTGTTCGTAATTCACAACCTGTGCCTTTTTACAGAAATCCTCAATCCCTTTTATTTCACCAAAACGTTCGATATGATCACCATAACCTATGTATTTGTGGTAGAGCCAAACTCGGTTTGCGCGGTCGTTTCGGGGTGGCTGCAAATCTTTTTCGTCCATTATTTTACGCATGGTTTCCACGTTGGGCATTCCTACAGAACCCAGTTCAGGATTAAACGGATAGGATTGCGTAACAAAAAACCGCAAAGGATTTTGAATTCCATACGGACCATCGCCATTTCCTCCAATTGTGTTTCGGAGGATACTGTCGGAAGTTGATTCGTTTACATAGTAGCGGGTTCCATCAAATTCGGGAAAAATCTGTGTTTCCAGCGCATGGTGAATGTCAGGTGGAGGAGGCGTTTCGTTGCCGCCGCACCAAAGATAAAGGCTTGGGTGGTTGCGTAACATTTTTATTTGGTCGATTGCGGTTGCAAGAAAAAGTGAATGATCGTCGGGATATGCTTTTCGCCTTGCCTGCGATTCCTTTTTCCTGGGGTCGAACCACTCGCCGTTGCAATCACCTGAAACCCACAGATCCTGCCACACCAAAAGTCCGTATTTATCGCATGCATCATAAAATTCAGGACGTTCGGGCATGGCGCCTCCCCAAATGCGAATCATGTTCATATTCATTTGAGCGTGCATCCGAACTTCTGTTTCATATCTTTCAGGCGAAAGGCGCAACAACGCATCCGAAGCAATCCAGTTTCCACCTTTGATGAATACTTTTTGACTGTTGATCAAAAACACGCGTCCACCAACAATTTTATCAAAATAGGTATCGGTTTGACGAATCCCAAAATTCACGGATTCTTTATCGGACGTTGTTTCATTTATTTCAAAACTCAGTTCCAGTTGATGCAAAACCGGTTCACCCATCCCGTTTGGCCACCATAATTCAGGATTTTCCATTTTAATTTCAGGAAACGAAACATTTAAAGTTTCCCCGGCCTTAACCGATGCGGGAAGTTTCCAGTGTTTATCGCCAATTTTGGCTATTAAAGTTCCTTTTTGCAATTCCTTTGAAACATTTACCAAATCTGCCGAAATAGAAATAAAAGCCGGATTTTGTTTTCCTCCCGGTGTCCGTTTTCCCGGCACCAAAGTTTTAACAAACGGGTCGCGCAAGTCAACCGGGCCTGTAATTTCAATTGAAACCTGATCCCAAATCCCAGTATTTCTGTCGCGGATCGGGCAAATCCAGTCCCAACCTGCAGTAAATTGCTGAGTAACCGAACGGGCAATTGTACCATCACCACCCTGACCGCCATTTGCTTCACCAACAGGACTTGGCGGCTCAACAATAACTGCCAGGTTATTTGGTTTTGAATCGTTTAAAAAAGGTGTAATTAAATATTTTTCGCGCAGGTACATACTTTTGTGTGTATCGGTATTTACACGTTGTCCGTTCAGAAAAATATCCGCAGCATAATTTATCCCCCTGAATTTCAGCCACACCTGCTGGCCGGTTTTTATTTCGGGCAACGAAAAATTATTTTGAAACCAGTAGGTATAATGTTCAGTGCCAACGTTATAAATATCAGGAATCAATTCGTTGTTCATTCCAAAAAAGGGGTCAGGAATTTTACCGTTGTGCAGCAAAGTTGTTAAAACCGTTCCCGGCACTACAGCTTCCATCCAACCCGAAAATTCAAAATCCGAAGAAGAAATAACTGTTCCATCAGCAACTACCTCGTTTGCGCGTTTTGCTTTCCAACCGCTGTTTAACAGGATTTCGGTGTTTTGGGCAAGCAAAATCGTCGTTGTTAAAGCAATAAGGAGGAAGGTTAATATGGAATGTTTTTGTTTCATATCATTTTTTTTTTCCGTTAAACGCTGTCAAGTCCAAGGACGTTGACAGGTTTTTATCTTCTTGACTTGTCAGCGTGCCCCGATAGCAATCGGGGCTGACAACGTCCGGATTATTCGGTACTCATGGAAGGTGGCGGAGTTTTTATGCCCCAATTCATGTTAGGCACTGAATCCATATTAAATACCAATTCACCACCTTCCATCAATTCTACCCGGTTGATCCAGCAGTTTTCGATTGGGTTTCCTTTGAAATTGATTCCCTGTACATACATGTTTTCTTTCGAATTATTTTCGGTTTTGATTACCAATTTTTTTGCGGGATCATTCGAAAGTTGAATGGTCACTTTTTCAAATTGCGGGCTGCCAAACTGAAGAGTCGGATTTGCAGCTGCATGACCCTGAACATCAAATAATCCGAGCGCAGCCATCACATACCACGCACCCAGTTGTCCCTGATCTTCATCCTGACCAAAACCGTAACCATGCAGAGGTTCAGTCCCGTAAAATTCGTTGCAAATCAGGCGGGTCCATTTTTGCGTTAACCAGGGTTTGCCCGAATAATTAAACAACCACGGTTGGTGCAAACAAGGTTGGTTTCCCTGGTTGTACAACTTTTCAACTCCCGAAAAACTGTCGATTTCCTTGCCGCCGCCAAAACCTGATTTCTGACTTTCAGTAAATGTTTTTTCCAGCCGTTCATTAAAAAGGTCAAGTCCCAATTTATCAATCAATGCAGCCGCATCGTGAGGAACATACCAGGTATATTGAAATGCATTTCCTTCCTGAAAACCATCCCAGGGTTTCATCGGATCGAAATCTTTTATGAAATCTCCGTTTGGAAGTTTTGGACGAATAAACTTTGTTTCAGGGTCGAACAAATTTTTCCAGTAATCCGCTTGTTTTATCAGCTTTTCATAATCAGTGGTTTTGCCAAGCGCTTTTGCCATTTGAGCAACTGCATACGAACTGAAAGCATATTCAAGTGTGTGTGATGCTCCAAAATTATAAACCCAACCATTTGATACAGTTGTATTTTCGTACGGATTGTATCCGAGTTTCATAAACCGGTGCAAATCATATTTCCCGTTCCCAAGATTTCTGCCAACCGAATCGACTTCGTTTTTAAACGCAGCTTCGTAACCCGTTTGCCAGTCGAAATCGCGGATGCCGCAATTGTAGGCCGAGGCAATCAGCAATCCCTGGAAATTGGTTTGAACACCATTAGTATAAGCTCCTGCAGCTTCACCATCGTGCAGCCAGCCTGTTTCTTTGTAGAAATCTATATTCGACTGCAGGTACTGGCTAAAATAATCGGGGTAAACCATTGCCCACAACTGGCTCAGGTTCCAGAATCCACCCCAGATTCCATCGGTATTGTAATGCGCGTATTTTGGTTTTCCGTTTTCATCAAGTGGAATTTGCCCAATTCCTTCGCCATTTAATTTGTATTGCCCATTTACATCGCTTGCCAAACCTCGTCCAAGCAACGCATGATAAAGTCCTGTATAGAATTTCTTTAAATCATCGGGTTGATTTCCTTCTGCCTGAATCCGGCCGAGCATTTCATTCCATTTTTTAGTTGCCGTTTTGTGCACCTCATCAAATGATACATTTGTGGCTTCAGTTTCCAGGTTCAGCCTGGCATTTTCGATGCTTGTGTATGAAAGTCCGACCTGCATTTCAACCACTTCATTTGCTGTGGTTTTAAATGTCAGATAAATTCCGTTTCTGATTCCTGTAGTTGACGACTGGTTTTCACTGACGATTGAATCCTGAAATGTGCCAACACTTTCAGGGGTTTTGCTCAAACGGGCAATGAAATACATTTTCACACGATTGCCCGGGTCACAGAATTTTACATATTCCGGATTAGTTTCCACAAATCCTTCTACTTCATTTTTGTTTACCAAACTTGCAAAAGCTTCGGTAACATCGCTGCTTTCGCCCTGTTTGTGGCCAATATCAAAAATCAATCTCGAATTTTCGGATTCGGGAAAAGTGTAGCGATGAAAGCCAACCCGCCCGGTAGCTGTTAATTCAGCTTTGATATTATAATCCTTTAAAAGAACTGAATAATAGCCGGGCTCAGAATGTTCGTCCTTTTTATCAAATCGTGAACGGTAACCGGCATCCGGGTTTTCGAGCGTTCCCGGAACAGTTTTTAATTCCCCAACAGTTGGCATCACCACAACTCCGCCAATCTGGAATTCATGAAAATGCGCAAAACCTTCGATTGAGTTATGACGGTCATCGTAACCACCCGGAAGCCAGCTCCCAACACTTTCGTAAGCGTTGGTATTCGGCGCGAGTTTCGCCATTCCAAACGGCAGTGCGGCAGGTGTGTAAAAAAACCAGCGTCCGTGCACCGAGCCAATTTGCGGATCGACATATTGAACGGCGTTAAATTCAACCTGATTTTCATTGTTTTTGCCGCATGAAAAAAGCAGTAACAAACTGAATATGAACAAGTAATTCTTCATTATTTTATAATTTTTGTTTCAACTAATCTTTGATAAAACGCATCATCGCACAAACGTGCACTTCCAATTAACGCAGCATTTTCGTCAAGTTCAGAAATTACTATTTCGGGTTGGAAATCCAAAGTTGTAAATTCACTCAACAATGCAGACTTAAAAAGCGGGAAACTATTTGAAATATTTCCGCCCAATACGATACATTCCGCTTTAAATTTTTGAATCCACGGAATCAGAAAACTACCCAGGTTTTTCCCGAATAACGTAAATATTTCTATTGCTGTTTCGTCTTTTGCAGCCAGTTCTGCCAGTTTTTTTACGCCTGAAATTTCCTTTTTAGTTTGATTTTTATATTCATTCAAAAACCAGCGGGTAGAAAAATATTCATCGGCAATTGATTTCTGAAACGGAATGTGATAGAGAAACCCGTCTTCGGGAATTCCTTCTTCCCCGGCAACCGGCAAACCGTTTTTTATGAAAGTAGTTCCAAATCCGGTTCCCAAAGTCAGTGCGATTATTCTTTTGAATTTTGAGGCAGGTTCAACATTTGCAGCACCAACCGCAAAACTTGCAGCATCGTTTAAAAAACGTATTGGGAAACTGGCAGGTAAATCAAGTTTTTGAAATAATTCTGTTTTAACATCAACTCCTGTCAGGTGATGGAATTTGTCCACATTTTTATCGAACCAGGCAACACCGTTCAGGTAATCAAACGGGCCGGGCATGGCAAAACCAATTCCTTTCAATTCTTTTATATTCACTTTTGAAGCAGTTTGCCTGATGGCATTTACCCAACTTCCGATTATCGAATCTTTTGACCCGTTTCCGTCAACTTCAACCCGTACTTTTGAACTCTCCAGCAAATGGTTTGCCTCAATGTCGAAAAGCTGGCAGGTAATATGGCTGCCGCCAATATCGATTCCCACAGATAGTTTTTGCATATTATCTTCTGATTTCTATTGAATATGTAAATTTTTCAGCAATATAAAATCCGATATTGTATTCAATGGGTTTGTCGCCTGTCCCGGAAACAAAGCGTTCGCGAATCATTATCGGTTCACCTGTTTTTATTTTCAAACGATTTGCTGTGATTTTTGTGGCAAGCCGCGCTTTTATTCTTTCCCTTGAAACTGTTGCATGTGTGTTGTACTGTTTTTCAAGCAATTCATAAAGCGGAAGTTGAAAATCGGCTTCGGGTGTAATCCCAATTCGTGGGTGAAAATAGCTTTCAAAATAGACAAAAGGGCCGTTTTCATCACCGCGCAACCTTGAAAGTTTCACCACTTTTGTGAGTTCGGGAATATTAAAAAACGTGGCAATTTTTGCGTCACATTCAACCCATTCAGCTTTAATCAGAAAGTTTGAAAATGTAATTCCACTTTGATTCATTTCCTGTGTAAACGAATGCCAGCTGTCTAATTGAGTAGTAAATGATTTTTCGGCGACCTTGGTTCCGTAGCCTTTTTTGCGAAGAATTAAACCTTCGTATTCAAGTTTATTTGTTGCCTGCCTGATTGTATTTCGACTGACGCCCAATAGTTTGGATAGTTCAACTTCTCCAGGAAGAAACTCACCTTTTTTATAATTGGGCTGCTCAATTAACTCGCGCAACAACTCTTCAACCTGAAAATGAAGTGGAAGTTTGCTTTTGTGGTTTATCGAAATATTCATATTTGTTCAAATGTTCAGACATTTGCAAATGTAGGATTTTATTTTGAATGAAGTATCCGGGACCCGGACTTTCCAAGTCCGGTTTTTTAAGATGGCGGACTTGGAAAGTCCGCCTCCCGGAGTTAAACTCCCCGCTGTTTTACCTCTTTGGCATCAACCAATTTGTATAATTTATCCGAACGGCGGATTATTGTTTCAGTTTTTATTGAAATATGCTCACCTTTTTTGGCTTCTTCAACCGGTTCGAGATTAACACGGATTTCGGTTACAATGGTCTGTACCACGCCGGTTGTTGTTCCTGAAATGATAATTTCGTCGCCAACTTTCAGGTTGTTTGTTTCGAGTTTAAATTCGGCAACCCCGATTTTTGTGAAATAGTTGGTACATTTTCCGATATACAATTTGCGTTTTGTTGCCAGCGAGCCGTAATTTTTGCTCCACTCCCCCAGGCGTTGTCCTAGATAATAACCATCCCAGAAACCGCGGTTGAAAACAGATGCCAGCCGGTTGTTCCAATCTTCCACTTTTTCATCGGTAAACTCGTCATCAAAATAAGCATCAACAGCTTCGCTGTAACATTGCACCGTGGTTTTTACATATTCGGCTGAACGGGCACGCCCTTCGATTTTTAAAACAGAAACCCCTGCATCGAGAATTTTATTCAAAAAATGAATGGTTTTCAAATCCTTTGGCGACATTATATATTCGTTCTCAATATCGAGTTCGGCGCCGGTTTCTTTGTCGGTAACGGTGTAGGCGCGGCGACAGGTTTGCAGGCAAGCGCCACGGTTGGCAGAGGAATTCATTTCGTGCAGACTCAAGTAACATTTTCCGCTGGTGGCCATGCACAACGCACCGTGTACGAACATTTCAAGTTGCACTAATTCGCCCGAAGGACCTTTTACATTGTCGCGTTTTATCTGGTTGCTGATTTCGGTTACACGTCCCAGATTCATTTCGCGGGCTAGTACGACAACATCGGCAAACATAGATAGGTTTTTACGTTGTTCTTTGAGGCGATTTCAACGATCTTTCGCAAATCGTCGAGCGTGAAATTATTGGATGAACGTGAGCGCATATTCAGGTGTTCAACACCAAAATAAACCGAACCTGCACCGCCCTGAATAGCCGCCATCAACGATTCGTACGAACCCACCGGCGCCATAATTTCAACAACTCTTCGTTCCATACTTTTGAAAATTTCAGGGGGCAAAGTTAAAAGATTTACGGAACATTAATTATCACGCCTGAGTTTCAAAATGTCAACCTGGCTTTAAGAAAGCTGTTGACTTTAAATTAATGTAAAATGAACGAAAACGGGTTTGATTGGTTTTATAATGAAATAGATTTGCTGAATGGTAAAAAGGTATTTTCATAATCTGGTATTGGTATTCGTTTGTGTTGTTGCATTGGGTTCAAACACTGTTGCCCAAAGCTACAACACCAAAGCACATATTGAATTGTCGTTGCGAATGATTGGCCACAAAATTCTGCTACATTCAAAAGATAGTACTTCGCTTGTTTTACCTGTTGAACAAGACGCAAATCAATATAAAATCCAGTTTGGCAGTAATTTCCAATTTGAGCCCGAACAACTGGTTGCAACAATCGACAATGTGGTAAATGAAACTGAAATTGCCGAACGTTACCTTGTTGAAGTAAAGGATTGTTACACAGGTCAGGTGGTTTACAGTTACGAAAAAGGAAATTCGGTTCATAAGAGCATCGTTCCATGCACGGGGAGAATTCAACCGAAAGCTTGTTACACTATTTTTTTTACCATTTTAGAGCTCGTATCTCCTGTTATTGCATCGAATTATGATTATGCAAATTCTTCTCAGGTAGTTTTATCGACCCCAAAACAACCCAATTATTTAATGATTGCACTCCTTATACTTTCTCTAGTATTATTATCGGGATTATTTGCTTTTTTCCGATTCAGAAAGCCGGAAATGGAAATTCAATCTAATATCATTTTGCTCGGTGAATATCAATTCGATAAACGCAATATGGAACTTCTGCATGAAAACGATAAAACAGAACTAACCGGGAAAGAAGCCGAATTACTCTATCTTCTGTACAACAAGGTTAATTCAACCATCGACCGGACAATTATTCTAAAGGAAGTGTGGGGTGATGACGGCGATTACGTTGGCAGAACGCTCGACGTTTATATTTCGAAACTGCGTAAAAAATTAGAAGCTGATGCCAACCTCAAAATCGTAAATATCCGCGGAATTGGTTACAAACTGGTTATGAATGCCTGACTCGTTATCAACCAATTAAAAACGAAACTAAAAATTTACATTCCGTTTTACATCATTTTACATTCTGTTGCATAAAAGAGTTTCTTGTCTGTATTAATTTTATTCCGAAATCAATTAAAAATTAGAAAAATGAAAAGAATTGTTTTTGTGGTAGGATTAGGAATTGCGATAGTTGGATTAACAGCTTTCGTATTTGCGATAAGAGTTGATGAGGGTGACATAAAAAAACCGGCATCAGGAAATACAACCGGCACCGAAATGGGGGCTTCATTACCCGGTAAATCGCTTGATTTAATTAAGATTTACGCGCCAAATATCGATATCAACTTTCGCGTGAGGGGAAAAAATGAGCGCCCGGTAACAAAACAAAAATTAAACAGTGCAATAGCGCTTAACGATATTTTTGACCACTACCCTGATAATTGGATAGACCTTTATGAATCGGTTGAAATTTCAGCAGAAATAAATGGTAAGATTGAAAAAGCAAGTGGTTCAAATAAGGTTCTGAATAAAGAACAAAAAAGAATTCTTCATTCGGCAGATATTGCAGACAATATCAATGTATTGGTAAACTACAAAGTAAAAAACTACCAAACAGGGCATTATGATGATAAGCATATAAACTATATCATGACAGTTATCCCTGAAAAGGAAGCGGAATACAACGGTGGTTATGATGAATTGATTCGCTATTTTGGAGAAAAAAGTACAAGAGAAATCGCAGCAATAAACACCGGTCAGCTTGAAACAGCCTATATTCAATTTACCGTTACCGAAAAAGGGGAGATTTCAGATATCGACCTGAAAAAAACATCAGGATATTCACAAATCGACAAACTGATGTTTGAACTGATCCGGGATATGCCGAAATGGAATCCTGCTGAAAATTCAAAAGGAGAAAAAGTAAGCCAGAATTTTGAGTTTGCCCTTGGCGTTCCTGGTGATGGGTGCTAGTTCATGTATCAATATTTAAAAGAAAAAATAAATACAGTTTCCATTTTGAAAACCGATATTACTGAAATTCTATAATAAAGGCCGAATGTTAGTTCGGCCTTTATTATTTTATACAAACTTCTCCCGTTTCTGCATGTTGAAAAGCCCGTAAAGTATAAATACAACCATTGCAACACCAAGGAAAATGCGGTTTTTGGAGATGATACTTTGCAAGATTACCTGATTCATATTACTTGGGATTTCAAAGGGGTTCAGAAAACATTCCACTGGGTACGCTCCAGATTTTCAGAAAGAATTATTAAAGCTACCCCGATCAACACCATTACCACCGCAGTTCCGTTGCCATTTTTTACAACCGTTGAAAACATAAATGCCATTGAGCCCATAAAAACAATTGGGTACATTAACTGGTACGACATTTCGATTATGTTCACTTTATATAACACAACCGATGCAACCCCGGCAAAAAACATGATGATGATGAAGATGAGAACATAAATCATTATTAAACGCACCAGCCATACTTTGTAACGGTAATTTGGTATGCCGAACAAAATTTCGAGCATTCGCGAATCGTCATCATTTTGGATACCAAAAGCGGATGGGTAAAAAATGAGCAGGATTCCCGGAAAAATAAGGAGGTTATAAATTGTTCCGTCGTCGATATTATTGCCTTCCAATACCGATTGAATGGCAAAAAATGCAAAAAATGCAAATGCTGAAACCAAAAACCAAATAAACCGGTTGGCAAAAATAATTTTGAGGTTATACCGGATCATCCGGATTAAAATAATCAATTGGTTTTTTATGTTGGCTGTTTTACTCATTTGGTTTTTGTTTTTTGAAATCTTTTAACAGGCACAAATATGCATCTTCGAGGTGCGGTGATACGTTAACAGCATTATCCTGTGGTTTGTCCATTGAGAGGCAACGTACCCTAATGTTCTCGCCATCACGCATGTGGTGCACAATCAACTTTTTATCGGCAATGCTGTCAAAATCTTTGGCTGGAATAGTAAACTGCCATACAAAACCTTCACCCATGCTTACCATATCACCCGGCGTACCGAAATATTTCAAATCGCCACGGTTGATAACTGCAACCTGGTTACACGAACTCGAAATATCTTCGATAATGTGTGTCGAGAAAATCACAATCCGTTCGCGGCTCAATTCAACCAACAGGTTTCGGAAACGTATGCGTTCGCGTGGGTCAAGACCGGCAGTAGGTTCGTCAACCACCAATATTCGCGGCAGGTTTAAAAGAATTTGCGCAATACCGATACGTTGTTTCATACCACCCGAAAAAGCCCCGATTTTATCGTTACGGCGCTCAAACATGTGAACACTTTTTAATACATAATCAATTCGTTCATCGCGGGTTTTGGTGTCTTTTATACCTTTCAGAATTGCCTGATAATCGAGGAATTCCCATGCCGACATATTTTCGTATGTACCAAATGCCTGAGGCAGATAACCAATCAATCCCTGCAACTCTTCACGGTATTTTTGGGTATCCATTCCGTTAATCCAGATTTTGCCGTAACTCTGTTCAAGTATCCCGCAAATAATACGCATCATTGTTGATTTTCCTGCTCCGTTTGGGCCAAGCAAACCAAACATACCCGTGTTAATTTCCAGCGAAACACCATTCAACGCACGGAAAGGTTTTTTGCGTTTTCCGATAACAGGTATTTGACGCACCATATTAAAATATGCGCGGCGTAAACCACTGAAACGACCTTCGATTCGGGCAATATTCAAACTTTTATTGTGAACGTATTCGCCTGAACTGTTAATTACAAGCAATAAATACCAGATTACACCCACAAAAATCAACATCCCGATATTGTCCCACTTTGTATAGAATATTCCTAAAAAAACAAGTGGTACAATCCAATAAAATAAGTTTTTTATGATTTTATTTATTTTAAGGAAAACCGGTTTTGAAGTTGCTTCGTATTTATTAAGCAGAACCTGGTTTATAGGAATCCTTAACGCAAAAAGAAGAAGAATACCAGGTGTGAAAGTATCCACATCCAGAAATTACTTTCTATATAAATAAAAGTAAAATATACAAGAAACCCGAACAATGGGAGTTGCCAAACCAAATCATTAAAGTCGCGTAATTTTTTGTAATCTTTTAAAAGTCCGGCACGTTCCCTGATTTTGATACCTGATTTCCACTCGCGCACAAAACGGCTGTCGCGGTCGTAAATCTTTACCAATTTGCGTACTTCAATTCTAATTGTATCGTTATCGCCAATCACTTTTGCGCTTGCATTGCGCAAACTTGTCATCACAAAAGCCACAATACCGGGCACTAGAATAACAAGCAACATAAAATCGAGCAGTTGCCAGATAAATGTATCAACTTTGAAATAAACATAACCCGAACCGGCCACAAACACGATTGCCATACCAATTTTCAATGCCCAGTGCAGCGATTTCATCCAGTTAATGGCATTTTCGAGCCCGGCAAAAAGTGTGGGAATAAAAACCAAAGTCAGCAAGGTGCTTAACGACAAACCTCCAATTACAGTAATTGCAAATGGTGCGCCGATTGCGCCTACATATTCCGAAGTTCCCATTGCCAGCGGGAATAAAGCAACAATTGTAGTTCCGGCGGTTATTAATATGGGTCGCACCCGCGAAAGTCCGGCGGTTATTAAAGCCCGTGATTTCCGGTGACCTTGTTTGCGGAGAATATTTGTGTAGTCGATTAGTATAATTCCATTGTTTACAACAACACCGAGCAGTATTATAAAACCCATTAAGGTGTTTGCGTTAAACAAACTATTGCCTGTAACAATTAATCCGATAAATGAACCGATTGCGGCCAGCGGCACCGAAAACATGAGTACAAACGGGGTAACCACCGATTCGAAAACAGCGGCAAGCACCATGAAAATGATGATAAATGCGGCGCCAATCAGAAAGTAAAACTCTGAAAACTGATCTTCCTCGTGAATTACTTCAACTGCCACACCGGGAGGAAGTTTATAAGAACTGACAATGTCGTCAATTTCCATTCTGTAAGCTTCCAAAAGGTCTTTTGACGATTCGGCTTCAGAGACAAAACTGTAACTCAATTCAATTTCTTTTTCCTGATCGATGCGCCGGATACTTGAAGTTCCGCTGGCATACACCAAATCGGCAATATCTTTTAAATCGTAGGTTGCGCCTTGTGAATTATTGATTTGCAAAAGTTGCAGATCTTCAATTCCCTTTTCGGTTTGTTCTTCTTCTTCCTTTTCGGTGAGTTTTTGTTTTATGATGATTTCATATTCCTCAGTTCCCTGGTTGAAGTTGACACCTGATGTAAATTCGCGTGAAAATGATCCAAGTTCAGAGGCAATGTTATTCAGGTTGATTCCATATTCGGTGAGCAACATTTGGTTGAAATAGAGGTGCACTTCAGGCCGGTTGCTGGCAACACTGATATTTGCCCGCCGGATTGATTCCAAATCTTCGATATAATATTCAAGATCTTCGGCTACGCCCTTCATCACATCGAAATCTTCGCCTTTTATTACCACCCGTTCGCTATTTGACCCAATTCCCATGAAATTGCTGAAACCTTCAGTACCTGAACGGCTGCCACCCCCAAAACTGGCGCTTGAAGTAGGAGCAGTTAAACTTATTTCGGCATTGCCAATATTATTAACCCGGCCTTCAACATCCGATTTGATTTCGGCAATTGTACGGTTGTCAATATCTTTATAGTCTTCTTTTAACACGAAGGTTAAAATGGCTTCTTCCTGTTGTATTCTTGAAACCAAATCCTTTTTCTCGGCAATCTCAGCTAACCGCGATTCAACATCGGCAACAACAAGGTCGGTACTTTCAAGCGTTGATCCGGTTGGCATTGTAACATAAATGGAAAACTGAGTTTCTTCCACCTCATCCAAACTGTTTACACTAACTGCCAGAATGATAAAAATTGTAAGGAAAAACAACACTATTGCACCAATAATTGTTGATGCAGGATTGCGCATACTCGATTTTAGAAGCAGTACATAGATTTGAATAATCCGGTTGTTTGTTGTTACTTTCTCGTAGAAAATGTTCCCCGAACGTTTCCCTTTCAGCAAAATATGGGCGCCAATTGGCACAAGTAAAATCGCCACAAACAATGAAATTATGATCGTTGAAATAACTGAAACACCAATATTATCGCCCAAAAGCCGGATCATGAATTCCGAAGAAAAAAGAAAGGGCAGGAAAACGATTATTGTTGTTAGAGTCGAAGCAACTATTGAGCGCATCACTTCCTTAGTTCCCTGGGTTACAGCAAGGTCGGCATCGTACCTTTTCCCCGCAAGCCGGTAAATATTTTCGAGCACAACAACACTGTTGTCGAGCAACATTCCGATTGCAAGAACCAAACCTACAAGCGTTAAACTATTTACTGAAATGTTAAAGGCATAAAACAGGTTAAAAGCTGTGAAAACCGAAACGGGAATTCCCATTGCCATAAAAGAAACAATGCGGAAATTTTTTAGAAACATCCAAAGCACAAAAATTGCCAACAGCCCGCCGACCAAAGCCAAATCTATCATTTGGTCAATGTTTTTTTCCATGGTTTCGGCCTGGTTGGTCTGCACCACAATTTCAACATCCTTTGATGCCAGTTTTTTGTTCAGCTCCGCAATTTCTTCAGCAACACGGTGAGAGAGTTCAATTTTATTAGCCTGCGAATCGCTCACGAGTGTCATTGAAACGGCATCCAACCCGTTTACGCGACTAATTGTTTCTTCTTCCTTTACCCCAAAATAAACATCGGCTACATCCTTCAAATACACCGGTCCAGTGGCAACTATTATGTTTTCAATGTCCGAAACCTTGTCATATTCAGCTGTAACATGCACAAAATATTGCTTGTTTGAATCGTGCAGATAACCGGTAAAAACGCGGTTACGGGAGTTGCTGTTGATTGCGTTCCTGATTTGCGAAGGAGTAATTTTATAGGCATCACAAGCAGCCAAATCGTAAGTAACTTCAATTGAACGTTCTTTACCACCAAACACTGTAACAGAAGCTATTCCATCGGTATTTTCAATATTGGCCAGAATTTCTTTGTCAACAATATTCCGGAGGCGGTCGGTGCCACCTGTCCCCCTGATTTGCAACTCCATAAATTGATTGGTAAGCTGCTGAATGTCAACCTTGTTAACTGTTACAATGAAGTTTTCATCGATATTGTCGGTAACCTGGTCAATTTTTTCCTGGAGTTTAAGGAAGGTGTATTTTGTGTCAACATTCTGTTCAAAATTAACCTGGATTGTTGCCGACCGGTTGTTCAAATTTGATTCGATGCTTTCAATTCCTTCCATTGTACCGATTGCGCCTTCGATTGGAATAACCGCCTGGTTTTCCATGTACTTTGGATCGACCTCGATACGTGATTGTATTTGAACAAAAAGCATCGGCAATTCGGCATTTGGAAGCAGTTCTACCGGCAATCTTTTGTAGGAGACATACCCCAAAACGGTAAGCCCCAGAAATACCATGCTGATGAATATTTTTCTATGGATGATGAATTTCATATTGTAAGAATTAGACGGAAGACCGAAGTCGGAATACCGAAGTTTTGTTTTCCGAATCGGAATCTATGTCTTATAAGTTTTTTCATGTTCAATATAAAGTGTTCTATTCTTTTGTAGTTGAAAACAAACCTTTAAACCTGTCGAGCACATCAAATACGCAAGGAATTACAACTAGAGTCAACAGAGTTGAAGTTGTTAAACCACCAATTACCGCCAGCGCCATTGGTGAACGCAATGAAGCACTTTCGCCAAAACCGATTGTTAATGGTAACAAAGCAAGGATTGTTGTTAAACTTGTCATGATTATCGGTCTGATTCGTTGTTGCCCTGCCTGAATAATTGCATTTTTCCGATCCAATCCATCCAGCATTAACTGATTAATGCGGTCAACCAGTATTATGGAGTTGTTTACGGCGATTCCCGCCAACATAATTACCCCGATAATTGCCATGATGTTAAAGGTTTTACCCAATATCAGGAAAGTTAAAATGGTACCCACAAATGCAAGCGGAATTGTAAGCAAAATTGTAAAGGGATGCACAAGCGACTCAAACTGAGAAGCCAAAACCATGTACACAAGAATCACCGAAAGTATTAATGCAAACCCAAGGTTGTTCATCGAATCCTGCCGTTTTTCTTCTTCACCGGTAACCTGAATACGGTAGTTGGGTTGAAGATCAATAGTTCCAACTGCTTCGCGAACTTCGGCAGCAACTTTGTCAAGGGCAACACCTTTATCGATTTGTGCTGTGACTTTACCTATTCGGTTTTGATTGCGCCTGATGATTTCCTTAGGAGAAGTTTCCAAAGTAATGTCGGCAATTTCGTTTAACCTAAAAACCTGGTCGCCTGAGGTAATCATTAAATCATTTACCTGGTTGAGGCTTTTTTCAGGCACTTTAATTGAAATATCGCGCATTTCTCCATCACGTTCGAGCTGTCCGGCAGTTTTTCCTTCCAACTGATCCTGTATCTGGGTAACCACAGTATTAATGTCAATATTGTACATTCCTGCCCTGACTCTGTCAACTTTAATTTCTACTTCAGGCGCACCGTCTTCAATTGATGTTTGTACGTTAAAGAGTTTTTCATTTCCTGTCAATTTCTCTTTAACCTGATTCACCACCGATTCAATTTCATCCAAATCTTCTCCACGCACTTCAACAACCAAAGGTGCTTCACTTGTTCCAAGGATTGAACTTAATGAACTTTGCTCCTGTTTAAATGCAACTTCCAACCCTTCAATATTCGACGTCAATTGATCAATTGATGCAATTACCGATTCGGTTGAAATGGTAGATCCCTTTTTAAGGATTACCATAATTTCCGCAGTATTTTCGCCTTCAAAAACTGTGCTCTCGTCGCCTGAAATTCCTGAAGAAGGTCCGGCTTGAGAATAAATTGTTTCGAGGTTTTCTCCGAGATAATCGGTCAAAACCTCTTCAATATTTTTCACCATAGCATCAGTGCGTACAAGCTCAGTGCCTTCCTGCAATTTCATTTCGATAGTAAATTCGCGCGATTCAGTTTTGGGCATAAATTCGGTACCAATCATTGGAATCAATAATGCCGAAGCGGCAACCAACACAGTTGACACAATTATTACAACCCATTTAAAATTTAAAATACTTTCGAGAAATCGCCCGTAACTGCCAACTTTTACCGATTTAACTTTACGTTTCAGTGTTTTGTTCCTGTAAATTCTGTGATATAACATCGGGATAAGGAAAATGGCTACAAACAACGATGAAATCAAAGAAAATGCGACAGTCCAGGCCTGATCTTTAAACAGTTCACCCGATGCACCGTGCAAATAAACAATTGGGAGAAATACAACAATTGTTGTTAAAGTTGATGCAGTAATTGCTCCGCCAACTTCAGCAGTTCCACTGATTGCGGCATCACGCACACTCATCCCGTTTTCGTGGTTTCGGAAAATGTTTTCCATTACCACAATGGCATTATCAACCAACATACCCGCGCCAAGCGCAAGTCCTCCCAATGTCATTATGTTAATAGTGAGGTGGTTGAAATACATTAAATTGAATGTGGCAATAACCGAAATTGGGATCGCAACACTTACAATTAATGTTACACCAATCCTTCGCAAGAAGAGGAATAAAATAACTACTGCGAGTAAAATCCCGATCAATGCTGTATCCTGCACTTCGCCAATCGCATCGCTGATAAATTTCCCCTGGTTGGTAACCTGTGTGAGTTTATAACCTGGCAAAGCTTTTTCAATATTCACCATTGCCTCTTTTATTTGCTCTACCGATTTTACTGTATTGTATTTTGTTTCTTTATAGATAGAAAGGCCCACACAACGTTCGCCATTTACATGAACAATATTTAGCGGTTCTTTATTCCCATACGCAACAGTTGCTACGTCTTTCAGGAAAATGGGAGCTCTTTCAACTGAAGTTTGTCCATCTGAGACAACACGGGTTGCTTTGTATCCAACTATAAGGTTTTCAAAATCTTCCTTATCGCGCAACATGCTCACACCTTTTACAATATATTGCATTCCGAGTTCGCTGATACGGCCTCCGGAAACATTGCGGTTGAAATTCTGAATGCGCGTGCTTACTTCGTCGAGCGAAAGATTTTGCGCTTCCAGCCTGTACATATCGGTTGAAATTACAACTTCGCTCTCTTCCTGTCCGGCAAGTTCGACTTCGGCAACACCCTCTAAACGAACCAATTCATTCCGAATATAACTTTCGGCAACTTTGCGGATTTCGTTCATGTCCTTTATTTCGGAATGTGTTAAACCAACAACCATTACGGGAGAGGTATTCGGGTCGTGTTGCGTAATTTTTAGTTCCTCTATTTCTGAATTCTGGGTTAGCGTGTTCAACGATTTTTGAAGGTCGAGAAATGCTTCGTCCATGTCTTTGTTCCAGGCATATTCAACTGTTATTTGTGCCGAACCGACTTTTGAAACCGAAGTTACCTGGGTAACGCCCGACTGACGCATCGAAAGTGCCTCAATTCCCTCAACAAACTGTTTTTCCATTTCCTCGGGAGGGCGTTCGCCTGATTTAATTTCCACAAAAATGCGTGGCGAATTTAAGTCAGGGAAAAGGTCAACACCCAGTTTATCAAATGAAATGTAGCCCAAGAGGATGACCCCCAAAACCACCATCATTATTGTTACCGGGTAATTGACAGAAAATTGTGTTAATTTCTTCATAATACTAATTTTCATATAAGTACCGATTTTACAACCCCCTACCCCCTCAATGGGGTAATTGCTCCAAATGTCATGCAATCATATTTTGTTGCAATTCTCCCCTTGAGGGGATAAAGAGGTGTAAAAGACCAATACTTAATAATTTTGTTCATAACAATTTACCCGATTCTTAAAGAATTATTTTCATCGATTGCCGTAAGTCAAATTTTCCTGTCGTTAACACTCAGCCCTTCCACAACTTCAACATAATCTTTATTTTCGATGCCTGTAACAATTTGGCGATCGTCGGCAGCACTGTTGCGTTCAACTACAAACACATATTTGCCGCGGTTTCCTGTTAATATTATATTTTTAGGGATTACGATTACGCTGTCCTTTTTCGCAGTAATAATGTCGGCTTTCACAAACATTCCGGGACGTAATTTTAAATCGGGGTTGTTGATCAGCAATTTGCCGCTAAAAGTGCGTGTTTCGGAACTAATCATTGGCGATAGTTCGCTAACTGTTCCAACCAAAGTATCTTCAGCAATGGTATAATTAGTAATTAAAGCTTCGTGACCAAGTTTCACTTCTGAAATGCTTTTTTCGGGAAGGTTGATATCGACATACATTTTGTCGTAACTCATAAGGCTTACCATGGGTTGGCCCGAAGTTACGCGTGTTCCTTTTGTATAGTATGGCAATTCAACAATAACACCTGAAAACGGAGCTGAAATATTCATTTTTGCCAGTCTGATTTCAGCGCTTTCGAAATCATATTGTGCACTTGTTCTTGAAACTTCCGAATTGCGAAGTTCGCGCAAAGTAACTCCACCTTTTTCGTACAGCGATTTTTGCTTTTCATATTCGTCCTTTGAGATATCGAGGTTGAGTTTTTTGGCGTCAATTGCCAGTCCGTTTACATATTCTTTATCTTCAAAACGAATAATAACCTGTCCTTCTTTTATCCTGTCGCCTAATTTAAAGGTTTTCCGGTTGCCGGATTTGTTTGCAAATTATATTCGCCGGTAACTTCCGAAGTTAAATCAGTTTCATAAATTGCCATTGCAGTGCCGGTTGTATTAATATACTGGCTGATACTGCTCTTTTTCACATTCTCGACGGAAACAGGAACTGCCAGTTCTGTTGATTCAGACTGCGGTTGATTGTTGCAGGAAATTGCGGCCACTCCCACAGCAGCCATCATTAATAGTAGTTTAATATTCTTCATTTTTTAATTATTTTTCAGTTGTGTTGTTTTTATTCAAATATAATTCGGCAGGTAAAATTGGTGCACCTGTTTCAAAATCGTAAAGTGACTGAATCTTCAAATTTAAAAGTTCGATTTTGTAGTTGATCAGCGATTGTGCCAGTTCAAGTTTTTTTGATGAAAGCTGCGTTTGAAACAAGTTTAAATCCATGCTGGTAAGGTCGCCATTTTGGTATCTTTCGAGGTTGATTTCATAAGTTAACTGTGCATTTATATCACTTTGTTTGGCAATATCTATTTGATTTAACTGGTTTCTTAGATTTCGGTAAACCTGTCTAATGCCAATTATAATTTGCTTTTTCTCTTCCGATAAATTTAGTTCCTGCGATTTAATTGTTGCTTCCTGCGCTGCAATCCGGGCTTTCTTTTCGCCCCAGTCGAAAATGGGGATATTGAAACCGATATTTACAGAGGGGCTTCTCGTTGGCGATTTGTAAACCTGTCCAACGTTTTCATTATCTCCCGAAAATCCAAAGCGCAAATTCATGTCGCCACGGAATTCATTGAGCGATTTTGTTTCTATCAATGCAAACTGGCTTGTTTCCACGTCTATTTCTCGTTGGCGTAGTTCCATTCTTGATTCTAATCCGTTTTCAATAGCTTTGTCAAGATCTACCTGTACCGGGTTTGCTTCTATGTCGGCAAGCACAATTATATCTTCATACAAATCCATTCCCAGGTAAAGTTTTAGCTGGTCTTTAGCATTTTCGAAATTTACTTCATTGTTCTGCAAAGTCGATTTTGAAGTTGCAAGATTTAGTTCGGCCTGGTAAAATTCTTCTTTTGCAGCTAATCCCGCGTCAACTTTATTCTTGATAATGTCGTAACTTTTTTGTGTATTTGCCAATTCTTCTTTAGCAATTTCCAAATTTTTCTGTGCCATAAAAACATTGTAAAAAAACTGGGTTACGTTTCTTTCGAGGTTCAGGCGCTGCAATGCATAACTGATATTTGCATTTTCAAGGTTCAGCTCCAGTTCCTTCAATTGAATTTTCAACCGGTTGTAGGTAAACAAAGGTTGATTTAAGTTTAAATACAGATTGTTATAGAACCTTTTTGATGTAACATTATTCGCATCGGAAGTACTGTTTTGCCATCCAAAATCATTTGACAATGAGATTGTTCCATCGGTTGGCAAAATGGGTTGCGATATAAGAAACCTGGCATTTGATGTCCAGCTTTCGTTGGTGTACCATTCGGAAGTTCGTGTATCAAACCGTCGTTGATTACTGTAGTTCACCGGTGTTACGTCGAGCGAAAGACGTGATTTTAGTGCTGCCCGCTGAGCCTCAAGGTTTTTTTGCGATCGTTCAAGATTCAATAATGACAGTTGGAGATCGGGGCTACCTGTTTCCGAAATTTTCAGGGCTTTTTCGAGGGTTAAGGCTTCTTGAGCCATTAACCCTGAAATGCCAAGAAAAATTAACATTCCCAATAATACAATTCTTTGCATTTTTTATCGATTTTATAAGATTATTTATGTATGAATTTTATTGTTCGACCAATTTAACTGCATCGGCAAAAAGCAGTTTTTTTGCATCCGATTTATTTGAAAGTTCAATCAAGGCTGTATCAGTTGTAAAATAATAAGTTCCCAAATGATTCCAGCCTGGTTCGGCATTTTTGCCATCCAGTGTTGATTGCTGCGCGCCTTCATCACCATAAATGGTAAAATTGTAATCACCATTATTGTCGTTATTGTCTCCTCCTCTTCCCCAACTACGGGCTTTATATACATGATAGTAAACATCAAAATAACCGGGCTTTTTCAGCGGAACACTCCACGTGGCCTTTAAATCGCCAGTTCCACCTTTTATATAGTATGCCGAT
>JADIYN010000037.1 GCA_016705335.1 Draconibacterium sp. | reverse complement strand
GAAATCTAAGATCTTCAATCTTATAAATATTCTTTAGGGTCTCTATAAATCTTTTCATTATAGTTTACAGTATTTCTGTGGTTCCTTGTAATTTTTCAATTGCTTCTTTGGCACTTTTTGTAAAGGCGTGTGCTTTCACTTCAAGTTTTATACTTAGAGTTCCGCTACCCAGAATTTTAATTCTGTCCTTTCTTTGCCACACCTGCTGAAATCAAGAATTCCTTGTCGATAACAGTCGTGTTCCTTTTTTCAGCCAATTGTTGTAATACTTCAAGATTGATTCCTTTGTACTCAACCCTGTTGATATTTTTAAAACCTGATTTTGGAACAACGCGCTGCAAAGGCATTTGACCGCCTTCGAAACCTATTTTCTTTGAATATCCTGATCTTGACTTTTGCCCTTTATGTCCACGTGTCGATGTACCGCCTCTGCCTGAGCCCTGGCCTCTTCCGATTCGTTTTTGGGATGTAGTAGATCCTTCTGCAGGTTGTAAGTTATTTAAATTCATATTTTCAGATATTTGAAATATTAATTAACTTCTTCAACACTAATTAAATGCCTCATTTTGTTAACCATGCCAACAATTTGAGGTGTAGCTTCGTGAATAACCGGACGGTTTAGTTTTTTTAAACCTAACGCTGCCAAAGTTAATTTTTGGCGTTTAGTTGAACCGATACTACTTTTTACTTGTGTAATTTTTAATTTAGCCATAACTGTGTTATCCTTTAAAAACTTTTTCTAATGAAACACCTCTGTGCTGGGCTACTGTATAAGCATCGCGTAACTCGAGTAAAGCAGCCATTGTTGCTTTAACCAAGGTTATGCGGATTTGAAGAGCCTTTCGATTTTGCAAGAATATCGTGTACCCCAACACTTTCCAACACTGCACGCATAGCACCCCTGCTTTAACACCGGTACCCGATGTTGCAGGTTTCAGAAGTACATTTGCACCACCGAATTTTGCTGTTTGTTGGTGAGGAATAGTTCCATGAAGTATAGGAATTTTCACCAGGTTCTTTTTAGCTGCGTCAACGCCTTTTGAAATAGCAGTTGTAACTTCGCTTGCTTTTCCAAGGCCCCAACCTACGATTCCTTCTTCGTTACCAACCACTACAATTGCAGAGAAACTAAATGTACGTCCTCCCTTTGTAACTTTGGTTACGCGGTTAATGGCTACCAACCTGTCTTTTAACTCGAGGTCGCTTGTTTTTACTTTGTTGCTAATTTTCGCCATAATATTATTAGAATTTAAGGCCGCCTTCACGGGCAGCGTCAGCTAATTGTTTTACTCTTCCATGGTATAAATAACCATTTCTGTCGAATACAACTGCACTTATTCCTGCGGCAATTGCTTTTTCAGCGATTGATTTGCCAACCATGGCAGCCTTTTCGGTTTTTGTACCTGCTGCAACAGCGATATCCTTAGCTTTTGATGAAGCCATTAGAAGTGTTACTCCTTTTGAATCATCAATTAATTGAGCATATATTTCCTTGTTGCTTCTGAATATACTCATGCGTGGACGTTCGGCTGTACCATTTACTATTTTGCGCACGCGCATTTTAATTTTTGTGCGCCTCTGTATTTTTGTTAATGCCATAATAATTAACTTATTAAGAATTATTTTGAAGCGGTTTTACCAGCCTTACGCCTTAATACTTCACCTACGAACTTAATACCTTTTCCTTTGTAAGGTTCAGGCATACGGAATGATCTGATTTTAGCAGCAATTTGTCCGATTAATTGTTTGTCATTACAAGTTAATGTAATAATCGGATTACTACGTTTATCAGATTTAGCATCAACTTTTACTTCAGGAGGAAGTTGCAATAAATGTGGTGAGAAAACCCCAATACAAGGTCAAGCACGTTGTTTGGAGCCATTTCAGCTCTATAACCAACACCCACGAGTTCTAATTTAACTTCGTATCCTTTTGATACTCCAACAACCATGTTATTTACTAAAGACCGGTAGAGTCCATGCATTGCTTTTTGGCTTTTTTCATCGCCTGCCCTTTTCAATTCAACAGCACCATCTTCGATACTGATTGAAATGTTTGGGTCAACTTTCTGTGACAATTCTCCCAGAGGTCCTTTAACTGTGACAACGTTATCGTCGTTCACACTAATTTTTACTCCTGCCGGAACTGTTACGGGTAATTTACCTATTCTTGACATGACTTTCCTCCTTTAATACACATAACATAAAACTTCTCCACCAACATTAAGCTCATGAGCTTCTTTGTCGGTTATTACACCTTTCGATGTGGAGATAATTGCTATTCCCAAACCATTTAGTACACGCGGAATGTCTTCTGTATGACAATACTGGCGTAAACCTGGTTTACTGATGCGTTCTATCGCTTTTATTGCAGACACTTTTGTCTCAGGGTTGTATTTCAATGCAATTTTAATATTGCCCTGGTAACCTACTTCGTCTTCAAATTTATAATTCAGGATATAACCCTTTCTTTAAGAAGTTTAGTCATTTCCTTTTTCATTCCTGAAGCGGGTATGTCAACCACGCGATGTTTTGCCTGAATTGCATTTCTTAACCTTGTAAGATAATCTGCTATTGGATCTGTTACTTTACTCATTATTTCAAGTTCTTTAAACGATTACCAACTTGCCTTTTTAACCCCAGGAATCAGGCCTTCTGAGGCCATTTCCCTAAAATCAATCCTGCTGATTCCGAATTGGCGCATATATCCCTTAGGTCTCCCAGTTAATTTACACCTGTTGTGTAAACGAACTTTTGACGAATTTTTAGGGAGTTTTTGCAAACCAACCCAATCGCCTTCGGCCTTAAGTTTAGCACGTTTTTCGGCATATTTCTCAACTAATTTTGCACGTTTTACTTCACGTGCTTTCATTGATTCTTTAGCCATTGCTTAGTTCTTTTTAACGTTTTTAAATGGTAAACCTAATTCTTTTAACAATGCAAAACCTTCTTCATCGGTTTTGGCATTGGTAACGAAGGTAATGTTCATCCCGTTGATTTTGCTTACTTTATCCAGAACGATTTCCGGAAAAACAATTTGTTCGGGAATGCCGAGTGTGTAGTTACCACGTCCGTCCATTTTGCTTTCAATACCGCGAAAATCGCGGATACGTGGCAATGCCACAGCAATTAGGCGATCGAGGAATTCATACATTTGGTCGCGACGCAATGTAACACGCACGCCAATGGGCATTTTTTTCCTTAGTTTGAAATTGGAAATGTCCTTTTTTGACATTGTTTGCATTGCTTTTTGACCAGCAATCATTGTCATTTCGGTTGTTGCAACATCAATCAGCTTTTTATCGGCGATTGCTGCTCCAACTCCCTGATTAAGAACAATTTTTTCTAATCTCGGAACTTGCATAACGGAAGAGTAATCGAATTCCTTCTTTAATGAAGGGATTATTTCTTCCTGGTATTTCTTTTTAAGAGTGGGTGTGTAAGCCATTACTTTATCTCCTCTCCAGATTTTTTGGAAAAACGAACTAATTTACCTTGGTCATTCAATCTCCTTCCAACACGTGTTGCGGCGCCAGCTTTGGCATCGAACAGCATAAGATTTGAGATGTGTACAGGTGCTTCTTTTTCAACAATACCACCTTGCGGGGTTGCCGCGTTTGGTTTTGTATGTTTTTTCATCATATTAACACCTTCAACGATTGCTCTGTCTGTTTTTGTGATTATTTCGAGAACACGACCTTTTTTGCCTTTGTTGTTCCCGGCTATCACCAGTACAGTGTCACCTTTCTTTATGTGTAATTTTTTTTGCATTTTAAGCTATTTTCTAATTACAGTACTTCTGGTGCGAGTGAAATGATTTTCATATTCTTGTCTCGCAATTCACGAGCTACGGGGCCGAATATACGTGTTCCACGCATTTCATTTGCAGCGTTTAACAGTACAACTGCATTGTCATCGAAACGGATGTAGGAACCATCGGCACGACGGTTTTCCTTTTTCGTACGAACAACAATTGCACGCGATACAGCTCCTTTTTTTACATCAGCTCCCGGCATGGCACTTTTAACAGCCACAATGATCGTATCGCCCAATGATGCATAACGTTTTCTTGTACCGCCTAAAACACGGATGCAGAGAACTGTTTTTGCTCCACTATTGTCGGCTACCGAACATCTTGATTCTTGTTGTATCATGATTACTTAGCTCTTTCTATTATTTCTACTAATCTCCAACATTTGGTTTTGCTCAGCGGACGTGTTTCCATAATCCGAACTGTATCCCCTTCGTTGCAGGTATTACTCTCATCGTGGGCATGGAACTTAGTTGTTTTGTTAACGAACTTACCATAAATTGGGTGTTTCACTTTACGTTTAACAGCCACAATGATTGATTTGTCCATCTTATCACTTACAACTACCCCGACTTTCTCTTTCCTGAGATTTCTCACTTGATTTTCTTCCATCGTGAATTAATTCTATTTTTCTTTTAATTCAATTTCGCGAAGAACAGTATGTAACCTGGCAATATTTCGTTTGCTAACCTGAATTTTCATCGGGTTATCAAGCGGACTAACTGCATGGTTCAATTTAAGGCGTACAAGGTTTTCTTTTTCAACCTGTAACTTTTCGACGATTTCTTTTACCGTCAGTTCTTTGATTTCAGAAGTTTTCATTATTCACCTTTTTATTCTTCAACATAATCACGTCTTACAATAAACTTTGTTTTGATCGGCAGTTTCTGAGCCGCTAATCTTAAAGCTTCTTTTGCAGTTTCAAACGAAACGCCTTCAGCTTCAATGATTATACGCCCTGGAGCTACCGGAGCAACAAATCCTTCAGGAGCACCTTTACCTTTACCCATACGAACTTCGGCTGGTTTTTTACTAATTGGTTTATCTGGAAAAATCCGTATCCATATTTGACCTTGACGTTGCATGAATCTGGTTACTGCAACCCTCGCTGCTTCAATCTGACGACCGGTAATCCAATCTTCCTCCAACGCCTTTATTCCAAATGAACCGAAAGCCAACTGGTTGCCCCTTTGGGCATTGCCTTTCATTCGGCCCTTTTGTACTCTTCTAAATTTTACCTTTTTTGGCTGTAACATCGTTCTTTAATTTCTGAGTGTTAAACCACTATTTTCTTCTACGTCCGCGGTTGCCACCAGCATTACCTGGTTTTTCCCTTCTTTCGCCACCACCCCACCAGTGCTTGGTTTTTGGCCCAAAATTTGGCGAAAGATCGCGGACTCCATATACCATACCCTTACAAATCCAGACTTTCACACCGATAAGTCCGGTTTTTGTATTTGCCTCAGCCAATGCGTAATCTATATCAGCACGCAAAGTATGCAGCGGAGTACGGCCATCTTTATACATTTCAGATCTGGCCATTTCTGCTCCGTTTAACCTACCCGAAACCAATACTTTGATTCCTTCGGCTCCCATTCTCATAGTTGAAGCTATTGCCATTTTTGTAGCCCTGCGGTAAGCAATTTTACCCTCGATTTGCCTTGCAATGTTAATTGCAACTATTTTGGCATCGAGTTCAGGACGTTTGATCTCGAAAATATTTATCTGAACTTCTTTACTGGTAATCTTTTTTAATTCTTCTTTCAGCTTGTCAACTTCCTGACCGCCTTTACCAATAATAATTCCGGGGCGTGAAGTGTGCACTGTGATAGTGATTAACTTCAAGGTACGTTCGATTACAATTTTTGATATGCTGGCTTTTGCAAGACGTGCGTTCAGATATTCCCTGATTTTTGTGTCCTCAACCAGTTTATCGCCATAATCGTCACCACCGAACCAGTTTGAGTCCCATCCTTTAATGAAACCCAAACGATTAGAAATCGGATTTACTTTTTGTCCCATGAATTACGAATTAAGATTTTCTTCAACAACATTTTCTTTCCTGTCAACGTAAATTGTTACGTGGTTCGAGCGTTTTCTGATGCGATGTGCGCGACCCTGTGGAGCCGGACGCAACCTTTTCAAAATCCTGCCTGAATCAACCATAATTGTTTTTACGTAAAGTTCATTATCTTCCAAACGAACTCCTTCATTTTTAGCCTGCCAATTGGCAACGGCTGAAAGAAGAAGTTTTTCCACCCTGTTTGATGCTTCTTTCGACGAGAATTTCAAAACATCCAACGCTTTATTAACTTCCATCCCGCGTACCAAATCGGCAATAAGCCTCATTTTCCGTGGAGAAGTCGGGCAGTTTTTTAAAACAGCAAAATATTGTTGCTTTTTTTCTTCTTTTCTTTTGTCAGCTGCTAGTCTTTTTCTGGCACCCATTTTCTTTTCCTTTTAAAATTAATAGTTATGCCTTAACGCTTTTTATTACCAGCATGACCCCTGAACGTACGTGTTGGCGCAAATTCGCCTAGTTTATGACCTACCATGTTTTCGGTCACATACACCGGAATAAATTTATTTCCGTTGTGTACTGCAATAGTGTGCCCAACAAAGTCAGGAGAAATTACTGATGCTCTGGCCCATGTTTTTACAACTGATTTCTTGTTGGCATCATTCAACGCCAAAACTTTTCTTTCAAGTTTGAAATCAATAAATGGACCTTTTTTTAATGAACGACTCATAATTATTCCTCTATTTATTTTTTCCTACGTTCTACAATATACTTGTTGGAAGCCTTTTTCTTAGAACGGGTTTTGTAACCCTTTGCAAGAAGTCCTTTACGTGATCTTGGATGCCCACCTGATGAACGACCTTCTCCACCACCCATTGGGTGATCGACAGGATTCATCACGACACCACGAACGCGTGGTCTTCTTCCTAACCACCTTGAACGACCGGCTTTACCCGATTTTTCGAGGTTGTGTTCTGTATTTCCAACTGTACCTACTGTAGCCCTACAGGACGTAAGTACCATGCGAGATTCGCCTGATGGTAATTTCAAAATTGCAAATTTACCATCACGAGAGGTCAATTGTGCATAAGCACCTGCACTACGAGCCATTACACCACCTTGACCGGGGTGTAATTCAATGTTGTGTACCAAAGTACCAAGAGGTATTTCAGCCAGAGGAAGCGTATTTCCAATTTCAGGATCAATACCTGAACCGCTGTTAATCGTTTGGCCAACTTGCAACCCGTTAGGCGCAACGATATAACGTTTTTCACCATCTTCATATTGAAGAAGTGCAATGCGGGCAGTACGATTTGGATCGTACTGAATAGAATCAACTACAGCTGCAATTCCGTCTTTATCGCGTTTAAAGTCGATAATACGGTATTTGCGTTTGTGTCCCCCACCTATATACCTCATTGTCATACGGCCCTGGTTATTCCTTCCTCCAGTTTTCCGTATGGGTTCTAACAATGATTTTTCAGGCGTAGATGCAGTAATAGTATCAAAAGCGCCAATTATCTTGTGCCTTTGACCCGGTGTTACTGGTTTTAATTTTCTTACTGCCATTATCTATTAAATATTACTATAAAAGTCAATACTTTGTCCTTTTTCCAAAGTAACGATTGCCTTTTTATAGGAAACAGTTTTTCCGGTAATTACACCGCCTTTGGTATATCTGGACTTCACTTTACCACCATGCACCATAGTGTTCACTTCAGCAACTGTTACGCTGTAAAGGCTTTCAACAGCCTTTTTGATTTGCGGTTTTGTTGCTTTACGCTCTACCACGAAACCGTAACGGTTGAACCGTTCGGCTTGCTGTGTCATTTTTTCGGTAACCAATGGTTTTATTAAAATATCCATTTCTAACTATCCTTAAAGTTTAAATGCTTCTTCAATTTTACTCACAGAACCTTCCAGAATAACAATAGTTTTTGCGTTAAGTATCTGGTAAGTATTTAATTCAGAAGCAGTTACAACCGATACGTCCTTTAAATTTCTGGAGGACAAATATATACTATTATTTTCGACTGGTAAAACGAAAAGTGACTTTTTATCAGCAATTTGCAAATTAGTCCTGATTGCCACTATTTCTCTGGTTTTTGGAGCTTCAAGATTAAAATCTTCAAGTACCAGAATACTGTTTTCAGTTGCTTTATAAGTTAATGCCGATTTTCTGGCGAGATGCTTCACTTTTTTATTCAGTTTGAAATCATAATTGCGTGGTCGTGGGCCAAATATTGTACCACCACCGCGGAATGTAGGCGATTTTATGCTACCTGCACGTGCACCACCGGTTCCTTTTTGCTTTTTGATTTTACGGGTACTTCCTGAAATTTCTCCGCGTTCTTTTGATTTGCTGGTTCCTTGCCTTTGGTTGGCCATGTATTGTTTTACATCTAAGTAAATTGCATGGTCATTTGGCTCCACTCCGAAAATCTGGTCGCTTAAAGTAACTTTCCTTCCGGTTTCTTTTCCTTCTTTATTCAGTACACTTAGTTCCATTGTTTCCTAATCATTAAGTATGAACCTTTGGCGCCAGGCACTGAACCTTTAACCACTAATAAATTCTTTTCAGGAATAACTTTGATGATCAACAAGTTTTCGATTGTAACGGTTTTGCCACCGTCCCTTCCTGCCATTCTCATTCCTTTAAATACACGTGACGGCCATGATGAAGCACCGATAGACCCTGGTGCACGCAACCTGTTGTGCTGTCCGTGTGTGGCATCGTTTACCCCACGGAAATTGTGCCTTTTTACTACTCCCTGAAAACCTTTACCCTTGGAAATACCTTCAATATCAACGTAATCATTCTCATGAAATACACTGACATCGATTTCATCGCCAAGTTCAAATTCTTTCTGGTAGGTGTTCTTAAACTCCACTACTTTACGTTTTGGAGTTACGCCAGCTTTTTTGAAATGCCCAAACTCTGCTTTCGTCGTGTGTTTTTCCTTCTTGTCGCCGTAAGCAAGTTGTAGCGCTTCATAGCCGTCGGTTTCGGCGGTCTTCACCTGTGTGATTACACAAGGACCGGCCTCGATAACAGTGCATGGGATGTTTTTCCCCTCAACACTGAATACGGATGTCATTCCGATTTTTTTTCCAATAATACCAGCCATTTTTTGACTACTTTTTAGTTATCAAACTTTAATTTCTACTTCAACACCACTGGGTAATTCCAGCTTCATTAAGGCGTCGATTGTTTTTGCGGTTGAGCTGTAAATGTCGATCAAACGTTTGTATGAAGACAACTGAAATTGCTCCCTCGATTTTTTATTTACGAAGGTTGATCTTAAAACTGTAAAAACCCTGCGATGAGTAGGAAGCGGAATTGGTCCACTAACAATAGCACCAGTTGTTTTAACCGTTTTTACAATCTTTTCAGCCGACTTGTCAACCAAGTTGTGATCGTACGATTTAAGCTTAATCCTGATCTTTTGACTCATGATGAGAAATTGTTATAATTATTATAATAAATCAGTTCTACCTTTTATATTTTCAAGTACTTTTTCAGCCAGTGCTTTAGGTACTTCCTGATAATGGCTGAATTCCATTGAGGAAGTTGCCCTACCTGATGATAAAGTACGTAACACAGTTACATAACCAAATTGCTCGGCTAACGGAACTTTTGCGCTAATTACTTTTGCTCCTCCTTTGGTTTCCATGCCTGAAACTTCACCACGACGACGATTTAAGTCACCAATGATATCACCCATATATTCTTCAGGAGTTACAATTTCCACTTTCATAATAGGTTCAAGCAATTTTGGACCTGCTTTTGAGGCAGC
This sequence comes from Draconibacterium sp., assembly GCA_016705335.1. Taxonomy (GTDB): domain Bacteria; phylum Bacteroidota; class Bacteroidia; order Bacteroidales; family Prolixibacteraceae; genus Draconibacterium. Next base: position 47,506 of record JADIYN010000037.1, on the reverse strand, counting down.
ACTTTTAAATGCCTGACGCGCACAAATTTCGAATGATAATTGATCGGAGTCAACCGCGTGGAATGAACCATCAAGCAAACTCACTTTAAGGCTATCGACAGGAAAGCCTGCCAACGGACCGTTTAACAATGCACTTTCGAAACCTTTTTGAACAGGTGGTATAAATTCTTTTGGAATCCTGCCTCCTTTAACCAAATCGATAAATTGCAAGCCTGTAACACCTTTGTCAGCAGGTTCAATTTTCACAATGATATCAGCGAATTTACCTCGACCCCCAGATTGTTTTTTGAAAACTTCGCGAAGTTCAACTACCTGGCTGATTGCCTCTTTATATGCAACCTGCGGAGCTCCCTGGTTACATTCAACTTTGAATTCACGACGTAAACGATCAACAAGAATTTCAAGGTGAAGTTCTCCCATTCCACGGATTACTGTTTGTCCTGAATCAGGATCAGTATTTACCTGAAAAGTTGGATCTTCTTCAGCCAGTTTTGATAAACCCTGTGATAATTTATCTATATCCTTTTGTGATTTTGGTTCAATAGCGATTCCGATAACCGGTTGTGGAAAGTCCATGCTTTCCAAAACAATCGGGTGTTTTAAATCGCACAATGTATCACCGGTGCGAATATCTTTAAAACCAACAGCTGCACAGATATCTCCTGCTTCAATAAAATCTTTTGGATTTTGTTTGTTGGAGTGCATTTGATACAGCCTTGATATGCGTTCTTTTTTACCTGTACGGGTATTTAATACAGTATCTCCACCGTTAATCCGTCCAGAATAAATCCTGATAAATGCCAGTCGGCCAACAAAAGGGTCGGTGGCAATTTTAAAAGCCAGTCCAGCCAATGGTTCATCAACATCAGCATTACGGGTTTCTTCTTTATCAGTCCATGGATTTATACCAGTAACATGTCCGTTATCAAGCGGGCTTGGCAGAAATGCACAAACTGAATCAAGTAATCGTTGCACACCTTTATTTTTAAATGCCGAACCACACATCATAGGAATAATAACTCCTGAAATAGTTGCTTTGCGGATAACTGCTTTCAATTCTTCTTGTGTAATTGACTCTGGATCGTCAAAATAACGTTCCAACAGTGCGTCATCAACTTCAGCAACCGATTCAACCAGTTTGCCTCTCCATTCTTCTGCCAATTCTGCTAAATCGGCAGGAATATCTTCAAGAAAGTAGTTTGTACCTTTATCCGCATCTTCGTACCAACGAACTGCTTTCATCTCAATCAGATCAATTACACCTTCGAATTTTTCTTCAGCGCCGATTGGTATTTGAATTGGGACTGGGTTAGCGCCAAGTTTTTCCTTAATTTCACCATAAACTTTAAAGAAATCGGCACCTGAACGGTCCATTTTATTAACAAATGCTATGCGGGGAACACCATATTTTTCTGCCTGGCGCCAAACGGTTTCTGACTGAGCTTCAACACCGCCAACGGCGCAAAACAAAGCAACGCTACCGTCTAATACCCTTAATGAACGTTCAACTTCAACTGTAAAATCAACGTGACCGGGAGTATCAATAATATTAATTTTGTGTTCTGTATCTTTATACTTCCAGAAAGTTGTAGTAGCAGCGGCGGTAATAGTAATTCCCCTTTCCTGCTCCTGTTCCATCCAGTCCATTGTTGCGGCACCATCATGCACTTCTCCAATCCGGTGCGTTAATCCTGTATAGAACAGAATACGCTCCGAAACTGTGGTTTTTCCGGCATCAATGTGCGCCATAATACCAATGTTCCTGGTATAATTCAAATCTTGTTTAGCCATCTTATAATTTTTCTAATCCTAATTTCAAATCCAGTAAATGTTGCTAAACTAAAATCTGAAGTGTGCGAATGCACGGTTGGCATCTGCCATTCTGTGTGTATCTTCTTTCTTTTTATATGCACCGCCTTCTTCATTGAAAGCAGCAACAATTTCTGCAGACAATTTATCGGCCATTGATTTACCTGACCGTTTACGGGCAAACATAATCATGTTTTTAATGCTGATAGATTCTTTTCTCTCGGGTCTGATTTCCATTGGAACCTGGAAAGTGGCACCACCTACCCTGCGGCTTTTTACTTCAACAGCAGGAGTAATGTTTTCCAATGCTTTTTTCCAAACATCGAGCGGAGATAACTCGGTATCTTTCACTCTTTTTTCAACCATGTCCAATGAATCGTAAAAAACTGTGTAAGCAACTGATTTTTTACCATCAAACATTAAATCGTTGACAAACCGGGTCACCAAAACATCGTTGAATTTTGGATCCGGCAGTAAATGTCTCTTCTTTGGTTTCGACTTTCTCATTTTACTTTTTTTAGTGTTATCTAAATTGGTTGCCCTAAGGCGGTCTTCAGCTTTTCTCCGGAAGACAAAAAGGGAGATCTACTTACTCAACCAAACCACTGCAATAACGTGTTAACTACTTTTTAATTCCTACTTTTTGTCCTTTGGCCTTTTGGCACCATACTTTGAACGACGTTGTGAACGTCCTGCAACACCTGCGGTATCGAGAGCACCACGAATTAAGTGGTAACGAACACCCGGAAGGTCTTTTACCCTACCTCCGCGAACAAGCACAATTGAGTGCTCCTGCAGATTGTGGCCTTCACCCGGAATGTAAGCATTTACTTCTTTACCATTTGTTAACCTAACCCTGGCTACTTTACGCATTGCCGAGTTTGGTTTTTTAGGTGTGGTTGTATAAACACGAACACATACCCCGCGACGTTGCGGGCATGAATCTAAAGCCGGAGATTTACTCTTCTCAACTTTACTTTGTCTTCCTTTCCTAACTAACTGTTGAATAGTTGGCATAAACACCTGTTTTTTATATAGTTAATAATCTTTTCAAAAATGGACTGCAAAAGTATGCAAAAATCCTTAAAAACAACCATTTAAGTGGTGAAAATGCATACCACCCCCTTAAAACGGTTTGCAAAAGTACTATTTCTGATAAAAGAACAATACTTTTTTTATCTTTTTTTCAATAAATTAAAATTGAAATAATTGGATGAGAGGAAACTGGATTCTTGATATTGGATACTGGATGCTGGGATCATTCAAAAATTTGACCTATGAAATTTGAACCCTAAACCTTCCTTCAAATCTTTTCCCTGAAAACAGAAACAAGTGGCTCAACCAAACGTTCGATTAAACGTCGGTCTTTTGCAATAATCTCAGCATTCCCCTGCATTTCCTGGTTAAATGGAAGTTCTTTTTTTGAATTGGTAATAAGTTTATTGATTAACTCAATTTCGGCAGTGTAATATCCACCTTTTTCAGAATTTACCGGTACCATTGAAATGTTAATTATTTTTCCTTCAAGCAATCCAAACTCCATGTATGGGTAATTATCGAGTTTGATATTTACTTTCTGGCCAACTTCAACTTTTCCGGCACCAGCAAGTGGAACAGTGGCTTTTCCAATTATTTTCTGCTCATTATCAGGGATTACAGTAAAGACAACATTACCTGAAGAAACAAATTGATTTGCACTCCAGAAATTGGTAAATGTTACCTGACCGGCAATTGGAGTCTTTAAAACGAATGCCTGCTCCCAGGCTCTTAACTGGTTTACCAGGTTGTCATATTTTTCTTTTAAAGCTGCCAATAATTTATTTTCGGTTTCTGAGTTTAGTACTTTTTGTTCATGAATTTGTTGTTTCAACTGGTTCATTGTTATTTGCGTACTTGCCAGGTTAGTCAATGCATTTTGATAGGCATATTTTTGTTTTAACATGGCCGCTTCCGATTTCTCAAAATCAACATCCGACATTACTTTTCGCAGGTGTAAAACCGAATCGCGATGAAACTGGCTTGAGGCCAAAACATAATCATCATTTAAAACAGCAATTTGCTGCCTGAGTTTTTCATAATAATTTGCGTAATCGATTACTTGTTTTTCGAGAGATCTGATTCTTTGCTCGAAAGTGTTAAAACTAACCGAAGTTTGATATTCACGCAACTGACTAACCAGCGAGGAATAATAAGCATGATTTTGTCCCAGACTGTATTCTTTTTCAAATTTTAATGTGCTAAATAATTCTGGGTGTGAAAAAACAATTTGAATGGAATCGAGAAACTCAATTAGTTCGTAAATGTCTTCGTAGTTTGCCGGATTTTCAATAATTCCAAGAATTGTGTTTGCTTCAACTTTTTGCTTATCGGGAATAAAAATTTTATCAAGTTTACCATCCGACCGGGCAACAACCGAGATTGGAGGATTTATTGAAACAATTGTAACACGTGCCTGAATTAAATCGGGATATTTATAAAAATAACTGCCAGTAAGTAAAACCAAAACAACCAGAAAAATAATTACAATTCCCCAACGAATGATCCATTTTGGTGGAGTTCCCATTATCTCCTGAACCTCATCTGAACGAATTTCTATGTTGTTTGAATCTGACATTTTAACTTCCCAATTCCAACTGATTTTTTACCAAATTATAATACTCCCCTCTTTTTGTAACGAGTTCGTTATGAGTTCCGAGTTCAACAATTACTCCATTTTCCAATACCACAATCTGATCTGCATTTTTAACCGTACTCAAACGGTGCGCAACTGTTATTACAGTTTTTCCCTTGTAGAATTCATTCAAATTTTCAACAATAACCTTTTCATTATTTGCATCAAGCGAATTTGTTGCCTCATCGAAAAACAAGAAAGCCGGATTTTTATAAATGGCACGGGCGATTAAAATACGTTGTTTTTGTCCCTGACTTAAACCTGCTCCCTCCTGCCCTATTTTTGTATTATAACGCAAGGGTAAACTTTCAATATAATCGAGAATATTGGCCATTTTTACCGCATTAAACAGCTTTTCTTTGTTTGGATGATCTTCGCCAACCGCAATATTATTTGCAATTGTATCAGAAAAAATAAATCCGTCCTGCATTACAACGCCGCAGTTACTGCGCCACATTTCCATGCTGAACTGCGTGAGGTTAATTCCACCAATTTCAATTTTTCCTTCATTTGGCGGGTAAAACCCAAGTATCATTTTAATGAGTGTGGTTTTCCCGCTTCCGCTGGCGCCAACAATTGCCGTTATTTTATTTTGTGGAATTACAAGATTAATATCATTTAAAACCCGTGGAGATTTTGGACCTTCATAATGAAATGCAAGATTTTGTATTGAGATATCCCTGTTTCCAGGTAATTCATAATTTTTATACAAATTGGCATCTTCCTCGTCATCGTTGTTATGGATTTCTCCCAAACGTTCGAGGCTGATTTTTGCATCCTGTCCGGCATGCATAAATCCAATAAATTCGTTGATCGGACCATTTAACTGACCTATAATATATTGCACTGCCATCATCATACCCAAAGTCATGCTACCTTCAATAACAGCTTTGGCTGCAATAAACGAAATGAGGATATTTTTTACCGAGTTTATAAAAAGTGAGCCAGCCTGTTGATTTTGGTTCAGCATTAAACCCTTTACGTTAATTCTGAAAAGCCGGGCCTGAATCCGCTCCCACTCCCATCGTTTTTGTTTTTCGCAGTTATTAAGTTTTATTTCCTGCATTCCTGTAATTAGCTGGTAAACATTGCTTTGGTTTGCAGCTGCCACGTTAAAATGTTTGTAGTCGATTTCCTTTCTTTTTTTCAGGAACAGCACAATCCACAAAACATACAACGCACTGCCGATATAAAAAATCAATAGGATTGTCCAGTCGTAATATGCCATTACAAAACTGTATATAATAAATGTAAAGATGCCAAATGACATGCTAACCAGGCTTCCGGTTAAAAAAGTTTGAACCCTGTCGTTATCTTCAATGCGTTGCCGTAAATCGCCAATTAGTTTTGTATCGAAAAACCGGATGGGCAGTTTCATCAGTTTTATCAGGAAATCGGAAATGAGTGAAATACTGATCCGGGTACTTGTATGCAACATGATCCAACTCCGGATAAAACCCACAGCAGTTTGACTGGCAGTTAAAACCAGTTGTGCCACCAATACAAGAACGATAAAACTCAAATTATTGGTAGTAATACCCACATCTACAATTGCCTGTGTAAGAAACGGGAAAAGTAAACTGAGGATACTTCCGGTAAAAAACCCAAGTAACAGTTGATTTATGAGTTTACGATAAGGTTTTAAATAGGAAAAAAGATACCTGAAACCGGTTTTATTCACTTTTTCGCCTTCCTCTTTATAAAACTCAGCAGTTGGTTCCAGGAGCAATGCAATTCCCGCGGGAATACCATTTTGCTGAGTTGATGCCCAACATTTTTGGAATTCCTCCTTATTGTAGACAACCAGGCCATGAGCAGGATCTGACACAAAAAACTCAAAACCCTGCCTGGTTTTCCTTACCTTATATAATACAACAAAATGGTACTGGTTCCAGTGAATAATTGCCGGAAGCGGGATTTCAGATAATTTGTCGATTGTTAACCGTGCACCTTGGGAACGAAAACCAATACTTTCGGCTGCATCACTGATAGTGAGCAGCGAAACTCCTTCGCGGGTTTTCCAGGTAAGGTTGCGTAAAGTTTCCAGATTAAAATGCCGCCCGAAATGTTTTGCCACGATCCGCAGACAGGTTGGTCCGCAGTCCATTGCATCGGGTTGAAGATAATGTGGAAATTTTGGCATAGTTAAATTTTGATGGCGAAAGATAGTAATTTGAATTAATTCTGTTTCACCTTTTAAATGGTTGGTTTTAAACAATTCATTTTTATCGACTAACCACTTGCATTAGAAAGTGTTGATAACAAACACCTTCTGAAATTTTTATTTGAATTGAACAAAAGCTTTCAGACGAAACTTAATTAATAATTCCTAATTCCGAATAAACTATATTTGATTTACAAAAGAACAAACAATAAAACCAACATCGCCGGTAAAAACCCAAGTAAAGAAATTGCTTTTGCCTGCGAACGGTACTTTTCTTTGTCGTTCAGCCAGTAAAAAATACCAATCGGAATTATAGCAATAAATAAAACGGTTCCAAGAAAATTAAAGATTTCGTTTTTGTTGGTGAGAAACGAAAATGAATGTATTCCCTCATCGAAATACCAGATTGCAAGTGCGGGAATCAGAGAAACTAATAAAAGAATGATTGGGAAAATCCGACAACAGTATTTATTTTTTTCCATTGAAAAGTTTTAAAGAACCGAAGATAACAATTCAAATTTGCGTTGCGTGCTTTCCAATAATAATTGTTGCAGGCGAATCGGGTTCGTTTTGTTCAAGGAAAGTTGAAACATTACCCAGTGTAGTTGAGCAAATACTTTGATTTATTCGTGAAATATTACTTAAAATCTGAACGGGAGTAGAACTTTCAACTGAATTTTTAATCAAGGCACAAGCCAGATCTGCCAAAATATTGAGCCCCATATAAATTACAGCCGATGAACCGGAGTTTAAAATATGAGCTATTGAATCCATATTTGAGAAACAACCGTTTTCGCGTTGTCCTGAACAAAAAAGCAGGGAACTGCTTTTCCCTCTTTCAGTTAACGGAATATCAAAAAAAGCGGATGCAGCAATTCCGGCTGTAACTCCGGGTATTACTTCGTAATTAAGATTGTTTTCCCTGCAAAAACGCACTTCCTCTGCCCCGCGTCCAAAAACCATAGGGTCGCCGGATTTTAAGCGCAACACAGTTTTGTTTTGCTTTGAAAATTTAAGAAATTTTGCATGAATACTGTTTTGTCGCTCTACCTGGTTTTGACCGTCATTATGCAATTTGCCCACATAAATTTTTTCTGCACCGGGTTTTGCAAGGTCAAGAATTTCATTTCCTGCCAAAGCATCGTATAATATCACATCAGCATTTTTCAATCTGTTAACGGCTTTTACGGTAAGCAATTCCGGATCTCCAGGCCCCGCGCCAACAATCGATATCAGATGCGATATGCCCATTCTTCAAGCTCTTTTAAATAATCCATCGGGTTTGGGTATTGAAACGTGTAATCCAGCTTTTTAATCATTTTGTCGCTGTTTACTATTTTATAATTTTCATATTTATCAATAAACCCCGGTTTTGGCAAATCGCCAATTTTTGCTGCCCGTGTATAAAAATCCTTTTTTGTGGGATGTCCCGGACTGCAGGCGTTAAAAATTTCACCCCAAATATCTTTTTCAATTATTTCAGTGATAATTTTTACACAATCATCGCGATGAATAAGATTGACGGGCGTATTTGCCGAAACATCGGTTTTACCCAGCAGAAATCTGGCCGGATTGCGGTTATACCCAATCAATCCGCCAAACCGCAATACAGTGGTTTTTGTTTCCTTTAAATCCATCAGCATTTTTTCGGCTTTCAAAAGCGCCCGGCCGGCAGGTTTGCCGGGATTTCCCTCATCGCCTTCGCTAACTTTGATCTTGCACTTTTCGACAACTGAAGTTGAGGAAATGAAAATCACTTTTCTAATTTTCAGTTTTTCAATAAACTGAATTACCTGGTTTATTTGTTTCGGGAAAATCTCTTCAATATTTTCTATTCGCTGGGGCGGAAGTGCAATTAACAACACATCGGTATTAAAAAAAGCAGCATAATCCATATCCATCGAATCAGGTCCAACTTTAACATAAAATGGCTGAATTCCTGTAATCTCAAGTTCGTTTATTTTCTCGGCTGTTATTGTTGAACCTTTAACAATAAACCTTTTTGCCAAAAGTTTTTTTCCCAGTGCCGTTCCCAACCATCCACATCCCAATATTGAAACTGTTTTTCTCATCACGTTTATTTTTATGGATTTTTCAAGAATCTTAATGTTTAAATTCTTTCCCTTCTTTTATTTCGGTTACATATCCCAGGCGTATCGTAAAATCACCGAAATGCTCATTTTCCAAACGGTTTTCAGCAAAATCTTTAATAACTGTGTGTAATTCCTTTAGGATTTCTTCTTCCTGAATGGTTTCCCTGTATAAATTATTGAGTCGTGTTCCTTCAAAACTTCCTCCCAAATACAAATTGTAATATCCCGGCGATTTTCCAATCAAGCCAATTTCGGCCAAATACGGGCGTCCACAACCATTTGGGCATCCTGTCATTCTTATTACAATTTCTTCTTTCGACAAACCAAATTCATTTAAAATAATGTCGATTTTAGAAATTAAATCAGGTAAATATCTCTCAGCTTCAGCAAATGCCAGCGGGCAGGTGGGCAGCGCAACACATGAAATTGAGTTTTTACGCAATCCCGAGATTTCGGTTGGAGAAACGTTGTGCAATTTCAGTATTGCATCAACTTTCTTTTTTATTGAGTCAGAAACACCTGCTATTATTACATTTTGATTGCCGGTGAGAATAAAATTTCCATCGGTTATAGTTGCAATTTCACGCAGAGCGGTTTTCATTTTTTCTTTTTCCAAATCCCTTACTCGCCCGCCTTCAACAAAATAGGTAAGGTGCCATTTATTGTCTGTTCCTTTTTTCCATCCGTAATTGTCACCGTTTCGCTCAAATTTTACAGGCACTTCAGCAAGAAATTTGTAACCTAAATATTTTTCAATTTCGCTTTTCACCCATTCAACACCATTTCTGTCGATTGTATATTTAAAACGGGCCAGTTTGCGGTTTTGGCGGTCGCCATTGTCGCGCTGCACCATTACAACTTTTTCGGCAACATCAATAACCTGGTCAGGGGTGCAGGAACCAATTACAGTACCAAGCCGCGGATAAGTTTCGTGCAACCCAAAAGTTGAACCCAAACCTCCACCTATTACAATATTGTAACCAACAATTTTATTGTCATTAACAATTGCTATAAAACCCAGATCCTGCGAAAAAACATCACAATCATTGTTTGGCGGAATTACGACTGCAATTTTAAATTTCCGGGGCAAGTAACGATCTCCATAAATTGGTTCTTCAGTTTTACTTCCGGCAACCTGTTTTTCGTCAAGCCAAATTTCGTGATAAGCGCGTGTTTTGGGTAAAAGGTGATTGCCAATATTTTTTGCCAGTTCGATCACTTCGGGATAAAACGGTGATTCGGCAGGATTTGCATGACTCATCACATTTCGGTTTACATCGCCGCAAGCAGAAATTGTGTCCAATAAACTTTTGTTTATACTATGAAGTGTAGCTTTTAAATTCTTCTTCAAAACACCGTGTAACTGAAAAGTTTGACGGGTTGTTATTTTCAAAGTCCCGATTGCATATTTATCTGCCAGCGAATCCATTGTAAGCCATTGCGCCGGGGTTACTACACCTCCCGGAACGCGCACCCTGATGAGAAAAGAAAAGGCAGGTTCAAGCTTTTGACTTTTCCGTTCTTTATCAATATCGCGATCCCACTGCTGGTACATGCCATGGAATTTGGAAATCTGCGTATCTCCCGGTGAAATTGCCCATGTTATTGGATCGGCCAAACTTTCAAGTAAAGTACCTCTTAAATAGTTACTGTCGTACTTTAATTTTTCAACTTCAGAAAGTACATCCCAGTTTATTGTATCGTCCATTTTTTTTTTAGATTTAAGATTTAAGTATCAAGTATCAAGACACATAAACAATTTTCCAACTCTTCTCCCAATGAGTATCGGGGTGAAGTTTTCTTAATAAACATCCGACTGAAATCGTTTTTCCTTTTTCAGTTTTTTAACGTATTCAGTTGCTTTTTCAGCACTAATTCCTCCTTCATTCTGAATTATCTGAAGTAGTGTTTTGTTCACGTCTTTGGCCATGTTTCGCATATCGCCGCACAAATAAAAATACGCGCCCTCTTCAATCCATTTGTACACCTCTTTTTGGTTTTCGAGGAGTTTGTGCTGAACATAAATTTTTTCTTCCTGGTCGCGCGAAAAGGCAACTTCCATTTTTTCGAGGTGTTTTGATTTGAGGAGCTTTTGCCATTCAATCTGGTACAAAAAGTCAGCATTAAATCGCCTGTCACCAAAGAACAACCACGATTTCCCTTCAATTCCCCTGCTTTCACGTTCCTGCATAAATGCCCGGTAAGGCGCAATTCCTGTTCCGGCGCCCACCATTATTATTTTCGATCCATTTGCCGGAAGTTTAAACAATGGATTTTTCTCAATGTAAATCGGGATCTGATCATCTATTTCAATACTATCGGCTAAATGAGATGAACACGCCCCTGTGCGCAACCTGTTTTTCCGTTCGTAGCGAACTACTGAAACTGTTGCATGAACCTCCTCTCCCACACTTTCCATGCTTGATGAAATGGAATACAATCGCGCAGGCAGTGGTCTTAATATTTCAACGAATTTATTGATATTCCAATCAAACGGAAAATCTTCAAGTAAATCCAAAACATCGTGCCCGTATAAATATTCATCGAGTAATTTATCATCGCGCATCAGTTTTTCAAGCTCTTTGTTTTGAGTCCGTTCAAAATATTTTTGAAGGATATCGAATGTTAAAATTGTTATTTCAAGATGAAATGTAAGTGCATCAAAAAGTGACACTTCACCTACTTTAATATCAACTTTTTGTTCCGGATTAAATCCTGTTTTTTCGATAATCTGATTCACAAGTAATTCAGGGTTTTTGGTAAATATACCAACAGCATCTCCCGGTTCATAAGTAATTCCGGATGCTTCCAGTGAAAGTTCGAGATGGAAAACCTCCTTGTCGGAATCATGGCCAGTAATTTTTACTTTTTCAAGCACAGTTGCCATGTATGGATTCTTTTTGGAGAACTCCGAATAGTTTTGCGCTGCAGCTTCTTTTGATATTTCTGCAGCTGTTGTAATTGCCGAAGGAGCCGCAGTCAGCGATTGCACAGGTGTGAGGTTTAGTAAAAAATTGTTCATCCAGATTTCAGCGCTTTCTTCGTAATCAACATCGCATTTCACAAGCGGTGTTAACCTGAAAGCACCGGCGGCTTTGCAACCTGCATCAATATCTTCGCCGGTTTTGCAGAAATATTTATATGATTTATCGCCAAGAGCCAAAACCGAATAGGTAAGGTTCGGCAATTTTGGTGCACGATTACCTGTAATAAATTTATGAAAATCTTCAGCCATGTCAGGTGGGTCGCCTTCGCCGTGAGTACTTACAATTATTGCAACATATTCCTCTTCTTTAGCTTTTTGTAATTATAGTCGCACATGCTGTAAACAGTAGCTTTTATATTTTTGAAAGAGGCTTTTTCTGCCAATTTTTCGGCCTGGGTTTTTGAATTCCCTGTTTCGGAACCGTACAAAATGGTAAGTTTTATATTCGACTCGGGCTGGCCTGCATTTGCCATAACATTGGTAATTACACTCGCACCATTTACATAAGTATTTCCAGCCGAACCTAATCCCGAGAACTTTCCTTCCAAAAACCCGCTCAACCAAATAATTTGCTCAGGCGTAATTTCCTTTGTCAGTTCATTTAAAGCCAACAACTGTTTTTCACTTAACGGATTTGTCTTCATTCGTACTAATCAATTTTATAATTCTTTGTTTTTTAAAATTTCCTGAATTTCGTTGCGAATTCTTATGGATTCATACACATTTCTGGCATTCGAACCTACTGCTACAGTAATGTCACCATTTTTGTAAATGGCCGGCGAAACAAACTGACACAACTCGGGTTTATCGTGAATATTAACCAAAACACCCATCTCTTTTCCATCTTCCAGAATCTGTTTGTCGAGTTCAAAATCATTGGTGCATGAATACAACATTAAATAACCTTTCAACAACTTTTTTTCATATCTCCTTTCAACATAATTAATCCCCGATTGTTTGATTTTGTCGCAAACATTTAAAGCAATAACCTCAACTTCGGCATCAAACCTTTGCAGAATTTTTAATTTTTTAAACGCACTTTCCCCGCCACCAATAATCAGTATTTTTTGGTTTGAAATATCAATTGATATGGGAAGAAAGTTCTTTTTCATCATAATTACCAGGTTAGATTTCGTATTCGATTGGTGGTTCCTTCACAAGTCCAAAATTGCTGCGTGCCCAAAGCGCTCGTGAAAAGTAAAGGAACATTTTTGTAAATAACTCAACCTCCAATAGAAAGCGCAAATGAAATTACCAACAATTATCCACGAAATAATAATTGTATCAATGGTTCCAAGTGCGCGCCATGAAATGGTTTTCATAACACTCCTGTATCCCTTTTCATTCGATTTTCTTTTAATAACTGCTTGCTTCATATTTCTTATCACACCACTTCAATCCTGAATCATTTTTTTAAAAACAAAAGCCCTCCTGACTTTAACAGAAGGGCTTTTATCCATAATCAAATCTGGATTAATATTTCAATGTCCTTCTGTCAATTGAATAATTACAACACATCCACATCATCGTGTATGTCATTGAAACCATTTTTATGTCAGAAGAAATTCTCATAATTCCAGAAACGTGACTTTTGTCACATAATTGATGCAAATGTAGATTAATATTTCTTTTTTCACTCAATTTACCCTTCTTTTTTTATAATCAATCTAAATAAGAATAAAAAAATAAAGAACTGGAGCCAAATGAAATTATATTGAATCATCAGGTTTCTTTTTATTCCATTGAAAAATTAAATTATTACGTTCATAAACACGTAGTATTCATTACGTTAATCGACTTATTTAGAATGATTTAAATTAATTATCAGGTAATAAACACAACTAATTTCCTCATAAACATACATTTAACCAAAAGCAAGTTATTGCATGGTTTTGCATAACATTTTCAACTGTTTTATGTGGCCTTGATTGTTAATAAATTATTACTATTTTTGGTGGCCTTACTCAAAAAAAATTGGAAAAAAGGAGATTTTAAACAAATAAAAACCAATAAAAATGAAAGTTTATAAAACGGAACAAGTCCGCAACATTACCTTAATCGGGAATGCCGGCAGTGGGAAAACCACCCTTGCAGAAGCTATGCTTTTCGAGGGTGGGGTTATAAATCGCAGGGGTGAAGTAACTGCAAAAAACACAGTTTCAGATTATACCCCAATTGAACAAGACTATGGTAATTCGGTTTATCCTTCGATTCTTTATACCGAATTCAATGGCAAGAAAATCAACATTATCGATGCTCCAGGGATGGATGATCTTTGCGGTGGCGTTGTTTCTTCATTGTATGTAACCGGCTTGGGTATTTTAACAATCAATGCCACAAACGGCGTTGAAGCAGGTACTGAAAGTGCTTCAAGGCATGCAGAAACTATGCATACTCCATTAGTTCTTGTTTTCAACCAGTTAGATCATGACAACTCAAATTATGAATCGTCACTTGAGCAATGCAAAAATTTATTTGGCAATAAAGTTACTGTAGTTCAATATCCTGTAGATGCCGGCCCTGGATTTTCTTCAATAATTGACGTTTTGAAGATGAAAATGTACAAATACGGCAAAGAAGGTGGAAAACCTGAGGTTTTGGATATTCCTGCTTCTGAAACAGAAAAAGCCGAGGAATTGCACAACCAGTTGGTTGAAATGGCTGCTGAAAACGAAGAATCGTTGATGGAACTGTATTTCGACCAAGGAACTTTAAGCGAAGATGATTTGCGTAAAGGCCTAAAATTGGGAATGTTGGATCGCAGTGTAATACCTGTTTTCTGCGTTGGTGCAAAGAAAAATATTGGGGTTGGCCGTTTGCTTGAATTTATCAGCAACATTGCACCAGCGCCAAACGAAAAGAAAATGATTCCTGTAATTAGTGGTCAGGAAGTTAAAATGGAAGAATCAGGTAAACCTTGTTTGTTCGTTTTCAGAACTTCGGTTGAATCGCATGTTGGCGAAATTACCTACTTTAAAGTAATGTCGGGTAAAATTACTGAAGGGCTCGATTTAATAAATACTACAACCGGAAACAAAGAACGCCTTTCACAAATATTTGTTTCGGCAGGAAAAAACCGCGAAAAAGTTGATGAACTTGTTGCCGGCGATATTGGCTGCACTGTTAAGCTAAAGGAAACAAAATACAACCAAACCCTTACTGTTAAAGATGCTGACACAAAATTTCAGCCTATTAAATTCCCGCTTCCACGCATAACTGCTGCAATGAAAGCAAAGAATGACTCGGATGATGAAAAAGTGGGTGAAGTTTTAAATAAAATCAGGTTCGAAGATCCGACATTTATCATTGAATACTCAAAAGAACTAAAACAATTGATTGTACAAGGGCAGGGCGAATACCACTTAAATATATTAAAATGGTATTTTGACCATGTTTATAAAATTGAAGTTGAAACTTTTGCCCCAAAAATTCCATCTCGCGAAACGATTACAAAAGCTGCACAGGCTGATTATCGCCACAAAAAACAATCAGGTGGCGCCGGCCAGTTTGGCGAGGTGCATTTAATAATCGAACCTTTTGAAGAAGGTATTGAACCTAAAAAAATGTTCAAGTTTGGCGACAAGGAACAAAAACTTTCAATCCGCGAAGAACAAGTTCACGAATTGCCATGGGGAGGTAAACTGGTTTTCCTGAATTGCATTGTCGGAGGCTCAATTGACGCACGTTTCCTGCCTGCAATTATGAAAGGTATTATGGAGAAAATGGAAGAAGGTCCGCTTACAGGTTCTTATGCCCGCGATATCAGGGTTTATGTTTATGACGGAAAAATGCACCCTGTTGATTCAAACGAAATCTCTTTCAGATTGGCAGGCCGGAATGCTTTTAGTAAAGCATTTAAAAATGCAGGTGCGAAAATTCTTGAACCAATTTATAACCTGAATGTTTGGGTACGTTCTGACAGGATGGGAGATGCAATGAGCGATTTACAAGGACGCCGCGCAATGATTATGGGAATGGGTTCGGAAAAAGGACTCGAAAAAATAACAGCAAAGGTTCCTTTAAAAGAAATGTACAAGTACACAACTTCTGTAAGCTCAATTACAGGAGGTCGCGGTATGTTTACAATGGTTTATGACAATTACGAAAAAGTACCAACAGACGTACAGGAAGAACTGCTGAAAGCATACGCTGAAGAGCAGGAAGAAGAATAAATATTTATTTCTAATCCTTTATATCTAATCAAATTCCCCGGTTCGTCATCTGACGGATCGGGGTTTTATTTTATGTAAAAATTGATTTCTGATTATTGGTATTTTTTCGTAAATTGTTTTTTCTTAAAAAAACCAAGACAATGAATGCCAATTTCAGCCTGCCCCTGACAAATGGTTTCAAAAGAATGAAAAAAGCGCTGTTTCAGCCTTTCGAAATTACAAAATGGATAAATGTCGGATTCACAGCTTTTCTTGCCGGATTGGCTGACTGCAGCAGTGGCGGTGGTGGAGGTGGCAGAAATTCAGGAATGAACTTTAAAGACATCAACTGGGACGAATTTTTTAATTTTCCTGAAACTGCATGGGAATGGCTGATTTCTCATCCATTTTGGTTTTCGTTGATTATAACCGGGGTTTTGTTATTGATATCAATTGCCATTGTTTTAAGTTGGCTCAATTCGCGCGGAAAGTTTATGTTTTTATATAATGTTGTGCATGATCGCGACGAAGTTGTTTTTCCATGGAATGAATTCAGGAAACAGGGAAACTCACTTTTTTGGTGGAAGTTCTTTTATGATATGTTTATTTTTGTACTGTTCATCTTATTTTTGATCTACTGTTTTGGCGTTTTTAAAAACATTCATAACGAACTGATCCCAAAAGTGGCAACCTTTAGTTTTGTAGTTGGAATAATATTAACATTAATTGGGTTGCTGACTCTAAACGGATATATTACACTTTTTTTAAACGATTTTGTGGTGCCAATCATGTTTAAACACCACCTTTCCGCAACGCGTGCCTGGTCAAAATTCCTGATGTTGGCAGTACATAATATGGGCAGTTTTTTTGTTTACGGACTTTTTGTTTTTGTTCTGTATATTGCCGTTGCACTTGCAGTAATAATTATATCAGTAATGACTTGTTTTATTGGGCTTTTGCTAATTATGATCCCTTTTATCGGCACCATAGTTTTACTGCCTGTAAGTTACACTTTCCGGGCATTTAGTATTGAATATCTGGCGATGTTTGGCAATGAGTTTAACTTATTTCCGGTTCAAAATGATTATCAAATAAACAAACCACCAATAGAATTGACCGACTGAAAACCGAATTTCTTTTAAATCCAATATTTTCAATATTATTTTGTTTTTTTATCTCTTGATTGAACACTTTATAATTTAACTCCAGTTCATAATAAATGATTTAATGGACAAGATTCATCATTTAAACGAAAAATGGATTAAAGCTGCTATTTTGGGGACTATTTGGGCATCTTCAGAAATTGTGCTTGGAAGTTTTTTGCACAACCTCAGAATTCCTTTTAGCGGCAATATTTTAACAGCAATTGCAATCATAATTCTTATTTCGGCAAACTACAAATGGCAGGAAAATGGTTTGTTTTGGCGGGCCGGTGTTATTTGTGCACTTCTTAAAACCATGTCGCCAAGTGCTGTGATTTTCGGACCAATGATAGCCATTTTTACAGAATCTGTGTTATTGGAATTGTCAGTTCGAATATTGGGCAGATCAATCCCGGGTTATATTTTGGGTGCAGTGCTGGCAATGTCGTGGAATTTATTCCAGAAAATCTTCAATTTCGTAATTTTTACGGGTACAACATTGTTGAAGTTTATACCAATATTATGCAATACGCAGAAAAACAACTGCATTTGAAGTTTGCTGCAGTGTGGGCGCCTATTGTTTTGTTATTGATTTTATATGCGTTATTTGGGGCAGTTTCAGCCATAATAGGAATCCGAACCGGGAAAAAAATATTGAACAATCCATTTGTCAATAATCTATTAAAGAAATCTTCAAATTCCAATTTCGAACAGAAACAAAAGCACATCGATTTCAAATATTCACTTCACTGGTTAATATTGAATATCATACTAATTGTGGGTTCATTGTTGTTGATTGACAGAATTAATTTTGCTGTTTGGGCTTTATTGATTTTTATAATTGCATTAATCTGGGCACTCAGGTATAAGCGGGCATTGCGTCAAATTGCCCGTCCACGGCTTTGGATATTTTTTGTATTGATTACAATGGTAACTGCATTTGTTTTTTCACGGTTACAATCTGAGTCAACTTCCGCTTTAAGTGCCATTTTAATTGGCGTTGAAATGAATCTACGCGCAATTGTGCTGATTATGGGATTTACAGTTCTCGGCACCGAACTTTACAATCCCAAAATCAGGGCTTATTTCGCGAAAACCTATTTCAAACAGTTGCCGCTGGCACTCGAACTTTCGCTGGACAGCCTGCCGGCAATGATTGCAAATACTCCCGAAGTACGGACAATTCTAAAACACCCCGGAATAGTTGTTCAACATTTTATAAACTATGCTGAAATCCGGCTGGAAGAGATAAGGCAAAATCAATATATTGATCGAAAAGTATATATCGTTACAGGAAAAATTGGAGCCGGAAAAACAGGTTTGATACAGGAAATTGTTTCAAAATTAAAAATGGAAAATTTCAAAGTTGATGGAATTGTAACAACCCGAATTTTGGAAAATGAAATAACAACCGGCTACGACATTTTAAATGTTTCAACAAAAGAAAAAACAAGATTCCTCAGAACGTTTGGTGATAGTGCTCAGCAACGGATTGGCAAATATTTTATTTATGCAAAAGGTTTAAAATCTGGAGAGCAAGCATTAAAAGCAAATAACGCAGAACTTATTGTAATTGATGAAATTGGCAAACTTGAACTCGAAGAAAAAGGTTGGCATAATTCTTTACATGAAATCATTTCTCATTCAAAAAGCCATTTACTTTTGTCTGTCCGCGAAGAGGTATTAAATGAAGTACTTGATAAATACAGGATTTCCCCAAATGCCATTTTTAATGTTTCGAAAGAAAATGGAGATAATTTGTATTTGAAAATTCAATCAGACCTGCAACGCTCCAATTGACCGATTCTGCCTTCTATACCGGGTTTCCTGAAACTGGTTTATGAATATTGAATGCTGAAAATTGCAACCAGAAACTTTGTCCCGAAAGCTATCGGGATTAAACTTTAAACTTTATACTTTAAACTTGCAACCCTTTTCTTCAATCTTTATCCCTGAAAAGGTGGAAGAATCCTTCTTTTCGTCTAGTAACTCCGTCGCGTCCTTCTCCTTTTATGGCATAATAATAAACTCCGGGGCTTGCATATTTTCCGCCCATTCCCCTGCCGTCCCAAACGGTTTCGGTCCAGGTTCCTTCAAAACCGCGAACATCGCCGCTTTGCCAGCTGTGGATTCTTTTCCCCCAACGGTTAAAAATGTCAATTTCAATGCTTTTCATCGACCAGAATTTCACCACAAAATTATCGTTCGTGCCATCGCCATTGGGCGTAAAAACATTGGGTACAGCAATAAATGATGTATCAGCAACAATATAATTTTCAAGATAAAATGTATCCACACAAGCCTGGTTGCCGGTTATTTTTTTCGATACAAGTTTTACCATGTATGTTCCTGAATTTTCATATGTATAAACTGGGCTGTCATCGTAAGCGACAATTTCAATACTGTCAATCGCAGCAGTTGAACCTTCCGATTCCTTTTTTATGTCATCCAGATTGCGGAAGAAAAACCACTCATAAGCACCGGGTGTTCCGTTTTCAGATGTATTTGTAAATGTTACTACCAACGGAGCTTCGCCATCCTGCTTGTCAACAGTAAAGTTGGCCTTTGTAACTATCGAAACATAGTTGACTGTTGAAAGTCCCTCACAATTATATTTGTCGTAAACCCTGAGAATATAATCAGTATTTTGTTGGAGGATTAAAAATCTGCGGACTTAAAACTGTTGCAACAACGCCATCTCCTACTCTCCATTGGAGTTTTGTGTCTTTAAATAAAGTCAGTTCGGTATTGTTGGCTAAATCATAATATTTCAGTTCGGCAGTTGTAAATTCTCCGTTCAGTTTAAACCAATCACAATTCGACTCAGTAATTTCGGCAGCAGAAGTTATCCAATTATTAAAAACCCAGGCTCTTTGAATAATTGTATTTTCACCCTGTGTAATTGTTGCACGGTAACAACCGTCAGCCAAATCCCTTATTTCAGAAAATGAAGTTGTTACGCTTTCTGAAAACTGAAATTCAAATGTTGCAGATACTGAATTGTATTTTTCCCACAAAAAAGTTTTTGTGCCTTCCAAAATTGTATTTGCACGTAAAACACCGGTTGCCAATCCCTCTGATTGTGTGCAAAAAACAAAAATACTATCTGTTTCGCTAAAAACCGGATAACTTGTTTTATCGGAACCTGAATGTCCTGGGCCTGATATTTGTGCCCTTAAAAATCCCGGGATTATTGACATAAACCCAAAAATCACTAAAAATAAAAAGGCTTTGCTATTCATAAAAACAACCATTTTGAGCTACAATATTAACGTATAATTTCTATTAAATTGTTTGCAGGAAAACAAAAATCAATTTTCAAAGTGTTTTAAACGGCAATTCTGATTAAATGTAAGCATAACCCCCCCCTCATTTTTTTCCCCCCCCCCCCCCCCCCCCCCCCTTTTTCCCCCCCCCCCCCCCCCCCCCCCCCCTTTTTTTTGGAAAAGGCGGGGGGGGGGGGGGGCCCCCCGGGGGGGGGGGCCCCCCCCCCCTTTTTTCCCCCCGCCCCCCGCACCATTTTTCTTCCCCCCGGGGGCCCGCCCGGGGCCCCCCCGGGGGGGGGCCCCCCCCCCCCCAACCGAAACCCCCCCCCCCCGGATTTTTTCCCCCCCCGGGGGATTTTTGGGTGTTTTAGGAGAAATTTTTTGAAAGGGGGAGCCCCTTGCCACAATCCCGTTATATGCCTGCATTTTCAACTTTGTTGATAAAACACAGCCACAAAACTATAGAAACCATTGTACAACTTTTACTTTTGTTTTTTTAACTGAATAATGATTTTTTTGTGCTTGATTATTTAAAAGAACTCAATAAAGCCCAACACGAGGCGGTTATACGGACCGAAGGACCGGCATTAATTATAGCCGGGGCAGGCTCGGGGAAAACCCGCGTTTTGACCTACCGAATTGCGCATTTACTGAAACAGGGCGTGCGGCCTTCAACAATTCTGGCGCTCACTTTTACTAACAAAGCTGCCCGCGAAATGAAGGAGCGAATTGCAACTGTTGTTGGCGAAAAAATGGCGCGCTACTTATGGATGGGCACATTTCACAGTGTTTTTGCCCGTATTTTGCGCACCGAACATGAAGTTCTGGGTTACCCCTCCAACTTTACAATTTACGATAGTTCCGACAGCAAAAGCCTGATCAAAACTATCATCAAAAGCCTCGGGTTAGACGACAAAACATACAAACCCGGAACTGTTGCTGCACGTATTTCAATGGCAAAAAATAATTTGATTACACCAAATGTTTATGCCAGTCATGACGAAATCAGACTGATTGACAAAAACATGAGAATGCCCGCAATCGCCGAAATATACAGGGAATATGTAAAACGTTCGTTCCTTTCGGGCGCGATGGATTTTGACGATTTGCTGCTAAAAACAAACATTTTGTTTCGCGACCATCCCGATATACTTGCCAAATACCACGAAAAATTTGATTATGTTTTGGTTGACGAATATCAGGATACAAATTATGCGCAGTACCTGATTGTTAAAAAACTGGCATCAAAAACAAATAATATTTGTGTTGTTGGCGACGATGCGCAAAGTATTTACTCTTTCAGGGGCGCACGGATTGAAAATATCCTGAATTTTAAAAGCGATTACCCCGAACATAAAATTTTTAAACTCGAACAAAACTACAGGTCAACGCAAACAATTGTAAACGCGGCAAACAGCATCATTTCAAAAAACAAAAAACAAATTCACAAAACAGTTTTTTCTGAAAACGAACCGGGAAAACCGATAAAAATATTTTCAGCGTTAACCGATAATGAAGAGGGTTTTATGGTGGTTCAGGAGATTGCAGAAACCCAGTTACGCGACCATTACAAAAATGCCGATTATGCCATTTTGTACCGCACAAATGCACAATCGAGGATTTTTGAAGAAGCACTCCGTAAACGAAATATCCCCTACAAAGTTTATGGAGGATTGAGTTTTTACCAACGTAAAGAAATCAAAGATTTGCTGGCCTATTTCAGGTTGACGATCAATCCGGCTGACAATGAAGCGCTGAAAAGAATAATCAATTTCCCCGCCCGGGGAATTGGTGCAACAACCCTCGAAAAACTTGAAAACATAGCAGTTGCCTCCGAAACTTCAATTTGGAATATAATTGAAGATTTGGATTCGAAAAATGAAATTGGCTTAAACAAAGGAACTGTCACAAAAATTATCAGTTTTAGAAATACTATTCAAAATTACAAATCGGTACTCGAAGTAAACGATGCATTTAACGCTGCTAAAATAATTGCTGAAAATTCGGGAATTCTTGTAGAACTGCACAACGACAAATCGCCCGAAGGAGTAAGCCGTTTCGACAATATTCAGGAATTGCTGAACGGTATCCAGGAATTCAGTCTCAACGCGCTTGAAACCGGAGAACCTGCAAGTTTGGCAAACTATTTAGAGGATGTTGCTTTGCTCACCGATCAGGATAATGAAAAAGATGAAGAACGCGACAAAGTTACTTTGATGACAGTTCATTCTGCCAAAGGACTTGAATTCAAAAATGTTTTTGTTGTGGGAATGGAAGAAAACCTTTTCCCCTCGCAACGGCAGGAGAAAAACAAACAGAGGAAGCGCTTGAAGAGGAACGCCGGCTGTTTTATGTTGCTTTAACAAGAGCCAAGGAAAATGCATGGTTCAGTTACGCAAACCAACGCTATCGCTGGGGAAATCTTGATTTTTGCTCGCCCAGCAGGTTTTTGGAAGAGCTGGATGAACAATTTCTTGATCAATCCAATAATTCAGGACTTCGGCAAAATTCGCGAAACAGAAACCCATTTAATTCACAAACTGAAAAAACTGAATTTAGCAAGCCCGCAACACCTCCCGTATTTAAAACCGGATATCATCAAAACATTTATGGCAAAAAACTCGTTTCGTTAAATGAACAGGATGAACAAAATGCGTTTATTGGAGATGATCCTGTAACAATATTATCGGGAATGGTTGTGGAACATCAGCGGTTTGGAGAAGGTAAAGTTCTAAATGTTGAGGGTGTGATGCCAAACAAAAAAGCTACCATCTACTTTCACAGTTCAGGACAAAAACAATTATTGTTGAAATTTGCAAAACTTAAAATCAAACGATAACACAAGCATTCAGTCAAAAAATTGTGTATTGCACGGAAATAATTAGTTTTGCAGAAAATTCATCGAAAAAACCCTCATAACAACTTGTATTTAATTAGTTATCAAAAGAAAAATGGAAATGGATTACAATTCACAAAGGAGAAAACTTCCGCTTCCCGAGTACGGGAGAAATATACAAAACATGGTTGACTACCTGTTTACCATCGAAGACAAAGAAAAACGAAACCGTTCGGCACAAACGGTTATTGATGTAATGGGAAATTTGTATCCTTATTTAAGAGATGTTGCCGAATTTAAACACAAACTTTGGGATCATTTGGCAATAATGTCCGATTTCAAATTAGATATCGATTATCCATATAATCCGCCAACGCCGGATATTCTTACGGAAAAACCAAATCAGGTTCCCTATTCCGACAATAATATCAGGTACAAACATTATGGTTTTATTATGGAATCGCTGATAAAAAAAACGGTGGAGTTGGAAGGCGAAGAAAAAGAGGTTTTAATCGAATTACTGGCAAACCACATGAAAAAATCTTATGTGGCCTGGAACAAGGACGGAGTTGACGATGAGAAAATATTTCAGGACCTAAAAGAACTTTCACGGGGCAAATTGAATATCAAAAAAGAAGACATTCAGCTTGTTGACGCAAAAGCATTTATACCACCCAAGCCAAAAAATAAAAAGAAATTTAAAAGAAATAATCCAAAACCCCGTTTCAAATGTCAACATTTACAATCGAAGGCGGTTGCAAATTAACCGGCGAACTTGAACCACAAGGCGCAAAAAACGAAGCACTTCAGGTTTTATGTGGGGTGCTTTTAACGGATAAAGACATAAGAATCGAAAATATCCCCGAAATCAGCGATGTTTTAAAGCTTATCGAGATTCTCGGAAACATGGGCGTTGAAGTGGAGAGGATTAAAAAAGGGACTTATCGTTTTAATGCGGCAAAGGTAAATATCGATTTTCTAAAAAGTCCTGAATACGCAAAAAAAGCAGCAAGTTTGCGGGGTTCAATCATGGTAATTGGTCCTTTGCTTGCACGTTTCGGTCAAGGATTTATACCGCAGCCGGGTGGCGACAAAATTGGCCGTCGCAGGGTTGACACTCATTTTATCGGCCTGCAAAAATTGGGTGCCAAATTCACTTTCGATACTGAAAAACAATGGTATTCAGTTTCCGCTTCAAAACTGAAAGGCGCTTACATGCTCCTCGATGAAGCTTCGGTAACGGGAACTGCAAATATTTTAATGGCCGCTGTTCTTGCCCAGGGAACAACAACTATTTATAATGCTGCCTGCGAACCCTACCTGCAACAGTTGAGCAAAATGCTTGTTTCTATGGGCGCTAAAATTTCGGGTATCGGTTCAAATCTATTAACAATTGAAGGGGTAAATTCACTTGCTGGCTGCACGCACCGCATTTTACCCGATATGATTGAAGTAGGCAGTTTTATTGGTCTGGCAGCAATGACAGATTCTGAAATAACAATTAAAAATGCAGGTGTCGATCATCTCGGGATAATTCCGGCTTCTTTTCGTCAATTGGGAATTAAGATGATACAATCGGGCGACAACCTGATTGTAAAGGGAAACAAACATTACGAAATTGAATCATATATTGATGGTTCAATCATGACAATCTCGGATGCACCCTGGCCCGGTTTGACACCCGATTTGCTTAGTGTTCTGCTGGTAGTTGCAACACAGGCTAAAGGCAGCGTACTTATTCATCAGAAAATGTTCGAGAGCCGCCTGTTTTTTGTTGACAAACTAATCGATATGGGCGCCCAGATTATTTTATGTGACCCGCACCGTGCAACAGTAATCGGGCTAAACAGGGCGCATAATTTAAGAGGAACTAAAATGAGTTCGCCTGATATCCGCGCAGGAATTGCTTTGTTAATTGCCGCCATGTCAGCAAAAGGCAAAAGTGTGATTGAGAATATTGAACAAATCGACCGCGGTTACGAAAGTATTGATGACAGATTAAATCAACTTGGGGCGAAAATTTCAAGAGATACGAATTAAAATCACAAACCGTTATATTTAAAACAATTATCAGTTTAAAAACGTTATTGAAACCAATTAAAAAAGAGAAAATAAAAATGAAGAAGTTAATTTTTACATTATCGATTGTAGTATTTGCTACTGGATTATTATTGGCACAGCCAAAAATTGGCACAGCCATTGGAGATAAAGCACCTGAATTAACGGGCAAATCGCCGTCAGGTACAACAATTAAACTTTCAGATACGAAAGGACAACTTGTGTTGTTGGATTTTTGGGCAGCATGGTGTGGTCCTTGTCGCAGGGAAAATCCAAACGTGGTAGCAGCTTACAACAAATACAAGGATAAAAAATTTACCAACGGTAAAGGATTCACTGTTTTTGGAGCATCGCTCGACAAAACTGAAGCCGACTGGAAAAAAGCAATTGAAACCGATAAACTTGGCTGGCCATTCCATATTAGTGATTTGCAGGGTTGGAATTCGAAACATGCTGCTATTTATGGCGTTCGCAGTATCCCAACCAATTTTTTGTTAGATGGTGACGGAGTAATTATTGGAACCAATTTACGCGGCCCTGCTCTTGATGCAGCTATTGAAAAATATTTAAAATAACCAGGCTACTGAGATATTTTCACTTGTAAAATATTTCTGAACTATTCAAATTGACATTCATCGCATATGCATGGGTGTCAATTTGTCGTTTATATTTGCTTGGCAATATTTTTGATATGTGGCAACAGATAAATTAAAACACAAAAACTATAACTCTGTTTGAATTTTAAAATGATCTGGAAATGACAACGAAGGATAATAAAAAACAAGAAAAAGAAGTGATTTTGGAAGAAACACAAGATAATATTACAGTTGAAGAACAAACTGAGGACCAAAAAGAAACCGGCATAAATGAAGAGCAAATACACAAAAAAATGAAATCAAAAAAAGACAAAAATGAAGTTCTTTTGCAGGAGCTCGGTGAAAAACTTGCCGAAATAACAGATAAACACTTAAGATTACAAGCCGAGTTTGATAATTTTCGTAAGCGCACGATGAAAGAAAAAGCAGAATTGATCAAATCCGGCGGAGAATCAGTTCTTGTGAAAATCCTCCCTGTAGTTGACGATTTTGAGAGGGCGCTTATTCTGCTGAAAGACCTCAATGACGAGGATGCCGGAAAAAAAGGAACACAGCTCATTTACAACACATTCAGTGAATTCCTTAAACAAAGCAACATAAAAGAAATTGAAGCAATTAATCAGGATTTTAATGTTGACCTGCACGAAGCAATTACAAAAATACCTGCACCCGATGAATCGTTAAAAGGAAAAGTTGTAGATGTGGTGCAAAAAGGATACACACTAAATGACAAGGTAATCCGGTTTGCCAAGGTTGTAATCGGAGAATAACAGATTAATCAGTTAAAATGGCAAAAAGAGATTATTACGAAGTTTTGGAGGTAAGCAAAAGCGCTTCACCCGAAGAAATTAAAAAAGCATATCGCAAAAAAGCGCTGCAATTCCACCCTGATAAAAATCCCGGGAATGCTGAAGCTGAGGAAAAATTCAAGGAAGCTGCAGAAGCGTACGAAGTGTTAAGTAATGCCGACAAAAAGAAGCGTTATGACCAGTTTGGACACGCAGGAGTCGGCGGCGCTGCAGGTGGTGGTTTTAGTGGCGGATTCCGTGATGTGGAAGATATTTTTTCGTCGTTCGGAGATATTTTTGGCGGTCATTTTGGCGGATTTGGCGGATTTGGCGGCGGTTCAAGCCGTGGAGGCAGAAGAGTAAGCCGTGGTTCTGATTTACGCGTAAAAGTAACGCTCAATCTTAAAGAAATTATTGAAGGTGTTGAAAAGAAAATCAAAGTAAAAAAATATGTAGCCTGCGACCATTGTAATGGTACCGGCGCCAAAAACGGTTCGGCTTATTCTACTTGCGGAACATGTCGCGGATCGGGGCAAGTTACAAGAATTGCAAATACAATTCTCGGGCAAATGCAAACTACATCAACTTGTCCAACTTGCCAGGGCGATGGAAAAATGATTACAGATAAATGTAGTAATTGTGCCGGAGAAGGTGTTGTTCGCGACGAAGAAGTAATAAACATCAAAATACCGGCAGGTGTCGGTGAAGGCATGCAACTCAATGTTTCGGGACGTGGAAATACAGGCAGACGTGGTGGTGTAAACGGCGATTTACTTGTTGTTATTACTGAAGAAGAACACCCTGAACTGATTCGGGATGGAAATAACCTCATTTATAACCTTTTCCTTTCGTTCCCGGAAATCACACTTGGTACAACTTCCGAAATTCCAACAGCCGAGGGAAAAGTAAAAGTAAAAATTGATGCCGGAACACAACCGGAAAAAATATTAAGATTGCGTGGAAAAGGAATCCCCGATGTTAACGGTTATGGAAAGGGTGACCTTTTGGTCCGTATCCATGTTTGGATTCCAAAAAAACTTAACAGCGAAGAAAGACGAACGATGGAAAAACTACTCGGTTCACCGGGTTTTCTTGAAGGGCCTTCAGATTCTGAAAAATCATTCTTCGAGAAAATGAAAGACATGTTTGAGTAAAACATGTTTTTTCTTTTATTGCCTTTTTTTGTTAAAACCCCACGTTAGTTTAATAAGTATTGACTATTTTTAAAAACAAAATTTTCAATACTTGCTAAACTTTTTTCATGAAAAAAGCTTCCATCATTCTCCTGTTTGTGTTGACACTTTCAACTGTAGCTTCTGCACACTTAAAACCAAAACAAATTGCCGGAAAGTGGAAATATGAAATTTCGCTTTACAATGCACAACTGGAAGGGTGGTTTGTTTTCACCCTGAAAAAAGGAGAATTAGAAGGTGAAAATATTCAGTCGGATGGTATAGTTTCCAGACTCACTGAAATAAAAGTCAACAAAAAAAATGAAACCCTGTGTTTTAATGCAATTCGCGAAAATGATGTTCCAATTGAATATATTTTGATTGTGAATCACAAAAAATTTAGAGGAAAGGGTTGGATTAATGAAGTAAGTTTTGAAATTGCAGGCAATAAGATTACTATTCAATAAACAATTAAATTCAAAAATCATGAAAAAACTATTTATTCTTTTATTCGCAGTATGTTTTGCATTACCCGTATTTGCAAAGTTGGAAACCAAACAGGTTGTTGGAACTTGGAAATACAAAGTTGATACAGGCGACAGATTTTAACCGGCACATTAACTTTTGCTGAAAAAGAAAACGCACTTACAGTTGCTGTAGTTACAGGTGAAGGCGATGTTTTTCCTGTTACCAAAGTCGAATTAAAACCTGAAAATGTACTCTATTTTGAAATAAAGCTGGATATGATTTGATTAAAGTTACTGAAAAGGGAAAAATCAGGAGGCCAACCGAGCCCCCCCGACCATTTTAAATTTGGAAAGAAGGAAACCGACCGGGTCAGCGTTACAATTACAAAGATTGAGTTGAAAGCAGAAAACAATCTTTATATGGAAATCAAAACAGAAAATGATCTTGTTAAAGTATCTGTTAAAGTGGATGGAAAAAAGTTTAAAGGCACCGGGACATCATATCAGGGAGAAGCACCGATAACAGGTGAAAAACAGTGATGAAATGATAAATGGAATTATTTGATAATCAATATAATTTTCTGGAAAAAGAACTACAACAGGAAATACTTCAAATTGGAGTTCCCAAAACTTTTCAGCCCAATGAGGTACTGATTCGGGAAGGCCAGTTTATTACGAGTTTTCCAATTATTTTAAAAGGATTAATCAGAATTACACGCAATAACGATGATGGCAACGAACTTTTACTGTACTATCTAAAACAAAACGAAGTTTGTTCCATGTCGTTAACCTGTTGCATGACGAATTTAACAAGTACAATTAAAGCTGTTGCAGAAGAAGAAACAAAAGTGATCATGCTGCCTGTTGAAATGCTCGATAACTGGATTTGCAAATATCCAGGCTGGAAACAATTTGTGATGCAATCGTTTCAAAACCGATTTCGCGAGTTAATTGACACAATTGATTCAATAGCATTTTTAAATTTGGATGAAAGATTGGTAAAGTATCTCGTTGACAGGTATAAACAATCTGGCATAACAATTTTAAACGAAACTCACCAGGATTTGGCACTGCGGTTAAACACCTCACGCGAAGTAGTTTCACGCTTGTTAAAGAAACTTGAAAAAGACGGTAAAATAAAACTTTCAAGAAATTTTATCGATTTCGCCGATCTTGTGTGACATAAATTACATTCCGTTTTTACAACTCTTGTTTTCTTTGCATCAGATTATTCAAAAAGTAAATAGTTCAAAACTATTACTTCATAATTTTTTGGGTTATAAAATCGG
This sequence comes from Draconibacterium sp., assembly GCA_016705335.1. Classification (GTDB taxonomy): domain Bacteria; phylum Bacteroidota; class Bacteroidia; order Bacteroidales; family Prolixibacteraceae; genus Draconibacterium. Next base: position 18,018 of record JADIYN010000037.1, on the reverse strand, counting down.
TTAGTAGTTGAAGGTTATTAAGCCAGTTTCATTTTGAAGCTGGCTTTTTCATTTATATAAAATCTCAAATAAATACATAATTTCAGTACCGAAAACTTAATTGTTAACTTTCAGGTTTCAACGTATTTAACCTGCTTCAAACTATATCTAATTGTGTTAATGTTAATTTCATATTGATAATTTAAGTTATTTTTGGTCTTTTGATTTAGATAAAATCTTCATATTTGTCAGCAGACAGTATCACATAACAACCACCGTTTAAAAAGTAAACCAAAATGTTCAAAATTCAAACGTTAAACAAAATTGATACCGAAGGGTTAAGTCTTTTTCCATTGAGTATTTATGAAATTGCAAGTGAATTACCAAATCCAGATGCCATTGTGCTGCGCAGTTTCGATATGCATTCCTTAGAATTGCCAAAACTTGAAATTGAGCCGCGAAGTAACCTGGGTCGAGGGAATTCAACCACTGCTTTCGCAAGCTGATTATGTAACTATCAATATTCCGCAAACTGCCGAAACCAAAGGATATTTGAATAAGGAGAAATTCAAAATGATGAAAAAAGGTGTTCGCATTTTGAATTTTGCACGTGGCGGATTGGTGAACAATACAGATCTTGCAGAAGCAATTGCTGAAGGAAAAGTTGCAGGTTACATAACCGATTTCCCTGATGAAACAACATTGAAAATGGACAAGGTGATTTCAATTCCTCACCTTGGAGCTTCTACTTCGGAATCTGAAACCAACTGCGCAATAATGGCTGTAAATCAAACTAAAGATTTCTTAGAACATGGCAATATTGTAAATTCAGTGAATTTTCCGGATGCAGAAATGGAAATGCACAACGAAGCAAGGATTATTGTTGCCAACAAAAACATACCAAACATGGTCAGCCAGATTTCAGCAGTACTTGGTGAAAATGGTGTAAACATTGATAGCATGTTGAATAAAAAACGCGGAGAAATTGCTTACAATATTATCGACGTTGACAAAGCAGTTATCGATGAGTCAATTAAAGAAAAGTTGTTGGCAATCGAAGGAATTTTTATGGTTAGAATTATTCAATCGAAATAAAAATTTACAAATAAATGAATAAAGGTATTGAAACAATAGCTGCCGATAATATAAGAATCCTGGCAGCGGCGATGGTTGAAAAAGCAAAATCTGGTCACCCGGGTGGCGCAATGGGTGGCGCCGATTTCATAAATATTTTATTTACCGAGTTTTTAAATTACGATCCATCTGATATGACATGGATTAACCGCGACAGGTTTTTTCTTGATCCCGGCCACATGTCGCCAATGTTGTATGCAACACTTTCGTTGGCAGGATTTTATAGCATGGAAGACCTCTCCAACTTCCGTCAATGGGGAAGCGTAACACCGGGACATCCTGAAGTGGATGTGTTGCGTGGAGTGGAAAATACTTCGGGGCCACTTGGACAGGGACACACAATGGCTGTAGGTGCTGCAATTGCAGAACGGTTTCTTGCTGAACGTTTTGGAGAATGGATGAGCCACAAAATCTATACTTATATTTCAGATGGTGGAGTTCAGGAAGAAATTTCACAGGGAGCCGGCAGGATTGCAGGATTCCTTGGCTTAAGCAATTTGATAATGTTTTTTGATTCAAATGATATTCAGCTTTCAACTGACACAGATGCAGTAACAAAAGAAGATACAGCTAAAAAATACGAAGCCTGGGGTTGGAACGTGATGACCATTACAGGAAACGATGTTGACCAAATAAGGCAAGCACTCAAAAAAGCGAATGCCGAAAAGGAAAAACCAACACTGATTATTGGTAAAACAATTATGGGTTTAGGTGCGCTAACAGCAGCAGGGGAAAATTTCGAACGCAAATGTGCTACTCACGGAATGCCGTTGGGTGAGGCAGGAGCTTCGTTTGAATTGTCAATAAAAAACTTAGGTGGAAATCCTGAAAATCCATTTGTTATTTTTGATGAAGTAAAATCGCTTTACGAAAAAAGAAAGACAGTACTGATAAATTCAGCAGCAGCAAAAAAAGCGGAAATGAAAGAATGGGAAACTGCAAATGCCGCACTCGCTGCAAAATTGAATTTATTTTTCTCAAAAAATACACCGGAATTTGACTTTTCAGCAATTGCACAAAAAGATAATTCTGCTACCCGCGCTGCATCAAGTGCTGTTTTGGCTGAATTTGCAGGAAAAGTTGAAAACATGATTGTTTCATCGGCAGACTTGTCTAATTCTGATAAAACCGATGGATTTCTGAAAAAAACCAGGGCTTTCAAAAAAGGCGATTTCAGTGGTTCTTTCCTTCAGGCAGGTGTAAGTGAGCTAACTATGGCTTGCCTTGCAAACGGAATGGCGTTGCATGGTGGTGTTATTCCGGTTTGCGGAACTTTCTTCGTTTTCAGCGATTATATGAAACCGGCAGTTCGCCTGGCAGTATTAATGGAACTACCTGTAAAATATGTTTGGACACACGATGCTTTCCGTGTAGGAGAAGATGGTCCAACTCACCAGCCGGTAGAACAGGAAGCCCAAATCAGGTTATTGGAAAAACTTAAAAATCATAAAGGCCATAACAGTATGCTGGTTTTGCGACCTGCTGATGCCAACGAAACAACTGTTGCATGGAAAATGGCTTTGGAAAATAATCACACTCCTACTGCTTTGATTCTTTCGCGCCAGAACATAACCAATTTACCAGTTGAAGGAAATCGTTATGAGTCAGCTTTACAGGCAGAAAAAGGAGCTTATATTGTTTCAAAACCGGAAGGTAAACCTGATGTTGTGCTTGTTGCCAGTGGTTCTGAAGTTGCAACACTTGTTGAAGGTGCCAAATTGCTAAAAGAAAAAGATAATTTGAAAGTACAGGTTGTTTCTGTTCCTTCTGAAGGTTTGTTCAGAAGTCAATCAAAAGAATACCAGTCAGGTGTTCTTCCTGTTGGAATTCCTCGTTTTGGAATGACTGCAGGATTACCAGTTACACTTGAAGGTTTGGTTGGCGAAAACGGAAAAATCTGGGGTTTGGAATCATTTGGCTTTTCTGCTCCATATACAGTTTTAGATAAGAAACTTGGTTTTAATGGTGAGAATGTTTACAATCAGGTAAAAGAAATGTTGGGATAATAAACAACAAATAAATTCATTAAAAGGCGCTTCTGTTTTGGGAGCGCCTTTTTTTGAATAAGGGAGGACTTTCTTAAGTCCGGCAAATTTTGTTCAACTTCTGATAAATGAATATTTAAGAATCAGACAAAGGACAACAGACTTATATTTTTAAGAAATCCACATTGGCAAAATTTCCGACTTCCGATCTCTGACTCCACTTCCCTTACTCAACAACTTTCAACCATGCCTCAGCCATTAATTGCGCACCGGGCATTGCCGGATGAACGCCGTCGCCGGTCCAGTAAGTTGCCGGGGCATGTTTTACCGCTTCATCAAAAACCTGCTGAAAAGGAACCCACAATGCACCAATTTCAACCGCAATTTTTTTGGCTGCAACCTGATATTCTTTCATCGGTTTAGCCCAGGTTTCGTCAACTGCTGAGGTATTTAACACATAAAATGGTTCGCAAATCACTAGTTTAATGTTCGGAAGTTTCTCTTTTGTTGATTGAATTAGTTTTCGGTAGTCATTTTCATACACTTCAACTGTACCGTCGTATTGCCCGTTTCGTTTGTGCCAGTAATCGTTCACACCAATTAAAATGCTCAAAACGTCAGGTTTTAAATCGAGGCAATCTTTTTGCCAGCGGTCAGCCAGTTGGAAAACTTTGTTACCACTAATTCCGCGGTTATAAATTGTGAGGTTCTTCTCCGGCAATTCATTCAACAATGCCGAAGCTGCCAAAAAAGCATATCCAAATCCAAATGAACGTGCAATGTTTGGAAGTTCTTTTTCCTTATCCCGACCAGCATCGGTTATAGAATCGCCTTGAAAAAGTATTGTATTTCCATTTTCAAAAATGGAGAAATTATTTTCCTTATTTTTAACAGCCGCCGGAATGCTGGCAGAAATTATTGATGGGATACTTGCAAGTGCAGCAGCACCAACTGCTGATTTTGCAAAAAACTTCTTCTTGAAAGGTTCATTTGGTTCAATTTTAAATTTTTAATGTTGCTAAATTTAGCAAGAAAAGTGAAACCCTTTTTAGTTATTCCGATAAAAGTTTATCCGCCATTGCATCAGCCAATTTAAGGAGTTCTTCCAGATTATCAGGTTTTAAAGCGCCTTTCTCTTCAATGGGCTGGTAAACCATTTCCCATTTAATATTTTCGGCAAAAGTTTGCAGGTTTTTCACACCGCCACCATTCCACGAGTAGTTACCACAAATTCCCAGATAATGGTTTTTGGGCGCCATGTGCTCAATGGTTGAAAGCAGGATTTCGACATTCGGAAAAAGTGCATTGTTGTACGCTGCGCTGCCAACTATAAATCCTTTGTATTTAAAAATATCATTTATAATATATGATGAATGTGTTTTTGAAGCATCATATACCCTTATATTTTTAATGCCTCGCACAGCAATTCTTCTCGCAATTACTTCGGCCATTTTTTGCGTGTTTCCATACATTGAGCCGTAAACAATAACTACTCCGCAATCCAGATCATACGAGCTCCATTTATTGTAACGGGTTAAAATCCAGCTTAAATCGTTTCGCCAAACCGGACCATGCGTAGCCGCAATCATTTTAATATCAAGTGGGGCAAGCTTTTTAATTGCACGTTGCGTGTGTGGACAATACTTTCCAACTATGTTGGTAAAATAGCGCATCACTTCAATTTCGTAAAAATCGAGGTTGATTTCATCGTCAAAAATTCCGCCATCCAAAGTACCGTAGCTACCAAATGCATCGCCTGAAAAGAGTATTTTATTGGTTTCTTCAAAAGCCACCATAGTTTCGGGCCAATGAACCATCGGAATAGTTTGGAATTGAATTTTAAGTTTCCCCAAATCCAAAACATAACCATCATGAACAATCAATACATTTTCGGGAGTCATGTAAAAACTTTCAACAAAAGCAAAAGTCTTCTTGTTTCCAACCAAAATAATATTTGGATACTTCTGCACAAGGGCTTTTAATGCTCCCGAATGATCAGGCTCCATGTGATTTATAATCAAATAATCAACCGGACGTTCGCCAATCATTTCTTCAATATTGTCAAGATATTCATCAATAAACGAACGTTCAACCGTGTCAACAAGTGCAATTTTATCATCAACAAGCAAATACGAGTTGTATGAAATACCATGCGGAATTGGCCAGATATTTTCGAAGAGATGCGTACGACGGTCGTTAAAACCAAGGTAATATATGTTTTCAGCTAGATTTACTTTTTGCATAGTTTCATATTTTTTCATTAAGAGGGAGCAAAATTAGAAATTTTGGGTAAACGAAGTTTATTATTATATGTAAACCTGTTTATTTAAAACAGAGGTTATCTTCTTTTAACGAATAACAGTTATTTTTACTTCAAATTAATTTTATTTCCATGTCCATCGATAAAAAAAGTAAACTGATGATATTTCCGCGAATCGGAAAATTCATTATTATTTTCTTCGCCGTTGCATTTCTTATAGTTGGTATTCGCGGTTATCAACTTTACCAGTATGTTTTCAGGGAAAATGTAAATTCTGATTTTGTATTGTATGTGCCAAAAAATGCAACTTACAAGCAGGTAACCGACAGTTTAACATTGAATAATACCCTAAAAAGTATGAAAGCTTTTAACTGGGTTTCGAAAAAGAAAAACTATGGCAAATCAGTTAAAACCGGCAGGTATCTTTTGAAAAAAGGGATGAACACGAATCAAGTTGTAAATATTTTAAATGGTGGTTTGCAAACACCGCTGAATGTTACTTTTAACAATGTCCGGACAAAAGAAGATTTAGCCGGAAAAGTTGGCAAATATTTACAGACCGATTCGCTTTCTATTCTTGAACTGTTTGCCGATACTCTTCAGATTAAAAAATACGGTTTTACTGAAGAAACCTACACTGCAATGTTTATTCCGGATACTTATGAATTCTACTGGACAACCCCGGCAAAAGAATTTGCAGAGCGGATGAATCAGGAATATAACAGATTTTGGAGCGACGAGCGCAAAAAAAAGGCGGAAGAGCTCAAACTTACTCCAACAGAAGTAACAACGCTGGCATCAATAGTTCAGGCTGAAACAGCAAAAAGGAAGAGTTGAAAACGATTGCCGGACTTTATATGAACCGTTTGAACCGTGGTATGTTTTTGCAGGCCGACCCAACAGTAAAATTTGCTTTTGGCGATTTTGCACTTAAAAGAATTTTAAATGTCCACCTCGATATCGATTCGCCTTACAACACATACAAACATGTTGGTTTGCCGCCCGGCCCCATCAATTTTCCTGAAACTTCGGCGATTGATGCAGTTCTGAATTTCGAGAGAACCAATTATTATTACATGTGTGCCAAAGAAGATTTTTCGGGATACCACAATTTTGCTGCTACTTTGTCGGAGCATAACCGAAATGCTGCTAAATACAGGGCTGCGCTGAATAAAAATAAAATCAGGTAGAAAAATGAACAGGTTAATTCAATTTCTTTTAATCAGTTTTGCAGCTATTGTTTTTTTGAGTTGCGCAAAAAAAACAAGTGATCTGGAGGAATTGAACAAGCAGTTTGCAAAAGGTAATTTTACCTCGGCAACAAAAATAATTGAAGAATTAAAATCTTCGGATTTACACAAAATTTATTCATCTGAAATTGAAATAATTGAAGCCAAAATTGAACGGATTCAAATCGATTTTTCAAAAAATGAATCGCAGATAAAAGATGAATTAACACCCTGGTTTCCTAATGTTTCTGCGGAACAACTTCGCAAGTGGGAAGATGATAAAACACTCGAAATGAAACTTATTGATGGGGAACGTAAATATTTCAAAAATGCGGTGAGCAACCTTTTTCGTTTAGATTCACTGGCAGGTAAAATAAAAGAAAATACAAACGGCGCAGTCATCGATCCGTTTGACGATTTTTGTTTACAACATACTTCCAACATTCTGTCTTTAACCAATTCCGATGGAAATTTTCAGGAAAAACCTAAAAAATACCGAATCGATTTTACAATTACATTAAAACCTGATGCAATTCCTTCGGGTGAAATTGTAAAGTGCTGGATGCCATTTCCACGGGAATCATTGCCCCGACAAAGAAACGTTAAGTTGATTGAAGTAAATTCAGAAAAGTATGTTTTGGCAGATAACCAAAATCTTCAACGCAGCTTATATTTTGAAAAAATAACTGAAGCAGGAACACCAACCATTTTTAAATATACAGCAGAATTTGAAACTTCTGCCCAGTATTTCAACCTCGATACAAGTAAAATAAAACTTTACGATATCGATTCTGAAAATTATAAAACATTTACCGCGGAACGAAATCCTCACATTGTTTTTAGTAATGAAATTCAGCAACTTACAAACAAAATAACTTCCGGATCAACAAATCCCTTTGAAAAAGTAAAATCCATTTACTACTGGATCAACAATAATATCACGTGGGCATCGGCGCTTGAGTATTCAACATTTGAATGTATCCCGGAATATGTGCTCGCAAACCGCCACGGTGATTGTGGAATGCAAACACTACTTTTTATGTCGATGGCGCGCTTTGCAGGTATTCCGTGCAAATGGCAAAGCGGGTGGATGCTTCATCCCGGAGAATTGAATTTACACGATTGGTGCGAAGTGTATTACGAAGGAATTGGCTGGGTCCCGCTCGATCAGTCTTTTGGTTTACAAAACACAGAAAATCAAAGACTAAAAGAATTTTATATTTCAGGAATCGATGAATTTCGATTAATAATTAATGATGATTTTAGTAGTGAACTGCATCCTGAAAAGCAATTTTACAGAAGCGAACCAATTGATTTCCAGCGGGGAGAATTGGAATGGAAAGGTGGTAACATTTATTTTAATCAATGGAATTATCATTTGGATATTAATTATTTGAATTAAAACTGTGATTAAAACACCTGGTTTGGGCCATTTTATTGGCATGAACAAACAAAAGGACGAAGCAAATAAAATTTTGGAAACGTTTCTCAGAAACAAAACAACCGACCACAAACAAAAACGGAAATCTAATACTAACCGGCGAAACCACGAATTAAAAAAAACTGTTTCTTTATTCAGCAACTTCAAAGTAGATGATAATATCAATTTGCTGCCTGATTCTACAGTTGGTAATAATAATTTCGGACTAATAAACCTGTCTGTCGCCAATTTGCGTTCTCAACCAAATCATTCGGCTGAACTTGCAACACAAGCTCTAATGGGGACGCCGGTAAAAATCCTGAAAAAAGAAAATGGCTGGCTGCTAATTCAAACACCTGATAATTACATTTCGTGGGTTGATTCTGAAGGTGTTTTTCCGCTTACCGAATCGCAATTTGATGACTGGAAAAATTCAAAAAGAATGATTTTTACTGGCGACAATGGAATCATTTTCGAAAATGAGGATTTTGAAAACCGTTCCGAGAACATGGGAACTGGAATTATGAAATCAATCAGAAAAACATAAAATTAAAGCTTCCCGACGGACGCCAGGGTTTTGCAGTAACTTCAGACTGGACCGATTTTGAAAATTTTAAAAATACAATCCGGTGCGATTCTACCAGGTTAAAAATGCTGGCAAATCAATTGATGGGCCGGCCTTATTTGTGGGGCGGAACTTCAGCACGAGCCATGGATTGCAGCGGTTTTGTTAAAACTCTCTATTTTATGAACGGGGTAATTCTCGCCCGCGATGCTTCTCTGCAAATCAAACAGGGAGAAAAAGTTGAGGTTGAAAATGATTTCAGTAATTTACAAACCGGTGATTTGCTTTTTTTCGGGCAAAAGAAATCTGATGATCAACCCGAAAAAATTACACACGTAGCCTTTTCACTTGGTAATACCGAATATATTCATGCATCAGGAAAAATTGAACGAAATAGTTTCGAACGCAACAGTGCGATTTATTCGGAATACAGAAAAAACAGTTTCGTCGGAACAAAAGATAATCGGATTTGAAAACGCTGAAAACATTCAAAAAATTAAAAACCATCCCTGGTATTAAAGTTCAGAGTAGAGTTTAGAAATTTGAAAATGAAATATAACCGAAGAGATTTTATAAAAAAACACTACCCTTATTTCGTTGGGTGGAATGGTTTTACCACAAATCACAAATTTGAATATGAAAAAAGGAAATCTTCCGAAATCTGGCTTAAAACTTAGTTTCGAGCCTTATAATCTTCAGTTAAAACATGTTTTTACACTTGCCGGAAGTTCGCGAAGTATAACGCCTGTTATGCTTGTAAAACTTGAATTTGAAGGGATTACCGGATATGGAGAAGCTTCTATGCCGCCATATTTAGGAGAATCGCAGGAATCGGCAACAAAATTTTTATCGGCTTTAAATCTTCAGCAATTCACCGATCCATTCAGGATGGATGAAATACTTGAATATGTTGACCAATCAACAACCGGAAACACTGCGGCAAAAGCGTCGGTTGACATTGCACTGCATGATTTGGCAGGGTAAAATAATGAATCAACCCTGGTATAAAATCTGGGGATTTTCGGCTGAGAAAACTCCTGTTACTTCAATTACAATAGGGATTGACACTCCGGAAGTTGTAAAACAAAAAGTAAAAGAAGCTGCGGAGTTCAAAATTCTAAAAGTAAAACTTGGCAGAGATACAGATAAAGAAATGATTGAGTCAATCCGTGCTGTTTCCGCTGTTCCGCTTTGTGTTGATGTAAACCAGGGGTGGAAAGATAGAAAGGAAGCGCTTGATATGATTTTCTGGTTAAAAGAAAAGGAATTGAATATGTAGAGCAACCCATGCCAAAAGACAAGCCGGAAGATATTGCCTGGCTTACCCAAAATTCGCCATTGCCAATTATTGCCGACGAAGCTGTTCAACGGCTTTCTGATATTCAAAATACTTTGGGTGTATATTCCGGCATCAATATAAAATTAATGAAATGTACAGGAATGCGGGAAGCACACAAAATGATGACTTTAGCGCGCGCAAACAAAATGAAAGTAATGATTGGATGTATGACTGAAACTTCCTGTGCAATATCAGCAGCAGCTCAACTTTCGCCGCTAGCTACCTGGGCAGATCTGGATGGCAACCTTTTAATCAGTAATGATCCATACGAAGGAGTAAAAATTACAGATGGAAAAATTACATTGAACAACCTGCCGGGAGTTGGAATTAGCATTCTTTAAGAATTTATGGTAAACTAAAATTCAGCTTGATTTGTTAACATTGTTATGAAAACAGTTTTGGTGATATTAACATTGTGCATCGTTATTTCAACAAGTGCACAGGAAAAAAACAAGGAGGGAAAGGTGGGCGAAAAAACTGAATACAGAAAGCTGACAGATTTTGAGAAATATGTAATTGTTGAAAAAGGCACTGAACGACCGTTTACAGGAGAATATACCGATTTTAAAGGAAAGGGAACTTATACCTGCAAACGCTGTGGTGCTGCACTTTACAAGTCGAATGACAAATTTAATTCAGATTGTGGTTGGCCAAGTTTTGACGATGAAATTGAGGGTGCAGTTTTAAAAACTACTGATGCCGATGGAAGGCGTACTGAAATTACATGTAACAATTGTGGCGGTCATTTAGGCCATGTTTTTTACGGAGAAGGTTTTACAAATAAAAATACACGACATTGCGTTAACTCGGTTTCGTTGCTTTTCGTTCCCGATGAAAAGAAATAAAAAAGGAGGACTGCTGGTCCTCCTTTTTTATTTTAATTTATTTCCTTTATATTTTCTTTAACTGTTAAACCTTCAATAAAATAAACGACTTCAGCAGCTTCCTGCGATTCAGCAATAATTTTATGTGCATTTTCAGCAACAGTATCGTTTATATTTTCAGTTTCTCCTTCTCCATGTTCCTTTCCAGGATTGTGAGCATCCGCTTCTGTTTTAACTACTTTTAAAATACCAGCGATTTCTACCTCACTACCCATTTGTTCCTGCGAAAAGGCGCCAATTTTTTCACCAGCTTCAACCCGGATATTTATTTCTTCGTTGCTCCCCATCAAAAAACACCGTGCACCACCCTCTTTACAAACATGCATCACAGTTCCTTTTACAACTACCTCCTTGTCGGCCATTTCAGCCGCATTCTGATATAATTCATCAACAGTTAAAACAACAGCTTCCACTGGTTTTTCTTCAGTTTTCTGCTGGTTTTTACTTTGCATACCGCAACCAAAAAACAAAATTGTAACAACTCCAAAAAACAGTAATTTTTTCATATCCATTCAATTTTAAGTTAAATATAAATCAATGCAAAAACCAAAGGTACAACAATTCCGGCAGCCATTAACCACCATCCCCAACGCTTAAATCCACGTTTTCCTTTCAATATGAATAGTCCTGAAACTGCAACAAAAATCAGGATAACTGCCATAAGATCACTTACCCATTTCCACATGGAACCTAAAGTTGCGCGATGCAATTTATTAATAGAAAATATAAAAGGCCGTCTCTGTAAATATTGCATTGTACCTTTTCCCGTTTCCGGATCAATTACAGCCTCGCCGTTTTCAATAAATATCTTGATATTCCCTTGATTGTTTAAATAATGCTTTTTGTAAACCACATCTTCATCCACAGTTTTCAATGCAGTTTTAACATCGGTAGCAGTTAATTCAGTCTTTCCCGGCAATTCGACTTTAAAATCGGTAATAAATATTTTGTAATCGGGGTTAAAATCATGTCGGTGATTTAAATAAATACCTGACAAGGCATAAACGATTGTCATGCCCACAATAAAATAACCAAAATCGCGATGCAAAATTCTTAACAGCTTTCGAAATATCATTTTTGAGATTTTTTGGCTGCAAATATAAAAAAACGAATTTTAAACTCTTATGTTATTAATCAATTCAGGCATAGGAAAATCAATGATTATTCTTACAAATGATTAAAACTACATATATTAAAACAAAGAAAATGAGTAGTTAAAACCTGTCTGATAAACATAAGCAAGCACCAACTAAATTACAGTAAACTATTGACTTGCATATATAAAAAGCCGTAACTTGCATCACCTAGTGTGCTAGGCTCTGGTTTTATCACAACTTAATTGGGTGCCACCGGGTAATGACCCGGTGGCTTTTTTTTATATAAATCTGCAGAATTTTATTTGGAGTAGTACTCGTTCAAAGAAATTAAATCCTCTGAATTACATACCGGACAATTGGAAACTTTATCAGAATAATCGCTGAAACTTGCCTGGCATGAATTGCACTTATACCAGTTTTTATCGAAATAAATGTCACCACCACGAAAAAGCAGATCGCGACCTTCAACAAAAGCTGTTGCTACTTTATTTCGGGCTTCCTCATAAATGCGCGTTAAAGTTGGTCTCGAAACATCCATAAAAACCGCTGCTTCCTCCTGTGTCAGATTTTGGTAATCAAGTAACCTGATTGCTTCATACTCTTCAAGATGAAGAATAACCTCATTTGATTTCCTTCCTCTAACTCCATATACTGACATTCCTTTAATAACCGGGGGTACCTGAATTCTTCTGAAACGTTTTTTTCTGGGCATTTTAAATTGAGTTTAATTTATTTAATAGATAATGATCAATAAGTACTAAAGCTGCCATGGCTTCCACAATTGGAACAGCACGTGGCAAAACACATGGATCGTGTCTTCCTTTAGGGTTAATTGTAATTTCGTTACTGTTTATATCAACAGTTTTTTGTTCTTTTAGCAGAGTGGCAATCGGTTTAAAGGCCACATTAAAATAGATATCCTCACCATTTGAAATGCCCCCCTGAATACCACCTGAATTGTTTGTTTTGGTTCGAACTCCCTTTTCAGTTTGAATAAAAACATCATTGTGTTGAGAACCACTTAATTTTGTTCCCTCGAAACCTGATCCATATTCAAAGCCTTTCACGGCGTTAATTCCAAGCATTGCAAATCCAAGATCGGCATGAAGTTTATTAAAAACTGGTTCTCCCCATCCGGTTGGAACACCTTTAGCAACTCCTGTAATAACGCCGCCAACAGTGTCATTGTCGTTTCCGGCAGCGATAATGCGGGCAATCATTTTTTCAGCAGTTTCAGCATCAGGGCATCTAACAATATTATCTTCAGTTTTTGAAAGATCAAGTTCAGTATATGACTTTTCAAGTTTTATTTCGCCAACCTGCGACACAAAAGCCTGAACTGTAACACCAACTTTACTCAGAATTTGTTTTGCTATTGCACCTGCAACAACCCGGGCGATTGTTTCACGCGCCGAAGATCGTCCACCGCCACGATAATCACGCGTACCATACTTTTGGATATAAGTAAAATCAGCATGAGAAGGCCTGAAAACATCTTTCAGATCGTTGTAATCATTTGAATGCTGGTCTTTATTCCAAATGGCAAAGGCAATTGGTGTTCCCTGTGTTTTACCTTCAAATACACCTGAAAGAAATTCAACCTGATCGGGTTCCTGACGTTGGGTTGTGATTTTCGATTGACCAGGTTTTCTTCGAGCCAGGTCATTCTGGATTAATGAAATATCCAATTCCAAACCAGCCGGGCAACCATCAATAATTCCACCTATTCCGCGACCATGTGATTCGCCAAATGATGTCAATCGAAATATGTGACCAAATGTATTCATAAATATAAAAAAACCTCGTTTTCCAAAACAGCTTATGAAAACGAGGTTAAAATAATTAAATCGAACCAATAATCAAAATAGCGATTAGCAGCCACAAAAACTACTGCTTCTTCGTTAACTTCGCCGTAAGCATCATTTTTACTCAACTTAATTGTAAATGGTTCACCTTCACGTAAGCCTGCCAGTTGAGACTCAAACTTAGGCAACATAGCACCTGCACCATATAAAAATTCCAATGGTTGTGTTTCTGTCGCCTGCTCTATCATTTCCCCATTTTCATCGTCAACATGCAAGTCGTATGTCAACGTAACCATTGCGTATTTTCCTATTTCCAACATTTTAATATTTTTTTAATTTTCAAGATTTGGTGCAAAATAAGTCATTTTAAAGAATACAACAAAATACCTGATTGTCTTATTCTCGGAATGTTAACAAAAAATCATATAAAATGGTTGAATGGCAACAAAATAAAAGTTCTATCGCAATCATTTTTTTAATTTTTTTTGCTGTTTTCTTGTGTAAATGAACTTTTAAAACACTTTATTCATCAACAAAAAACTATAATATATGTTTATTCTCAAACATTAAAGTTCAACAATGAAATATTATTATAAACTGATTTTATTATTTGCATTTATTATTTTTTCAACAATTTCAGATGGACAGGAACACAACGACGCCGTAATTACAGGCCATGTTGTTTCGAAAGGAGAACACATTCCGTTTGTAAATATTTTTCTTGAAAACACAAACTTTGGCACTACAACCGATGTAACCGGCCATTATATGCTGATTGATTTACCTATCGGAGAATTTACGCTTGTGGCAAAAATGGTTGGTTACAAAACTGAAAAACAAGTTGTAAAACTAGAGCCAAATAAAACCATCGAAGTAAAATTCGATTCGCAACTCAGAATGAACGGCCTGGGCGGCGCTTACAGTCAGATTTTAATAAACAGCCGCTCTGTTTTCAGTCCGTTAACCGGTTTGTACGGGCTTGAACAGATGCCGACAGAAATGGTTGAACGCATTGAAATTGTTCGCGGTGGCGCATCGGCTTTGTACGGTTCGAGCGCTATTGGCGGAACCGTAAATATTATAACAAAAATGCCGCAACGCAATTCGTATAAAGTTGCCATGAATGAAAATTTGATTGGCGGCAATGCCAACGATTTTTCGGTTAACGGAACATTGACTGCCCTTTCGCAAAAAGAAATGCAGGAATGGCCTTGTACACAACTTACAAAAAGCGCGACTGGTATGACCACAACGGCGATAATTATTCTGAACTTCCGGAGTTGTATAATAATTCGTTTGGCATCAATTCGTTTTTTAAACTCGATGAAAACCAAAAAATTGAAGCTAGCTTTTCGAGTATGCACGAATTTCGTTATGGCGGCGAAATGATTACCGAACCATCGTACCTTGCAGAGCAATCGGAAGAAAGAACACACAACATTTTAACTGGTGGCGTTGATTATGAGTTAACAAGCGATGATAATCAAACCACTTTTGCAGTTTATGTTGCGGGACAAAATACAGACAGAAAACATTTCACAGGTATTTCTCCCGATGATGAAGCGGGCAAGTTGGAATACAACAGTAACCCGCCTTACGGCACTTCAAAAAACTACACATACCAGGTTGGGTCGCAGTTAAACCACACGCTTTATGATTTTATTCAGGGTATAAATGTGCTTACTTTTGGCGCTGAGTATGTTGTGGATGATGTTTTTGATGAAATAAAAACCTACAATTACTTAACCGATCAGAACTCGCGCAACTTTGGCACATTTATTCAAAGCGATTGGGCTGTAACAAAAAAAGCCACTTTGCTTACAGGAGTACGCGCCGACAAACACAATTTTGTTGACAACATGATTTTTAACCCACGTGTTTCGTTTCTACAGTTGCGTGTTTCGTGGTCAACCGGGTTTCGGGCGCCGCAGGCTTTTGATGCCGATATGCACATTGCCTTTGCAGGAGGCGGAATTCAAACCATTCAACTTGCTGATGATTTAAAGGAAGAGCGTTCGCAAAGCTGGACTGCCTCGCTCAACTGGGACAAACCAACAGAAAAACATATTGTAGGATTTACGCTCGAAGGGTTTTATACAAAACTGAAAGATGCCTTTATTTTGGAAGAAGTTGCAACAGATGAAGCCGGAAACTCGATTATGCAAAAACAGAATGGCGGCACAAGCAATGTTATGGGTGCGACCCTTGAATTACGGGCCAACTACAACCGTACTTTACAGGCCGAAACAGGAATAACACTTCAGAAAAGCATGTATGACAAAGCTGTTCAGTGGTCGGAAGAACTGCCCGGGGAAACCTAGTTTTTGCGCGCGCCCAATTCATATGGCTACTACACTTTGACATGGACGCTACACCTGAAAATGATATTTTATTCGAATCACCTGATTTTATGGAAACGAACATTAAAATTTCATATACAGTTTCTTCGAAAAGACTGGATTCTTCAATTGAGTTTTTTGGAGGAGCCGGAAATATTTTCGATCAGTACCAAAATGATTTCGACAAGGGTAAATACCGCGACAGCGGCTACATTTACGGCCCCGCAAAACCACGAAACTTTTATGTGGGGATAAAGATTTTTAATTAATACTTTTTTTAGAACACAGATTACACGGATAAACACAGATTTCAGAAAAACAATCTGTGGTAAATCCTGAAAATCTGTGGCAGTAAATAGTTTAAAAAGTTCAAATATGCTCCAAGCTTATTCCAACCCATTCTTGGTTTTAAGAAATAAAGAGAAGTAACACTTAAAAAGTACCCTGCAAACCAATACAGTGGGATATATGTTCTTTAGTTGACATTAAAATCGGGTATCTTTAACTAAAAAAGAAAAAAATGAATTGGATTATTTTAATTATTGCCGGACTCTTTGAAGTGGCATTTGCATTCTGCCTGGGAAAAGCAAAAGAAACAACAGGTAACGAAATATACTTTTGGTATGCTGGCTTTCTCATCACGCTTGGCATCAGTATGACACTGCTGGTAAAAGCAACCCAAACTTTACCCATCGGAACAGCTTATGCCGTTTGGACAGGTATTGGAGCCGTTGGAACTGTTTTGGCAGGAATTTTTGTGTTTAAAGAACCAGCCAGTTTCATGCGACTTTTTTTCCTAACAACACTGATAATGTCGATTGTTGGATTAAAAATAGTGTCACACTGAACTAAAGCAAATCAGCTGATTTGATAACATAAGATTTTACTTCCCGAGCGCTGGCACTGGTCTGTCTCGCCTCAGGTGAGATGCCTTGCTTTAAAAAAGAAAAAACTATTTGCCCTTCCAGGGCAAGGCACGGTTTGCAATATCGCGCCAGTGAGGGTTACCTCCAAAGTACCCATTAGTTTCTCTGAGGTACTAATTAGTACCTCGGAAGTACTAATTAGTTTCTCCGAAGTACTAATTAGTTTCTCTGAAGTACTAATTAGTTCTCTGAAGTACTAATTAGTTCTCTGAAGTACTAATTAGTTTCTCTGAGGTACTAATTAGTTTCTCCGAAGTACTAATTAGTTTCTCTGAAGTACTAATTAGTTTCTCTGAAGTACTAATTAGTTTCTCTGAGGTACTTAATTAGTTTCTCTGAAGTACTAATTAGTTTCTCTGAGGTACTAATTAGTTTCTCTGAAGTACTAATTAGTTTCTCCGAAGTACTAATTAGTTCTCTAAAACTAATTAGTTTCTCTGGAGAGAAAATCTAATTAGTTTTCTCTGAGGTACTAATTTGATATTCCGAGGTAGTATAAAGAATATTGTGTAAACAGAATATAAAGGTATAAAAGCGTGTGTTTGAGGGTATAAATTGAGAAAAAAAATATAACATAAAATTTTACTCCCCGTAAACCTCAGCTATTCAGCTTTTTTCTATCTTCGGTAAAAATTAACCTGACATGAACTGGCAACCTTAAAAACAATTACAGTTTTCCCGCTCAAAAAAAAGATTACCTATTGATTTACATTATTACAAAAAGAAATCAGATGAAAAAAAATGAAAAAAAGTATAATAACTTGGATATTAGTTAGCTAGTTATAAACAAAAAGACAACCGCAAAAGATATTCATAAACTAACATTTAAAAACAATGACAGAAACCTAAAATCACGGTAAACATTGACCCTACTGAAATTAAGGAGTTGAAAAAATTAGCAACTGGAAATACTCCAACTGGACTAATCGCCCATGAACTCGGTCGGACAAAAGATGCTGTTGCGGCTAAAGCAAGTGAAAATAACATATCACTAAAGCCGACAAATCAATCTCCATACGACAGGAAGGTAGCTAATGCGAAGAAAGCCAAGAAGTA
>JADIYN010000036.1 GCA_016705335.1 Draconibacterium sp. | reverse complement strand
TTAACACCGCTTTTTTCGGTGGTATTACCATCGAACTGACATAACGTTTTATGAAACCCCAACCCAGTATAATTGCCGCCAGCGAAAAAAACAAAAAACGTGGCTTAACTATCACCCAAAAAACTATAAATAAGATATTTATAAGTACTATAACCGGAAATGCCAAACTAAAAAAAGAAGGAACCCAAAGTTTATCGGGGGGAATAAAAACTGCCAGATAGCTTATTAATAGTGCAAGTGTCACTAAAATATTCAAAACATAAACAGATATATCAAGGCCTTCTTCACAATCAATTCTTCCTGATTTTTTTGCCAAGATATAAAAAAAAGAGGTTGGGAAATCGGGTAGCCTTTTGCCAATTACAAAAGTGCCGGTTTACAAGTATTAAGTGCGAAGTTATTAATCGGCTGATTTCAAATTCCAATAACACAACTCAACATTCGGTTTTTACCGTTAATATCTTTTCTGACTTCTATATGATTGAAACCATAATTGCTCAGTAATTCAGTCATTTCAGCTCCTAAGCTTTCATTAATCTCAAAAAATAACCTTCCATTTTCGCATAAATTATTTTTTGCAAAACCTGCAATTGCCCGATAAAATTTCAGGGGATCGGTATCGGGTACAAAAAGTGCAATTTCAGGCTCGTGATCTAAAACATTGCTGTGCATTTGAACTTTCTCACTTTCCCTTATATATGGCGGATTACTAACAATAACGTCATATTTCTCCTTCTTTCATAATTAAGGTTGAAAATATCAGCACTGAAAAAATTTACTTCAAGTCCATTTTTAATTGCATTTTCCCTGGCAATTTCAAGTGCTTCTCCGGAAATATCAATTCCTGAAACTTTTGCATTTTTTAACTTACTTTTTATAGCGAGTGCAATACAACCGCTGCCAGTTCCAATATCTAAAATTGTGCATTTTTCAGGTAAATTGTTGCGAACAACCCAATCTACAAGCTCTTCGGTTTCAGGACGGGGAATTAAAACCGCCGGAGTTACTTTCAGTTTTAAACCGTAAAATTCTGTTTCACCAATAATATACTGGATAGGTTCATAATTTTTCAACCTTAAGACAATAGATTTTATTTTTTCGAAATCGGGTGGTGAAACCATTTCATTTTTTTTCAAAACCTGCTGCGTAAAACCCCAACCACAAACAAAGTCAAAAATTATTCTTTTGAATCCCTCAATTTCTGTATCAGGATGCAAACCCGCCAATTCCTTTTCAATATATTGAATACTCGATTTCATTATTTACTTTTGAAAACGTAAAGTTATACTTTCTTCACAAAATGAATAAACACGAAAAATACATGAAACGTTGCCTCGAACTTGCACAAATGGGGGCTGGAAGTGTTTCGCCAAATCCAATGGTGGGTTGCGTTATTGTTCACAACAACAATATCATTGGCGAAGGATATCATGAAAAATATGGCGAACCACATGCTGAAGTCAATGCAATTAACGCTGTAAAAAACAACGCTTTGCTGGCTGAAAGCACACTTTATGTATCACTTGAACCATGTGCAAATTTTGGTTTAACACCTCCCTGTTCAGACCTGATTATCGAAAAGAAAATACCTCATGTTGTAATTGGCACAATCGATTCGTTTGCAAAAGTAGCAGGCAAAGGAATTGAGCGGATGGCAAAAGCCGGTATTGAAGTCAACTTGGAATTAAAGAAAATGAATGCCGAGAAATAACAAACGCTTTTTACCTTTCATGAAAAGAGAGAGACCTTTCGTAATTCTGAAATGGGCCGAAACAAATGATGGATTTATTGATTCAGATCGTTCGGAAAATGAATTGGGAAAGCCTAACTGGATAACCGGAGAAAAAGCACTGCTGCGTATTCACCAAATGAGAGCTGTTGAAGATTCTATTTTAGTGGGTACAAATACTGCACTTAACGATAATCCTTCGCTAACTGTAAGACATTGTGAGGGAAGAAATCCTGTGAGAATTGTAATAGATAACCATTTGCGCCTACCTGAATCATTGAATCTTTTTGATGGAACAGTAAAAACACTTGTTTTCAATTCGATTAAAAATGAAGAAACTGAAAATATTGAATTTATAAAAATCGATTTTGATAAGAGATGGGTTCAGCATATTTTAAAAAACCTGTACCAAAGAAATATTCAGTCGCTTATAGTTGAAGGTGGTAAACTGCTTTTGGATAGTTTTATTTCTGCCGGTTTATGGGACGAAGCATACAGGTTTATTGGTAACAAAGATTTCAAAAACGGGATTGAAGCACCAAAAATTTCGGGAAATCCTGTTTTCTCAGAAATAATTGACAATGACAGGTTATTTATTTATAAAAATACCAATTAATTATCCGCCACAACTTTTGGTCCGCCTGGCATTATTTGAATATTCAGCACATTTTCGACATACTGAAAATAATAAAACAACTTATGATTGAGTTCAAAACCGTATTCTTCGCGTGAATGATATCCTACAATTGGTGCAAAAAATGAACCCTTACCCATTTCCATCGATTTGTGATTCCATGCTATAACATACTTTTTATTCCAGTTTTCATAGTATTGAAGTGAACGGTTCATTGAAGGTTTTTTGTGGGTCAAATACCATGTTTCAAATTTTGAATCAAACATTTCAATATCATATTCAACACTGTCAACTTTAGCAACAGGTTTGGTTTTTTCAACTTTTACAGTCGCTTTTTGTGTCGAACAAGCCCAAATTAAAAATATAGCTGCCAAAAAAATAAATAACTGTCTCATGTTT
Source organism: Draconibacterium sp. (assembly GCA_016705335.1). Lineage (GTDB taxonomy): Bacteria > Bacteroidota > Bacteroidia > Bacteroidales > Prolixibacteraceae > Draconibacterium. The sequence goes on along the minus strand of JADIYN010000036.1, from coordinate 41,661 downwards.
GCCATCCTCCCTTCTAAATAATATACATTAGAATTAACGAATCAAAAAAACTAAATTGTTTTTAACGCCAAAATTCATGAAATTTGGTCAGAAAAAAAACTATTAACCAATAATGGACTGGAATATTTTTTGGCGAATTTTTTCATTTGTTTTTCTTATTACAGCAATTCCGGTTGCTGTGATGATTATTCTTGAAAAACGCTCACCATTTAAAACTATTGCGTGGATACTGGTTCTCATATTAATTCCAATTTTTGGTTTGGTTTTCTATTTGTTTTTTGGACAGGAATACCGCAAACAAAAACTGTTTTCTCGTCGCGGAGTAAAAAGCCTGGGGAAAATCAGGCGTCTTTCGACAAAACAATTGCGGGAAATAGAACATACTGATTTCAAACTCAGCCCCGAGGTTTTAGATAAAAAAAATATTATCAGGTTGTTGCTCAACAACTCCGACTCCCTGCTAACAACAGGAAACCAGTTGCAGATTCTTAACAACGGCGATGAAACTTTTGAGGCTATTTTTAAAGCCATAAAAAGTGCAAAACACCACATTCATCTTGAATATTATATTTTCGAAAATGATAAAATCGGCAATCAAATAAAGAAATTATTAATTGAAAAAAGCAGGGAGGGAGTTGAAATAAGAATTATTATTGACGATGTTGGAAGCTGGGATTTGAAAGAACGGTTTTTTGAAGATTTAAGAGAAAATGGCATCGAAATCTATCCGTTTATGGAAGTCAGGTTTCCCCGGTTAACGTCGCGGGTTAATTTCAGAAACCACCGTAAAATTTTAATTGTTGACGGCAAAATTGGATTTACAGGCGGTATAAATATTGCCGACAGGTACATTGAGGGTAAACCCAAAATTGGACCGTGGCGCGACACACATTTACAGATAACCGGAGATGCAGTTGCAACCATGCAGGTTGTTTTTGCTGCCGATTGGTATTTTGTGATTAACGAAAATTTAGTTGGTGAAAAATATTTCCGCCCACTTACTGAAGAAAATGGAACTCCTGTTCAAATATCGGCCAGCGGCCCCGATTCTGACTGGGAAAATATTGAGCAGGCCTATTTTTCGGCAATTCTGAATGCACGTAAATATGTTTATCTCACTTCTCCTTATCTGATGCCGCCGCAAACATTGGTTTCAGCATTAAAAACTGCAGCTTTAAGTGGTGTGGATGTTCGGATTATTATTCCCGAAAAATCGGATGCGATTACTCCAAAATGGTGTTCTTTTTCATATGTCGAACAGTTTTTGGAGGCAGGTATTAAAATTTATTTCTATCAAAAAGGTTTTATCCACTCCAAAACGCTGATGATTGACGATGTTTTGTCATCAATTGGTACAACAAACCTCGATTTCAGGAGTTTGGAAACCAATTTCGAGATTAACGCATTTATTTACGAAAGAAAATTTACCCGCGTGATTTTGAAACATTTCATAAATGATTTGCGAAACAGCCGCGAAATTAAACTGGCAGAATGGGAAAAACGCCCGTGGCATTTCAAATTGAGGGAATCGCTGGCGCATATTGTGAGTCCGATGTATTAAGCCCCCATCCCAGCCTTCCCCCAAAGGGTGAAGGAGAAAGAAATTTAAAACGGCAATTTCCCCAAATCCAAATTTCCACCCGAAAGAATAATCCCAACTTTCTTGTTCTGAATTTCGATTTTGCCTTCAAGAATTGCAGCCAGTGGAACTGCAGAAGATGGTTCGATAATTATTTTCATCCGCTCCCAAATCATTCGCATCGCTTCAACAATTTTTTCTTCAGAAACAGTAACAATGTCATCAACATTTTCCATGATGATGGCAAAATTACGATCTCCAAGTGAAGTTAAAAGTCCATCGGCAATGGTTTTTGGATTAACTGACGGTATAATTTTTTTCTCGCGAAACGACCGAAATGCATCATCAGCACCGGCAGGTTCTGCCGCAATTACTTTGCAACCGGGCAATAAATATTTTGTAGAAAGCGCTGTCCCGCTTAACAAATCGCCGCCGCCAACCGGAGCGATAATAATGTCAAATTCGCCAAAATCTTCTATTAATTCTTTGGCGGCAGTTCCCTGTCCTGCAATTACATTAAAATTGTTGTAGGGATGTATTTCTGTTGCACCGGTTTCGGCAACAATTTGTGCAAGTGTATTTTCTCGTGCCTGCAAAGTTGGTTCGCAAAAGGTAATATTTGCACCGTAACCGGCTACAGCTTTCTTTTTTATTTCAGGCGAATTGCTGGGCATTACAATGTGTGCTGCAATTCCGCGCATTTTTGCAGCCAAAGCCAACGCCGCGGCATGATTACCTGAAGAATGGGTTGCAACCCCTTTTTGGGCATCTTCATCAGATAACGAAAAAACCGCATTACAAGCCCCGCGAAATTTAAATGCTCCCACTTTTTGCAGGTTTTCGCATTTAAAAAACAAGTTTCCCCCAACAATATTATTGATACTTGATGAAGTTAAAACCGGGGTGCGGTGGGCGTATTTTTTTACGATTTCGTGAGCATTTTGCACATCCTTAAAAGTGGGTAGAAAAGCCATAAGTTATCTTAATTTTTCAGTTACTTCACTTTTCAAATTTGCAGGTGGATTATGAATGCCAAAGTCAGTTACTTGAAGTTCCATAAATTAAAACCTTTGAATTGTTGACACTCTGCCGAAGAAAAGGATTTCTGATGATAGGGTTTGAAAGTAAATCAACCCTTCCTTTTAAAAAATTCTTCCATTTTATCCCAAAACGATATTATTTTTTCACCTTTTTCAACAGGGTCGGGCTCATCTATTTCTACCAACAAATCTATATCACTTTTTTCAAAATCAAATTCTTCTGTAACTGAAGATCCAAAAGCAAAAAGGCTTTTTACATTGTGATCTTTGCACAGTTTGTAAAATATTTTGTCCTTATTTATCAATTCTTCAATTATCATGATTCAAATATAATTCAAATAAACTATAACTTTTATAGAAACTATTTTGGTTGGCTGAACTTCTCATTTAGCAAATTAAAGTCAGTTTTATATATCGACTGGTCAGAGAGTTGTTTAATTCGTTTTAACCCTGAAATATAGAGAAAAACCAAAAATCCAAGGAAAACTAATGTCAACCACTCAATTCCTGTAAATAGAATAAAATCATAAATACCGTGCAGGATAATCGGGTACAAAAGTGCTTTTTGCTTTAGCTGGTAACGTTTTTTCTCGTAAAACTTTGCCATCCCGAAATAAAAACCCATTGTAATTCCAAAAATTGCATGTGCCGGAACCGCAGTAATTGCACGTGTAATGCCCGTCCCAAAACCATTTCCCATTACATACAAAACATTTTCAACAGCCGCAAAACCCAGCGAAATAAAAACAGCATAAACAATACCGTCAAGCTTATCATTAAATTCCTTGCTTTTCCAGATCAACAAATAAAGAGCAATGTATTTGAAAAGTTCTTCTGAAAAAGCGGCAACAACAAAAGCATTCCAGGTTGCTTTGCCCAATCCGTAAAACAAACCGCTAAACCCTGACAAAAAACCTTCGAGAAATAAAACCGGAATTACTGTTAAAGCACCAAAAAACAACGAAAGCAATAAAAGTCCGATTGGTTCTCTTTCGTATTTATCGCGGAAATAAATGTATCCTGCAATTATAAAAACCGGTGCCAGCGAAAGAATTAGCAGATTCATACTTTGAATTGACAGATTTTAGTATCAGGTATCAGGATTACAATATCAATAATAATGATTTCTGTATAGACCATTGATTTTGAACTTTGAATCTGAACTCTGAGCTCTGAACTTTAAACTCTAAATACTCTTCACCAATTCCTTCATTATCAGTGTCATTTTCGGTTCGGCTTTCATTGCAACTTCCTGTACTTCTTCGTGCGAGATCTCAACAATTTCGCCGGGTACGCCGCTGTCGGTTACAATCGAAATCCCAAAAACCTTTAAATCCATGTGACGTGCCACAATTACTTCCGGCACCGTTGACATGCCAACAATATCGGCGCCCAGCAGACGGAACATTTTGTATTCGGCCGGAGTTTCAAAAGTTGGCCCCGAAACACCCACATAAACCCCTTCTTTTACAGAAATATTATGTTGCAAAGCAATCAGTTTGGCTTTGTTGCGCAAACGCTCGTCATAACATTTACTCATGTCAGGGAAACGCGGCCCCAGTTCATTTTCATTTTTCCCGCGGAGCGGATGTTCCGGAAAAAAATTAATATGGTCGGTAATCAGTACAATTTCGCCAACCTGCCAGCCGGGATTCAGCCCGCCGCTTGCATTGGAAACAAACAGGTTTTTGATGCCCACATATTTTAATACCCGCACGGGAAAAGTAACTTCTTTCATCGAGTAACCTTCGTAGAAATGAAACCTACCCTGCATGGCAAGCACTTTTTTATCGCCCAGTTTCCCGTAAATCAATCTTCCGGCATGTCCGTCAACTGTTGAAACAGGGAAATTCGGGATTTCGCTGTAAGGGATTGATTGTATAATTTCAATCTCTTTTACCAATCCGCCCAGCCCGGTTCCAAGAATAATCCCGATTTCAGGATTATCGTTTATTTTTTCTTTGATGAAGCTCGCGGTTGCTTTTATTTTCTCCAACATAATTTAAAATTTTCTTATTGAACTCATTTTCCCCTTCATCGAGGAATTTAACTTTCACAGGTAAATAGTACAAATTCGATTTGAATTCTTCAGGTAAATTTGGCATATCTTTTATCCGCATCGAATCTTTTTCGGTGGTGACAATTATTTTTTTATCGGCTTGAAGTGTATCAAACTTTTGCAGTATCGACTGTATATCATTATCGGAAAAATAATAATGGTCGGGGAAAGAACGGATTTCGATTTTTTTGGCAAATTGTTTCAGGTGGGCAAAAATTAGTTTTGGCGAGGCAATTCCGGTAACCACCAGCATTGCATAAGATTTTTCAACATAAAATAATTTTTCGAGTTTTGGAGCTGAAAAAACCGGTTCGATATCTCCGTGGTCAAGCGTTGTAAAAAACAAACTTTGATAAGGTTTTAAGCGCACATCTTTTTGTAAAATACGGCGCATAATTGGTGTAACTTCGTGTGGGCATTTTGTAAAAACTATCACATTTGCGCGCCGCATTTGTGCCATTCCTTCGCGCAGGCGACCCACCGGCAGCAAAGTATCATCTTTTAATTGCCGGTTGTAATCAATCAGCAGCATATTAATTCCGGCGTTAATTTTCCGGTGCTGAAACGCATCATCGAGCAGCACCACATCGGGTGTAGTTTTATTCCCGGGTTCGAGTAATTTTTCAACCCCGGTCACACGTTTTCACAAACTGATACAGTAATTTCGGGGTAGCGGTTTTTTATTTGTAGTGGTTCGTCGCCAACTTCGGCAACTGTTGAGGTTGTTTCAACAATTCTGAAACCCTTTGTTTTACGTTTGTAGCCCCGACTCAATGTTGCTACTTCATATTTTTCGTGTAAAAGTTTAACAAGATACTCTACATGAGGAGTTTTCCCTGTTCCGCCAACGGTGATGTTTCCGATTGAAATCACGGGCACATCAAATTCAGTTGAACGGAAAATGCCCAAATCATACATTTGGTTTCGCAAATAAACCACGAATCCGTAAATCCATGAAAGCGGGTATAAAAACAGGTTTTTCATAACGTGTCAGAAATTTGTCGGGCTAAGATAAGAAAATGTGGGCTATAAACAGTGAGGGCTTCACCTGAGTGAAACCCTCACATATCTTTAATTTGAACTAAAATTTAGTTTATAAAAATATCATACGGCATCCGGGCATAAACGCCATTCAAGCCCGACATTTTTTTGAAATATTCGTAGTAACGGTATTTTTCGCCCAGTTCGTTTTTCAGAAAATGGGCGCGAATATTATCCGATCCTGTTTTAAAGAATTCTTCAAATGGCTCGGGTAAAGCAGGTAGTGAAACAGTACGGTATTCATCTAAACCTACAATTTCAGCAGCCATTTTTATAGCATCGTTTAATCCGCCAAAATCGTCGATCAACCCATTTTCTTTTGCATTTTCGCCGCTCCAAACGCGACCCTGTCCAATTTCATCAACTTGTTCCTTTGTCATTTTCCGGCCTTCTGCAACATGCGAAATAAAGGTTTCATAACCTTCTTCAATATTCGCCTGCATCATTTTTTGCTCATAATCTGTCATTGGGCGGGTCATCGTGAGCAAGTCTGAATTTTTATTGGTTTTTACCACGTCAGTTGTAATCCCTAGTTTGTCGTTTAGCAATTCGCCAATATTAGGTATTGTACCGAAAATACCGATTGAACCTGTAATTGTATTTGGGCTGGCCAGAATTTTATCGGCGGGACATGAAAGATAGTAACCGCCCGAAGCAGCAACATCGCCAAACGATACAATTAGAGTTTTTTCTTCTGATGCAAGTTTTACTTCGCGCCAAATGGTTTCCGAATCAAAAACAGTCCCACCGGGTGAGTTAACACGCAAAACAATGGCTTTATAAGAGCTGTCCTGACGCACTTTTCTGATTTCTTTGCCTAATTCTTCACCATCAATATATTCTCCGCCCAATGACATTCCGATATCGCCACTGGCATAAATTACTGCAATTTTATTGCGGCTGAATTTTTTTCCTTTTGAAGGAACATCAGCATAATTCGAAACACTGATAACCGGAACACCTTTGGTACCTTCGATTCCGGTAATTTCGCGCAAATCGTCCAAAACCTGGTCTTTATATTCTGCCGCGTCAACCAAACCCGATTCAACAGCTTTTTGTCCTTTATTAAAAGTTTGAACCTCATCGGCCAGAATATTTAATTGCTCCACCGAAATATTTCGTTTTTCAGAAATTCCTTTTAACATGTGATTCCACAAACTGCCCATGTAGGTAAGTCTTTGCTCGCGGTTTTCCTCGCTCATTTTATCGAGCATAAAAGGTTCAACGGCAGCTTTAAATTTGCCATGACGCACAATTTGCATTTCAACCCCAATTTTGTCCAACGCTTTTTTGTAAAACATCATTTCGCCGCCCAACCCACGGAAATCGACAGAAACTTCGGGGTGGATTACTATTTTATCGGCAACAGTAGCCAGGTAATATGCTTTTTGGTCCATCATATATTGGTCAGCGTGTGCATAAATTGGTTTGTCGCATTTGCTTTTAAAGTCAATCAATGCATTCCTGATTTCTTCAACAGTAGCCATTCCACCGTTTACCATCGAAAGTTTCAGGTAAACCCCTTTTATCCGATCGTCGGTTTCGGCATTTTCAAGCGAAGTAAAAATATCGTCAAGTCCGAGCGATTTTACCTGTGAGAACCCGGGAATATCCATATCTTCAAAAGGATCATTGGGGGCACGGTCAACAATCTGACGTCCCAAATCAAGCACCAACATCGAATTATTTTCAACAGTAACCTGTTTTTCGGCGGTTGCTATTATTGCACCTATAACCATTATAAAAAGGATTATTCCGATTACAGAAACCGCAAAAACACCAACGATTGTTGCAAATACATATTTAAAAAACTCTTTCATATTACTTGTTGTATTTATATTTCACTAAATTTAATTCTTTTACTAATTGGGATCTACATTTTTAAAAAATACAAATATACGATTCAATGCATAAGATTTTTCTGGGAATAGGCGGAAATATCGGAAATAAAGCCGACAATTTCAATAAAGTTTACATATTCATTAAAAACAAGTTAGGAGAAATTGTAAACAGATCATCAGTTTACGAAACGCCACCCTGGGGATTTTCTGCCGATGACAATTTCTGGAACCAGGTTTTGATTGTTGAAACACCATTTTCGCCAACAGAAGTACTTCAAAAAATTACTGAAATAGAGAATAGTTTTGGTCGCGAACGTGAAACAGGGAAATACAATTCGCGCGAAATGGACATTGATATTTTGTATTACGATGATTTGTTTATTGAAACCAAAAACCTGATTATACCACACCCCAGAATTCAACATCGAAAGTTTGTGCTTGTTCCGCTCAACGAAATTGCATCTGATTTTAAACATCCTTTGCTGCGTTTAACAAGTTTTCAAATGCTTGAAAACTGCAGGGATGAATCGGTGATTTTAAAGTTGGAGGATTTTAGTTCCTGTAAATTCCTTGGTGTAACCACTCTTGTTTGAATCTCGGGATAATATTCCCTAATGGTTTGAAATGATTTTGGAGCTTGCTCTTTCTCCCATTTTATTTCAATGGCTTCTACACCATTTTCAGTTTGCACAATAAAATCAATTTCAGTTTGATTTGTTGTTCGCCAAAAGTTAACCTTGTTGAAATTATAAAAATCGTTGGCTCGCAATTCGGTGTAATAAAAATTCTCAAACAATTTGCCAATATCCTGCCGCTGTTTAAAAGGCTGAAACTGGTTAAGGATATAATTCCGCAGGCCTGAATCCAGAAAATAAAGTTTGGGTGTTTTGGTTATTTCTTTACTGTAATTTCTGTAATACGGGTAAATTTTTGAGCAAATAAAAGTGTGTTCAAGGATATTCAGATACCGATCTATTTCGTTCCGATTAAGTGCTAGCGAATTTGAGAGTGAATGAACGTTAAGTAAATCGCCAGTTTGATTAGCCAGTATAACCAACATTTTATTAAAACCATCCACCTTATCCAATTGAAGAAAATCGGTCAAATCTTTTTGAATATAGCTCTGATAAATATCCCGCAATCTCAATTTCTTCTCCAAATTGTCCGTTTCTTTAGCCACTGCCGGATAACTTCCAAAAATCAACATTTGTTGAAGTGCGTCCATTTTTGTAATTGGAGAAGCAAAATCCAGATATTCCTTAAACGACAACCTGTTTATCTGAAAGATTCGTGCCCTTCCTACCAAATGTTCCCGTGTTTTGGCTTTTATCTCCAATTGCGATGAGCCACTGTAAATAAATTTAATTTTTCGGTTTAAATCGAAAATTTCTTTCAAAAACAAACCTGGAGAATCCAATCGCTGAATTTCATCGATAAATACATATTTTTGTTCTTTATCATTTCCTAAAAAGTTTAGAAAATCAGGAATTGAAGTAAACAATTCATGCAATTTCAAATCATCTAAGTTGAAATAAAAATATTCGCGGATTGATTTTATCTTTCAAAAGTTGTTCAATCAATAAAAATATAATTGAACTTTTACCAACTTGACGACTACCAATTAGTCCAAGAATCAGTTCGTTTTCCATATTCTGTATCAGCACATTCAATATATTCCTGCTCTTAAGGTTTAAAGAATAATTTGTGTTCTTCCGCCAGGGATTCTGTATTGAAAATATTTCTGAAATCATACTCAACTAGTTTATTTTTCGAAAATAGTAAAAATAAACTAGTTTATTTTCGTGAAATTTGAAAAATTAACTACCAAATCAACAATTTGAAAAAATACTCCCGGCTTTCAACCACACTTTAAAAACAGGTTTTGTGCAGAATTAAACAGGAAATACTATTTTTATAAAAATGGAAACGAAAAGAAATATTATTATAGATGATACAAATTGACACCACGTTAAAACCTGAAAACCTGAAAAAGAAACTTGATTTTTTCTGGGAACTTTCGGGCGAAAAAATAAAAGCCATCGACAAAAATTACGATGCAGAAAATGGCTCCCCTGTTTTTACTGTAAACGGCAAATACAGCACCCGCGGCTGGACCGAATGGACGCAGGGATTTCAGTTTGGCTCGTCCATTTTGCATTTCGATGCCACCGGCGAAAAATATTTTCTTGAATCGGGCAAAAAAAATATACTTGAAAAAATGGCGCCACACATAAGTCACGTTGGCGTTCACGACCACGGCTTTAACAACCTGAGCACTTACGGAAACCTGCTTCGGCTGATGAACGAAGGAAAAATCCCCTTTAACGAATGGGAAAAGAATTTCTATGAACTGGCTGTAAAAATATCAGGTGCGGTTCAGGCGAGTCGCTGGACAAAAATCAAAGACGGTGGTTTTATTTATTCTTTCAACGGCCCGCACTCGCTGTTTGTTGATACAATTCGTTCAAGCCGCATTTTAATGGTTAGCCATCAATTAGGCCATGTTTTCCAGGGCGAAGGCGATGTAAAAATCTCGATGCTGGAACGGGCAATCCAACACGTTGCATCAACAGCAAAATATTCGGTATTTTATGGCGAAGGCCGTGATAGTTACGATGTTTGGGGACGAACAGCACATGAAAGTATTTTTAACATTAACGACGGAAATTTCCGCTGCCCAAATTCGCAGCAAGGTTACACAGGGTTTTCAACCTGGACCCGCGGACTGGCCTGGGCAATGCTTGGTTTTGCTGAAGACCTTGAGTTATTGGATACACTTCCAGAAAATGACCTGAAACCTTTTGGAGGTAAAAACGAAATCGAAAAAATGATGCTCAAAGCTGCAAAAGCCACCTGTGATTTTTATATTGAAAACTCTCCAATTGACGGGATTCCTTACTGGGATACAGGTGCACCCAATCTTTACAAACTGGGAAATTATCTCGAAAAACCCGCCGACCCGTTTAATGAATATGAACCGGTTGACAGTTCGGCTGCGGCAATTGGGTGCCAGGGATTATTGCGATTGGGGAAATATTTAATCGAAAAAGGAAAGAAAGAGGAGGGAAAAATTTACTGGCAAGCCGGTTTAACAGTGATAAATACCTTGTTTGATTCTCCGTATTTAAGCACAAATCCAAATCATCAGGGATTGATTTTGCACTGCATTTACCACCGTCCCAACGGTTGGGATTTTGTTCCCAAAGGAAGCAAAATTCCATGCGGTGAATCTTCCATGTGGGGTGATTATCATGCACGGGAAGTAGCACTATATCTGGCGAGGATAATAAGTAATGAAAAATATCTGACGTTTTTCGGAAGCCTTTCCCCAACCCTCTTCTAAGGAGAGGGCGCGAGAAAAATAACTCTTCTTAATTGTAATTTATGAGAAAAACAAATAAACTAAATACCTCAAAAGATTGGCGAAAAAAAATAACTCCTGAAGAAATAAAATCAATCAGGGAAGGCTTGAAAGATTTGGAAGAAGGTAGGATACATTCGCATGAAACAGCCCAAAAATTATATAAAAAATATCTTTAAAATCTAATGGCAACAAAACTAACCGATTTTTCAAAACTGTGCGTTCATACACTCACCACCAAACCCTGGAATTTGAAGCAGTGCATCGAAAATTACAGCGCTGCAGGAATTCATGGAATTACAATTTGGAGGAATGTACTTGAAAATCAAAATCTGAAGGATGCAAAACAACTCCTCAACGATTTTGGAATGAAAGTGGTTTCAATTGCTCGCGGAGGATTTTTCCCTTCAGTAGAAAAAGAAAAAAGGAAGGTTGCCATTGATGATAATTTATTTTGCATTGAACAGGCCGCAGCAGTTGGTTCACCATTGATTGTACTGGTTTGTGGCGCCGATGGAAGACAATCTCTCGAAAAATCACGCGAACAAATAAAAGAAGGAATCCTGAAAATTCTTCCACAGGCAAAAGCGGCCGGAGTAAAATTAGCCATCGAACCACTGCACCCAATGTATGCCGGAGACAGGTCGGCAATTAACACACTTGCACAAGCCAACCAAATGGCAGAAGAAATAAATTCTGATTTTGTGGGAATTGCTGTCGATGTTTATCATTTGTGGTGGGATTATAACCTTCAAAACGAAATAAAACGATGCGGCAAAAACGGAAACCTGTTTGCTTTTCATGTTTGCGACTGGAATGTTCCAACCATCGATTTTCTGAATGACCGCGGACTGATGGGTGATGGTTGTATCAATATTAAACAAATTCGTGGCTGGGTTGAAGAAACAGGATTTTCAGGCTATAACGAAGTGGAAATTTTTTCAGACAAATATTGGGCAACCGATCAAAAAATGTATCTTGAAAAATTAAAAATGCATACCTGGAAAATACTTGATGCTGGATACTGGATATTGGAGATAGGGGAAAAACTTTGAAATTTGAACTTTAAACTTTGAACTGAGCTATGATACACAAAATAGGAATAATAATGAACGGCGTAACCGGCCGGATGGGAACAAACCAGCATTTAATGCGGTCGATTGTGGCTATTATTAAACAGGGAGGGGTGCAGGTTAGTCCTTCAGAATTTATTATGCCCGACCCGGTTTTGGTTGGCAGAGATGAAATCAAACTCAAAAAACTGGCCCAAATGTCGGGTGTTGAAAAATGGACTACAGATTTGGATTCGGTAATGAATGATCCCAACTATCAGATTTATTTCGATGCACAAACAACGGGACGACGGGCAGATGCAGTAATTCAGGCTGCCAAAGCCGGAAAACATGTTTACTGCGAAAAACCTGTAGCCACCGACACCGCAACTGCACTCGAATTGTACCGTGTTTGCGAAGAAGCCGGGGTAAAACACGGTGTTGTTCAGGATAAACTCTGGTTGCCCGGGCTATTAAAACTAAAACGCTTGATGGAAAACGGTTTCTTTGGTAAAATACTTTCGGTGCGTGGTGAATTTGGATATTGGGTTTTTGAAGGACACTCTGTCCCTGCCCAACGCCCAAGCTGGAACTACCGCAAAGAAGACGATGGCGGAATAATTGTTGACATGCTTTGCCACTGGCGTTATGTTTTGGATAATCTTTTTGGCGAAGTAAAAGGCGTATTTTGTTTGGGTGCAACCCATATTCCCGAACGTGTAGATGAACAGGGCAAACCGTATAAATGTACCGCCGACGATGCAGCTTACGCTACTTTTGAATTGGAAGGCGGCGTATTTGCACATTTCAATTCAAGTTGGGTAACCCGTGTGCGCCGCGATGATTTGCTGACTTTACATGTTGACGGAACCTTAGGTTCAGCTGTGGCCGGACTGCGCGAATGCTGGACACAACATTACGGAAACACGCCAAAACCAGTGTGGAATCCCGATATTCCAAACCCGATTAATTTTTACGAAGGCTGGAGCAAAGTACCTGAACAGGAAAATTTCGACAACGCATTTAAAGCGCAGTGGGAACTTTTTCTGAAACACGTTGTAAAAGACGAACCATTTCGCTGGAATTTGCTTGAAGGCGCAAAAGGAGTTCAGTTAGCGGAAAAAGGACTGGAAAGCTGGGCGAAAAAAAGTTGGGTGGAAATAAAGCCCCTCCTGGCCTCCCCGGAGGGGAGGAACAAAGAAAAATAAAGTGAAAAGTAGAATTGAAAATGAATTTTGAAGAAGACAAAAAGTCCCCCTCCGGGGGATTTAGGGGGCTGGTTGCCCTAATAACAGGTGGCTCACGCGGAATCGGGCTGGGAATTGCAGTTGAACTGGCAAAAGCCCGTTTTAATCTCGTTATTAACGGGGTTCGAAAACAGGAAGTTGTACAGCCAATTTTAGATGGATTAAAAATGTTTGGCGTCAAAGTGGCTTATGCACAAGGCAATATCTCAGATAAACCGGACCGCGAAAAAATATTTCAAACTGTGGTTTCGGAATTTGGCCATTTGAATGTGCTGGTAAATAACGCCGGAATTGCCCCGCGAGAACGAAAAGATATACTGGAAGCTACCGAAGATATTTTTGATGAAGTGCTGGAAACCAACCTGAAAGGACCATATTTTCTGACCCAACTTTTTGCAAATCACATGGTTCAGCTAAAAAAGCTGAATCCTGAATTTTCCGGTTGTATCATCAATGTATCGTCGGTTTCGGCAACTGTAGCTTCTGTAAACCGTGGCGAATACTGCATTTCAAAAGCAGGAATTGCAATGGCGACAAAACTTTGGGCTGCCCGGCTTGGTGAATTCGATATTCCGGTTTATGAAATTCAGCCCGGTGTAATTAAAACCGATATGACAGCCGGAGTTACTGATAAATATGACAAACTTTTTGAACAGGGAATCAGCATACAAAAACGATGGGGAACACCTGAAGATGTTGGAAAAGTTGCAGCGGCAATGGCAACCGGAATGTTACCCTATTCTACCGGACAGGTAGTTGTTGTTGATGGGGGAATGACGATTCAGAGATTATAGCCCCTCCCGACCTTCCGCCAGCTGGCGGAGAGGAGTAAGAAAAGAAAGTCAGAACCCATTTAGAATCTAAACCAATTAATTATAATTAAGTATTATAGGAGATTTGTGTTGTACCTTCTAAAATTGGTGCAATGTAACCTGGTATTTTGCTTTATATTTTTACGTTTGAAACTACAACAGTTTCAGTTTTTGTAAGGAGCAGAAAGGTTTTGGATAAACTACTAATACGGCATCATAAATGATACTTTGAAAAACTGCTCCATTTTTTGCATGAAAAATGAAGGTGGGTCTGTAAAAAACTGTTTTAAACGTGGATTGAGTTTTAATAAATTGATTTCACGCAAATGTTCCACCTGGTTTTCAATTATCTCAATTTCAGAGGCCTCAAAACCAAGGTTGTCAATTTTTAAATCATTTAAAAACACAAACATATCGTGGTCTTCGCCCAGTTGTTCGGTAATTTTATTGAGCTGATCCGATTTCAGTCTGAAATAACGGGGATGCAAATATTGCAGCAAATCAAACTGGTACCACAGGCGTTTTAACTTTTTACGCAGGTTATGTATTTCATCTCCATCGGAATCATTACCAATAATCTGGTAACAATCATACGCTTTTTGGTAAGAAATAACCAATTGTTTTGCCAATTGAATTTGCGACGGCCTGTCGATTTCCATGCGGACAACCTGTTGTTCAAGAGATTTTGTAAACAGAAGCAGATTTTTAAAATCTTCGCTGTCAAAAAAACTATTGTCGATGATTTCCCTGTTTTTTGCCTGCAACTTTTCCTTTGCATTCTTTATTTTTCTGTCAGCAATTAAATTATTGTTCTCTGTCAATCGCTCAAAAATCTGGATATTTACATAAGATTCGCGCATTGCGGAAAGTAGTCGTCCGTAATTTTTTATCTGAATACAAAATTCCTGTGGAAATTCTTCGGGATATTCGTCATAAAACAGGAGCAAAGCGCGCAACCTTTTAAACGACTTCCGCATTTCGTGCACGGCCAGGTTGGGCGAAACATTTGCAGCCGAACTGAAATATTCAATTCGCTCCAATTGTTTTTTGATGGCTTCAACCAATCGTTTTCCGGCATTGTGCGGCATAACATGCAATTTTAAAGAGGGCAAAGTTAGCAATAAATCAATTTCAACTAAAACCCGGCTGTTTCTGACAATGGGTTATAAAAAACAGGCAACCCTCAAAATATAACTTTAGAATCGATATTAATTACGTTTCGTAACAATCTAATAACATGATATTTACCCCCCCCCCCCAACTTACAGTATAACAATTGTTTTGTATTGTTTTCTATTAGTTTTATTAATAATTTAGTTCAACTAATTAAAAACCAAAAACGACACCGTGACCCATTACTTAACTTATTTCCTCAAAAGCAGGTAAAAATGAAATCAACCAAACGCCCGTTTTTGAATAAAGCAATTTATCATAAAACTTACAAGACAAAATCTGAAATGCCTCTAAATGATACTTACTCCATTTCGAAGGCAAACTGCTTAAATAAACAAAGTTTTAAAAACACAGAACAATAGACTTTATAAACGATCAATCAGGCTATTTTATTTCTATAAAATAGGAAAGAAAAAATTCGTTTGTGGAATAAAAAAAAAAAATATTCTGAATCTGCCTTGCATCAATACTGGAATTGACCTTGGTTTATTTACATCTTATTCAGCAGTGAAGCTCATGGTTGATGCCGGCAAAGACACCACTTTTTGTACAGGGCAAAATTTCAACACAATGATTTTAGGGACAACTGCAAAGATTATGAATGGCAAGCCGCCCTTCAAATTTGCGTGGGAATGTACATACCGGTTAACAGATAAACTAATATTCACAGCGAGTGATTTTCTTAACGATACGACCCTGCAATCACCAACATTTAAGGATATTACTTTGGATCAGGATTGGTTAAAATTTACGTTAACTGTAACCGATTCGGAAAATAATATTGCCAGAGACAGCTTATTTGTGCGTTTTTCAAGTTTTTCTTATTTAACCGGTGGAGGACAGCCGTGGTTTTACATTGAAAAAGGCGACAGCATTTTGCTTACATTTCCAAATTCAGGAATTGGAGGTGGAATTGAACCACTTACTCATTACTGGCAACCCAAAACATATTTATCAGACCCCGACAGCGTAATTACCTGGTGCAAACCTGATTCATCTATACAATACGAAGCTTTTACCATTGATTCCTGTGGATGCGTTTCTGCTATCCCAACCGTTTATGATATCCGGGTGCTACCGAAAAATCCTTCTCACGATTATCAGACTGTTTATTCCAATCGTGTTGCACTTTTTGAAAATTCTGATAATCAGATTAAGGCGCTGCGAATCGATTCAGTAAAAACGGCTATTGACACTGTTTTTTATCCTTTTGCCACCATTCAGGCGGATTCCAAAAGTTGTTTCTCACCTTACAAAGCCTCATGGATAGGCCAAAAAGTGGTGGTAAAACCCGATGGAACCAATCTTTTCTTTAACTGCGATGGCGATACCATCACGCTGAAAACCCGCACCCGGTTGAACGAAACATGGATTGCCTTTCAGAGAAGCGATGATTTCAAGGTAAAAGCAACTGTACAATCCATTGAAATGGAAAACTTTCTGGGATTATCCGACTCGGTGAAAACGATTACGCTTTCTGGAATCGACCAAAACGAAAACACGCTGGAACTTCCGCTGAATAACCTGAAGTTAAGAATCAGCAAAAACTATGGCTTTATTGAGCCACTCAATTTTTGTCTTTTCCCCGATATAGAAATTCTTGGCACGACGGAGAGGCTTGAAAATCTTTCTCTTGCCGGATTAACCAATCCAATTGCTGGCGTTCAGAATCTGACCTGGTTTGAAGTAAACGACTTTCAGCCGGGCGATGAATTGCATATCTTGAAAGATATTAGCAGCTGGGATGAATGGAATGGAAATAAAATTGGTTTTTCTATTATAACAAAGTCAATCTTAAAGTATTTGAAGCGGTATGATTATATGGATTCTATCGTTTACCTTGTTTCACAAAATCAAAGTATCCAAACGATAGAAACACATACCGATACGATAACTTATAATTGCGACACTACTATTTTGGTTATTAAACCTGACCCACAGTTTGATAAATTACCAGGGGAACCGATAATTGACGAGTGGAAAGAAGTAACCAATTACCTTATGGAAAACACTGATGTTTTATCAAAGTTATATCCGGGAGTTTATGAATCAATTCACCATGTAAAGGATTCTTGCTGGGCAATGGCTGTCGTTGATGGTTGTTTCAAATATGGAAACTTATTTTAAAGGATTTGGTGGACCCTATTATACCTGTTCAAATTGCTGTTCTTAGGGAGGCGAAAAACGAAAACTTGTTTACTATAAAAAAGGCGAAACCGAATGGGGCGAAAAGTTAGTTATTACTGGTGTTTCAGAGATTAAAGTTAACAGCAACCTAAAGTTTTTCCCCAATCCGGCAGAATCATTTATTACTATTTCAAGTCCCTCCAACCTTAAAATCAAAAAATAGAATTAATCGATATTTCAGGTAGGATTGTTCAGATGTGGAATGCGGCTGATTGTGCTGGAAATACACTGAGTATTCAAAATATTTCTCCGGGAGTTTATCTTTTAAAAGCTGAAACCGATGCCGGGATTAAAACTGAAAAACTGGTTGTTCACTAATTCCAGGAATGTAAAACCAGGATTCCATCTTTCAATAATGGATGGAATCCCTTGAATTTGTTGCCGGGATGCTTATATATACAGTTTGGTTTACGACGTGAAAAATGTAAATAAGAAACAGATGTTGTTAACGGAATAACAGTTTTTTATGGTATTAATATAGGATAAGTATTGACTTAAATTTATAACTTAAAACTTGTTGGCATGAGAAAATTAATTATATCGATTTTTTTAATTGTTGCTTTTTATTTTGCAATTCCAATAGCATTTTGCCAAGATTTAAAATTACTGAATTCAGGAAATATTTGGAGTAATCTCATACAAACCAGTCAATCTGAAAACTGTTGCACATATTCACGTTTTATTAAATTCTCAGGCGATACGGTTATTCAAAACCTTGAGTATAAAAAAGTATTGCAATCTGAAGATAGTATTCAAAACATTTGGGAAATTATTGGTTTTGTAAGGGAAGATGAACAAAAAGGATTGTATTACAAAGAGTTATATTACACTCAGCAAGAACGGCTATTATACTATTATAATTTAAAATTAAACGATACGGTAAAAATACAGAGCATCTTTGACGATCAAGATTCAGTCTCATTTATCGTTTCGAACGTTGAAGAAGTAATGATTGATGGAGATATTAAGAAAATATTTACTCTTCATTACCCTGAATATAACAACTTTACGGAAACCTGGATTGAAAGTATTGGAAGTCTTCATGGAATACTAAGAGAGGGTTTTTACCATTGCCTCTGTAACAATTATGCACTTTTATGTTGTTTCAACAACGACAAGCTAATTTACAGCTTATAGCAGATGCCGGCGAAGACAAAATAATTTGCACTGATGAATTTGCAGTAGAAATTGAAATTGGTGGTTCCCCAACTGCTTCAGGGTGGCGTTGAACCTTATACTTATTTATGGTTTGGAAAATTTGTGGGTACTGAAGATAATGAACCTATTGTGTATGATTTAGGTCGAATGTTAGATGATTCAACTAAAAGCAATCCAACAACATATTTACATGATATTCCTGAAAAATGGACAGCGTTATATCTTAAAGTGGAAGATGCAACCGGGCAGGTTGCATATGACACCCTTAACTTTATACATGCCGGAATATGGAGACAATTACTGTATCCTAACTTTCAATATATTGTAAAAGGTGATAGTGTCAAATTAATAAATCCTTATCTTGAAAATCCATTAACTCCAATCTCGTATTCCATAAGTCCATCACAAGGCTTAACCGATTCTACCGATATAAATGGTTGGGCAAAGCCTGGTTACAATATCAATTATTCTATTCAGGCAATTAATTCATTGGGGTGTGTTTCAGGGAAATTCGATTATATGCATATTAATGTTGTAAATACACAAACAGATTCCGTTTACAAAGCAAAGCTTGATTCTGTATCAAATTTACTTATTGGTGAGTGGGAATGGTATGATTCAGGTGGTGGATTAGGAGGAGGTGGGTTTGGCGGCCCTGAGAAGAAAATGGATATACCGTAAAAGCAATTGTTGAAAAAGATGAATTTAGTGATACACTTTTGTTTCGAAATTTTATTAACGATACATTGACAAACCAGGGAAAAGCTAATTTTCATTTTTTTCAGAATAACCCCTCAGTTTTCGAAATCAACAGTGTAATACCAGAAATACACGACCGTGAATTTATTAATCCTTGTTTTGATGATGGTCCATGCGATCCGGACAGAATGATACACGCAGAGTTTTTCAACAAGGATTCGGTACGTTTTTACAACAAATATTGTGATGATTGTTATGAGGTTTATTACAAAAGATTAAATCCCACAGGAATAGTAATTTATAACATTCCTGATTTAAATATAAGTTTCTACCCAAATCCGGCAAATAACCAGTTTACCATTTCCAATCCCTCCAACATTAAAATCACAAAAATAGAATTAATCGATTATTCGGGGAGGATTGTTCAGATGTGGAATGCGAATGATTGTGCAGGAAATAAATTAAATATTCAAAATATTTCTCCGGGAGTTTATCTTTTAAAAGCTGAAACCGATGCCGGGATTAAATCTGAAAAATTGGTTGTTCACCAATAATTTGCATTATGAATACACTAATCCGTTTGAAACCTGTTTTGTTGATTTTTGCTACAGCATTTTGTCTTTCATCTGTTGCACAGCTCAGTGTTGATGCAGGCGACAGCCTTATAGTCTGTTCAGGGGATAATGCCGGAGAATACTCCATTGGAGGTGCACCTTCAGCAACAGGTGGTGTTGAACCATATACCTATTCATGGAGTGGAAAACATTTCGATTTAAAAATATCCTTCTGGTAAGCCAATGTGGATTTTTGCATCAGATATTATGGATGATACCACCAAAAGTAACCCAGTCATTAAAGATTGGAGAAATGTTAGGGAAGAATGGACTACCTACTTTTTAAAAGTAGAAGATGCAGTGGGCAATGTTCAGGTCGATTCTGTTAAAATCATTAGATCTGTTTTTTGGGTGCATCCCATTTATAAACTTCCGAAAACGATATATCGAGGGGACAGTGTTTGTTTTTTTGGCGATATCTATTTTATAAATGATTCTTTACCACTTAAATATTCCTTAAGTCCGTCGTATGGTTTAACCGACACAACCGATATTTATAGCTGGGCAAAACCCGATTCAAGTGTTACCTATTATTTACAAGCTGTAAATTCGCTTGGTTGTATTTCCGAAAAAATACCTTACTGGGAAATTGAAGTAATTGATACTACAACAAATATTTTCCGAAGCATTAGCTTTGAAAACACCAATTTGCAATTTTTCCCAAACCCTGCGACTAATCAAATTACAATTTCCAATCCTTCAAATATTCAAATCAAAAGAATTGAGATAATCGATTTCTCTGGTAGAATTATTAAAAAGTGGGAAGCGCAAGATTTGGTTGGAAACAAATTAAATTTTGGGAATCTTTTGCCGGGAATATATCTGTTAAATACAGAAACTGCTAGCGGGATAAAAACTGAAAAGTTAATTATTCAGTAAAGGAAAAATTATAAAGCCGGGCTTAAACCCGGCTTTTCTGACTATATAAATTGTTTTTAGTTAATAATATCAAACCCACAATATGGCACCAAAACTTTTGGTATTTTTATTCCTTCAGGTGTTTGGTTATTTTCAAGCAAGGCTGCAACAATGCGTGGTAATGCCAACGCGCTTCCGTTTAAAGTGTGTGCTAATTGTGGTTTTTTGGTGGTTTCATCACGGTAACGCAGTTTTAACCGGTTGGCCTGGAATGATTCGAAGTTGGAAACCGAACTTACTTCGAGCCACATTTTTTGGGCTGCCGAAAACACTTCAAAATCATAGGTGAGTGCCGAGGTAAAACTCATATCGCCGCCG
This sequence comes from Draconibacterium sp., assembly GCA_016705335.1. GTDB lineage: Bacteria > Bacteroidota > Bacteroidia > Bacteroidales > Prolixibacteraceae > Draconibacterium. The sequence goes on along the minus strand of JADIYN010000036.1, from coordinate 20,562 downwards.
CACAAACGTAAAATACGGAATGGCAGTTCAAGTTTCTGAACCAGCGATTCCACATGTTTTACCATGTCTTCCAAAGTTTCGTACGATTTTTCGGGGTGGGCAATCTGCACAATTTCAACTTTGTCGAACTGATGGAGACGGTTTAACCCACGCACATCCTTTCCGTACGAACCGGCTTCACGACGGAAACAGGCACTGTACGCAGTATTTTTATAAGGCAGGTTTTTGGCTTCCACAATTACATCACGGTATATGTTTGTAACCGGAACTTCGGCAGTAGGAATCAAATATAAATTGTCGATGGTGGCATGGTACATTTGTCCTTCCTTGTCGGGCAACTGGCCAGTTCCAAAACCTGAAGCTTCGTTAACCATCAACGGTGGCTGGATCTCTTCGTAACCGGCTTTTGAAGCTTCGGCCAGGAAAAAGTTGATTAATGCGCGTTGCAATTGTGCGCCTTTTCCACGGTAAACGGGGAAACCTGCGCCTGTTAATTTTACACCCAATTCAAAATCAATAATATTGTATTTTGCTGCCAACTCCCAGTGAGGAAGTGCATTTTCGGGCAATACAGGAATCTCTCCAAGACGTTTTACAATTTCATTGTCGGCAGCGCCCTTTCCAACCGAGACTGAGTCGTGCGGCAAATTGGGCAGTTGTACCTGCAATTCATACACTTTCTCTTCGATGGCTGCAAAATCCAAATCAAACTGTTTAATGTTTTCTTTAATTTCTGAAGTGCGTGCTTTTGCAATTTCTGCTTCATCCTTTTTTCCCTGTCGCATTAAATTCCCAACCTCCGCCGAAATTTTATTCATCTCGGCTTTTGCCTGTTCTGCCTGCACTTGCAGCTTATTTTTTTGCTGATAGAGTTCTATAATATTCCCGACTATCGCAGAAGCATTAAAATTTTTCTTCTGTAATTTTTCGATAACCAGGGGGGGGTTCCGAGTGAATTTTAAGTTGAGCATGTGTTCTGTAATTGAAGTTTTAAATGAATTTTATTAATTCGGGGAGATGTGCAAAAGTTGAAAACTAAATGCGATTGAATTTTGAATTCAGATGAGGGACATTTTAATTCCAGTTTAGAATAATAAGATATTTCCAAGTAAAACCAATTAAAAAAAATCTCCTGTTATTTCTAACAGAAGATTTTCCTTATTCATTATTGTTAAAGCGAAGGACTTATTTCTCCAAACCGCCTTTTAATTTTTCCTGAAGATCTTTTAAAACTTCCCAGTTTCCTTCGGCAGCCAGTTTGGCTTGTTCCGGCCAGGTTCCGGGGTTTTTTGATGCATATCTGCTACCGGCTTCAGCAAGTATTTCGCTTAGTTTATCAACTGAATTTCAACCAAATCGGCAAAAGCTTTAGTCTTTCAATACCTTAAATTTGGGGAACATTTCTTTACCATTCCTGATAATTTTTAACAGATATGTTCCTGAAGAATAAATATTCATGTTGATGATTTCAGGGAAATTTTCAACTTTTTGACTTATAATTAATTTGCCTTCCAAATCAAACAACTGGTAGCTGAGATTAGGATTTCCGGATGTGGAAACCTCCAGAATCAGTTCAGATAAAACAGGGTTGGGATAAACAGATATTAAAAAGCCTGCATTTGGGTTGATTCCGATTGCAGTAACTTTCAAATTCCCCTGATGAAAACCCTGGGTTAGAATAAAATTTGGGCCTGTTAAGGATTCAGTTACAGTTTCGCCAAGCGTCCATGAAAGCTGCACATCTGTTCCAATTGAATTAGTTCCGGCCGACGAAATTACCTGTTGAGCCGAAGTATGCTGATAAAATGTTAAAACAAGAAAGATGAATAAAAAGAAACCATAACCACAATTTATTGTTTTTTTCATTTTAAAAAATGATACAAATATTGAATAACAATGCTAAAACGATCTGATTGCCCTCACGCAATTGTTTTGATACTTCCCGATAGGAATAGATGAAACAGTTTGAAAATCATAATGAAAGCATATTGGCTGCTTCCCTCGTTTGATGAACAGTACGAAATTTTTAATAACGGATCAGTTAAACTATTACCATCAGTGTATAATGTTTTATTTACTTCAAATCTTGCACTACATAGTTTTGATAATTGATCTATCGAAGGCAAAAACCAATCAGAGAAAATTCCTGTTCCATAATCGGCATTGGTATAGTCATCACATAATTTGGCAGCACTTGAAGTATGTCCGGGTTGATTGACAATTGCGTTGGTATTGCCCTTGTCCATCCCGGGTACTTCGTGCATTATCACCTATTGCTTCCAAAGTTATATTGCTCCAGACACAATTAAAATCAGCAAGATCGACAAGGCTGCAAATCAAACCATGCTGACCAGTATGGTCAAGGTAAAATACAACCCCGCCTCCAAATAATTCACCCGGATAATGATTGATCACAGCGTCTATTTTATAAGGATTTGAAGCTGTGCCTGATCCGGATACTTTAATGTTCATTCCTTCTGTAACCTTTGTTTCCGATCCGTCGGTTACAGGTTTATTCTTTAAATCATTATAATTACCGCTCTCCGCAACTTGTGCAAAATCCGGTTTTCCATTGATGCTTGTCCACTCTCCATCAAATAAAAGTGGTTGGTTTTTGAGGTCTTTATATTCTCCGCTAAAACCATTTACAACATTTTGAGCCAGCAAAGCATAAGGAACGCTTAATAAGGGGCTTATTCCCATTAATTGAAAATTGTTGCCTCCCCCGGTATCCAACTCAACTTTTATAAAATACATCCCATCAGCCCAGTTAATTTTCGAAAAGTCACTTGTAGGAGAATTTCCATTACCAATTTCAATATCAATTAAACCGAATGAGTTGGAAATACTTTCAAATAATTCGCTGTAAACAACACTTCCATCATCAGAATCCCTGACAATCCCTATTCGAAGTGTTACATTTCTGTTAGCAAGTATATTTCCATTTAAGTCGCGAATAACCGCCTGGTATTTTATTGCCTGGGGGGTTTGTGCCATTGAAATTGCTGCAATAAAAACCGCAACAACCATTAAATTAAACGTTTTCATTACTTTACAATTTTGAACCTTTAAACATCTAAAATCAGTAATGACAATGAAAATTTCTTTATGCGAATTCTTAAAATACCATTCAATTTACAACTTTTCAGGCAGTGACACAATAGCATAAATATCAGATATTTCGACAACTATTTTATTACAAGCCTTTTATTTTAAGAGAACATATACAATACCAGTTAGGATTACCAAGTCAAACAAATTTTGAAGCATATCTGCTACCTGCTTCAGCAAGTATTTCGCTTAGTTTATCAACCGAAGTAGCTGCAAGTTCAGCATAAGTATTAATACCCGCTGCATTGAAAATTTCTGCAATTTTCGGTCCTACACCTTCAATTTTTTTTAAATCATCACCTTCTGCTGCAACCGCGGGAGCTTCAACTTTCGCTTCCTTTTTTACAGTTTTTTCTGCTGCAACCGGAGCTTCGGCAACTGCAACATCAACTTCTACAATCGGTTGTACAGAAACATATGAACGATTGTTTTTCTTTTTTCTAAACACAACAGTTCCATCGGTTAATGCAAACAGGGTATGATCTTTTCCCATTCCTACATTGTCACCGGGGTTGTGTGTTGTACCACGCTGGCGAATTAATATATTACCAGCTTTTGCAAACTGACCTCCGTAAATTTTTACTCCAAGTCGTTTACTTTCCGATTCGCGTCCGTTTTTCGAACTACCTACACCTTTCTTATGAGCCATGGTAAATTTTTTTTAAGTTATCCAACAATGGTTTCTACTTGAATTTGGGTAAACTGCTGACGGTGACCGTTTTTCTTCCGGTAAGTTTTCCTTCTTTTCTTTTTGAAAACAATCACTTTTTCACCCTGCACATGTGCCAGTACTTTGGCTGTAATTTTCGCACCATTAACGGTTGGAGTTCCAACGGCTACTGCGCCGTCATTGTCAACAAGTAAAACTTTATCAAAATCAACAGAGTCGCCTTCATTGGCATCCAACTGATGTACAAAAAGTTTCTTGTCCTTTTCTACTTTGAACTGCTGTCCAGCAATTTCAACAATCGCGTACATAATTTCAATTTTAATGTTTACACCGGCAGGCGGGATTCCATGTGGTTTCCACTTATTGGGCCTGAACGATTCAAAATTTTGGACTGCAAAAGTAGTAGTTTTAAAATGATTAGCAAATATTCAGAGAATTTATTTAATGTAAGGAAAACGATGCAGCTTTATTCTTGTATAACTTGTAAACCACCCTTTCCTGCACACATTCTTTCACAATCCCTTCCTTTGAAAAAAGAGTAGGGCAATTCAGGAACCCTCTGAATTCTTACTTCTTACTCCCAACTTCGCTTTTCGAACTTTTCTGTTCCATCTCCTTCACCTCAAAAAATATTTTTAATTCCTGCTTAAACAAAAATGATTGTTATATTTGTTTTCACATAATTGCAGGCTAAAATTAACATGCAGAAAATACGCTTAAACATTTTAGGATTATCAGTAAGTCAGACACAATCAGGTGCTTATGCATTAGTTTTAGCCGAAGAAAACGGTGAAAGAAGAATTCCAATTATCATTGGTCCGGTTGAAGCACAGGCAATTGCAATTCAGCTGGAAGGTCTGAAACCTCCCCGTCCACTTACCCACGACCTTATAAAAAATATGGCAATGGCATTTGATATTGCATTGCTTGAAGTAACAATTTACAAGTTGGAAGAAGGCATTTTTTACTCTGAATTGCTTTGCGAAATGAATGGCAAGGAAATAAATATAGATTCGCGGACTTCAGATGCAGTTGCGTTGGCGTTACGTTTCAGATGTCCGATTTATACCACGGAAGAAATTCTGAAAAAATCGGGGATTATATTAGATCTCGAAAATGAAGATTCGCCTGTAAGGAATATTTCGGAAAATGATGATTTTACTGATCCGGATGTTTCAACCTACGCACAATATTCTGCAAAAGAATTAAATGATATGATTAATGAAGCAATCCAGCATGAAGATTACGAGAAAGCTTCGATCATCCGCGACGAACTGAAAAAAAGGAAAAAATAACAATCCATTTATGAAACATTTTCTTGCCTTGCTGGTATTTTGTGCCGGCATTTTGTTTTTTCAACCGCTAGTTGCACAAAATCAGGATTCGATAAACGTTACTGGAAATCAACAGGTTGAAACCACTGTAAATAAAGGAAATGCGGATGCTCTGCTGAAACACATGCCCGCTCCGTCTTTTAAAATTGTTTCTGTATTAAAAGGAATTCTGGGCATGGTTGTTTTATTGCTGATCGGGTTTCTTTTCAGCAAAGACAGAAAAAATATCCCGTGGAAAACTGTTGTTATCGGTCTTATTATTCAGATTGTACTTGCAATTGGGGTATTATATGTACCTGCAATACGATCGGTTTTTGAGTTTTTCGGGCAGATTTTTGTAAAAATCCTTGATTTTACAAAAGCCGGCAGCGAATTCCTTTTGGGCGATCTGATGAATGCAGAAACATATGGATTCATTTTCCTATTCCAGGTTTTGCCAACAATTATTTTCTTTTCGGCATTAACAAGTTTGCTTTTTTACTGGGGAATTATTCAGAAAGTGGTTTATGCACTGGCCTGGGTTTTTACAAAAGCTTTAAAAATATCGGGTGCCGAAGCACTTTCTGTGGCAGGTAATATTTTCCTGGGACAAACCGAGTCGCCACTGATGATAAAAGCTTATCTCGATAAAATGGGTAAATCAGAAATGCTGCTGGTGATGACAGGTGGAATGGCAACGCTGGCCGGCGGTGTTTTGGCGGCGTATATTGCTTTGCTGGGAGGCAATGACCCACAACTCAGACTTGAATTTGCAAAACATTTGCTGGCTGCGTCAATTATGGCGGCACCAGCTGCAATCATCTTCTCAAAATGCTTATTCCACCTACCGAGGAAATCAATAAAGTTATTGAAGTAAGCCAGGATAAAATTGGTAGCAACGTTTTGGATGCTATTTCAAACGGAACGACCGAAGGGGTAAAACTTGCTGTAAATGTTGGTGCAATGTTGCTGGCTTTTATCGCCTTTATTGCCATGTTTAATTTTATTGTGGGGAAAATCGGGCAGTGGACAACTTTAAACGAAGTTATTGCGGCAGGTACAAATGGACGTTACAATGAACTTTCGCTGCAGTTTATTCTCGGTTATACTTTTGCCCCGTTAATGTGGCTGATTGGTATTGCAACCGAAGATATTGTAACTGTTGGCCGATTGCTTGGCGAAAAACTGATACTCACTGAATTTATTGGTTATATCAGTCTGGCCGATTTAAAAGCCAGCGGTGTGCTTGCAAACCCAAAATCGATAATAATGGCAACGTACATTTTGTGTGGTTTTGCTAATTTTTCTTCAATCGGGATTCAAATTGGCGGAATCGGTGCGCTGGCTCCGAATAAACGTGTACTTCTTTCAAAATTAGGAATGTCTGCTTTACTCGCCGGAACACTTGCTTCGTTAATGAGCGCTGCTATTATTGGAATGATAATGGGGTGAGGAAGTGAGGAAGTGAATGAATGAAGAATGCGTGAATGAATGAATGAATGACCTCAGTGAGGGCGCATGTTTTAAGAATGCATTGAAGATTTAATATTTGACTCCAGGTGGCCCCTTACGAAACAACAAACGACATATCTATTAACATCGGAATTTTAAGGATTCGGAGAAAATGGCACTTGCTTTTCAATTGTTTATTATTACTAATTTTCACTATTTTTGCATTAAATGATTGATTATTATGGCAACATTTACAATTAAAATAAATGAAAATACTAAGGCAGGCAAAAGCCTAATAACTTTTTTAAAGTCCTTAAAAGAAGTAGTTTCTATTTCTGAAATAAAATCAAGCCCTGCCATTGATGAAGCTTTGGAAGATGTAAAAAGGGGAAATACATTCACAGCTAAAGATTCTGCCGATCTACTTAATCAATGTCTGTCCTGATGTATTCAATTAAGTTTACCAACAGATTTAAAAAAGATGTTAAACGATGTCAAAAGCGGGGGTATGACCTCTCCGTATTAGCTAATGCAATCGACCTGTTACAAAAAAGCGGGAATCTACCTGCAACATTCAAATCCCATGTTTTAAAGGGAAGTTATGAAGGGTTACATGAATGTCATTTAAAACCAGATTGGCTGCTGGTTTGGCAAAAAAACGATAATGAGTTGACTTTGCTTTTTATGACAACCGGCACTCATTCTGATATATTTTAAACTTATAATGTGAGTACACCATCTCAATTGATGTTTTCCGCAATGACTTTTATCCTGACAGCGTCCCATGACCTGTCAGCGTTAAAAGCCCGGTAAAAAAACGACAGGATCCCAAATAAATGAAACCCTGCCGAATATATAAACTAACGAATTGATTGATTTTATTTACTCAAATCCTTAATCCTCAGATTTCTGAATTTCAATTCTGAACCGTGGCCCAAAAATCCGATGTATCCTTTTTCGCGAAGTAAGCCGGGATGATCTTTGTGGTCAAGTGTTCCGTTTTTGCTGGCTTCTGCAATGTCGCCATCCACGATAACTGTACCGTTTAATATTACTTTTACTTTTGAACCTTTCACAATTACTTCTTCTGAATTCCACTCACCAACCGGATTTAAGAATCCGCGTTTGGCAGGAATTACGCCATAAACAGAGCCATGATACTGGTATTGCTCCAGATTGGCATAAATGGCAGCGGTGTTATCCAGAATCTGCAATTCCATTCCAACATAAGCTGCATCACCTTCAAGCGGTGCCCGAATTCCCAAACCGTTGTTGGCACCGGGCGTCAACTGAAAATCAAACCTGAAATTAAAATCACTGTACTCTTTTTCGGTAAAAATATTACCATGCCCGCCTCTTTCAGGATTTACAACCATTTCACCATTTTGTGCAAAATAATCGGTTTTGTTTCCCTGCCAGCCGTCGAGGTTTTTACCGTTAAAAAGGGATTCAAAACCTTCACTGATTTCTGAATCGGTTAGCCCGATTTGTTTTGTATTGATTTCATGCACATAAATATCGCGGAACAAAAGTTGGTTTCCGTGTGCCTGCAATTCGATTGTCCCGCTTTCGAAAATCGGGATGCTACGATCCCAGTAGTTATCCATTTTCACATTGTCAACCACCAATTCACCATTGAGATAAACCGTAACATAAGCGCCAATCATTGTAATTCGAAAAGTGTTCCACTCATTTACAGGGTTATCGGCAACTTTCAGCGGGTCGCGAACATTGTCGCTGTTGTTGTTGTACAATCCACCCGAACCAACCTGTGCGCCAACATCAACGCGCGAAGTATCCCAGATTTGAACCTGTGGTGTTCCGCGTAAATAAATTCCGCTGTCGCCTTCCTTTGTGATCAGCCAGTCGACAATCATTTCAAAATCTTTGTATTTTTTGCCCGAAACAAGATTGTCTCCCTTTCCGCTAAAAACAATGTTTCCATCTTTTACACTCCAGTTTTCAACCATTTTTTTGTTTGCTGCTTCCTGTGCTTTTGCACGTTCTTTTTCGCTCAGTTTGGCAATTGCAACTGGGTTTCCGCCTGCAATCATTCCCTGCCAGCCATCAAGATTTTTACCGTTAAACATCGGAATGAAACCTTCGCCTTTTGGCATTTCGGCGAGGTATTTTTTCATATTTATTTTGTCGTACTGGCTGTCTTCTCCTGTCAGTGCTGTTTCAGCTTTTGTAAGAATCCTGCGAACAACATCACCATAAAAACCATTATTTTCATCGTTGGACGGCATAGCAATTTTCATAATTGCGCGGGAAGTTGCTTCGGACAATTCTTTTTCATCCAGAAACTGTTCTAAATACACAAGTGAAAGAAAAGTTTTCAGATTTCCGACTGAAGAAATCACATTGTTTTTGTCGTCGTTTGATGATGCAAAAGGCATGATTTTACGGAACTGCAGCAACTTTTGGTCATCAGGTAAACCGGCATTTCGTATCATTCTCACAAAACTTGTAAAAGCATTTTGCTTGTATTCGCCGGTTGAAGTTTTACATATTTCATAAAGCGATTTTGAAGCTGAATAATCTTTCCAATTGGTGAGCGCTTTAAAAGATGCTTCTTTCAATGCACCGGTTGAAGTATTAAAAGATTTGGTAACAGTTTCCAATGCTGCATCGCCCCCTATTTCAGGAAGTACCGCAACAATTCGCTCTTTTTTATTGGTTGAATTAAAAGCCTGCAAAACTTTGCCGGTTGTTTTTTGCTCAGCTTCAACTCCCGAAGTGGCAGAAACTGCGCAGCCATTTGCGTTTCTGCTATTTCAGTTTCACCTGAAACCGAAAGAAGTAACTTCAAAATATCATCAACATTTTCATAGGTAGAAACACGTTTTAAGGCTTTAAAAGCGGCTTCTTTTTCATCGGTATTGGCTGAAGCAGTGGTGGACAAAATTTGATTGAAATATTGTGTACCCGATTTGGCAGCAATTAAATCAATAAAAGCAGCTTTTGTTTTTCCTGAAGTTTTGCCAAGCTGTGCTGCAACAGGCGCAAGGTGTTGTTTATCGAGCTCTTGAAGGAGCGCAGTTTTTGTAGCCTCAATGTCCTGTCCTTTTGCCAGGTGATCAACAAAAACCGGGATTGCTTCTTTTCCCTGCAATTTCAGAAGGGCATTAATTGATTCGGTGCGAACCATTTCAGAAGCCGAATTTAGATTTTCATTTACAAAATCGACAGCCAGTTCATCTCCCCGGCGACCAAGCATATCAATTATTTCGGCTTTAATTTCGTCAGAAGATTTTTGTGCTTTTTCAATCCACTGGCGTGTTGCCGAAATGTCGCCTGTTTTTTCGGCCAGATTTAATACCGAATATCGAAATGGCTTGTTTGCGTTGTCAACTGCTTTAAGTAATAAAGGCAAAACTTCAACCCCAAAATATTTTGAATAAATAGAAAGTGCTTTTGAATAATTATGAAGTTTGTCGTCAGCCTGATTGGCTTTTATTATTTCATTGCAAGCTTTTTTGCAAAGTTCTGTTTCATTTTTTGCACCCAGTACATCGGCATAATTTAAAAAAGCTTCGGTAGCGTTTGTTGGCTCGTAAGCATAATTTACATTTTTTGCAGCACTTGAAAGCGTTTTATATGAACCCGGATCGCCAATATTTGCCAAGCTTGCAATGCCACTTTTTTGTAGCCGGATTTTTATCATTTGCAAACTGTGTAATTTGCTGAACTGCACCGGTGCATTGCAATTCGCCCAAAGCTTTTATTAAAGTTGGTTTGCATTTTTCAGAAGAATTCGGGAAAACTTCAAGTATTGCGTGGGCAGAAGGTTTGCCACCAATTGATAAAAGCGTTTGTGTTGCAGGTTCAACCAAATATTCATCGGTTAAATATACTTTTGCTGCTGATATGGTTTTTTCACTGCCAACAAGGTTCAATTGGTTCAGCAAAAAAGTTTTTATGTCTTTATCCGATTGATTTCCCAAGGCTTTTAAAAGCTGGCCCTCAACAAAATCTCTTTCCTCTTCTTTTCCAAATTCGCTGGCATAACGTGCAGCACTGTTTACAGTGAACCGAACAGCAGTATCGTCGCCGGTGCCAGGAGCAACCAAAAGGTTTGTAACTTTCTGAAACCTTCGGATCCAAGTCCGATCCATTCATTGATAACCCTGTTGCGGTGTACCAAATCTTTTGTGGGCATTTGCGCCAGAATATCGGCAACTTTTGTATCCAATGTCCGCTTGTCTTGCGCAAAAGTTACTGAGCTAAAAATGGTTAACAGCAAAATCGTGATTAAATAGAATATATTTCTTTTCATTTTTTCAATAATAAATAATCATTAATCATTAATAAATTAAATCGTCCACGGCGCCCGCATCGGTTGGTTAATCAATCGGTTTGCACCTTCATCATCAATAAATTCAAGTTTATCGGGATCGAATTTAAGCGTCCTTCCCAATCTCACCGCAATAATTCCAAGATTCACCAAAGTTGCAGAACGGAATCCGTTCATTTCGTTTAAAGCAAACTTTTTACGCGTTTTTACTGATTCAGAAAAAATACCGATTTGCGGTTCTGGTTCGGGCAATGTTTCGATAAAACTTTTCAGGTTTGGAATATCAGATTTAAATCCCTGGTAGATTTTACCGTTTGGACCTTCAATATACGCTGCATCTTTATCACGATTTTCGCCATCAAGGATAATCTGGCAACCATCGGCATAAGTGTATGTTACGCGTCTCCATGAGCCAACTGCATCATAGTCTTGTTGAGGTGCATCCACTTCAATTTTCACGGGGTTTGTGTCGTCTTTTCCCAACATGTATTGCACCGGGTCGAGGTAGTGTTGTCCCATATCGCCAAGGCCGCCACCGTCGTAATCCCAGTAACCACGGAAATTGGAATGAACCCGTTCAACATTGTAGGGTTTGTAAGGTGCAGGTCCGAGCCACATATCATAATCCAGATTTGCAGGAACGGGTTGTGGTGGCAAATTGTGTTTTCCGCTCCAGTAAAATTTCCAGTTGTAACCTGTAATTCCGCTAACCGTAACTTTTAGCGGCCAGCCCAAAATCCCGCTGTCAATTACTTTTTTCAGCGGTTTTACATCAGTTCCCAAGCCATAGAAATTATCTTTAAACCTGAACCACGTGTTTAGACGGAACATTCTGCCATGCGCATTTACTGCCTCCACCACGCGTTTCCCCTCGCCGATTGTGCGGGTCATTGGTTTTTCGCACCAAATGTCTTTACCTGCCTTTGCAGCTTCAACGGCCATTAAACCATGCCAGTGCGGCGGGGTGGCAATGTGTACAATATCAACTTCGGGCAACTGGCACACTTCCCTGAAATCGTGAAAATGTTTCACTTTATAATCGATTAGACTTTGCGCCAGCGCGAGGTGTTCCGTGTCCACATCGCAAATGGCAACCACGCGGGTACCTTCATAAGGAATGTGGCCGCGACCCATTCCACCAACACCGATTATTGCTTTTGTTAGTTGATCGGACGGTGGAATAAATCCGTTTCCCCCAAAACATGCCGCGGAATGATAGTAAATCCGGCACCCGCAATCAATGCACCTTTAAAAACTTTCTTCTTGAAGTTTGAATTTTATCGCTCATTGTAATTTGTTGATTTTTATTTTTATTGTTTTAAAAAATAATTCCAAAGATAAAATTTACTTCTTAAAAAAATAAGAAACTTTTTGTCTTAAACTTCATATAATTTGCAGAATCGTTAATGAAATGTTGAAAACTAAACCGACCATTTTTCAACGAAAACGGCTCATTCTTTATCTTTAAAACTTTCAAAATAAACCAATATCAGCATGAAAAACATTCCAGTACTAACCGTTTCAGGGAACTCGCTTGCCGAAACTTACGAAGCCGCTTTAATTAATTTATACGAAAACGGCACCCGTTTTAAAACCCAGTATGACAAACCCGGTGACCCGATGAGCATCGACTGTACCATGAACATGACCATTCTTGAACCCGAAACCGACCCGATGATACACATGGCATTTCCGGGCGGAATTGACGATTTAAAGGAATATGTTCTCGAACTGAAAGGTTATAAAAACCATTGGGTGAAAAATATAAACGACGAAAAAGATACGCGCTGGGAATATACCTACCACGGACGAATAAAAAACTACGGCGTGTGGCAGGAAATTCAAAACAATGAATCGGTTGAAGCCGGTCCTTTTAAAGTTGACCAGATTGAAAGTGTGATCAGCAAACTCTCGAAACAGCCATTTACAAGGCAGGCACAAATGATTACGTGGATGCCGAACCTCGACAATGATTGCTACGATCCTCCCTGTTTGCAGTCGCTTTGGTATCGCATTCTGGAAGATGAAGAAGGTGTTTACTGGCTCAACTGCAATATCCGTTTCAGGAGCAACGACGCATGGGGCGCCAGTTTTATGAATATGTTCGGGTTTATTCAGTTTAACAAGGAAGTGATTGCCGCCGGAGTTACCGAACGAACAGGCAAAACAGTGAAACTTGGCCGCTTAAACTGGCAGGCCGATTCGTACCACATTTACGGTAAAGATATCCAGGCCGCCAAAGAACGCCTCTTCGACCGCGTTGCCCTCATGCCTTTTGAAGAAAGAACAATGCCATTTAACGACCCGTTTATTCGCGAAATGTATGAGGCTGCCGAACCGGTGGTGATTGAAAAGATTAAGGTGTTTGATGCGAGGCATTGAGAAATGAATGAATGAGTGAATGAGTGAATGATTTGAAATAACAATCTCTTGGACTTCTACCGCGTACTCGCGACTGTGAACCATGTATTTCTAATCAAAATCAAATAGCCATAATAAGCATGTTACAAATTGCAAATTTGATTAAACGAAGAAACATATACTACTTCCGAATTTGGTATTGAATAATAAATTCTATGAAATATATCTATTACATTTTAATAATCATTTTAATCCTTGTGTTTGCGATTGTAAATGTTTATAAAGTTAAAATGCATGATAGTAATTGGAATAAAATGGAATTTGAAATAAATATGTAAAAAGAGAAGCCCTGAAAATGCTGATTTTCGGTCCTTTATTTTCTTTAGGTTACATAGTTCTATCGTTTATCAGTATGTCCAAATGGCCAGCTTTTTTCTTTGCGATAGCACCATTCTTACTTATAATGATGATTTTCTTCTTTATTGTTGCCCCAATTATAATGTTAAAAAGGCACAACAGAACAATTGAAAAGATAAGTTTTGAAGAAAATAGCGTAACGTTTAAGGTTTTTCAAGCTCTTTGGATGGGTTCTAAATCGATAAAAGCCGATAAGAAAGAAATTAAAATCATCAACTCAAAATTCCAATGGTATGGTAAAGGAAAAAGGATGGATATATTCTAAAGTTAGGCCAAAATCAAGAATACTATTTAGTATTGGATTACTTTACTGATAAAGAACAGATAATAAATAAACTATCTTGACTAAAACGCCTCGTGCCATGAGTCTGTGACCCGTTCCTTGTTAAATAAAAACAAAACTATTTGCCCTGACAGGCAATTCAACCGCCAATTGGCGTTCAAATTTGCACTCGTGGGATTAGATTAAAACTCAGATTACAAAACTTCGACGGCACTTCAATTCAGTAATCATCTCACCAAAAAGGGCCATCCGATTATTCCGGACAGCCCTTTAATTAAGAAGGTTTATACTCTATTCATTCATCAAAATCAATTTTTTGGTTTCAATATTCGTATCGGTTTTTAGATTACAGAAGTAAATACCCGATGCCAGGTTTCCGGCTTCGAAAGTATAGTCGTATTCCCCGGCGGTTTGTCGGTCATCCACCAAAGTGACAACTTCTTTGCCAAACGAATCGGTAATCGTTAACACAACATGCGAATCAGTTTGTATGAAATAGCTGATTTTAGTTTGTTTTGAGAACGGGTTCGGATAAACAATAAAGTTGAAAGAATTTCCGCCTGCTTCGTTTATTCCGGTACTTAAAGCGGATAGGACAACCGGGTTTGTTATGGTTCCGGCGATTTTATCGATACCAAAACTAATACCCGGTGAAGTCAGATTAATCTCCTTGATTGTAGCTGTCCCATAAAACCGGTGCCACATTTTCCCCAATATCAGCCCTGTCGCCATGTATCATGTTAAAAGCCATGTATTGGTTTAATCCATCCACAAAAGTAAGCGGGATTTCGCCACGCAACTCTTTGCCGATGTAGGTTTTCAAACTGTAATGGTCAGAAACCGGGAGCGTACCAAAATCAATTGTCGCCGTTAAAGTCATGTTGTATTCATGTTTCAAATACTGTTCGTCGGGATTCCCTGATTTTGTGATATTCAAATTACCAGGACTTGAAACAAACAATTTATAACCTCTGCCAGGTTCAAAGAATTTCAAATCGCCAAGCCACGAACCAGTGTTTGCATTATACTCGGCAAACTCAAACTGACTTTTGATGATATCGCCCGGGTTAGATGTTAATGGCGCAAGTATTTCATTTGCACCCATTAAACCGTCTTTCGGGTAGCCAATCCAGTTCCATTTTGGATTTAACGGAATGGTTATATCAGTAGCCGGTGATTTACCGATCATGCTTAAAGTATCGGCATTGTTACTTAAATAAACCATATAACCCGAGCGTACATCCATATTATTCAAAGCTCCCTGCCAGCCCGCAGTTTTGTTGTATTGCGAAAAAGCAGTTTGCGATTTTAGGGTGATATCATTTAAAGAAGAAGGCGAAGTAATACTTTCAAGTACTTTGCTTACACTCATGTCATCGTCCACTTTATTTACCGAAATCCATGTCCAGCCTTTTGCCAGAATCATATCCTGAATTCCTCCTGCAGGGTGCAGTATAAACGGATTTTGCGCATTGCCAACAACTCCGTCACTAAAGAAAGTAAGCTCTTCAACAGCGCCATATTCAATACCATTCAAACCGTCCCACATTCTGAACTTGATAACCTCATCGGCATGTGCATTCCGAACGTGGTATTGCGGGAAATTGATCCAGTTCAAATAAAACTCTGAACTTGTTGATACTAACCTCATTTTATGTGAACCTTCGCTTAAAGATAAAGTTGTTTTAATTGTTGTGAAGGTATTCGCGTTACCTGTATTCGGAACTGAAACTGTTTTTGCCGTGGCGCCATCAATAAGCACAGTTATTCCGTTTCCGTTGTTAGCGCTGGCTACCCTGAATTCAACATCAAAAGTCCCTGGTTTTGTTGCGTAAATATCATATTCACCCCAGAAATCCCGTCGAAACCGTGATGCCATCGAACTGACACCATTATCAGAAATGCTGACATCCCTTAAACTTCGGTTATCAACATAGCTTTCAGCTTCAATCATACTTCCGTTATGACCTGCCATATTACTTGAAACGTTGATGAATGCTGCATATTTATTAAGATCGGGCACTAATTCTATTTCGCCAACCCCACGCAGTTCGCCGTCAATATAGGCTGCAATTTTATCGTATTTGCCACTCGACAAATTAACATCACCTTCATCGGAGCTGAACTGAGCCGTTATATTCATGTTGTGTTCATAATCAGAATGATTTACTGCCCAGTTAATGTCTTCTGCAAATAATTCAAGCGTAACATTCAACACTTCCGGAACATCATCAACCAATGCTATTACCTGCCCTGTGTATAAATCCGGGTTTCAATCCTTCAATAGCTTTTAGTTGAACTGTAAAAGTATTATCAGAAAGAATTGAAGCTAAAGTTACAGAAGGTTCAAGCCAATTGGGCCATTCAGAAATAGTAAATGATTTACTGATTACTGCATTGTTATCAAGATTTGCGCTAATGATTACCTCATCATTTTCACGTGCAGTTAAATGAACATTTCTTAGGATTCCACGAAACCGGGCTCACATTTACAAGAAATGACCACTCGGTTTTATATTTCTGCACATTACCCGAAATATCCTGGATACTGTCAACCAAAGCAAAAACCTTTACACCTTCCAGCAATGGCTGTGAAAATAAATCCTGGTTTGGAACGATAATGATTTTGTCAAGCCCTTCGGAACACTGCACAGTGGAAGGAATTTCAGTACCGTTTTCGAGGTATAATTTCACTTTTGCTTTTGACAAACTGGGATCATAACCAGCAAAATTGCAGTCGATATTTTTATCGAAAACAACGCTTATTTCCTGTCCGAAACGCAGGTAGCCGTCAGCCGGAACCGGAGTCCCAAAAGGAGCCAAAGAAGAACGGTCAATTATCCCTTTTTGTTCTGAAGAATAGGAAAGTCCGCCTTCAATTCCACAAAATGCTATTGCCCGCAAACGGTAATTACCATCAGGCAAACCGGAAACATTAAATGCATAATCGAAAAAGTTGCCCGAAAGTTCATCCTTTTGGTAAGTAACATCGTCAATCCATCCCTGCCCTTCACGTTTATACTGAAGGGTGATGCTTTCCAAAGCAGGGTTATTTAAATCATAACCCGTAAAAGCCACGTTCAGGATATTGTTGTTGTTTTGGTTTACCAGCCAGCCATCGCCGGGCAAATGCAACGAAACATTGGAACACTCGCTCTGGAAATCGACAAAAATCCAGGCTGTATCGCCGCTTGTAATATTACCGTTGTTTTCCCAAAGTGAATACTCACAAGGCGGAAACATCATTATTCCTATTGAATCGTATGTAGCGGCAAGAGGCCCCCGTTCAACTGTCAATGCAATATTTGCCGTTTGGTTAAAATCGAGGAAAAAAGATGCAGGATTGTTATTAATCTGTTCGCCACCAATACTTACTATTGCCCCATCGGGATTCGTTGTTGAAATAACACGGACATGATATTCACGGGTTTCACGGCTTTGACTTTCATTTAAAAGATTTGCAATAAAAACTGCTTTCCCTCCAATGGGTACATTGTTAATTTGTGGTGGAAAAATCTGAATTCTTGCATCATCACGCGGCTGTGAACCGGGTTCGTGCGGGCAACTTGTTGTTCCTGATCTTAAAGTAAATGCAGGAACACCATAAGCTTTGTCGGTTTTAATGTCAATGCTAAAGAAATCACCAATATCGCCATCATCAAAAACATATCCCCTTTCTGTTGCTTGTATTATCACTTACCTGTATTTGTTGTGGTTCCCCACCTGAATTTTGCGGTTACGCCCAATTCACTGTCAAACCAGGCACCTGTTTCATTGTCAATTTTTATACCTGCAGCGAAATCGATGTTCACAAAAGTGTTGTATTCAAAAGATTCAGAAGTTGCGGTACTCGAAGTATATTCATTACTGTAAACCGCACCGGCATTAAACGAAACGTTTCTGTCAAACACTGCATTTGTATCGCGGTTGGCCGTATTTTTTGCAATAACATTCTGCCAGTGAATACTATCGTAAAGAAGCTGGTTTGCCTGTATTTTTTCTTCTTCTGATAATTGACTTTCAGTTCTGCCTCCAATTAAGTTTCTTCTCAATTCACCGAGTTTTGGGGATTAGCGTCCTTTTATGTGTTTTTCAGTATAAACAAAAGTTGTGGCAAAACCATCTATATCAATGGTTGGAACAACTTTTACTTCAGCTTTACACAGATCTTTATTAAAAGTAAGTTCATCACCATAAGCAAATATCTGGTTGAATGAAGCGCCAATATATACATCACCATCATTTCCTGTAAGATTATCCATATCGGAAGTAGAAAACCTATCATTAAATGTTATCGTGGTTTCAATTCCGTCGCGGTCAAAATTATCCTTCCGGCAACTGCGGAGAATCTTATTAAAGACCAGCTCCATTTGAAGAAAAGGAGTTAACACTTAGCTCCGATCAACAAATTGGCAAATATACCAGCTTCACCACCAATCTTCATTTCATGGGTTTCGAAGCTTTTAAATTCAGTACCCTTTTCTACATACGAAACGCTGTTATCCCCGGGTGGGTCGTGTAAAATTAACATAGGTAAATCGGGCGATTGTGTAATAAAAGAAGGAGCCTGGGTTTTTACACCGGTTACGGTTACCCAATATTCAAGCGGTTTGGCATCTAAGAATCCAACTTCCGGAATAACGTAAAGCAATTTTTCGTGGTTATGTTCAGCACTTTCTGCAATTTCGGGCAACCCTGCATTTATTTCGTAAACAGCAAATCCGTTAACAATTGGAACTTCAATTGGCGTATCACCCAAATCGCTTACAAAATCAAAAATCCGAAGTTTCCCTTCTTTAATGGGACAGTCGCCCAATTGTTCCGAAACATCAAAAAGTAATTTATACTTACTGTTTTGTTCCATGATAATTATGTCGTCGTTATCCGAATTGTTGCAGTCATCTAAAACTTCGGCACCTGCATCGGCAAAATCAACCACAACATTTAATGGCGAATGATAAATAAAATCGGCTTTGGGAATAACCTCTTCACGCACTGTGTCGGCTACACTTGAAAAAATTGTATCAGCCGGGGTAACCGACATTTTACCGTTGGGCAGAAAAATGGTATCTGCCGGTGTAATTTCCATGCTATCTCTTTCTGAAACAACATCGGCAGTATCCCGAACAGTAAGATCTATTCTAATTGGTTTATTGCCAATCTGATCAAAAATATTTGTATTAACCGGACTGAGTGCAATAACCTGAACGCTGTATTCGCGGGCAGGCAAATCTTTTAAAGTCAGCAATCCGTTGGCATCAGTATAAAATTGCTGATTAAAACAATTACCCGGCGAAGTTACCTGAATGGTTGCTCTATCAGCAACCGGATCGCCGCAACCACCCTGTACTTTTACAAGAATGTCGTCAACTTCAAGGTCGGTGAAATTAATTGTTGTAATATCATCGTTTACAAAAACAGTAGTTGCAGTATCTCCGCTGCTGTTTTCGAAATAATGGTGTAAAAATTTAGGTTGAAATGTGTAAGAACCTTCATCCTGAATGGCATAGGTCCATTCTCCGTTTCCGTTGGTGAAAATGCTGCGGCTTTCGCCGTTAAACAGTATTTCAACTTTTGGTACACCACATTCAACATTTGTTGATGACACAGGGAATGTAACTTTTCCGCCAACCGTGAAAACACTTTGATCGGTAAAATTAACCCCCGAACTCAATTTTGAATTTAAGTCGAGTACCCGTTTTAACGTGTCGGGAGAAAAAACGTGATTTTCAACAGGACCGGCTTTAAAAGGAACAATCTGAAATTCGGCTTCTTCAAAATAATATACATTCCTTATTTCGTAATATCCGTCAATATCGGTAGTTGCGCAATATCCGCCCGCAGGAACCTGAAGTGCGCCAGGTGTTAGGTTTGGGGTAATTGGTATAGCACAAACCTGAACTCCTTCAACCCCGGCACCAAGCAGGGAAGTAACTGATCCTTTTATCGAACCGTTTGGTTTTATATATCCCTGATCAGATAAAGAAGGAAAAGTACGAACTTCCTGAATCGGTGTTATAAAATACGTATGATTGTAACCGGGAATTGCTTCATTATCACTGTAAGCCTGGGCATTTTTGCTTAGTATTCCCAATTCTTCTTTTTCTGAAGAATTTGGGATACTTCTTTCAATACGAATTTCTTCAGCAAATTCTGACAAATCCTCCCACTGAATTTTAACCCTGTTCGTATATAAACCGTCTGATGCATCAACAGTAATGGTTTTTGCTTTGCCTGTAACTGCATTTGAATTGTTTCTTGCGGATTCGTGAACTCCCCATGAAGATGTACTGCTGTAAGTGGTTACCCAATAATAATAAACATCATTCGGAAAAATGGTAACATCTGTCCATGAGTACGTTGTACCGGAAACAGTTTGAACTAAAGTACCGTTACTTAAAGTGGTTCCTCTGTAAATTCGATATTGAACATTTTCTGTTGGCAAATCAGTTCCTTTTGCCCAGCTAAGGTTTATTTTATCATAAAATTCTTTATCAGAAGCTGTAATATTTGCCGGTGATTTGATAGCTACTGTTCCTCCATAAACTGAATTACCCCATTCCCATTCCAGGCAATCTCCACACCAGAAATTACCTATTGACTGATACGCCAAATACCACCTGGCAGAAACGTTAGGGCCAATAATATGATCATATGA